>PLDK01000042.1 GCA_003135135.1 Deltaproteobacteria bacterium
TGAGTTTTCGGGGTGCAGGCCAACTCCAATACACCTCGCCATTATACATCGTCATGCGTGCTCTGGACTGAGGGTCTACCTCCAACGGGTCCGAGGTCAATGGTTCTGAATCCTCGAGTAGTACAGCGCACTCTGGATTATTGATGAACGATTTGATCAAGTGCGCGAAAGCCATTGGCTCACGGGATAGACCCCTCATGCTGGATCCGAAGTCTAGCTGGCTTTGATCAGCGCTCTCTGGGATCCCAGCGAAGAATCTACCCAGCGCAAAATCAGTTCTACTCAAGACCTTTTTGGCTAGCATTGTACCTTGGGAAAGCTCTTTCAGTAGATACGCCAAGGCTTGCGAGGACGAGTTCTTAATCTTCTGCATGCTCATATAACCACCATAAGAACCTCTTGCGTCCATAGCCCACGGACTGCGATCGTTCAGCTGGGCCATCCCCGGAGTATGCGAGCAAATTCGCGTCGCCGTCAACGCGGGATACACAACTCAACACTTCATGGGTGCTCGCCGCGGCGCGAGTTGTTGTCTAGTATTGGTTTGTTCATTGGTTCTTTCACTGGGTCGATGTGTTGGGGAGGTGGTGTGATGAAAGCTCTTTCTCCGTCCGGCGAATCCGTCGCCGGAATTTCCGCTGGCCGAACATTTAGCCGACAATTTAGATTGATCGCCGTAACCGTCGCGCTCGCCGCGCTGACGTCTTCGCACATTGCCTTTGCCGCGCGCCGTCATCATGCCAGCGCCGCGCCCGCCGAAGATGAAAGCGCCAGCGCGTCGAACACCGGGCTGCAAGGTCCTTATACCGAGGCATGCGTGCTCGAACCCGTCACCGGCACAGTGATTTTCGAGGCCAACGATCACACGCCGTGGCCGACCGCGTCACTGGCCAAGATGATGCTGATGCTGATCACCGCCGAAAAAATCCACGACGGCTCGCTCAAGCTCGCCGACAATGTAACCACCTCGCGCAAAGCGGCCGAGATGGGCGGTTCGCAAGTCTATCTCAAGGAGGGCGAGACGTTTTCTCTCGACGACATGATGAAAGCTGTTGTCGTGCATTCGGCCAATGACGCGGCGGTGGCGGTCGCGGAATATATCGCGGGCTCGACCGACGCATTTGTAGTGATGATGAACCAGAAGGCCGCCGCGCTCGGGATGAAGGACTCGCACTACTACTCGGTTCACGGTCTGCCGCCCGCGAAGGGACAATCGGCCGACGTCGCCAGCGCCTACGACCAGGCAATTCTCGCGCGCGAGATGCTCAAATATCCCGACGTGATCCGATGGTCGTCGATCGACACCGCGCCGTTTCGCGCCGGAACCTTCGAGCTGCGCAACACCAATCACCTGGTGCGGACCTATCCGGGCTGCGACGGCCTCAAGACCGGATTCTATGACAAAGCGGGATTCAACGTGGCCGCAACCGCAAAACGCGCCGGCCTGAGGCTGGTCGCGGTTGTGCTCGGCAGCCAGCACAAGTTGACGAATTTCAAGGAAGCATCCGAGATGCTTTCGCAGGGATTTCTCAACTACGAGATGCATTCGGTCGCAAAGAAAGGCATGCCGATCGCGCAATCCGTTGCGGTAACCGACGCCGAGACTGACAGCATCAAACCGGTCTGGGGTGGCGACGCGAGCGTCTTCGTCAAGCGTGGCGACGCGAACAACGCGATCAAGGTCAATTACAATCTGCCGCCGTCGATCGAGGCTCCCGTCAAGGCCGGCCAGCAGATCGGCGCGGCTAACGTGACCGCTGGCGGCAAATCGGTGGCCACGATCGCCCTGCTCGCGCCTTCCGCTATCGCCAAGAAAGCCTCGCTAACTAAACGTTTATTAGGGATATTCTGAGTCCACGTTGCCGCGATTTGTTACCTGTGGGACATGCTCGATTAGGTTGTGCAGCTCGTACGTGCTAGCCTTGGGCGCGTAGTTCTGCTGGATGACTCCCAAAGAGAAATTCTACCGCGCCTACATGGACTTCTTCGAGATTGCGGAGCGCAAGCGCCGCTGGAATCTCTTCGACGACGTCCCGTGGGAAAAGCTTTCTTCGCGCGCCAATACCGAGGAACGCGCTATTCGCATCGAGACGTATTGCGCCGAGGAGATGTACTTGCCCGACTACAACGCGGCCGGCGTCAAGATGTTGCGCGGCGTGTTTGGGCTCTCATGGTTTCAGACTGCGTGGAGCTTCGAGGAATCGCGCCATGGACTCGTGTTCCGCGAGTACCTGCTCCGCTCCGGGCTTCGCACGCAGGAGCAATTCGACACGTTCGAAACCGACGTATTCTCGCGCTCGTGGAAACTTCCATTCGCGACGCAGCGCCGGATGAGTTGCTATGGAGCGCTGCAGGAAGCGGCGACCTATCTCGCCTATCGCGCGCAAAAGGATCGCGCGGAACTCGAGAAAGACCGGACGCTCGAGGCAATTTTCTTTCTGGTCAGCCGCGATGAGGCCGCTCACGCCGGGTTCTATCGCGAGATGGTCGCGATCGAGATGGCCGACGACCGTATCGGCACGCTGGCGGATCTCGCGCACGTGATCGCCAATTTCAAGATGCCGGGTGACGGTCTGATTCCGAATTATCACGAAAACCTCAGAATCGGCGGCGGCGGGATCAGTCCACGCCTGTTCTTCACGCGGGCAATTCTTCCGTTGCTCAAGCAGTTGGGCACCACTCGCGACGAGCTCAAGAGCGCCAGCGCTGCAGCGCTTCCACTGCGGGCTGCGTCTTAGCAGGCGCGATCCAACGCGATATAATTTCATCCGGCAGTATCGCTGCTTGATACCGACACTGTTGCGATGAACCGGAACCGACTCCTGATTGGCGCCACGGCCCTGCTGCTCATTTGGATGGGCGGCAATCTCGCGCTTCATTTCGGCCAGAAGCATCACAATCGTCTCGACTACAATATCGACCAGCTTTTTCCGCCCAACAAACCTACCGTGCCCGGCGAGATCTATGCCTCGACGCTGGCCGCGATCATGGACCATGAGCTGCACACGGGTTTCGGATGGCGCCCCAACGATTTCTTCCTATGGGGCCCGAAAGTCGCGGCGGACAACAACTCCGATCGCCAACTCGGGATCATCCAGGCCGTTCGCGAAACCACGCGTATCTTCAAGGATCACCTGACCAAGGTTTCCTCGAATCAGTACGATCCAAATCTTGTGATCGCCGACACTGACTTTCGAAACGACGCGCTGAAGTGGATCCTGCCGTCGGCCGAAAGCAAGTACGACGACGGCATCCAGCATCTGCGAATGTACGTCGCCGGCTTGCAAACTACGCCGCCGTCATCGCGCCCGCTCAACACCCGCGCCGTCGAGCTGATCAGCTTGCTCCAGACGTGGACCGACCTGCTCGGCGACGCGCACGCGAATCTGTACCGCAGCACAAAGGACGACGGCAGCCCGGTTCATAGCTGGGACTGCGACCACTATTTCTATCACTCGCAGGGTTATGCGCACGTGATGTATCACATGATGCAGGCGATCGAGCGCGAATACGCGGGACAGCTCAAGGACGACCCGGTCCTGAAGACGCTGTTCGACGATGCGGTTGACGCTCTCGGCAAGGCCGCGGTCATGAAGCCGTTAATTGTTTTGAACGGCTCGCCCGATGGACTGTTCGCGAATCATCGCCGCAACCTCGACGGCTACATTACCGAGGCACGCCAGAAGATGCTCTCGCTACGCGAGGAGCTGGAACGCTCCCCGGAGTAGCGGACGCGCTACAGCTCGATAAACGGACAGAGCAGCATCACGCCGCCGCGCATGAGCATTTCGAGCATCGCGGGCGCCCACCGGCTTGGGATGCCCAGTGCGCCGGCTGCTGCGGCAATCACCCACGGCGTCGAGGCCTCCGCGCTGCCGGGCCGCAGCTCCAGCCATCTGCGCTCGGCACGATAGGTCACCAGTTGGTGGCGCTGATGCTCGGCGATATGCGCGCGATCTCGTGCGATTGCCACCGCGGTTGACAGCCCTCCGACCTCGTCGATCAGTCCACGCTCCTTCGCCGCCAGACCGCTCCAGATGCGCCCCTTGGCAACCGCTTCAGCCTGCTCGGGGGTGAGCCGCCGGCCTTGCGCGACCTTCGCGGTGAACCCCGAGTACAGATGACCGATGGTTTCGTTGAGCTGTGCGAGTTCGCCGTCGGTCATCGCGCGCGCCATCGACATCGCATCGCTGATGGGCGCGCTTTTTACGAAATCGAAATGGACGCCGAGTTCGCTGAGCAGATTGCCCAGATTGAACTTCGCGTACACTACCCCGATCGAACCGGTGATCGTCGCCGCTTCCGCCACGATCGCGTCGGCCCCCGCGGCAACGTAATAGCCGCCCGAGGCCGCCACATCGCCCATCGAGACCACTACCGGCTTGCCTCGCCCCTGCGCCTCGCGCACGGCCCGCCACACCAGGTCGGAGCCAACCGCGGAGCCGCCGGGAGAATTAACGCGGAACACTATTGCGCTTACTCGTTCGTCGCGCGATGCGCGATCGATTTGCGCGGCCGTCGCGACACCGCTGATAAATTCGCCGGTCGCAGGCGCCTCGCCCGAAATTACCGGCCCGCTGGCGTGCACGAGTGCGATTCGCGCGCGCCGCCCGCGCTCGCGGCTAAAGACTGCGTGGCGCCGGTATCGCGCCATGCCGGCGAACACTTTGCACTTGCCCTCGGGATCGAATTCGGCGCGGATGTCTTCGATATAGCCTTCGCGGTCGATCAGATGGTTCTCGACGCCGAACTTTGCGCTGACGAATCCCGCCGCGATCAGCTCGCGCGCGCGCTGCGCGCTCAGATTCCGGGCCGATGCGATCGTCTCGATCAGGATTTTTTCCCAGTCCGCGACGATCGCCTCCATGCTCTCGCGCACCGCCGGCGACATCGTGTCGCGCCCGAGCATCTCGCCGGCGCCCTTGTATTCTTTCCATTGCAGCGTTTGCGCCTGGATTTTCAGCTTGTCGAGCGCGCTCTTCAGAAAAACGCCGCCGGTAGCCACGCCGAGCATCGTGAGCATCGTGTCGGGATTGGCGACGATTTCCCCCGCGCCTGCCGCGACCAGGTATTCGCGCAGCCCCGCGCTATCGCCTCGCAGCAGCGCGATCACCCGCTTGCCGCCCGCCTGCGCGGCGCGCAGCAGCCGGTGAATTTCGTGTGCGGTGGCCAGACCGGCGCCGAATTCGGCGATCTCGACCACGATCGCACGAACGTCGTCATCGATGGCCGCCGACTCGAACACGTAGCGTAGATGGTCGAGGCTCTGCGCGCCGCGGCGCATGAGCTGATCGAGGATCGAGCGAGTCACGTCCTCTTCGATCGGACCCGCGAGGCGAACTATCACGACGGCGTCACGCGGAATTTGCGCGGGCCTGACGACGGCAAACCAGAACGCCGCCACCATCGCCACCGCGACTACAAGGATGGCGATTCCCATCTTCCAGTCGCCGGCCGCGCATGCAACCGCGCCGCCGGCACTCAAAATCACGACAATAATTGCGAGTCGAACCTCGCGGCTTATCCACAACCGTTCAATTAGCGGATTCTTCATCGGTCGCCTTTTTTCATCGCTCCTAATACACTACCGTTTTTGAATGCCTAGGTCTTTCCTCATCGTGATTCTTGCGCTGGCTGCCGCGTGCGTTGCGTCGTGCTCGACTGCGAAAGCGCCCAAGCCCGCTACTCCAGCATTTGTCGGCCACTCGACCACCCTGGAGGTCACCAAGGGCATCAAGGTGCTGACCAACGTCGAGATGCCGAATGGATTCGCGCCGATTCCTACCCGTCCTCCCATCTGGCTCGAGGAAGGCGAAGAGATTGGCGTCATCGGGACCCAGGATGGACACACGATTATGTATGGCCTGGGAGGCGCCGGGTGGCGCACCGGCCGTATCCTGGCAGCGGAGACGGGGCTGGCCGCGGCCGAGGAGGGAACTATCGCGGACCTTGCCGCGAGTCCCAACGGCCTGACGCTCGCGACCGCGATGGTCGCGCCGGATGGCAATCGAGTCGATGTGATCATTCGCGACCTGATCGCCACCGGCGCGGGCAACGTGATCGCCAGCTTCAATGGCCAGTTCGATTCCATCTCGATCGACTGGGTGAACAACGCGACGATCGCGCTTGCACTACGGCGCCGCCCTGAACCGCTCGAGTCCGGCGTCACCGGCGAAGCGCTGAAGTCCCAACCAACCGAACCTGGCCAGGAGCCGCCGCCGAATCGCGCGGATGGATTGCAGCTGATCGTCGTCACCGGCGCCGGTTCCGTCGCACCGGTGAAGTTCTCATGCCCGATGTCGGCGCTCAGTTGGAGCGCGCACGGCGTCTATGCGGTCGGCCAGGGCGACGCGGGCGCTGGGCCGGTCATCATCGATCGGCGCAAATCCACCTGCACCAGATTTCACCTGCCCATGCCTATCCGCGTGCTCGATTGGGACCCGGACGACGAAGGGTCATTCCTGTATGTCGCGCCCGACGCCGCGCACAGTACGATCAGCGTATTCAAGTACGACATAGCTACCGGCGAGGAAAAGTTGCTGGGCATATCGACGGGCGCGGCCTCGTTCACCGGCGGCGGCAATACGATCACGCTGGGCAATCAGAAGCTCACGTACAAGATGGCGATCAAGCATCCCGAGGCGCCGCTGCTTGCGCAACTCGCAATCGCGCGACCCGAACAAAGCGAGGTCGATGTGAAATCGCTGGGCTTCGACACTACGGCGGAAATGCTCGCGCAGAGCACGCTGGAGTATTCAAAGCCTGCTAATGAAGCCGCGATGCAGATGTATGCGCCGAGTCTGCCGGTGCCGTGGCGAAAAATCGTCACCTATTCGCTGAAATACGACAGTGCGTTTCTGGTCACCGAGGGTCCGGCCCGCGGCGCCGTCACGATGAGCTGGTCGCTCCAGGGTCGATGGCTGGCGCTTCTCGACGGCGACGCGACGGCGGGCACGGTGATGTCTGTGCTCGTTCCGCCCCGTTAACTTTTCTAGCTGCCCAACTGCGCGCGATTTCCCCAGTAGTCCGCCGCGGTACGGAATGCCGCCGCGGCGCGCTCGAAACTCTCGAACACGACCAGGCCTCGCGCGCGCGCAAGCTCCTTGCCCCGCGCCACGATCGCCTCGAGGTGCGCAGGATGCATCACGACCGCAAATGGCTTGGTCGAGCGCCCGGCAAAATCCGCGAGCTTGTCGAGCAGGCCCGTGACCTCATCCTCATGCGCGGCCCAGCGTGACGCACGCAGCCCCGTGCCAACCTCCAGCACGATTGCGTCGATGACCGGATCGCGTTCAAGGACGCCGAGGATGCGATCGAGATTGCCCTGATCATGCCCCGCGCCGATCGTGCCGCCCGCGTCGAGCGGATTGCGGTAGCTGCCGCCGATTATGTTAAAAAACCTCTTCAGCTCCTCGTAGGACGACTCCGATAGCGCGGGAATCTCGAGCCCCGCCGTCGCAAACGTGTCGGTGATTACCACGGATTGCCCGCCGGTCATCGCGACCAGCCCCATCCGCCTGCCGCCGATCCGCTTGGCGCGCGCGAACAGCTCGACCGCGTCCAGCATCGCATCGAGGCTCGCCACTTCGACCGCGCCGCTTTGCCGCACGACGGCGCGCCAGGTCGCCTCGGGAGTCGCGAGCGATCCGGTGTGCGACAACGTCGCCCGCGCGCCCGCCTCGCTCACCCCGCCCTTCCAGATGACCACCGGATGACGCTCGGCTGCGTGCCGGACGCTGTCGAAGAAGCGCCGCCCGTCGCGCACGCCTTCGATATACATCCCGATCACGCGGGTCGCCGGGTCCGCTGCCATCAAGTCGATATAGTCGGCCGCCTCGAGCACCAGCACGTTGCCGATCGACGCCGCCTTGTTGACCTTGATCCCGTGGGTTGGCGCCTGGAGGCAAAAGTTGATCGTGTGCGTGCCGCTTTGCGAGATGAAGCAGACGTCACCCGCCTCGCCGGCTTTTTCTTCGGGAAAATTGCACAGCCCGGCCCCCGGGCTGTACAGCCCCATGCAATTGGGGCCTACCAGCGCGATCTCCGAGTCGATCGCGATTTCGCGCAGCTCGGCTTCCAGCCGGATTCCCAGCTCCTCCGACGTTTCCGAAAATCCCGACGTGAAAAATCCGATCGCGCCGACGTGGTGGGCGGCGCAATCCTTCAAAATTCGTGGCGCGATCTGCCGCGGAACGGCGCTGACCGCGTAATCGATTCGCTCGGTGATCTCGGCCAGGCTCTTGCGGTTCTCCACGCCCATCGCCTCGATTCCAGGTATCTCGTTGGGATCGATTTGCACAGAGTAGAGCTTGCCCTTGAGATGCGCCATCGCGCGGATCCACATGTACCCGCTCATCCGCTTGTCGCCGATCACGGCAACCACGCGCGGGTTGAACGCGCGCTCGAGATTTTTGAGCCGCGCTGCACGATGCGGGTCCGGCTGCAACGCCGCGCCCGCGGGGGCGGCCAGCACGATGCGCGCGTCCAGGATCGCCAGCCCGTCCTCGTACGCGACTACCGGATTGAGATCCATCTCGGAGATTTCCGGATGCGTCGCGGCGATTCCCGACACCGTCTCGAGAATCGAGACGATCGCGTCGATATCGACGCCGGGCTGGCCGCGCACGCCGCGTATAATCTGAGCGCCACGCAGCCGCGCGAGCATCGACGCCGCCTCACGCCCGCCAATCGGTGCAAGCGCAAGCGCCGTATCCTTCATCACTTCGACCAGCACGCCCCCCAACCCCACCATTACCATCGCGCCGAATCGATCGTCGCGGTACGTCCCTGCCAGCAGTTCCACGCCCGCCTTCGCCATCGGCGCCACCGCAACGCCTTCGAAGCGCGCATCGCGGGCGCGTGCCGCGAGATTGCCGCGAATTCGCTCGAACGCATCGCGCACCGCAATCTCACTGTCGAGATTCAGCGCGACACCGCCCACCTCGCTCTTGTGACTCACATCCGGCGACAGCACTTTCAGCGCCACCGGGAATCCAAACCGCGACGCCGCTCGCACCGCGTCATCGGCCGTCAAAGCGGCCTCCGGCACTATCACCGGCAGGCCGAGCGAATGCAGGATTCGCTTGCTCTCGATTTCCGTAAGAACGGTTCGTCCACTGGAACGAGCCGACGATATTAGCGATGAAACGATCGAATCAGTCACGCTTGTCGCGTATAGCAGAGCCGAAGAACTATTTGAACTGCCGGGGAGCTGCGCCGGATGCCGCGATGGTGCGCGAATCCGCCGCTCAGGCTGCTTCCTCCCCCTGGCGCAACCTGACCGGGTGTTTTTGGTGATAGCTGCGCGATCCTTCTATTTTGTAAGGCGTAGAAGTATCTTCGACAAGATAATCTGGAAGACGCTTGTCAGCTCATCTTGGCAAGTCGGCGCACCCGACGAAAGCGGCGTTGGACAATCCGGCGCCGACTCATAGTCTCCGATTGTCTGGGTTGGGTCGTACGTGGTGGCACCCTCAACGTTGGCGAGATCTTGCAGGTAGGCCGTGTTGATCAGGCTGCCCAAGCCGATCGTATAAATCGTGATATTATTCGTGCTATTACGCATCACGTTCGCCACTTGCTCCGTGCGATACGTCGCGTCGAGGGTAATGTTGCTTATGTTGAGCGTATTGCTCACTCCTGGGGCCTCCACGGGAAAAGTAATCGGCGTCGAGGCGGTCGCATTAGGACAGCTAACCGGGGTGTAAAAATTCGGGGGCCCAGCTCCCGACGTCGGGTTCATAAAAATGGGAGCGCATGGGGGTCTAGAGCACTCGATGGGCGCGTTTCCGCCATAGTTCACAGGGGTATTGGAGGCCGGGTGCTGCGTGGTGGGCGGGTTGCCGCCAGTACAATTCAGGACGTCGTGGGTGGTGGAAGCAGTTGAAGTAGTAACATTGGTTGGAAGTCCGTCGGTATTGGCGTAACCGTCGGTAAAAAAGACTGCCACCCTTATTATGTTCGGCGATGGAGGAATACTCAGTACCTGATTAAACCCGTCCTGCAGGCCGGCTTGGGCGAAGGTGGCGCCACCAAAGCCCTGACCACCGAACGCGTTGCCGCGGGCTGGGAATTCATCGTCTATTAGAGTTTGGAAAGTCGTAGTCATTGGCACGTCGACTGTATCGAGCGTCGAGAAACTGATCTCCGCAACGTTGTCAACACCTTCGTCGAAACCGGCTATGAAGTCTTTGACAGCAGGTGGAAGCGCCGCCGCTCCTCCGTTGTTACTCATGGAGCCCGATCTGTCCAATATCAGCGACATAACCAGCGGGTTGCGTATAGCTTGCGCGCTTGCAGAGACCGTCAACGTTTGGTGGCTGGTTCCCCCGCCGAGGAGGTCCAGCACGCTGAGGAAAAAAGTGTTGATCGTGGCGGTGGCAGTTACGGTGACCAGCGTGTTGCCGTTGGAGTCTGTACTCCAAGCTATCCCCTTGTTCGCCATTGTGGGCACCACAGGAGTCCCGATGCCCGGTATTGATTGATAGTTGGCATTAAACACCGCCGTCCCGTCCTCAGCAGCCACAGTTTGCGTCGCGCTGAGGTTCTTAATCGCCGCCAGTGCTGTCGCATCCACTGCTTTGGCCAGTGTCGTCTTGGTGATGTAGGCCATACCAAAGTCGATCGAGAGACCGAGGAACACCAGCAGGATAGGTATGAAGAGAGCGAGCATCACGAAAATTTGCCCATGCCCGTCCCTTCTAATCTTCCATTGATGCAAGAGATTCACCTCATCCTTGTCCTTAGAAATATGCGACGTCATACAGCAGCGACGGTAAGCTGACCACCGAGCCCTTCAGCGGCCAGCTTTGCGTCAGTGTTCCGATCGGAGTAATCGCGTGGAATTGGTAGAATACCTCTGTAACGTACATCGTCTGGCCCGCCTGGAGCGGCTGGTCACCCGTCGCGGTCGAGAACGCAGCCGGTACTGTCGCCGTATTTGCGGCTCCCGACGTGGTCGAATACGTCCCTATCCTACTGGTTTCCACAATACCCCCCTGCGAATATTGCCCAGTCATCGTATAGATTGGGCTTGCGGTGGTGCCCGTGTTCTGAACTGCCGTAGCGATTATTCTGCCGTAGGTGACCATACTCAAACCGGATTGTCCCGATTCTCCCGCCACCAAGGGTCCCGCCACCAAGGCTTGGACCGAACACGTCAAAGTTTCCATCGGCTCCCCGAGACTCACCCCGGCGGTACAAGTGTCGACGCGTGACGACAGACTCGAGCCTTGCCGACTCAGTTCGTCGATTATCTGCATGGTATTCAGGACGCGACCGAAATCGACCGCCGCGCTCATAATAATGAGCAGCATGGTCACTATAAATGCGAACTCCACCATCGCCTGACCGGAGTCATTAGCGATGAGCTTCGCGCGGGCTGAGCTATGAAACGGTGACATATTCGCTATTGCCTAGTCGGTTGTGGACGGGCTAAACGACTCATTCTTGAAGGTGGTGCTCGAGGTGAAAGTGTAATTCCCCCCGGAAAAAAACTTTGAAAGCAGCGGCGTCATCAGCGTTAGCGGGGTCACGAGCGAGATCGTCACGGTGGCGGACGGACCGCCCGCCGCACCGGAGCCAGCAGGGCTACTACTAGGGCTGCCGTTGTAGCAAGTGGGTGCAGTTCCCGCCGGTGCCCCGTTTGCAAGGCTGCAAATTATAATGCTCTGCGCCACGTTCACATTGGGCACGCTGATCTCGTTCTGAATGAAAGAAACAATATTCGCTACGCGCTGACCGGATGACCCTTCCTGCCCCGTGGACGCGTACCGGCCGCCATCATCCACGGCCTGCTGCACGTTCATTTGCGCGAACATGAGCCACCCGAACTCCATCACCGCAAAGCACAGCAACAGGAATAATATAATGACCATGCCGAATTCCACGAAGGCCTGACCCTTCGCCGATCCGACTATCGACGCTGCCGAGTTAACGGGCAGAATCCGGGCAGTCTCGGCTATCCTGCGACGGTTAAACTTCGCCATGCGGTCCCCCATCGTTAGCCTCGACACGCATCGCCTGTGCCAGCCAAAATGTGTACCCTCCTCTGCTCTTTTTGTCGAGCATTACGCCAAGTTGGCCTGCTTGCTACGTCGAGAAGTAGCAATGTCGCCACATTGTGCCGAGCTATGACGGCGCGATGAACGGCCATAATGTGTGCTGGCGCCCGCTCTATGCATCCCCAGCCCGCGAAATAGTTGCCGCTTCCAGAATCGTCGCGCGCTGATCCATCGACCGAATGTTACTCTGTCTGGCCAGTCCTCATCCGGTCGGCGCCCCTCTAGAGGCTGGTGTCCCCGTTGGTCAGCAAAGACCCGATGGTTGTACCCATCGTCTGGTAGCCGACGAACACCACGACCGCGACTGCGGCGAGGATCAACGCGTATTCTGTCATCGTCTGGCCCCGCGCCGACTCATTAGCCTTCACATACAATTTCCTGATCAGGTCCATCTTAGTGTCCCTCCGTCCGTCTATTTCGTTGAAACAACCAACCGCGGGAGTGTATACCCTCCGCGCCCTGCTAAACTTTACTGCTTGTAGCAAAATTACTCATTGTGTTTCAAGCCCCTAATGAGTCAAAGTTAATGAGTCAAGTAGAAACTCGGTGTTTATCGCTGCTTGCTTTTGATTGGCTACGTCCCGTTGAGACGGTCATTTCATCTTTATAACCAGTTTCGACATTCTCCATCTGCGTCAGCCCTATGTCAATAACAATGCTGCGTCCTCTTGGCTCTACTCTAACTATCGAAATTGCTCATTAACTCCGGCAAACCGCCTCGTATTGGACGCAGGCTATCGATTAGCGCCGTTAGATACGAACTACGCAGGGAGAAATGGATGGTGGAATCATCTAGAAACGCGTAAAGTAGCTATAGCGAAAGATGCTCGAACAAAAAACCTTGGATCTCCCCCGCCGCCGAACCGGCATCCAGCCTGCTAGCGGATAGCTGCAGCCAACGCGTCGCTCAGGCTGAAATTTCCTTCGTACAGCGCCCGCCCCACGACCACGCCCACCACCCCCGCCTCGAATCGCGTCCGAAGAGCGCCAATGTCGTCGAGACTCGCCACGCCGCCCGACGCGATGACCGGGATGCGCACCGTCCTGGCGATTTCTTCCACCCGGCCCGCATCGACGCCCACCTGCGCGCCATCGCGGGAGATGTCCGTCACGATCGCCGCCGCGACCCCCGCCGCCGCAAACCGATCCGCCGCCTCGGCTACCGTGAGCTGGCTGGTCTCGACCCATCCTTTGACCGCAAGCCGGCCCTCGCGAATGTCGATTGACCCGAAAATCCTGCCCGGGAACTCGCCGCAGGCGCGGCGGACCAGCTCGGGATCGAGGATTGCGGCGGAGCCAATCGAGACCCGGTCGGCGCCGCCCGCGATTGCCGCGCGAACCGCCTCGATTGTGCGCAGCCCGCCGCTCACGTCGATAGCGCATTTCACGGCCGCGCGAATTTTGGCGATCGCTTCGATATTTCGCGGCGCGCCGGCAATTGCGCCATCCAGATCGACGATATGGATTAGCGCCGCCCCCTCCCGCTCGAAACGACGCGCGGTCTGGCCGGGCTCTGCCCCATAAACGGTGGCCCGGTTCATGTCGCCGCGGAGCAGCCGCACGACTTGGCCGTCCTTCAGGTCAATCGAGGGAATAACGGTGAAGCTTTCGAACAAGCGGCCTAGCTGAGCGTGCCTTTGGTCGAAAGCACGCCTGACAGCCGCGGCTCGCGCGCCGTTGCATGGTCCATCGCACGCGCCAACGCCTTGAAGGTCGCCTCGATAATGTGATGCGGGTTGCGGCCGCTAATCAGGTTGAGGTGCAAATTCATCCCGACTTCGTCCGTCAGTGCTTTCATAAAATCATGCACCAGCGCGGTCTGAAAGTTACCGACCCGCTCCTGGCTGATCGGGACGTTGTAGCCCAGGTAGGCGCGCCCGCTGATATCGACAATCGCCGTACAGACGGCCTCGTCGAGCGGCACCGTCGCCTCGCCAAAGCGCTTGATTCCCCCGCGATCGCCCAGCGCCTCTCGAAACGCCCTGCCCAGCACCAACCCGACATCTTCAACCGTGTGATGGTCATCTACATTCAAATCGCCCATGGCCTCGACCTTCAAGTCGAAAAATCCATGGCGCGCGAAACTTTCCAGCATGTGATCGAGGAACGGAACTCCGGTCTTGGCCTCGCCGCGCCCTGCCCCGTCGAGCTTGAGTGCGACCGCAACCGAAGTCTCGCGCGTCTTGCGCTCGACTTCCGCGCTGCGCTTGGCCTCGGCCGGTGCAATTTCCGCGGCTGGCCGCGCGCGGGTCTTAGCTTGATTCCGCAACCTGCTATTGGGCTTGTTTTGCATTTCGATTCCCGCCTGCTCGTTTAGCCTTTCTCGCTCAAGTCTTAACCGCCGACGCTCGCATCTTTCTCTTAATACCGCGTGCAGGGGGCACCCCCTGCTTAGTACTGGGTGCAGGGGTCACGCTTGCCCGCAGTTCCATCGCGCGCGCATGTCCCTCGAACCCTTCCATCCGCGCCAGACGCGCCACCACCGGCCCGAGCGCCGCAATCGCGCCGCTGGACGCCTCGATTATACTGGTTCGTTTCAGGAAATCGTATGCACCCAAAGGCGACGCGAAACGCGCCGCGCCACCGGTCGGCAACACGTGGTTGGGGCCCGCAAGGTAGTCGCCGAGGGGCGCCGGCGTAAGCGGTCCGAGAAAAACCGCGCCCGCCGCCTTGACCTTCGGGATCCATCGCGACGGATTGCGCACCTCGAGCTCGAGATGCTCTGGCGCTATCTCGTTGGCAAGCTCGAAGGCCTCATCGAGATCGCGAACGATCACCATCGCGCCCCGTTTGACCAGTGCATTCTCGACCTGGCGGGCGCGCGGCAGGCTTTTCAGCGCGACCTCCACCGCCTCCGCGACGCGATCCGCGATACGCGCCGACGTCGTCAGCAGCATCGCCGTCTCGTCGCCGGAACCATGCTCTGCCTGCGCGATCAGGTCGGCGGCGATCCATTCGGGATGCGCGCGGTCGTCGGCGATCACCAGCACCTCGCTCGGTCCCGCCATCTTGTCGATATCGGCGACGCCATAGACCATCCGCTTGGCGGCCTGTACGAATGCGTTGCCGGGACCAACGATCTTGTCCACCGGCTTGATGGTGTCGGTCCCGTATGCGAGCGCCGCGACCGCCTGCGCTCCTCCCACGCGGTAGAATTCGTCCACGCCGGCAATTTCCGCAGCCGCCAGCACCGCCAGTCGCTCGCCCTCGGCCGAAGGCGGCGAGACCATCACGATTTGGGCGACGCCGGCGACCTTGGCGGGGATCGCGTTCATCAGCACCGACGACGGATACGCGCCCAGCCCTCCGGGCACGTAAATCCCCACCCGGCGCATCGGTTGCACCATCTGTCCCAGCCGCATCCCGGACTTGTCGCGATAGATGAACGATCTCTCCATCGTGCGGCGATGAAAATCTGCGATTCGCCGCGCCGCCAGTTCCAGCGCACGGCGATCTTCAACCCCGATTCGATTAATCGCCGCTCGCCGCTGCGCTGGCGTCACCCGGATCGTGGCGGTGGTAAGTTTCACGCCGTCAAATTTGGCCGTCAGATCGATAAGCGCGCGATCGCCGCGCTTTCGCACGTCGGCAATAATCTTCGACACGACGCGGTCGATACCGGCGCCGTCGGCGCCTCGGCGCGCGAGTATCGCGCCCAGAAATTTTCTGAACTCAGGAGTCTGAGACTTAAGAATCCGGGGCCTCATGCGGCTTCAACCCTCTGAACTGACCTGGCGAATTATTCTTGAGCGCGCTCGATTCGCGCGCCGAGATGCTGGAGCTTGGCGTCGAGCGCCTCGTAGCCGCGGTCCAGATGATAGATGCGGCTGAGCTCGGTCGTGTTTTCCGCGGCAAGACCCGCGATTATCAATCCCATGCTGGCGCGGAGATCGGTCGCCATCACCGGCGCGCCGCTCAGCTTCGACGGCCCGCGCACAACGGCGGTGGGACCTTTCATCACTATGTCGGCGCCCATCCGCGCCAGTTCCTGGGCATGCATGAATCGATTTTCGAAAATCGTCTCCGTGATGACGGAGGTGCCGTCGGCCTGCGTCAGCATCGCCATCATCTGAGCCTGGAGATCGGTCGGAAACCCCGGGTACGGCAGCGTGCGCAGCTCGACCGACTTGAGTTTACCGCCGCGCGCGACGCGGAGGCCGTTGCCGTTCGCTTCCACCACGACGCCCGCCTCGCGCAGCTTGGTCGCGACCGCCTCGAGATGCTCGACCGGGGCATTTGCAATCGTAACGTCGCCGCCGGTGATCGCCGCCGCCGCCATCATCGAGCCCGCCTCGATTCGGTCGCAGATTATTTCGTGCTCGGCGCCATGCAGCCGCTCGACGCCCTCGATTTCCAACACGTGCGTGCCGGCGCCGCTGATTTTCGCGCCCATCTTGACCAGCACTCGCGCCAGATCCTGAACCTCGGGTTCGCGCGCGGCGTTTTCGATCACCGTGCGGCCACCGGCCGTGACCGCCGCCATTAAAATGTTCTCGGTTGCGCCGACCGAGGGAAAATCAAGCCAGATCCGGCCGCCCGTCAGTTTCTCGGCGTGCGCCTCGACGTAACCGTGACGAAACTGGATCTTGCTTCCGAGTGCGCGAATCCCCGCGATGTGCAAATTCACCGGCCGCGCGCCGATCGCGCATCCACCCGGAGTCGATACGCGCGCGCGTCCGGTGCGCGCCAGCAACGGGCCGAGCACGACGAACGACGCGCGCATCGTCTTGACCAGTTCGTACGACGCCTCGTGCGAAGTGACTTTTGCGGCGCAAAGCTCGACGCCATGCGCATCGGTCCAGCGCGCCGCGACGCCGAGCTGGATGAGAAGCGCCATCGCGGTTTCCACATCGCGAAGCCGCGGAACGTTGGTGAGATAAAGCGGTTCCGGCGTCAGGATCGACGCCATCATGATCGGCAGCGCGGCGTTCTTGCTGCCGCTGAGCATGACGGTGCCGCGCAGCGGAACACCTCCATGGATTATCATTTTTTCCATCGCCAACTACGCCCGGCTGCTTCGCGCGCGCACGACGCGCGGATGCCCCGCGAGATCGTTTATCACAGAGACGACCCGCAAGCCCGCTTCCTCGACCAGCTTCGCCACCGCCGCTTTCGTTGCCTGCGCCGCCGCCACTTCCACGATCAGCTCGCCATCGCCGGCAAGATGCCGCGGCGCGCCCGCTGCAATTCGGCGAAGGATGTCGAGCCCTCCCGCTCCCGCGCTTATCGCAAGGCGCGGCTCGAAGGCGCGCACCTCGGGCTCCAGAGCGGCGATCTCCGCGTCATCCAGGTAGGGCGGATTGGACACTATCACCTCGAAAGATCCCAGCGCCGGTCCCCCGTCCAGAATTTCGAAGCAGTCGGCGCGCCGAAACGTCACCCGATCTTCGACCCGATGATGCTGGGCGTTGCGCGACGCATGCACAATCGCGTCGGCGGAGATGTCAACAGCCGTCACGCGCGCGCGCGGTGCGTTAACCGCGATTGCGATCGCAATCGCGCCGGACCCGGTGCCGATGTCGAGCACGCGCGCGTCCGGCGCTCCGGCGACAACTTCCAGCGCCGCGGCGACCACGATCTCGGTCTCCGGCCGCGGAATCAGGACGGCGGAACTGACCTCGAAGTCTATCGAGTAGAATTCCTTGTGCCCCAGTATGTACGCGATCGGTTCGCGCCTTTCGCGGCGCGCGATCATCGTCTCGAAGTTATCCAGCGTCGCGGGTGACAGCTCGATCGAACCGGTGACAGCCGCCTCGCGCGTGATGCCTGCCGCCGCGGCCATCAGGAGTTGCGCGTCCAGCCGCGCCGATTCGATGCCGCAGGCGGCGAGCCTGCGCGCCGCTTCATCGATCTTCAGCCACATGGCCATCCTGTGGGTGTCGCTACACACCGGCCTATGCGCTGAGAGACTGCTCGCGATCGTAGGCCGCCAGCGCGTCGATAATCGGATCGATTTCGCCGTCAAGAAAATTGTCGAGCTGATGAATCGTCACGTTGACGCGATGGTCGGTCACCCGTGATTGCGGAAAATTATACGTGCGGATGCGCTCGGAACGGTCGCCCGTCCCCACCATCGAACGCCGCGTCTGCGCGATCTTGGCCTGCTGTTCCGACTGTGCCGCCTCGAGCAACCGAGCCCGCAGAATCTTCAACGCCTTCGCTTTGTTCTTGTGCTGCGATTTTTCGTCGCGCTGGATTATCACCATGCCGCTCGGGATATGCGTAATGCGCACCGCCGAGTCGGTCGTGTTAACGCTCTGGCCGCCCGGTCCCGACGCGCGCATCACGTCGATTCGCAGGTCCTTCGCTTCGTTGATATTGACCTCGACCTCGTCCGCCTCGGGCATCACTGCCACCGTGACCGCGGAAGTGTGGATGCGCCCCGAGCCTTCGGTTTCGGGTACGCGCTGCACGCGATGCACCCCGCCTTCGTACTTGAGCCGCGAGTATGCGCCGCGTCCGCTGACCAGCGCGATCACTTCCTTGATTCCGCCAAGCCCGGTGTCGCTCAAGCTCAGCGCCTCGATCTTGAATCCGTGGCGCTCGGCGTAGCGCGTGTACATCCGATACAGGTCCCCGGCAAACAATGAAGCCTCTTCGCCGCCGGTTCCGGCGCGGATTTCGAGGATCACGTTTTTTTCGTCGTTGGGATCGCGCGGGGTGAGCAGCTCCTTGAGCTTCTCCTCGAGAGCGGCAAGATTTTTCTGCAATGCCGGCAACTCGGCCTTGGCAAGCTCGCGCAAGTCGGCATCGTCGCCGTCGAGGATCGACTTGTGGCCCGCGATCTCGTCGGCGATGCGGATATATTCGCGGGCGCAATGCGCCGCCTCGGAAAGTTGCGAGCGCTCTTTGGCGATCCTGGCGTATTCGCGCTGATTGCCGAGCGTGGCCGGATCGGCGAGCTTGCGCTCGAGTTCCGCCACCCGCTCTTCTATTGCGCTTGCCTTATCCAGCATCGCCGTTCACGCCCCGAACCGGAAAAACGAAAAACCAGAATTGCCTTGAAACAAAAACGGCGCGGCCGATGTGGCCGTGCCGATGGATTCTCCCCCGCACACCCGGGTGCGTAGCGCACCGCAGGCGGCGGGAGTTGCTATGCTACTTCTCGGCGGCGGCTGCCGCCGTCTTTTCGGCCGGCTTCTTGATGCCGTACTTGCGATTAAAGCGCTCGACGCGCCCCGCTGTATCGACCAGGCGCTGCGTGCCAGTGTAAAAAGGATGACACTTCGAGCAGACCTCGACGTGCAGCTCCTTGAGCGTCGAGCGCGTTTCGAAGGTATTGCCGCACGCACAGACTACTGTGCAGCGACGATATTCAGGATGGATTCCAGCTTTCATTTTTACGTCTCGAACCGTTTTCCTTGTTGGGTGACAGGATACCATCGGAAGGTATCGCATACAATTCGCCGGTCGCGACCGCCTTTTCGGGCTTTTCGGCTCGCAATCGCTGTCGCTGCCTCGACCGCAGCAATTCTAATCACAATCCGGCCGATTGCCACATTCGCCGCGCCGGCCGCCACGGCTGCGCCGCCTAGAATCTCCACAGCCGCGAAACCCCAGCGAGCGCCCAGTTGCGGCTTCGCACCCGACAATCGAACCCTTTTCGCGCCAATCGTCTATCTCGCACCGCCCGGCCCCGCACGCGCGTCGCGTGCGATCGCAATCCTGAACCGGCAGCTCGATTTCCAGCGCAAGATCTCGTTCCATCCCAAGCTTGCCCCCGCCCTCCAGGACGTCGTCGATTTGCTTCCGCCGCGCCAATCGACAATGATCCGCGCCGCCGCACTCTACTCGAAACCGGCAATCCCGTGGCGCGCCGAACCCGACGGCACGCATCAGATTTGCGTCACTGGGCGCCCCAGCGACGGCGACTATTTGTACCGGCTAGCCACCGACTGGCGCAGCCCTGAGGAGCCGGCGCGATTTTCGGGCGTGTTCGGCCTCAAGCCTGCCGCCGATTCCACTCCCACCAACATTTCGAGCGTGACCGGCACGCTCGCCGGCGAGTTGATGATCGATACCTACGGCATCGGCGCACTGGTCGACGCATCCGCCGATGCACTCCGGGAGGTTCACGGCGATCTGAGACCGCCGTGGGATTCCTCGCCCGGCGCGTTCAACCACCATGACCGGGCCGCGCTCGAAAAATTCCACCGCCAGATGCCGCATCTCGCGGCAAAGTTCGACCACTATTTCAAATTCAACAACCTGCTCGACGAGTTCAATTCGCCCGCGGGCCCCGTCGTGCTTTTGAACGTCGATGCCGAAGTTCGCCAGGACGCGCTCAAAAGATATCCGCTGCTATATGATTTCTATCGCAAAGTCGTGCCCGCGGTGACGGCGGAATCCGCGATTCTGGATTCGCACGGAAATTTCTGGATGCGCGAGGCCTTCGACCACGGCCACATCCACCTCACCATGATGATTCGGGACGGCCTGCTGACACCGTTCAACGCCGCGATGCAACCCGCCGGCGACGGTATCGCGCTCAATGAAATCGCGCGCGGCAGTTACCGCACTCTGGCATCGGCGCAGGTGACCAGTCTTGCGATGAATTTCGGCCTGGCCAACGTTGGATTTGCAACCGACTACCGCCGCGACTCAGGCTCCGTGACGTTCGCCACCCGGATGGACGCGGTCCCGCAATTGACCGCGCCGCCCGGCGTGCATCAGGTGATGGACTTGATCGCCGGCGACTTTCTGCGCGGGCTGGCTACCGGAAATGGCGGCATGAAGGTAAACCTCAGTTCGCGCCTGCTGCCCAACGGGATTTACGATTTCTCAAGCGGCACCACGGCGCAGTTGAATTACTCGCCCACGCTCGAATTGCTGGCGCGAATCGGCGATGCGATCGCGAACAAACACAACGACCAGGTTCGCGCCGAGGAACGCGCATTCGGCGAGGAGCTGTTCGACGCTTTCGTCGCCGACTACAATGATGCGCGTCCGGCAATTGTCGCCCTGGATTTGGATAAAGACAGCCAACAGGAAAAATCCAAATGAGCCGCGCACAACGCAAACGGTTTTTCACAGCCATGCTCTTTGCCACCGCAATCCTCACCGCAGGATGCGCCGCGGACCAGCCCCCACCCGCCGGCGTTGACGCCGGCCCGCAACCGAAGTTGTTGAGCGATTTGTCGGCCGTCTCCGACGCCCCCATCGATCCGCTTCGCGCCAATGCGGCTCCGGCGCCCGGTGAGGGATTGTTGCGCGACGAAGCCGGTGTTTCGGCCGGGCCCCGCACCTTTGAGACCGAGCCCGGCATCTCGCGCCCGGTGGGGAGCGAAAGAAATCCCGGCACGGCGCGTCTGCTGAATGACAAGGCCGCCAAGTTCGGGGATTTTTCCGCAGTGATTCTCGATCGCGTGTATGCCCAACTCAGTGTCGCCGAGAAAACCGAGGAAATTGCGCGAACCAATCTGCCCACCGGAATCAAGCCCGTCGTCATCACGGCAATCCTTGATAAAAGCGGCAAGCTCACCGAACTTATCCTCGAACAACACTGCGGCAAGGCGAGAATCGATCAGATGATGATCGACGCCTGCAAAAAGGGCCTCTGGTACGAAAACCCTCCCGCCGCCGCGCTCTCCGGCGACGGCAACTACAAGCTGACTATCCGCTTGAAGCTCGAGAACTTCGCCTCGCTGGACGACCGTCATTGGAGCTTCATCACCGATCTCGGACTCGGCATCGACTAGCCGCGCCCCCGATGCCATCCCGGCAGCAGCCATCTCCCGCTTCTGCTAGAATCGCCGCCGTGGATTCGCTCGACGAATATATCCCGCGGCCGGGCCTCGCCGTCCCGATCGTCACAATTCTCGACGCCCGCGGCCGCATCCTCGAAGACCAGCAGCGCGCGGTCGTTCGCTATGCGCTCCAGAACGGCGCCGGCGCCGACATAATCTTTGCCGCAGGCACCACCGGCGAATGGGATCGCATCGACAACCCGCGCCGCCAGGCGGTCGCACGAATCGCCGTCGAAGAATGCCGCCGTGCGCGCGCGTCGGCGGCCAAGAAAATCGAAGCATGGGCCGGTATCACCGCGCATACGCGAAGCGACACGCTCGACAATCTCAGCCACGCGCTCCACGCCGGCGCCGACGCGGTGGTAGTCGCGCCGCTCTCGATCAAGGACGTCGAGCATCCCGCGGAATTCGTCGAGCGCGACATCGGCGCGGTGTTCGACCGCGCGGGCCGGATGCTTCCGCTGTTCCTCTACGACAACGCCGGCATCGCCGCGCCCGGCAAATCGCCCCACCTGCACACCCGCGACGTCAAGGCGATGAGCCGGCTGCCGTACGTGCGCGGAATAAAAGTTACCGCCAGCAAAACCGTCATTGGCAACTACACTCGCGCCGCATCGCACTTCAAGGCGGGTCACGAATTCGCGATCTACGCCGGCAACCCATACCTCATCTTCGATTTGTTCGCCCCGCCCGAAGGTGTGGGCGATCGCATGCGCCACTACTGGAACCGCTACCTGACTCAGCGCACCCGTCCCTACGGCGTCGTCGCTGGCGCGGCCAACGTGATGCCGCGCGAATGGCAGCGCGCGTGGCAGGTCTGCCGGTCGGGAGACATCGAATTGATGCGGTTGTATGCCGGTGCAATCGACGAATTTCGAATCGCATGCACTTTCAAGCGCGGCGCCAAGGCCTGGCGCCCGACGATCGCATCGCTTAAGGCTTCGCTAAAGGAAATCGGCGTCATCGAGAGCGACGCGGTCGGCGCGGGAACGCCAACGCTGAGCGACACCGAGCGCCGCGAATTCTCCGCACGCTTCGCCACAATCCGCGCGCGGACCGCCGAGATGCTGGAGCGAGGATGGGTCAGCGAATACGATTCGGGAGATCGCGCCGGCGCAAAGAAAATCGGTTGAGAGCAATGGCTGAAGAAAAACTCGATGTCGTCGGATGCGGGAGCATGGTCGTTGACCTGTTCTATCGCACCCCGCGGATAATCCGCGCCGACGAAAAAATCCTGCTCCGCGCGCATACCGCCAGCGCCGCCATCGAACGCACGCAGGTCGGCGGCCTCGTGCTCAACCATCTCGGATGGGGCCGAATCCTGGGCCTCAAAACCGGCATCTTCGGCAAGATGGGCGACGACCGCAACGGCGAGTTTCTCCGCGACGGGATGGATCGCCTTGGCATTCGCCATCACCTGACCTTCGACGGAACCGCCAGCGCCTTCGCGACCATCTTCGTGGACGCCAACGGCGATCGCGCTATCTACATGGCGCGCGGCGCGACCGGCGAGCTCACTCCTGCCGAGGTCCGCAGCCGCCACGGCGCGTTCATCCGCCGCGCCAATCTTGTTTCGACCGAGATTTCGCAGCTCCCGATCCGCACCGTGCTCGCAATCCTGCTCTTCGCGCGAACCCATTCGATTCCCACCGTTCTGGACGTCGATGTACCGCCCTCCGACGCCATCGGAACGCTCGGCACGCGCGCCGAACTCGAACGCGCGTTGAAACTCGCGACTTATCTCAAGCCCGCCAAAGCCGCCGCGCGTGAAATCGTCGCGGGCAACGGCCGCGATCCGTTGAAGATGGCCGAAGCAATTCGCGCCCGGTATGGAAATCGCGCGGTCATAATCACCGAGGGCGACAAAGGATGCTCGATAGCGGCGCGCGATACTTCCATTCGCGTGCCCGCCTTCAAGGTCAAGCAAATCGATTCAACCGGCGCGGGCGACGCGTTCCTCGCCGGCGTCTTCGCCGGCCTTCGGCTCGGGATGCCGTGGGACAAAATCGGGCGGCTCGCCAATGCCGCCGGAGCGGTCGCGGTCACGCGTCTCGGCGCGTTCCCGGCTGGATTCGACGTGCGCGAGGAAGTTCTCGACTTTTATGGCGAGGCGATCGCGCTGCCTACGCCGCGCTTCGACAGCGAGCCGCGCAAAGCGGCTATCGGCGACTCGGCCAGCGAAGGCGAAGTCGGAAAATTTTTCGATCTCGCGCTTGCCGAACTCGGCGTACTTCGCGGCGGATTGAACATCGCCGCCATCTCGCGCGCCGTCGAGATAATTCGCACCGCGCTCGGCCGCGGCGGCCGCGTCCACGTCACCGGTGTCGGCAAGCCCGAGCACGTCGCACGCTACGCGGCCAGCCTGTTTTGCTCGGTCGGCACGCCCACCACGTTCCTGCACGCGACCGAAACCCTGCACGGCAGCCTCGGACAGGTGCATCCGCGCGACATCGTCATCGCGATTTCAAACAGCGGCAACACCGACGAATTGCTCTCCACCGCGACCGCCATTCACGAACAGGGCACGCAGTTGATCGCGATCACCGGCAACAAGGATTCCGCCCTCGCCCAACTCGCCGACCTCGTCATCCACGTCCCCGTGCCCAACGAAGGCGGCGGGCTGGGACTCGCGCCGCGCATCAGCGTGCTCGGCGAAGTCCTCGTGCTCGCGGGCTTGTCAGTCGCGCTGGAACTCGCCCACGGCCTGACCGTCGAGGAATACTCGCGATGGCATCGCGCGGGCTCAATCGGCGAAGCCGCCCGCCGCCTGGCCGAGACCCGCACTTCCCGCCGCCGCGCCTAAGCGCGCGCCAGCCCCGCACCGCGGTAAAGAGCAAAAAGGGAGAACTTGATTGAATGTGAAACCCACCGTGGGTTTGCAGGGGTGACCCCTGGGCGTGGCGACGGCAGCGCAGTATTAAGCCGTTGGCAGGGGCCGNNGGTGCAGGGCTCAGCCCTGCCCTGTCATTTCCCCTGGAATTTCGGCAAGCGCTTTTGCTGAAAGGCCGCGATGCCTTCCTCGTAGTCGGCCGTCCGCCCCGCCGCGCCCTGCGCCTGAGCCTCGCATTTCAGAACCGCGAACAGGCCCATCGCCTCTTCATCGATCCTGCGGATCAGATGCTTCGATTGCATGAACGCTGCGGTCGGACCGAGCGCGACCTGCGCCGCCAGCTTGCGCGTCTCTGCGACCAGCGAGTCCCTCGCGACAGCGCGGTTGACGAGTCCGAGCTGGGCCGCTTCGGCGCCCGATAGCAATCGTCCCGTGTAAATCAGTTCGAGCGCGCGATGGGCTCCCAGGCGCGAGACGAAAAACGAATGGCCGCCCGAGTCCAGCACTGCGCCGATACGCGCCAGCGGCGAACCGATTTGCGCATCCTCGGCGGCATAGACCACGTCGCATGCGAGCGCCAGCCCCAGTCCAACTCCCACGCACGCGCCGTGAACCGCGGCAAAGGTTGGGGCCGGGAAGGCGACGATTCGCTTGATCAGCGGATTAACCGTGTTCTCGATTATCGCTTCGGCGTCTTCGATACCCGGGTCGGCATCCGCCAGATCCCGTCCCACCGAGAACGCCGGCCCTTCACCGCGGATCATCATCGCGCGCACGCCGTGCGACGCCGCGCGCTCCAGGCATCCGTTGAGTTCGGCCGCCATCGCGTCGTTGAACGCGTTGCGCTTGTCGGGCCGGTTGAGAACGATCTCCGCAAGACCGTTTTCGACCGACAGATCGACGCTCATATTCGTCGTCGGCTGACCAGCATCACGATTAGAACGATCAAAATAACTCCGCCGATCCCGATTCCACCTGCGGGTCCGTAGGCGTAATAACCGCCGCCACCGCCAAACAGCAACAACAGGATTAGTATCAATACCAATGGTGACATGGGGGCCTCCTCGCGGGTCTGGCTATCGCCCGCGTCAACCCCTTCAATATCAAGTTCGGGAATCGCGGGAAACCGGATGCCCCATCGCTCGATCGTCGAAGGCGCGCCGCCTGCGGAGAGCGTTTTCCAGCGACCCGCTGCGGGCTATTATATTACCAACCTGGATGCATTTGCCGGGGGCGGCGTGAATTCACCTCTAGCTCTACTCAAAAGCGACTCTCTGAACCGGCGCGAACTGACGTTCAAGGCCCTTGCCGGCCTGGTTGGCGGCGCGATCGGATGGCTCCCGGTCGAGCTGGCCTCGCACAACTCTCATCTCGGCCAGGTGCAGACGACGGGCGAGATGCTCGCGTACTACATCTCGGCGGCGTTTGCGGCCGGCGCGATCGGCGCGTTCATCACGGCCGTGGATACATCCGACGTTCGCCTGACGCCGGAGTCCAAGCGCCGCTTCATTCGCGGCTTCGCGATATGCGCGCTGCTCTCGCTGGTCTCCACTTACTTCGGAAATTATGTGTTCAACCTGGTTCTCATGGCAGGCGGCGTCGGCTTCAGCCCAAATGGCGAGTTGGTTTCGGGCTCGATCGTAACTCTCGTCATCGCAAGACTCCTGGGATGGGCAATCGACGGAGCGCTGGTGGGCGCCGGCGTTGGACTGGCGACGCTCACGATGGAAAATGTTCCCAAGGGAGCGCTGGGCGGACTGGTGGGTGGAGCAGTCGGTGGAATCGGCTTCGATTTGATCGGCGCGATCGTCGGCGGCGGGCTGGCATCGCGGTTTTTTGGCGAAGCGGTCACCGGCCTTGCGATCGGATTGTTCATCGGGCTGGTGCAAGAGCTGACCAAGGCCGCCTGGGTCACGGTCGAGCACGGCCGGCTGCGCGGACGCCAGTACCGGATTGAAGGCGCGCGCGCGTCGATCGGCCGCGCCGAGGAAAATCCGGTCGGCCTGTTCGGCGATCCAGCCGTGCAGCTGCGGCACGCCGTAATCGAACGGCGCGGCGCCGACTACGTGATCAGAAATCTCGCGGTCCAGGACGGCACCTTCGTCAACGGCAAGCGAATCGAAAGCGTTGACCTGCGCGACGGTGATCGAATCGGCATTGGCGGCTACGAAATGCTGTTCCATCTGCGCGGGACGTCGGCGCCGGCCCGCCAGCAGTCGTCGCTCGCCGTCGACACGGTGAATCCCGCGCACGTCGCCACGCGGCTGGCCGGAGCAAACGCGAAGCTCGAGGGGCCGAGCCTGGTGGACGCGTCGGGGCAGCCCTACCCCGTCCGCTCCGGCGCGGTTACCCGCATCGGGCGCGCGCTCGACAATGACATCGTGGCCGGCCATTCCTCGGTCTCACGCCATCACGCGAGTATCGAAAATTCCGACGGCGTGTTCGCGGTGAAAGACCTCAACAGCCAGAACGGAACGTTCGTCGGCAACCGGCGCGTGACCGAGCCAACGCGCGTGAGCGACGGCGACGCCGTAAGGTTCGGCGACGCGCAGTTTACCTTCCGTGGCTGAAGCGGAGTTCGAGAAGCCGAGGTTTTGCTCGCGATGCGGTCAGCCGATCGTCGTCGCCGACGCGAGTTTCTGCAAATCGTGTGGCGCGCCGGTCACTCGTTTCCCGCTGCTGCGCAGAGATCCGGGGTTCAGCCCGCTGCTGGCGCTCGTGCTAAGCATCGTTCCGGGCGTCGGCCAGATTTATCGGGGCAAGCCGTTGCGGGGGATCTTGTGGTTTTTTGGCGTATTGTTGGCGTACGGTGCGGGACCGCCGCTCGGCATCCTGATTCATCTCATATGCGCCGCCAATGCGGCCTTCTCCGATACGCTTCGCGAAGGCATGCCGGTGCGATAAACATGGAGTCCCGCCGGGGCGCCACAAGATTGAAGCGATGCTTAGATTCCGATTGAACGCATGATTGCGCCCAATACCATCATCGGCGGCCGTTACCGCGTGATGAAGCCGCTCGGCGGCGGCGGGATGAAACTCGTCTATCTCGCCGAGGACTTGCGGCTTGCCGCGCGGCCGTGTGCGCTTGCCGAGATGGTCGATAGTTTCACCAGCCCGGACACGCAGAAACAGGCGGTGGCGGCTTTTCAGCGCGAGGCCGACATGCTCGCGCAACTCAGCAACGAACATATCCCGCGCGTGTTCGATCGCTTCAGCGACCAGAACCATCACTATCTCGTCATGGAGTTCATCGACGGGATCACGCTGGAACAGAAACTCAAAGACGCCGGCGGCAAGCTTCCCGAGGACGCCGTCATCGATGTGGCGCTGCAAATTCTCGACACGCTCGAGTACCTGCACAACCTGGAACCGCCGGTGATCTATCGCGACTTGAAACCGTCGAACGTGATGCTGACGCCGTGGGGGCAAGCCAAGCTGATCGACTTCGGCATCGCGCGCCTGTTCCAGCCGCTGAGCAACGCGACGATGATTGGTACGCAGGGCTACGCGCCGCCCGAGCAATATCGCGGTAAGGTCGAGTTCCGCTCGGACCTGTACGCGCTCGGCGCCACGATGCATCATGCGCTGTCGGGCCGCGACCCCGCGCTCGAGCCACCTTTCAGCTTTCCACCGTTGCGCCCGCTATGCCCTGGAATTACTCCCGCGCTTGCCGACCTGGTAGATCAGGCGCTCAAGTACGACGTGGTCTTGCGGATGGCCGACGCCGCGGAATTCAAGCAGAGGCTGATCGCGATCAAGTCGGGCGGCGCGCCGGCAACGACGCCGCAGCGCAATTCGTCAACCGGGCCGGCGCCACGGCCACAACTCAAACTGCCGCTCGGCGGAGTCAGGTCCGCAGACCAGCACGCGTCGGCGCCGACGATGCTGACCAACCAGATCGATACGGAATGTCCGCGATGCGGCCGAAATATCCCGGTGGATTCCAACTACTGCTCGTTCTGCGCCGCCGACATGACGGGACGATTATCGGCGCCGGATCGCGGCGCGCACGAGGCGCGGACGATCGTGCTCGACGACGTTGCTGCGCCGGGGGAATCTCCGGGTCCGATCTTTCATGAGCGCCGTCGCCGGCGGCATCCCGCGCGGACGCTGGCGCTGGTGGTCGGCGGATTTTTTCTCATTGGATACCTGATGTTCCATTCGTCGCAACCGCAGCCTTCCGACGGTGACACGGGACCCGACTTCGGCGCGGTTCCAGAGGTGCCCAATGGCGGCGCTCCCGGTCCGGCCGAACCTGTCCATACCGACCCGCGGGAAATAGCGCTGCGCCGCGCGCTCAACGCGCAGGGCTATGCGTCGGTGCATTTCGGGATGGAGGGCGACACGATCGTCCTGTGGGGCACGGTGCCGACGGAAGCCGATCGTCTCATGGTGCAGACGCAGGTTTTCCTGGTCGCGCGAGTTTTCTCGATCGAAGACCATCTCCAGGTACGCGACACGTTCGCCGAGCCGTAGCATTCATCCGATGATCGCTGATCTGCACGTCCACACACGGCTTTCGTCCGACTCCAACGTCGCGCCGGAGCAGTATCTCGAATTTGCGAAGCGCTCGGGCCGCGGACTCGGTGCGATTTGCTTCACCGAGCATCGTCTGTTTCCTGACGATCACCAAGTCGGCCGGCTATACGCGGAACTCGCGGAGCAATTTCAAATTGCCATCTTCAAAGGGATCGAAGCCGACACCGACCTCGGTCATCTGTTGCTGTTCGGCGTCACCGATGAAGTGATGCGCCGATTCGATCTGACGGCGCGGATGCTCAAGAGCGACAGCCTGATCGAAGTGCTGCATCACGAAGGCGGCGTCGCGATTCCAGCGCATCCGTTTCGCGATTCCGGTTACGGCTCGCGCCTGGACGCATTGCTCAGCCGCCATGGCGCGGCGCTTGGCACGATCGAAGTGCTCAACGGCCAGAACTCGATCGAGGAGAATCGGCGCGCGCAGGACACCGCGCTCAAGCTCGGGCTGACAGCGGTTGGCGGCAGCGACGCTCATTTCGCGACTGCAAAATGGTTCATGACGATCGCGACGGAGTTCGAACGCGACCTGCGCACGGTGGAGCAACTGTGTGCCGAAATCCGCGCCGGACGCGCTCGCCCCTATGTCTTTCCGGGTTCGGACTGAGCCGCGGTCCGCGCCGCGCCGGCGGGTTCCACGCTTTCCAACTCGCGGGTGAATTGCCGGAGGTCTTGCGGACGCCCTGCCGCAATCAGCTCGTCGCCTTCTTTGAGCGGGCGATCGGGCGTAATCGGCGCGAATCCGCCGTCCGGATTGCCCGCGTCCTGAACGGCGAGCACCGTGACGCTGAATCGCACGCGCGGATCGAGTTGACGCACCGTTTTTCCCGCGGCGTTGGCGGGGACCGCGAGCCGCGTCACTCGGTAACCGGTCGCCCAGTAGATGTTCGGGTCGCGCGTCGCAAGCGTCGAGAGAGAAACCGTCACGCGGTTGAGCGCTTGTGCGATATGCTGGCTGGTGACCAGCCCGAGAAAGTGCCGCGTGTTGTGCTCGACGACCGGAATCTCGTCGAGGCCGTCATGCTCCATCAACTGGCTCGCCTCATCGAGGTTCGCATTGAGCGACACGCTTGGACCATGCGCGTTGCAGATGTCGAATGCGTTGACGAGAGGACCGAGCTCCTGTCCTCCGCTGAGCACCGACAACAAATCGCGGACTACGATTGTCCCCGCGAGCTCGCCTTCGCTGTTGACCACCGGCAGGGTGGATTGCGCCGTCTCACCCGCGGTGCGCAGCACCTCCAACAGCGAAGTGTTCTCGGTCACCGTCGTCACGTCCTTGGTTACGACGGCGCTGACCGGTATGAGCGCCAGCGCGAGGCGCTCGCGGCCTATTTGCAGCGTCTTGCCCGCGCGCGCCAGCCGGAACTCGTCGATCGATTCGGTTTCGATCGCACGCGCCACGACCAGCGCCGTAATCGTCGCGATCATCGCCGGCAATGCGATCGTGCTGCTGTGCGTCATCTCCCACAGCAGGAACAGCGCCGTCAGCGGCGCGTGCGTGGTACCGGAGAGAAACGCGGCGAGCCCTACCAGCGCGTACGATCCGCGCGGCCCCGTAAGGTGGGGAATCAGCATCGCCGACAGGCGCTGGAACAAGCCGCCCGCCATCGTGCCGATGAAAAAGGTCGGGCCGAAGCACCCTCCCGGCGCGCCGCATCCGAGCGACACGCTGCTGGCGAAAAACTTCGCGCAGGTCAGCGCCGCCAGCATTCCGATGCCGAACTCGCCCGCCATCGCGCTGTTGATCACCGGATATCCGTCGGACAAGTTTTGCGGAAGCCAAATCGCAATCACACCGACGACTGCAAGTCCCGCTTCGAGCTTGACCCAAACCGGGAGCTTAAGGCTGCGAAACCATGCGTCGGTTGCGTTGAAAAACCGGATGTAGCCTGCCGCGAGCACGCCGAGCGCCGCGCCCATAAGCGCGTACGTCGCCATCTCCCAATAGCTGCGCAGTACGAATTCAGGCGCGAGGAAGACGGTCGCGTTGCCCACGATCGCTCGCGAAGTGATCACGGCGCTGAAGGTGGCGATGATCAGCAATGTGAGGTTGGCGATTTCGGTGTGGCCGAGCAGCACGATTTCCTGCGCGAACATCAGGCCGCCGATCGGCGCGTTGAACGTCGTCGCGATACCGGCGCCCGCTCCAGCCGCGACCAGCACCTTGGCGCGATCGGGCGACAGCTTCCTCAGCTGCGCGATAGTCGATCCGATCGCGCCTCCGACCTGCGCTATCGGACCTTCGCGGCCGACCGACGCGCCTGCTCCCAATGAAAGCGCGGCGCCCGCAGCTTTGACGAATATCCAGCGGCGTTTGAGTCTCGCGGTGCCGAGGTTGACCATCTCCAGAAAATTCGGAAAGCCGTAACCGAGCACGTCTCCGGGAAAAATCCGGTCAAGCAGCAGTATTGCGACGCCGCCGCTCAGCAGAATCAACGGGATCAGTGCGCGATGCGGTCCGCCGAGCCCGATTCCAAGCGCGTTCCACTCAAGCACGCGAAATAGCCAGGAGAAGAGTTCGATCAATTTGCGAAAGCCGAGATTTCCAAGCGCCGCGAGCACGCCCACGGTCACGGCAAGAATAATCAGCTGAACGTATTCGAACTGATCGCTGCGCAGCGAAAGTGAAGGTCGTCGCATCAGCAAGACCGTCGCGTGAACTCGCTATCCGCCATGAGTCGCCGCTACACGCCGAGGAAACGGTGCGTGACCGCCAGGAATTCGTCGAGGCGATCGTGATGCACCCAGTGGCCGGCCTTGTCGATCGTCACCGATTCCGCGTGCTTGAAGGCCTGGATGCGCCCATCCTTGACCCAATCGCCCGCCCACGATTCCGTGCCGCGAATCAGCAGGGTCGGGCAGGTGATGCGGCCCCAGATTTCGCGCGCGTCGCGGTTGTTGAACATGTAGGGCGACGTGGCGTGAACGTAGTTGTCGAACTTCCAGGAGTAAGTGCCGTTCTCGTTGCGCTGAATTCCCCAAATCGTGAGATGGCGCGCCTGTTCGCGGCTCAGGTGCGGATTGGCCTCGATCATGCGGGCGAGAGCTTCCTCGATCGATGGATACTCGCGCGCCTTGCGCCGCGCCAGCGTTTGCATCTGGCCGATCCAGTTATTCATCCGATCGTAGGCCGGCGAGTCCTTGATCATTCCGGGCGGCGGACCCATCCCCTCGACCGAAACCACGCGCTTGACCGCGTCGGGATGCGTGCCGGTGTATTGCAAAACGATTCCGCCGCCGAGCGAGTGGCCGATAAGCGTCGCCGGCTCGCCGCCCACCGCGCTCATCAGCTGTGAGAGATCGAGCACGTAGTCGATCATCGCATAGCCGCTGCCCACGGCCCAGTCGGAGTCGCCGTGGCCGCGAAGGTCGGGCGCGATAATGTGGTAGTGCCCGCGCAGATCGAGCGCGACCCAATCCCAGTTGCGGCAATGGTCGCGGCCGCCATGCACCAGCACCAGCAGCGGCTTGTCGGGATTGCCCCAATCGACGTAGTGCAGTTTCAGGCGCTGCGAATAAAAGTAATGCGAAGTCGGCCCGATGATGCTATCGGCCATGTGCCGGTCTCTCCACGAAGCTGGACGTGTTGCGTCAAACGCTACAGGTTAGGCTGGATCTCGTCGAGTGCCGCGCGCGCCGTGCGAATGATGAACTCGATTTCGGCGTCACCGATGATGAACGGCGGCGTGATCATCATCGCGTCGCCGCCCGCCTTCCCCGCCATCCCGCTCGCCGGATAAAAGAACATCCCTCGTCGAACCGACGCGCCGAGCACGCGATTGGTCACTTTTTTTTCGGGCGCAAAAGGCATGCGAGTCGCCTTGTCCTGCACCAGTTCGATCCCCCAGAACATCCCGGCGCCGCGGATGTCGCCGACCATTGGATGCCCCGACAGTTCCTCCTTCAAGCTGGAACCGAGCCGCGCGCCGACTTCTGCCGAGCGCTCCACCAACCGCTCGCGCTCCATGATTGCCAGCACCTCGTCGGCGACCGCGCACGCCACCGGATGCGAGCTGTAGGTGTAGAACATGAAGTCGGCTTTGGCGCGCTCCAGTTCCTCGACCAACGATTCCTTGACCGCGATCATTCCCATCGGCATGTAACCGCCGGTGAGTCCCTTGCCGCCGATCAGGATGTCCGGCACGACGTCCCAATGCTCGACGGCGAAGCGCCGTCCGGTGCGGCCGAAGCCCGTCATCACTTCGTCGGCTATCAGCAGCACGTTGTGGCGCGTGCAGATCTCGCGAATTTTCGGCCAATATTCCTTGACCGGCGGGACCGCGCCGGCGCTCGAGCCCATCATTGGCTCGGCGATAAACGCGGCGATCGAGTCGGCGCCGTTCTTCAGGATCTCTTTTTCAAGCGCCGTCGCGCAGTCGATCTCGCATGATGGATAGGTTTTGCCCCACGGGCATCGGTAGCAGTAGCTCGGATCGATCTTCGGCCAGTCCAACAAAATGTCTTCGTAGTCCGCGCGCCGCCCGCTCCCGCCTGCCGACAACGCTGCGATGGTGTTGCCGTGATAAGAGCAGCGCCGCCCGATGATCTTGTTCTTCGATCGTTGGCCGCGAGCGCGGTGGTAGAGAATCGCGAACTTCAGCGCCGCTTCGACCGACTCCGATCCACCGCTGGTAAAGAAGAACCGCGTCAGCCCCGCCGGAGTCCACCGCGAGAGCCGCTCGACCAGCCGCTCGCGCTGGCGCGAGGTCCAGACCGGCACGATGTAATCGAGGCTGGCGATCGTGCGCGCCGCGACCTCGGCGATTTCGCGGCGCCCTTGTCCGATGTTCACCACCACGGCGCCACCGCCCGCGTCCAGGATCTTGTGGCCGTCGGAGGTGTAGAGCCATGGACCTTCGGCGCGCTCGATACAAAGTGGATCGTGCGGGCCGCGCATGAACATCGGCGGTGGCTGTGGCATAGCCGAATCTTAACCGTGATTCGAGGGCGCGGGCAACGGAGGTCCCTTGCAGCTAAATATGAATTGATTCATGTTTCTTGACAAAGGCACGGACAGAGGACTAAATAAATAATGAATGGATTCACTTTTAGCATTGGATAAACCGTCTGGACTCCGCGACCGGCAGAAGCAGGAGCGCGAGCGCCGTATCGTTAAGGCGGCCGAGAAATTGTTCGCCCGCAAGGGCTACGCCGAAGTCGCAATGGAAGATGTAGCGGCCCGCGCAGGCCTCGCGGTCGGCACCATCTATAACTACTTCCCGTCCAAGTCCGCCCTGCTGCTCGCAATCGTCAGGCGTGAAACGGAATCGATGCTCGCGCGCGGGCGGAAGATCCTGGAGGACCCGCCGCGCGATCCGCTGGCGGCGGTGTCCGCGTTTACGGGGATTTTTCTCGACGACATCACGCGTGACGACCGACGGCTGTGGCGCGAATTGTTCGGCGCTGCGATTGCGGAGCCGTCCACCGTGGGACAGCGCCTGTTCGAAGTCGATGTGCAACTGGTGTTGCAGCTCTCGTCGCTGCTCGAGCGATACCGCCGCGACGGGACTCTCACCTCCGACCTTGAACCGTTGCCCGCAGCGACGGTGCTGTACGGCGTCTGCTTCACCTGGCTCACCGCCTATCTGATGAACGACGCGATCAGCGCCGAGATGGCGGGCGACGAAATCCGCCGCGGCATCGCGATAGCGATGCGGGGTTTCTATCCCCGCGTCGACGGAATCTCAATTACTACAGGAGGACACGCACCATGATCGAGATTATCGAAGGCTTGCCCGAAAATGTAGTGGGAATTCTGGCAAAGGGCGAAGTGACGAGAAAGGACTACCTTGAGGTGGTGATACCGGCAATAGAAAAGTCGCTGAAGCGAAATGCCAAGCTGCGGCTTTACTACGATCTGGGTTCCCAGTTCACCGGATTCGATTTCGGCGCCGAATGGGAAGATTTCAAACTCGGAATTGAGCATCTTTCCCGTTGGGAACGGGCGGCCGTCGTGACCGACGTCGCCTGGATCAGGCATTTGGTCGGCGCTTTTCGCTTTCTGATGCCCGGAGAACTGCGAGTCTTCACTACCGCCCAGATATCAGAGGCCCGGAAATGGATCGTCGCGCCGTGAGCGGGAGCCATCCATGAGAATCTTCGGGGATCCTTTCTTTTGGGCACTGGTCAGCATGTTCGGATTGGCAGGCGCCACGGCTCTGGTGGGCAGCGCCAGACTGGCGAAATTTCGATCACTGGGATTCGTAGCCGTGGGATTGTTCACCATCGGTCGAGTGGTGCTGGTCCTGCCCGCGGTAACTCAGCCGAGGCTCGTGGCGGGTGACTGGATCTGGGTTGTCGGAGGCGTGATCTTTGCCGCAGGAATGATTTTCGCGCTTCCTGCGTTAGTGATCAGGCCGTTCACAGGGCCCGAGGCTGGTGTGAGCCTGAGGACCGGAGGATTTTACCGGATCGTCAGGAATCCTCTTTATCTTTCAGATGTGTTGTGGTGCCTCGGTTGGGCAGTGATGTTCCGCTCGGAGATCGGCATCGCTCTCGTTCCCGTGTGGTGGGCGGGTCTGTGGCTGCTAACGATAATCGAGGAGGAGAGCCTCGAGCGGAAGCTCGGCCAGCCGTACATCGAGTACAGGCGACGAATCCGTGGACGTATCCTCCCCGGGCTGCCGCTATGATCGCGCCGAGTCCGAATCCGCGCGGAAATGAGGCGGACCGCGCCTGACGCCGAACAGATTGCGGCATTGCGGCGATTGCCGGCGTCGCCGATCTCGCGCCGCCGCCCGATCACGCCTTACTTGATTGCGCCCGCCTCCCGCCAGCGGTCGATCTCGTCCTTGCCGTAACCAAGCGCGCCCAGGATTTCGTCGGTATGCTGCCCGAGTTGCGGCGCGAGCGACCTTATCGATCCCGGCGTATCCGAGAACTTCACCGACACGCCGACCTGCTTGATCTTCTGGCCGCCGGGGCCCTCGACCTCGACGATCATCTCGCGCGCGAGCACCTGCGGGTCGCTCGGCACCTCGTCGAGCGTGAGCATCCTGCCCGCGCAGATGTCGCTCTTGGTGAGAATCGCGAACCATTCATCGCGCGTTTTGGTTTTGAATTTTTCAGTGAACACGCGTGCTATTTCCGCTCGTTTGCTGGAATCAAATTCATGCGCAATAAAATCTTCCCTGCCGAGTGCGCGGCACAGGTTCGCGAAGAACCACGGCTCGATCGCCGCGATCGTAATGTATTTCCCGTCCTTCGTCAGATAGACGTTGTAGTTGGGAATCCCGCCGTCAAATATCGTCTCGCCGCGCTGCGGCACTTTCCCGCCCGCGAAAAATGCCGAGAACGCCTGCGCCAGCAGCGCGAGGCTGCCGTCCATCATCGAGATATCGACATACTGTCCCCGTCCGGTTTGGCTGCGCGCGACCAGCGCCGCAAGCACTCCGATCGCACCGTGCATCCCGCCACCGGCATAGTCCGCGACCAGGTTGTGCGGAATTGTCGGCGGCTGGCCGGGCCGTCCGAACAGCGACAGCACGCCGGCGGTCGCGATGTAGTTGATATCGTGGCCGACCAGATCGCGATACGGTCCGTTCTGCCCAAAGCCGGTGATGGCGCAATAGATCAGCCGCGGGTTGCGCGACGAGAGTTGCTCGTAATCGATCCCCAGCCGCTTGGCGACGCCCGGCCGGTATTCCTCGACGATAACGTCGGCGCGCTCGGCGAGGCGAAAATAGATTTCCTTGCCCGCGCCGCTCTTGAGATTGATCCCGATCGACTTCTTGTTGCGGCCGAGCGCGTTGTACGGCGAGCTGCTGAAACTGTTGACCGGCCCCAGTGTGCCGGCGGCGCCGGCTTGCTGCGCGCGTCTTCCGGTGGGAGGTCCCGGCTCCTCGATCTTGATCACTTCAGCGCCAAGGTCCGCCAGCATCATCGTGCAGAACGGCCCCGGCGCGAGCTTGGTCAGGTCGAGTACTTTGATTCCGTCCAGTGGTGTGGTCATCGTGGCGCCGCGCTATTGGTTCGGGTTTAGCGGCTGCGAAAACGCATTCGGCACGGCGCTCGCGTCCGGATCGTTTTCGGAACCGTCGGGGACCTGCGGCGGATTCGACTGATCGTTGTCGGCGGCACTTTGCTGGTCCGTCTGATTGTCGTCGGCACTATCGTTTGAATTGCTGTCGTTATCGTTATTGGAAGTGCCGAGGTTCGATTGATCGTCCTGAGCGACCACCATGCCCGGCGGCGCTGCATGCGCTTGGCGGGTTATCGGCGCGGGATTCGTGGCCTCGCGATTCGAAGCGCACGCCATCGGTGGCGCCACCATCAGAAACAACGCAGCTGTCAGGCTGATTTTCGGGATCATACTAATCTCCCATTGATTTCGATCGACGCGCGGAGTCGTTTTGATGGCCGCGCGGCCTCATTTTAATGAACGCACCGCGTCGTTGCGCACGACCCGATTATAGAACCGCGGCGCGTACGCGCGCCATTCTCTCCGCCAGCGACTTGAGCCCCCGCACCATGTGAACGCCGTACCAATGCAGGTCGCGCCCACTGACCGTCAGCAGGCGGCGGCTGAGCGCGGGCGGAAGCAGCGTCTTCAACTCGGCGACGTCGGATTCGTCGAATTCGTACGGCTCGTCGGGAAGTATCACGATATCGGGGCGGCGCTGGACCGCCTCCTCGAGCGTCGTCATGGGGTACCGCTCGCCCGCCGACGCAAAGATGTTGTTATAGCCGAGCATCCGTAGCACGTCATGCGCATAGGTGTCGGCGTTGAATGACATCCACGGCTTCTTCCATATCGGACAGAAAACCCGCAGCCGCAGTTTGCTCCATACTCCGAGCGTCGCCTCGATTCCGCTCACGCTGAGCGTGATCTCCTTGGCCAGCGCGGCGGCCGCCGCCTCGCGGCCGAGCGCCCGGCCCATCCGCATGATCGATTCAACCGCACCCGGCACCGTGCGCGGATAAGTCGTGAACACCGGGATTCCCGCCGCGCGCAACCGCTCCACATCCTCGCGCCGATTCTCCTCCGCGTTGGCGATCACCAGCTCGGGCTCGAGCTTCACGATTGCGTCGATGTCGGGGTTCTTGGTCCCGCCGACTTTTGGAATCGACGCAACCGCCGCGACCGGCGCGACGCAGAACCTCGTGACGCCCACGACTTCGGAATTGAACCCCAGCGCGAACAATGTCTCCGTCCAGCTGGGCACCAACGATACGATTCGCGACGGCGGGCGCTCGAGCTCGACGCGAAAGCCCATGTCGTCCGCTATTTGCATCGAGGCCGCCATCGAATTGTTCGTCACTTGGCCTTGCGTTTGATAATCGCGTCCAGCTCGCTGCGATCGCCTGGCGTCAGTTGTTCCGAGCCGCCGCGCGCGTCCGCATTGGATTTCGCGCTCGCCGCCGCCGAATCATCCGCGTTGCCATTCCCCTTCGCAGCGGCGGGCGGATTTGCTTCTCTCATCGGTTGCGGCTGATCAGGTGGCCTATATGCGATGTAATGGACCGTTGACGGGATGAACGTTCGTTTCGCCAGAAATCCCAAAATCAACGCCACAAGCGCGGCCAACACCAGGATTCCCGGCCGCCGCCGCATCGTCTTCCTTCTCGCCGGCCGTCTCGCACCTGCGCGTTTTCGCGCCGGCCCCGCTCGTAATGAATCCGCCACCTGATTCCCCTCCGCTGCGAGCACCGGCAGAAATGCTACCGCACAGGCTCACCTAATAGAACCACACGGGCCCATCGAGCGATCAGGCGTCGCGATGCCGCGCGCGATCGGGCTCAGCGGCCATCTCCCAAAAGCCGCGCGGCGCATCGAGCATCTCGATGCGCCGCGCGTCGACTGCATGTGACTTACTTTTCGATCAGCCCTGCGCCGAGCCGGCCGGCTTGATCACCGTGTACAGCGTCGCACCGCCGCGTTGAACCAGCAGCAGCGCGGGCTTCTTCTGGGTCTGCGCTTCTTTTGCCTTGGCGACGAAATCCGCAAGCGCGGCGATCTTTTCGTGATTCACTTCCAACACCACGTCGCCCGCCTGAAGACCTGCCTCCGCCGAAGGGCTGTCCGGCGCCACCTTCTGAACCACCACACCCTTGGTGCTCTCGAGATGGAACTCCTGCGCGATCTCGGGCGTGATGTCCCCGACTTGCATCCCCCAGTTGCCGCCCGGCTCCTCAGACTTGGCCGACGCCACCTGCGGCTCCTTGCGCTCGCCAATCGTGACCGCGAGGCTGACGTGCTTGCCGTTGCGCACCACCTCGACCGGCACCTTCTGGTTGATGGGTGTCTGCGCGACCAGCGCGGGCAGCTCATGCTCGTCGTTGACCGGATGGCCGTTGAAACTGAGCACGATATCGCCGCGTTCGATTCCAGCCTTGCCCGCAGGCCCGTCCTTGTCCGCGCTGGCAACCAGTGCGCCCTCGGGCTTCGGCAATCCGAATGATTGCGCCAGGTCCGGCGTCACTTCCTGAATTTCGACGCCCAGCCATCCGCGGACCACGCGCCCGTGCGCCTTCAACTGATCCATCACGTTGCGCGCCATGTCGATCGGGATGGCGAAGCCGATGCCGTTATTGGCGCCGGTGCGGCTGTAGATTGCGGTGTTGATTCCGATGACCTCGCCGCGCGTATTGATTAACGGACCGCCTGAGTTGCCGGGATTAATCGACGCGTCCGTCTGAATGAAATCGTCATAGTCGCCGCCGAGGATTCGTCCCTTGGCGCTGACAATTCCCGCCGTCACTGTCATGCCGACGTTAAACGGGTTGCCAATCGCGATTACCCAGTCGCCGACGTCAGTGGAATTGGAGTCCCCCAGCGTCGCGACCGGCAATGCGTCCTTCGTATCGATCTTGATCAGTCCGAGATCGGTCTTCGCGTCCTTGCCGATTACCTTGGCCGTAAATTCGCGCTTGTCCTGCAGCGTAACGTGGATTTCATCGGCGTTACCGACCACGTGATTGTTGGTCAGGATGTAGCCGTCGGCTGACACGATCACGCCCGATCCCAACCCATGCTGCTTGTATTCGCGCTGACCGCCCTGGCCGAAGTAGCGGCGCAGCTGGTCGAACGGATCGCCAGGCCCCATTCCGCCACCGCCTCCTTGATCACCACCGCCGCTGCCGTTGCCCTCATCGCCGCCATTGTCGTCGCCGGGTACACCCGGCGCTATGCCAAACGGCATTCCCGAAATCTTCACATCCTGAACGACGTTGACGCTCACCACCGCCGGTATCATTCGCTTGACCAGCGGCGCGAACGAGGTGATTACTCCGACCTTTTCGGTCGGCTCAGGCGCATTCGGCGGTGCCGGCACCACATGTACCCCAGGCACCGGAGGCGCCGGCAGGGGCTCCGCCGGCGCTGCCTGTGCTTGCTGCGCAGGTGGCGGCTTGGGAGCATTCGAGTCGGAACCCCAGAAAGGGAACGCGCCGACGCGCGCAAAGGCTATGATCAGGCCGATAAAAACGCCGCCGGCCACGGCGGCGATCTTCTTAACCATGCAATCCTCCTGGAATGCAGCGAAACTCTTGCGTCATGCGGCAGGGCAAGTACCGGACCATGTAAACTATCGGACGATAAATTTCGGCCGAAATTCAGGCACCCGCCTGACCGCCTGCCGTCCGCGCCGCCTGGTCAAGACCCTCGCCAACTGATCTATCAAATCAAATTCGCGAGGCTAATAAAACGCCCCCCACGAGCGCGCCGCCCCCGGCCGTGGCGACGGAAGCGCAGTATTAAACCGTTGTCAGTGGCCGCGCGCGACAACGGAGCGCGGCCTTAACGGTGGGTGCAGGGGGGTCACCCCTGCTAGAACATGAAAGTTATCGGGCTCGACGCCGCGATCAGCCACGCGAGCCATAGCGTTTCGAAAATCGCGATCAGCGTCAGATTGTGCGACGCGCTGTAGGCCGACGCCGAGAATATTTCGATCATCACGAAATTCACCACGATGATCGGCAGGATCAGCATCAGGAAAAACGGCAGCAGTCCCAGGCTCACGCCGACCACCATCAAAACCACGATCAGGATGCGCCCGAGCGCGGCCCAAACCGTCGAAATCGCCGGCCCTCCGCGTCGCACCAGCAACTCGAAGCCCATCCAGAACGGAAACGACAGCACGCTCGCCATCGCCATGACCATCAGCCGCTCGGGCGACATCGACTGGTAATGGAACGCCACCGACATCGCCACCTGGCACACGTAGGCCACCGCGAAACCCCCTGCCCCGGCGAATATTGCGGCGCCGGCCCCATCGCGGATGCGGGACCAATCAAGCCAGTGCGCCAGCGCGAGCGCGCCCACCATGATCAGACCTGCGACCCCGAACCATGAGAGCTGGGCGTCGCCGACCACCACCGGCACAAATGACGCCGGGTCGGCCGCCGCCAGCGGCATCGCTGCAATCAGCGCGCCGCCCAGGATCAGCAGTCCAATCCATCCGCTGGGTCCGGGCCGCTCGTCCGCCCACGACGTCACCATCGAGCCGCAGACTCTGCCCATCGGCGCCAGCAGAATCACAAAGATCAACAGCGCCAATCCGGTAGCGCCCAGCCGCGCGTCTGCAACTTCGATCGCTCCAGTTCTGGTGATTCCAAACGTGCTATCGAGCCATCTCACGATCGTGGTGGCGGCCGCCGCCGAATAGACGATCGTTATGTGATCGAGCCCCGGCATTCGGATCGCTTCGACCGCGTTGCCCTGGGCGAAATCGCCGTAGGTCTTGCCGAGCTCGATTTGCGCCACGTCCGCCACACGCGCCGCCAGCGCAGGCGACGTGTCCTGGATCATGTCCGGATCGCGCTCGGCAAAAATGAACAGCGCATTCTTCGGACGTTCCGGACCGAGCTGCCAGCCGCCCGAGATCATCACCGCGCCTTTGATATGGGGATCGTGCGTAGCGTAGTCAAGCGCCGCGCCCGCGCCCATCGAATGCCCCATCACCACTATTCGCGATCCATCGACAAACTGGCTGGCGCGAAGATAATTGACCGCCTGCCTCACGTCCTCGCGCAGGCTGGCGGAGTCGCCCACGCCGCCACCGAAGGGATTGGAATTCTCGCCGTGCCCGTTAACGTCGATCGCCAGCACCGCGTAACCGTTCTCCGCCAGCCGTCGCGCGAGCACGCTCATCAGCTTGCGATCGGCCATGAAGCCGTGAATCAGCACCACCGCCGGTGGCCGCTGGTCCGCGGGTTTGGGCGGTTGCATGTAAAATGGACGCTCCGGTCCGGGGATGTACAGCGTGGCCGGTTCCTGCCCAGGCAACATGATCGGCATGTGCGACGGGCCGCGGTTTTCCAGCCGTGCCAGCCGCGCGATCGCCAAAATAAATACAACTGCGAGGCCGATCGTGATGATGCGGGAAATTTTCATGGTGAATTAGCCTCCGTCCTCCCGGCCGACAGCCGCAATTCGCATAACGATGTACCAGACATGCGCGCACGCGTCGATCACCCCGCGCGACCGTTAGTACGGCATGAAGGAAGAATCACCTGCGCGGTGGGCGGCAGGGGTGACCCCTGCACCCGGTGTTAGGAAGACGCGAAAATCTGCGCAACGCATCTTTTCGCGACTACGCAATGGAAGACCCGTTGGCACTGGAGGCCACTATTAAGAGACCGCGCGCGACAACGGAGCGCGGCCTTAACATTGAGTACAGGGGTCACCCCTGTCGCCCGCCAACGGCGGGCGGCCTTAATACTGGGTGCAGGGGTCACCCGTGCCCGTCGCCACGGCCAGGGGTCACCCCTGCACCCTGATTTGCGCGCAGCTTGAGCGTGAAATACAAATGAAACGGCGGGCGAGATCGCGGCTCAAATTAACCCGTGCCGCCGCCAGCGTAAAATGAACCGCCGTCGCGTTCAAAAGGCATAACCTCATGGACCAAAAGTACGCAATTGACTTCGAACACGTGACCCGAATCTACAAGCGCGACGAGTTCGAGGTCCGCGCACTCGACGACGTGTCCGCGCAGATCGCGACTGGGCGCTTCGTGGCGATCATGGGGCCGTCGGGATCGGGCAAGACCACGATGCTCAACCTGATCGCGGGAATCGATCACGCAACCAGCGGACGAGTCGCCGTCGGCGGCGAGGAAATCACCGGCATGAAGGAGCGCGACCTGGCGGGCTGGCGCGCGCGCCATATCGGGCTGGTGTTCCAGTTCTACAATTTGATTCCGGTGCTGACGGCGTTCGAGAATGTCGAATTGCCCCTCCTGCTGACCCATCTCAATAAGGCCGAGCGGCGCGCGCATGTCGAGACCGCGCTTAGGGTGGTCGGGCTGGCGGACCGGATGGATCATTATCCGCGCCAGTTGTCGGGCGGGCAGGAGCAGCGGGTCGCGATTGCGCGCGCGATCGTCGCCGATCCCACGATCATCGTCGCCGACGAGCCGACCGGCGACCTCGACGCGAAGTCGGCCGAGGAAATCTTGAGCTTGCTGGTCGATCTGAATCGCCAGTTCCAGAAAACGATCGTGATGGTCACGCACGACCCGCGCGCCGAGCGTTACGTCGATACCGTCTACCGGCTCGACAAGGGCGTGCTCGCCGGCGTCGAGCCGGGCAAGCGCGGCGCGGCACCGGACGCGGCGGCGCATGCTTAGAGGCGTGAGTTAGCATGAAGTACGCGGCGCTGGTGTTGAAAAATCTGTTGCGCAGCAAGCGCCGCACTATTCTGACCGTGCTGTCGATCGCGGTCTCGCTGTTTATCTTCTCGGCGCTGGTCAGCATCCCGACCGCGGCCAACCAGATCCTCAGCGATACGGCGGCGTCCACCCGGATCGCGACCCATAACAAGGCCGGGCTGGCCTACGCGATTCCGGTCGCCTACAAGCAGCGAATCGAGACGATACCGCACGTCGAGGTGGTGGCGCCGGAGAGCTGGTTCGGCGGCATATACCATGATGTGTCGGATCAGTTCCCGAACCTGGCGGTCGATCCCGAGCAGGTCGATCTGATGTGGCCCGACTACGGAATCAGCAAGCAGCAGTTCGCGCAGTTCAAGAAAATCCGCACCGCGTGCCTGGTCGGCGCCGACACCATGAAGCGCTTCCATCTGCATATAGGACAGCAGATCCAGCTGCGCGGGACGCTCTACCCGTTCAACGTGACGCTGAATATCGTGGGCACGACTGGCGGCAAGGCGCCCCCCGATTACCTGCTCTTTCGGCGCGACTACCTGGAAGAGGCGGCCGGGCGGCCCGGTTTCGTCGATCTCATCTGGGTCAAGGTCGATAAGCCGGAAAATGTGCCGCAGGTAATCGCGGCGATCGATGAAGGTTTCGCCAACTCGTCGGCGGAGACATTGTCGGAATCGGAGGCGGCGTTTATCGGCGGCTTCATGGACCAGTACCGCACGTTTTTCACGATGGCGGAGGTGCTGGGATTTATCGTGGTGCTGATGATAGGGCTGGTGGCCGCCAACACGGCGGCGATGTCGATTCGCGAGCGGCGCGGCGAGATTGCAGTGATGCGCTCGATCGGATTTCCGGTGCGCACGATTCTGTCGATGCTGCTCGCCGAGTCGATCCTGATAGGCGTGGCCGGCGGGATCGTCGGATGCAGCGCGGCGTATATCGTGCTGAAAGTGTTTTCGGTCGGCAATGCCGCGGGCCCGCTCAGCACGATCCGCATGCAGCCGGCGATTCTGGCCGAGACCCTGGTCGTGGCCGCGCTGATAGGACTGTTCAGCGCAATCGTGCCTGCCAGTTCGGCGGCGCGGCGCAATATCGTCGATGCGCTAAGGACGGTTGCCTGAGATGGCTATTCCGCTGAAGTACAACGTGCGTTCTCTGCTGGTGCGGCGCGTCTCGACCGCGATGACGGGCGGTGGAATTGCGCTGGTGGTGGCGGTGTTCGTGATCGTGATGGCGCTGGTGGCGGGACTCAACTCGGCGATTTCCGACACCGGCGACCCGGACAACGTAATCGTGCTGCGCAAAGGCGCGACCACCGAGACCTATTCCGCCATCCAGCTCGATCAGTTCGACGCGATGAAATTCCTGCCGCAGATTCGGCGCGAGCCCGACGGCGAGGTCGACGCGTCGCCGGAATTGCCGGTGCAGGCGCTGATGGAGCGCACCGGCGGCGGCCGCGACAATATCGTGGTGCGCGGGGTTCTGCCGATCGCGCTCAAGGTCCATCCCAAGGTCAAGATCGTCGAAGGCCGGATGTTCAATCCGTCAGTCAACGAAGTGATCGTCGGCAAGGGCCTGATGGGGCATTACGAGAACACGACGCTCGGTTCCACGCTTCGCTTCGGGCGCGGCAAGTGGAAGGTGGTCGGGATAATGGAGGCGGCCGGCGGCTCGTTCGAGTCGGAGGTGTGGGGCGATATCCATAATGTGCAGGACGACGCGCAGCGCGGCGCGTATTACGCCGACGTGCGTCTCAAACTTGCGCCCGGCGCGGACAGCGATGCGCTGATTCGGCGGCTGGCGGACGATCCCCGAATCAATCTGCTGGCCGAGACCGAGGCGGACTACTACAAGGACCAGGCGGTGGTCGCCAACCAGATGCGCGTGCTCGGGATGATCGTCGCGGTAATCATGGCGGTCGGCGCAATCTTTGGCGCGATGAACACGATGTACGCGGCGGTCTCGTCGCGGACCACCGAAATCGGCACGCTGCGCGCGCTCGGCTTCGCGCCGATCGCGGTGATGACGTCGTTCCTGCTCGAGTCTCTGGTGCTGGCGGTGGCGGCCGGCGCGATCGGAATCGTGCTGGCGATGCCGATCAACGGTTTGAGTTCGACGTTTGGCAACTTTGTCACCTTCTCAACGCTGGCGTTCAGCTTCCACGTCACTTTTGCAATAGTGATCGAGGCGCTGATCTTCGCCGCCGTGATGGGCGTGGTCGGCGGCTGGCTGCCGGCGCGACAAGCGATGAGAATGTCGATCGTCGATGCGCTCAGGAGCGTCTGACCGTGTCCACCGAATCACCCCGAGGTCCCAATATCCGCGAACTCGAGTCGCTGCGGATTGCGCGCGCGGCCGAGCCGAAGAAGCCGAGCAGAATCATCCCGGCCGCGATCATGCTCGCGATTCTCGCGGTGGCCGGCGCGGCGGGATTTTTCGTCTATCAGCGGACCATTGGCCGTCCGCCCGAAGTGCAAACCGCGATCGTCACGGTGAAACAGGCGGGACAGGCCGGCACCGTGCTGACCGGCAGCGGCTATATCATCACCAAGCACAAGTACATCGTGATCGGCACCAAGATTCTCGGCCAGATAGTCGCCGAGCCGATCGAGGAAGGGCAGCGCGTCAAGGTCGGCGACCTGCTGGCGCGGATCGACGATCGCGACTACCAGGCGCAACTGAAGCAGGCCTATGCGGATCGCGATCTGGCGGCGGCCAACGTCGTGCTGAAGAGGGCGCGCGCGCAGCGCCTGCGCGAACTCTACAAACAACACGTGCAATCGAAGGACTCGCTCGAGGACGCGGAGAATCAGCTCTCGGTGGCGGAGGCGGAGCTCAAGAAGGCGGACGGCGCGATCGATTTCGCAAGGTTCAACGTGAGCCAGACCGTGATCACGGCGCCAATCAACGGTGTGGTGCTGCAGAAGTATCGCGAACTCGGCGACACGATTAACTACGGCGGCGAAATCCAGGCCGGCGGCGGCGCCACCGATATCGCGCAGCTTGCGGACTTGAGCGATCTGCGCTGCGAAGTCGATATCAACGAAAGCGATATCGCGAAGGTGACGATGGGAACGCCGGCGACGGTGATCCCGGACGCGTACCCCGACAATCCGTTTGCGGCACAGGTCGTGAAGATTTATCCGGAGGCCGACCGCCAGAAAGGCACCGTGAAAGTCGAAGTCAGAATCCTTCAGCCCGATTTGAAGATTATCAAGCCGGAAATGAGCGCCAAGGTTACGTTCCAATCAATTATGACGCAGACCGCGGCTGCCCCTATGGTACTGGTGCCGAAGAAAGCGATCGTCACCGAGGGCAACGCCAGTTCGGTGTGGGTCGTGCGCGCCGCCACGGCGCATCTGACGCCGGTCGTGCTCGGGCGCGAGTTCCAGGAAGGCGTCGAGGTCAGGAATGGATTGAGCGGCGGCGAGATGGTGATAGTAGTACCGCCGGCAGCGCTCAAGGAAGGACAGGCCGTCACCCCGGTGAGTTAGTAGGCGGGGGTGACCCCTGCACCTGAATCAGGAAAAGAGGGAAAAGATGGCGGAGACATTCGTACTGGTGCATGGCGCGTGGCATGGCGGGTGGTGCTGGGCCGCGGTGATCAATCAACTCGAGCGGTTGGGCGACAGAGCCTACGCGGTCGATCTCCCGGGGCATGGCATGAACCGCGCCGACCGCGCGAAGGTGACGCTCGACAGCTACGTCAACAGCGTCGCGGAGTTTATCGAGCGGCACGATCTGAAAGACGTGGTGCTCGCGGGACACAGTCTCGGCGGGATTACGATCTCCGGCGTCGCGGCGAAGATTCCCGCGCGGATCAAGCGCGTGGTGTGGGTCACGGCGATGGTGGCGCTGGACGGGCAGCCGACCGTGGATCCGGCGAAGTCGCCGCTGGCGGCGGCGGCCGATTCGTTTCCGGAGCGATCGAATACAATCGAGATGATGGGCAAGAAATTTCTCGACGGGCTAACCAACGACATGGCGCCTGCGCTTAGAGAATACGTGATGTCGGCGCTGGGTCCGCAGCCGCTGGCGCCCCTGCTCGCGCCGGTGCCGATGGCGCCCTACTTCGCCACCGGAATTCCCAGCAGCTATATCGTTTGCGAAGACGACCAGACGCCGGTCGCGGGCGCACCCAACTGGCATCCCCACTTTTCGAGCCGGCTCAGGAATCCAACGCTCAAGTTCGTCAAGAGCGGGCATGAAGTGATGTTCACGCATCCTGTGGAATGCGCGCGCGCGCTGCACGAGTTGGCGCGCGGCGATTGATGCGAGCGCCCTCGTTGTAAGCAAGCGGCAGGTACGTCAATTTCCCGGCAATCGACGCCGTTGGGCGCTCACGTCGCGCATGAACGTGGCGCTTATATCATGTCGGCGGGTTTGATCCGGCGGGCGGCGCCGGCGCGAAAGCGGGCCGGCGAAAAGGGCGCGAGATCGATGGCTGGCATTCGGCCCTTGACCAGGTCGGCGATCACTTCGCCGGTTAGCGCGGAGAGCAAAATGCCACTGCGGAAATGTCCGGCGGCGTAGAGCACGCCGGCGACCGTCGGCGATGGGCCGAGCACCGGCAGCAAGTCGTCGGTGGCCGGGCGAAGTCCAGCCCATGCTTCGCGAAATGGAATCGAGGCAATCGAGGGGACCATCGCACGCACTGCGCGCAGGATCCGTTCCATCCCATCGAGCGTGACCGACTTGTTGAAGCCCGCATCCTCGAAGACCGAGCCGGCGAGCAGCCGCCCGTCGCGCCGCGGCACCAATATTCCGCCACCCGAGAACAGCGAAGGCACAACCAGGCCCGGCCGCGCGTCGAAGGATAGAATCTGGCCGCGCACCGGGTAGAAGCGGATTCGATCGTCTTCGAGGCCGCGGATGTCGCCAGCCCATGAGCCGGCGGCGTTGATGATTACATCGCCGGTCTCAAGTGATCCGTCGGCGAGGCGCAGGCCGGTGGCGCGCCCGGCGGTGGTGGTGATCGAATCGACGCGGGCGCCTTCGCGGAAATCGGCGCCGGCGTAAGTGGCGGCGTTGATATAGGCAAGGGTGAGTTTGCGATTCTCGACGCGCCGATTGTCCGGCATGTGGAGCGCGAAGATGATTTTTTCCGACAGCACGGGCGCGAGCTTGAACGCCTGGCGCGGGGATAATTCCTCGACGTCGCCACCCGCCGCGCGTTGCCATCGCGCCCGCGATTGCAGTTCCGCGCGCGCCGCGTCGTCGAAGGCGACGTAGAGCACCCCATGACGGTCGTACTCGGGATCGACGCCGCTCTCGGCGGTGAGCCGTTCGACGATCGCGTCGAAGCATTTCTTGCCGGCCAGAGCGAGATCGAAGAACACGCCGGGTTCGTGCGCCTCGGCCTGCGGGCTGATAAGTCCAACCGCCGCCCACGAAGCTTCAAGGCCGAGACGGCCGCGCTCGAAGACGGAAACCTGGACACCGTCGGAGGCGAGCCGCCACGCCACCGAACTTCCGATTATGCCGCCGCCGATTACGAGAGCTTTCATGTTTTCAATGAGAACCTGACGACGACTAGATTACCGGCGCGGCGGAGGTGGTGAAAGCGCGCCGCGAGCCTGTCAGTATTGCGCAAATGCGCCGACGATGATTCACTCGCAGCCGTCGTTGAAGATCCAGAGCTATTCGCTACTTTCGGCGTCGCGATGGACGCTGGTGCTTTCGATCGCACTCGCGACGGCTGACAACTTCGCCGATCCAGACCTGTGGATGCACATTCTGACCGGTCAGGCGATCCTCCGCACCGGTCATATTCCACGGTTCGATACCTACTCCTACAGCGCGGCGGGAATGCCGTGGCACAATCACGAATGGCTGGCGCAGGTGGCGCTGGCCGTCAGTTACGCGCATCTCGGCGTATTCGGCCTCAAGCTCCTGAAGCTCGTCTGCGCGAGCATCACGATACTGGCATTGGCGATCGGAATTTCCGCCACCCGCGCGTCGAGCCGGATTCAGAGGATGACGCTGATACTTATCGCCGTTGCGCTGGCGACTCAGATGCAATTCCGGCCTCAGCTCTTCACCTTCATGATGCTGAGCGTGGTGATGACGGTAGTCGCGATCGAAGTTTATCGGGGCGGAGCAATACTGTGGCCGCTGATTCCGATGTTCGCGCTGTGGGCCAATCTTCATGGCGGCTACACGATAGGACTTGGCGCGATGATCATTGCGGTTGCGGTTTTGTTCATCCAGGGCCTTGGAGACGCAGGCCGCAAGACCTCGGCGCGCCGGCTGGGATTGGTCACGCTTGGATGCGCGGGCGCCACGATTCTCAATCCGTTCGGAGTCGGCTTGTGGACGGGAGTGGCGCATTCGGTCTCCGACCCGCTGATTCGGCAGATAGTCAATGACTGGGTGCCGTTGCCGAACACGCTGCTATCCATGTGGCGCGAGTCCAAGCCGGAGCTGCTTAAGGATGTTGCCCCGATCCTGCTGTTTGCCAGTTTCATCGGGGCAGTTGCGATGGCTCCAGGCCTCGGGGACGCGGCCTTAATCGCGATCGCGACGACCTTCATCGGGGGCGCCTTTTATGCCGGGCGCAACATAGCGCTGGCGGTGATTGCGCTCGCGACTCCGCTGGCGCGCCATGCCACTTTGGCATTGGAGAGCGACGCGCCGCAGCCGACGGTCAGCACCGAACCGGCGCCGGCGCTGCTGGCGATTTCGGCGCTCCTGGTCGCGCTAGTGGGTGGAACTTTTTCCAATCGGCTCAAAACCTGGAAGCCCGAGCCGACCGGCGCGGTCGCATTCATGGAACGCAATGGCCTTCACGGCAACATCCTTAACCAGTACGAATGGGGCGAGTACCTGATCTGGCACGTGGGCAATGACAGCCGGGTCTTTATCGACGGACGCTGCGAGCTGGTCTATCCGGACAAGCTGATCCGCCAGTATGCTATCTTTTTCTACGGACTGGAGGGCGCTCAAAATGTGCTCGACACATTTCCCCACGACTTCGTGCTTATCGGCCCGCATACCAAAGCCTACGACGTCGTCAGGAAGGACGGACGGTGGCATTTGCTCTATAGCGATGCGACCGCGGCGCTTTTCGCGCGAGCCTCGTTGCCCGTCGAGGCGCCCACCGGCGGTAAGGTTGCCGACGGCTATTTTCCTTGAGCTTTCCGTCGGCTGATGGAGAATGGGTCGCCAGCAATGCATTTTGGGACACCCGCCGCGACTGGGGAAAAAATTCGACGACCGAAGCCAACTTCAGGCTGCGATAGCAACTCATTGCCGCGCTCCGCGCGGGCATTGGACTTGCTATTAAGGTGTGGACCATCAGATCGATCCGTCCGGCGACGGTTTGGGGAACGCTGACCCGCGCCACTTAGCCAACGGTACGGCTGCGTCGGCCACGCGTGACGCATTTCCCGCCATAACTGACAGCATTGAACTGGAATCGACGGGCGCTTCTGACCAAGCGGTGACGCTCGTGATGGGCGACGGCGACAATTCCGAGTGGGTGTCGTCGGCACTGCGCGCGGCCTCACTTGCGATCATAGTATTTCAGATTGGATACGCGGTGCTTGACGGCGGGGAATATCCGCAGACCTTCGCGCGAACTCTGCCGCTTCATATCGCAAGCATGACGCTGGGCGTGGTTGCGCTCATGGCAACGCTGTCGCCGCGTGCGATGCGGAACTGGCGCGCGATCGCGCTGGCAATCTGTTCGTCGATTCTGGCGATCACGGCGTGGATTGCAGCGATCAATAGCGACGGCGACGTACTGGTCGCGTCGATTCTGCTGTCTTTCCTGGGCTCAGGCGCGTTGATTCCATGGAGCCCGCGCTGGCAAGCAGCCTTCAATGTTAGCGGGGCGCTGGCGTTGCTGGGGTACTCGATGCAAGCCGCGCATCCGATTTCGCGCCTGGCAATTGCCTGGACGATGCTGGTGAGCGCGGCGCTGCTGTCCCAACTGAGTTCGGTCCATGGCACCCGCTATCGCCGGAAATTGGCCGAGCAGTTGGCGGCGCTGGTCGACAACCATCGTTTACTCAGGCGCGAGATGGAGCTGCGCGCGGAAACTGCATCCGCCCGGGAACGCGATCACGTCCTGCTGCAGGCCAGCGAGTCGATGCTGCGCAAGTTATTCGAAGCGTCACCGGACAACATCGTAGTCAACCGCCTTTCCGACGGACGTTTCATTGCCGTCAACGACGAGTACCGGGTCGCGGGTTACACGCGCGATGACGTGATGGGGGCCAACGTGATCGCGCTTGATACGTGGCGGCACAAAGAAGAGATAGCCCGGTTTCTCGAAAGTCTTCGACGAACCGGGCACGTCAAGAACATGGAAATCACGCAGCGCCGCAAAGATGGCACGGTCGACGAGACGCATCTGATCTCGGCCTCGCTGATCGAAGTTAATGGCGACCCGTGCGTGATTTCGATGCTCCGGGACATCACGGAGATAAAGCGCGTCGAGCGCGACCTGCTGGCGGCGCGCGAGGAATTGTCACGGCAGGTGAAGGCGCTCAGCGACAGCGAGGAGACCTTCCGCAGACTTTTCGACGCCAACCTGGACAGCATGACGCTGAACGGACTCGATGGAAAGTACATCGACGTCAACCAGGAGTTCACCCGGGCGACCTGGTTTTCGCGCGAAGAGGCCATCGGCCATCATTTCAGCGAGCTCAACATGTGGATCCATCCGGACGAAATGATTGCCTTCGTCAATCAACTTTTCAGTACCAACGAAGTCCGGAACCTTGAGGTGGCGATCCGTCGCAAGGACGGCTCGGAGCAGCCGGCGCTCATCTCGGCGGTGAATCTGGAGCTGCATGGACAGCTCTGCTGCCTGGCTATTTCGCGCGAAATATCCGACCTCAAGATGACGCAACGGGAACTGGTCGGCGCGCGCGAGGCGGCGCTGGCCGCGTCGCGGGCCAAGTCGGAGTTCCTGTCGAGCATGTCGCACGAGATTCGCACGCCGATGAACTCGATTCTCGGGATGGCCGATCTGCTCATGGAAACGAAACTCGACGATGAGCAACGAAGATATTTGAGCACTGTCATCACCAACAGCCACGTGCTGCTCCAACTGATCGACAGCATCCTTGACCTCGCCAAGGTCGAGAGCGGGCGCATCAGCCTCGAGGCGGTCGAATTCGATCCCAAAGACGTGACCGAGAAGGTACTCGAGACGCTGGCGATCCGCGCGCATGAAAGAGGCCTCGAGCTGATGGTGCGCTTTGCGCCGGAGATCCCCGACCTCGCGCGCGGCGATCCATTCAGACTCGGGCAGATCCTGATCAACCTGGTCGGCAACGCGATCAAATTCACGCAGCACGGACAGGTGCTGGTGTTGGTCGAGCCCGACCGGAACTCCACAACTGCGGCTGGTCTCAAGTTCACGGTGACCGATACCGGAATCGGAATTCCAGCCGACAAGCTCCACCTGCTGTTCAACGCATTCACCCAGGCCGACTCTTCGACCGCGCGCAAATACGGCGGCAGCGGGCTCGGACTGGCAATCGTCGCGCGACTGGTTGAGCTGATGCACGGCAAGGTCGAGGTAGCGAGCGAGCCCGGAGTTGGGAGCGCATTTTCATTCACCGCGCAATTTGGGGCGGCAAGCGCCAGGACGGCGACGGCGGGGCCGCGGGAAGGGGCGTTCGGCGACGTAGGAATTCTGCTGGTCGATGACAACTCCGACAGCCGGTCGATTCTCTCGGAACTGCTCACGGCGCAAGGGGCGAATGTGACTCAGGCGTCGTCGGGAACGGAGGCGTTGGCCCTACTTCGTAGCGACGTTTCGCGAAGCTCGCGCTTCCAGATCATCCTGCTGGACAGCACGATGCCTGTGCCGGGCGGATTCGACGTCGCAAAAGATCTCCTGAGCGGCGGCCCCGGGGGGCCGCAGATCGTGATGATGCTCAGCACCAATGACTTGACCAACAAGGTTGGGCGGCTGCGTGCGATCGGGGTTGACCACTATATTGTCAAACCGGTGCGGCGCGCTGAGTTGCTCGCAGCGGTCGCGCGAGCGTGCGACGGAGTATGCGTCGAACCGCGCGGCGACAGGTTCGCATCGCCGGCAATCGCGCCGATATCAACGTCTTCGCCAATGCTCGATCGGCCGCTGCAAATTCTTATCGCCGACGATTCGCAGGATAACCGCGCGTTGATCCGGGCGTATCTGAAAAAAACGCCCTATCGTCTCGAAGAAGCCGAAGATGGCCAGCAGGCGATCGACAAATTCATCGCCGGGAAGTTCGATCTGGTGCTGATGGATATCCGGATGCCGATCGTTGACGGCTACCAGGCGACCAGCAGAATTCGCGGCTGGGAGCGGGCAAACAATCGCCGCCGCACTCCAATCGTGGCCTTGACGGCATCCGCGCTCGAAGAAGCCGCGCATCGGACAAAGGCCGCGGGGTGCGACGCGCACGTGACCAAGCCGGTCAAGAAATCGACGCTGCTCGATGCCATTCGCGGCGCGATCGAAGGAAGCCCGTTGGGCGACGAGCGGGCGGACCTCATCAATCTCAAGGAGGCAACATGCCAGACCGAGTAATAGTCGAAGTGGACGAGGACCTTAGCGACTTGATCCCGGGGTTCCTGACGCACAAGCGCGCCGATGTCGTAACGATTGTCGACGCGAATGCGCGCCGCGACTACGCGGAGATCGGCCGCATCGCGCATCGGATCAAGGGCGAAGGCACCAGCTACGGATTCGAAACGATGACGGAGATGGGCCGCTCGCTCGAGCAAGCCGCCGCGATGCGCGACGATGGCGCAGTAGCCACGCTCGCCCGCCAGCTGCTCAACTACATGGATCGTCTCGAGATAGTGTTCCAGCCGTCCAGGGATTAGCGCGGCGGCTGCATCATTGCCGGCGAGCTTGCGCTCCAACTGCCACGGCTAAGAGGAATTCTCAGCTTGCCACGTCGGCGCCGTGCTCGCCCAGTGTCGCGAGGCTGAGGCCCTTGAATGCGGGCTCCGCGGCAGCCATCGACGCAAACACCGCGTCTGCTGAGTTCGGACGATCGACGCCGTCGAGCGCATGACCAAGCCTCGCGATCGCCTCGATAGCGGAGACCGCGGCTCCGGGCGGCGGAAACGCCGCGTTGATTCGCTGCACACGGCCCTTGAAGTTCGTAAAGCTGCCGTCGATTTCGGGATACGCCGCAATCGGCCAGACCTGGTTGGCCATCTGGCAGGTCTCGTTGGCGTCTGTAGATAGTACCAGCATGTAGTCGAGCGCGCCGAAGCGCTTGACGAACTCCTCTTCGCCGAATGCGCGAACCAGGTCGGCGCGCATCGCGATCAGCATCTTGAGTTCGCCCGACGCGACTGCGGCTGCGAGTCCGTCGAGTCCGTCGGCCGGGAGCGCCAGCGCCGCGAGTCCGCGCGCGTTGGGATTTTTGTTCGCGCGGATCAGCAAGTCGTCATCGCTGCTGGCGCCGGGCGGCGACCAGATGAGCGTCGCTATTCGATCCGATCCGATCGCGGTTTTCATCAACTGTTTCAGCGCGAACGCTTCTTCGTTGGTGGACTGCGCGTCGACCACCGCCGCGATCGAATTGGGGCCGTACTGGCGCTTGTAATCCGCGATGATCGACGCTGCGCGCCGGATACCTTCGCCCCAGGGCTCGGTCACCAGCTGGTCCTTGGCCTGCACCAGCGGCGACGTGAGCCGCGTCTCGTTCTGCAGCTCGGGGAAACTGTGACGGCCCTCGTCGCACATCCAGTAGCTGTTGACGCCGGGGTTGAAGCGCGGCTTGAAGCGGTAGATGCGTCCGCGATGGTGGTGGATATCGATCGCGCATCCACGCTCGCATCCGCCGCATACCGACGCGGTGCGATGCAGGTACCAGACGCGCATCCGGAAGCGGAATTCTTTTTCGGTGAGCGCGCCGACCGGGCAGATGTCCACGACGTTGCCGGCGTACTTGTTGTTGACCGGCTGGCCGGGATTGATGTCGATGCGGTTATGGTCGCCGCGCTCGAAAATCGCCAGTTCGGAGGTCTTCGTCACTTCGTCGAAGAATCGCGTGCATCGCGCACACAGGATGCATCGCTCCTGATCGAGCATCACGCCCGAGCCGATGTCGATCGCCTTGCCCTTGTGATTTTTCCTGGGCAACGGAAAGCGCGATGGCTGCTGATCGTAATCCATGTAGTAGTCTTGCAGCTTGCACTCGCCGGCCTGATCGCAGACGGGACAATCGATCGGATGGTTGATCAGCAGGAATTCGAGCACCGCCTTTTGCGCGGTCTTGGCCTTCTCGCTTTTGGTATGGACGACCATCCCCTCGGCGACCCGTGTGTTGCAGGCGATTTGGAGCTTGGGCGCCTTTTCGACTTCGACCAGGCACATCCGGCAGTTGCCGACGATCGTCAAGCCGGGGTGGTAGCAATACTGGGGGATCTCGATGCCGACGAGTTCGGCCGCCTGGATGAGATTCAGGTTCGCGCCAGCGTCAACTTCTTTGCCGTCAATGGTGAGCTTGGGCATCTGGTTTCTTCAGTGTTGCTCTCTTCGCTTGCGTCCGCGATCAGGCAGCCTGTCTCGCAGAGCCGTCCTTGAACGGGCATCGCCCGAGCTTGATGTGCGCCTCGAATTCGTCGCGATACTTGGGCACGAAGCTCTTCACCGGCATCGAGAGGCTGTCGGCGAGCACGCAAATGGTGTTGCCTTCCATGTTGGAGGCGGCATCGACCATAACCTTTAGGTCTTCCATCTTGCCGCGCCCCGCTTCCAGCTCGATCAACAATTTTTCGATCCAGCCGCATCCTTCGCGGCACGGCGTGCACTGTCCGCATGACTCGTGATGGTAGAAATGCGCGATCGTTTTGAGCGCATCGACCATGCAGGTGTCTTCGTTCATCACCATCACGCCTGCGGTTCCCATCAGCGAACCGGCAGCGCGGACCGAGTCGAAATCCATGTTGACCTTGACCGCCTCTTCCGCCGTGAAGATCGGGAACGACGACCCGCCGGGGATGACGCCCTTGAGCGCCTTCCCGTCGAGGATTCCACCGCCGACCTCGTAGATCAGATCCTTGAGCGGAAAGCCCATCGGCAATTCGTACAATCCCGGTTTGTTGATGTGACCGGAGAGGCAGAAGATTTTCGGACCGGGACTTTTTTCAGGACCGATCGATTTGTACCAATCGGCGCCCCGGTTGATGATGTGCGGGACGTTCGACAGCGTCTCGATATTGTTGACCACGGTCGGGCATCCGAACGCGCCCTGGATGGCGGGGAACGGCGGTCGGTTGCGGGGATACCCGCGCTTGCCTTCGAGCGATTCGAGCAGGCCGGTCTCCTCGCCGCAGATGTATGCGCCCGCGCCGCGATGCGTGAAGACTTCGAGGTCGAAGCCGGAGCCGAGGATGTTCTTGCCCAGGTAATTGTTGGCGTAGGCCTCGGCGATTGCGGCGTCGAAAATTCTCTTCTGCACGGTGAACTCGCCGCGCAGGTAGGTGTATGCGGTACGCGCGCCGACCGCGCGGCACGCGATCGCGATGCCCTCGATGATGCAGTGCGGATCGAACTCGATCTCGTAGCGATTGGCGAACGTGCCGGGCTCGCTCTCGTCGGCGTTGCAGCACAGATAGACCGGCTTCTTGGATTCCTTCGGAATGAAGCTCCACTTCACGCCGGTTGGAAACGCCGCGCCGCCGCGCCCGCGCAGATTCGAGTTCTTGACCTCGTTGATAATCTCCTCGGGCTTCATCTCGAACAGCGCCTTGCGCAGCGCCTTGTATCCGCCGTTGCCGGCGTACACGTCGAGCTTGCGAAGGTCAGGGATATCCAGCCAGCGAGTCAGTATCCGTTCCATGTGAATCCGGGTGCGTCCGTCGTCCGGTCAGGAGGTTTGATGCTTGTCGCTGAGCGCCATCAGTTTCTGCTTCTGGCCCTGGATTTTCCGCTGCAGCGCCATCAATGCGTCGAGCACGCTCTCGGGCCGCGGTGGACATCCGGGAACATACACATCAACCGGGACAATTCTGTCGATGCCGGGCACGGTCGCGTAGTTGTCGTAGAAGCCGCCGGTCGAGGCGCACGCGCCAAACGCCATCACCCACTTGGGCTCTGCCATCTGATCGTACACGCGGCGCAAAATCGGTCCCTGGCGAACCGTCACGGTGCCGATCACCATCAGCAGATCCGCCTGGCGCGGAGTGAACCGCGGCAGCAGCGCGCCGAAGCGGTCGATGTCGTAAGGAGTCATCGACAGCGACATATACTCCATCGCGCAGCAGGCGGTCGCGAACGGATACGGAAAGATCGAAAATTTTCGCGCCCAACCAATCGCCTTGTCCAGCCGGGTCAGGACCGCGGTATCGCCGAGCAGGATCTCCTCGCCCTTGGTCGATTCGAGCCCGCTTTTAATTAATGCCATCGAAGCCTCTGGCGCTTGATATATACGTTAGATCTCCTAAATTGAAGCGTAGCAAGCATCGCGTCGGCGCGTCAACGAATCCTAATGAAACGGCCGTTCTGAGTGAAGGAAAACTTGCACTGCCGTGGCATCTCACGAAATTCGCAACACGCCGGCCCCTTTGATCTCGTCGTGCTTGAGCATCTTGAGCGCCATATTCGCCTCGGCCAGCCCGAAGGCCACTGTACTGGTGCGAATCGGTATCTCGCCCGCAAGCTTCAGGAACTCTTCGCCGTCGGCGCGGGTGTTAGCCGTCACGCTGCGAAGTTCTTTTTCGTAGAAGAGATGTCTTTCGTAGTCCAGCGCCGGAATTGGACTTAGGTAAATTCCCGCGACTGCCAGGATCCCTCCGCGATCGAGCGCTTCCAGTGCCGGCCGCACGAGATTTCCCGCCGGAGCAAACAGAATTGCCGCATCCAGCCGCGCCGGCGGCGGATCTTTCGCGTTGCCGATCCATTCGGCGCCAAGATCTTTCGCCAGGTCGCGATGCGGTCCGCCCCGGCTCATCACAAACACGCGGCATCCCCAATGGCGCAGCACCTGAAGCGCAAGATGAGCCGAGCCGCCGAAGCCGTACAGTCCGACCGTCGCACCCGGCTTGACCTCGGCACGCTTGATTGCGCGAAATCCGATAATTCCGGCGCACAACAGCGGCGCCGTTTCTTCATCGCCGAGGCAGTCGGGAAGAGCATAGGCGAAGTCCTCCCGCACTACCGCCCATTCGCAGTACCCGCCGTCGTGGTCGTAGCCGGTGAAGCGCGCGTTCGGGCAGAGATTTTCGCGCCCGCGACGACAATAGATACAAACGCCACAGGTCTCGCGAAGCCATGCGACCCCGACTCGATCGCCCTGCTTGAATCGACCGGCGCCCGCGCCGCGCCGGTCCACGACGCCCACCACTTCATGACCCGGGATAATTCGCGCACGGCGCGGCGGCAGGTCGCCTTCGGCGACGTGAAGATCGGTCCGGCATACGCCGCAAGTGCGTACCCGCACCAGAATTTCGCCCGGCCCCGGCTCGGGCACGGCTGCGTCGATAGCGTGAAGGGGATCCGATTCGATCGGCGCGGGCTTTTCGACCACCATCGCCTTCATTTTTTCATCTATATCTGCTCGCAACGACTGGATCGGTTCGCAACGATTGGACTCGAACTAAAAAATATCATACCCGATGCGCCCGCCGTTGGCTTGCCAAAGAACTTCTTAAGCCATCCCAAGGCCAAGAATTGCGCTACTGTTCATCGGCGTGCTCTATTGAGCCGCACGAATGCAGGCGATCAAACAATCGCAACCGTCGGGCGAACTTTCGTTTGCGCGTTCCGATAACTCTACGCTGGTCGTCCGGCTCTCCGGCGATTGGCATCTTCGTCACGGCCTGCCCGGGCCCGACCTTGTACTGAAACAACTCGACACCGCGCCGAAGCCTGCCAGGCTGACCTTTGACGCTGCCGGGCTTGGCGACTGGGACAGCGGCCTGCTCACGTTCCTGATGGGCGTCAGCGAGATCTGCCATACGCGCAAGTTGCCCGCGGATTGGAGCCCGCTTCCCGAGGGCGTGCGGGGCTTGATGCAGTTGGCCGAAGCGGTGCCGGAAAAAACCGGCGCGCGCCACGAGGCCGCGCACAGCTCGTTCATCGAGCAGCTTGGCCGGGAAGCGATTTCGTTTGCGCGGTCGCTGGATGAATTTCTGAGCTTTCTTGGCGAGGTAACGCTCGCGTTCGCCAGGCTGGCCGTCGGCAAGGCGCGTTTTCGAAGAGTTGACCTGATGATCGTGATCCAGGATTGCGGCGCCAACGCGTTCGGGATCGTCACGCTGGTCACATTCCTGGTCGGGGTGATTCTCGCGTTCGAGGGCGCGGTACAGTTGCAACAGTTCGGCGCGACAATCTTCGTCGCCGACCTGGTTGGAATTGCGATGACCCGCGACATGGGCGCGATGATGGCGGCGATCATCATGGCGGGCCGCACCGGAGCCGCGTTTGCCGCGCAGCTTGGCTCGATGAAAGTGACGCAGGAAATCGATGCGCTGACCACCATGGGAATCTCGCCGCTCGAATTCCTGGTGTTGCCGCGCGTGACGGCCTTGTTCCTGATGATCCCGCTGTTGTGCGTCTTCGCCGATTGCATGGGAGTGGCTGGAGGAGCGTTCGTCAGCGTGACGATGCTCCATACCTCTCTGCGCAGCTACCTCATAGAGACGAAGCATGCGATTACCCTCACCATGTTCTTCGGTGGCCTGTTCAAGGCCGCCGTTTACGGCATAATCATCGCGGTCGCCGGATGCCTGCGCGGGTTCCAGTGCGGCAACAGCTCGTCGGCGGTCGGTGACGCGGCGACCAAGGCGGTGGTTACGGGAATCGTCTATGTAATCGTCGCGTGCGGAATATTCGCGTTCGTCTTCAACGTGCTGGGAATTTAAGCGTCAGACTCCAATGAGAATCAAGCTGGACAGTTTGCCGCACTGAGATGGCCACCACGCCCTCACCAATCAAGTCCTCGGACGGCAAAGGCCTCTCGGTGCCGAAGTTCCCCAAGGATGGTCCCCCGCCAATCACGGTCAAGAATCTCACGATGGCGTACGGAACCTTCGTGTTGATGAAAGATGTAAACTTCACCGTGAATCACGGCGACATCTTCATAATAATGGGCGGCAGCGGCAGCGGGAAAAGCACCCTGCTTCGCCATATGCTCGGGCTGATCGAGCCGGCCAAGGGCGAGGTTTGGTACGGCGATTTCAATTTCACCAGAGGCGAGCCGCTTGAGCGCGAGGAGATGCTGCGGCATTTCGGCGTGCTGTACCAGGGCGGCGCGCTATGGAGCTCGATGACGCTGGCGGAGAACGTGGGACTGCCGCTGGGCGAATTTACCGATCTGTCGGAGCCGGAAATTCTCGAAGTTGCTTCGCTGAAGCTGGCTCTCGTCGGGCTCAAGGGCTTCGAGGGCTACTATCCCAGCCAGATCAGCGGTGGGATGCAAAAGCGGGCGGGACTTGCACGGGCGATCGCGCTGGACCCGGAAATACTTTTCTTTGACGAGCCGTCGGCCGGCCTCGATCCGATCAGCTCGCGCCTGCTCGACGACTTGATATTGGAACTGCGCGACAACCTCGGCGCGACGATCGTCGTCGTGACTCACGAGCTCGCCAGCATCTTTGCAATCGGCAATAACAGCGTCTTTCTCGACGCGGAGAGCAGGACCGTGATCGCTCAGGGCGACCCCAAGGACCTGCTGGCGCATAGCACCGATCACCGCGTGCAGACTTTCCTCACTCGCGGAGGAGAAGACGCGGAAAAATCAGCGAGGAATCATGGGTAAGCGAATCAATCCAGCGATGGTGGGTATGTTCGTTTTGAGCGCGGTGGGGCTGATCCTGGCGGCGATTGTGGTCTTCGGATCAGGAAACCTGTTCCGCAATACCCACGATTTTGTCATCTACTTCGCCGGCGGCATCAGCGGCCTCAGGGTCGGCGCGCCGGTCAGGTTCAAGGGCGTCGACGTGGGTGCGGTCAAGGAAATTCAATTGAGCCTGGGCCAGGAGATGAACAAGCAGACCCGCGAGCTGAGCGCCAACGTCCACATCCCGGTGACCATCGAGCTCGATCAAGCAAAGATTCTTTCCCACGGCGCCACCGCCATCGACTTGAGCGACCCGCATACAATTCCCAACCTGATCCGGGAAGGGATGCGTGCGCAACTGGGCATGGATAGCATCGTGACCGGAATGATGTACGTCGCGTTGGACATCGACCCGAATACCAAGATTCAAATGGTCGCGCCGCAAGGCTCTCCGCTCCAGGAAATCCCCTCAATTCCAACCACCCTCGAACAAGCCCAGGAGGTGGCAATGCGAATTTTCGAAAAGCTCGACAAGGTGGACTTCGACGCCATGTTCACGCAGATGACCGGGATGCTGGATTCGATCAGGCAAATCACCACCTCGCCTGGGCTCAGGGAAGCGGTGGCCAATTCCGAAAAAACGCGCGAGCAACTGGACCACACGCTGGCCGGCATGCAGCAGACTCTCAACACGATGAACAGCCAGGTGCCGCCCCTGTCGAACTCTTTGCAGAAGACTTCGCTTTCCGCGGACGCCGCGGCGAAGCAGGCCCGGCTGACGCTCGGCACCGTGCAAACGGCGATCGAGCCGAACTCTCCGATAAACTACCAGGTGCTGCAGACCCTGCAGGACGTCTCCGCTGCCGCGCACTCGATCAAGGAGCTGGCGGACTACCTGCAACGTAACCCGAGCGCAATCATTCGCGGGCGCGACCTCAGCCAGGATTAACGATGACCTCGACCAGACAGCTTCTCAAGACTTGTGCGGTAGCCACGATCGCGATGGCGCTGGCGGGATGCGCCTCTGTCGCCAGAACAATTCTCGCCCCGCAGCCGGACATCACGAAGTTTTATCTCCTCACACCCACGGCGGGCGGTGCGGCAGCGGCGCCGGCGGCCGCGCAGAGCGTGGGCGGCGAGTTCGCGATCGGACTTGGGCCGATCAAACTGCCTCCGTACCTCGATCGCCAGGAAGTAGTGACCCGCGCCGCGCCCAATCGTCTCGAGCTCTCAAAGGACGCGCGATGGGGCGAGTCGCTGCAAAACGGCTTCACCAGCGTGATGGCGCACGACCTCGCCGCACAGGCCGGGACCGGCCAGGTGATTGTCTTCCCGTGGTACAACACGGTGCATATCGATTTGCAGGTCCAGATAGACATCTATCGCTTCGAGACGGACGGCAATGGCAACGCGCAACTGTCGGCGAAATGGACCATCCTCGACTCCACCGGCAAGAACATCCTCTACACGGTGGAGTCCGATCTGACGCAGCCCTCCAAGCCCGGCGATATCACCGATGCGGCGGCGGCGCTCAGCCGCACGATCGGCGATCTGAGCGGCCAGATCGCGAACATGATTCACCAGCTGCGCTCGCAACAGGGTGCGCATCCGGCCTGATCTCCGTGTCATTCTAGAGCGAAGCGAAGAATCCCAATCTTTTTTTATGACTCAGCACTCAAATCGCGCCAAGGATGGGTGGGGCAAAACGCTCTTGTCTCCGACGCCACAGTTATTCCAGGGGCCGCGTCGTTGCCGAGTCGCATATGGTAGTCTTCATTTGCAACTAGGTTGCCTCACCGTATCTGATCGCTTATAAACGCGATTGATGCCGTCGATGCATTCATCGCTCGCTTCCGCGCCGCCCCAGCGCGCGTCGATTCGCGATATCCTCGATCGAGCGCTGGCGGGCGCGCGCCTCGGCGATGCCGACGCGATCGCACTTATCGAATGCCCCGACAGCGCCCTCGACGCCATGCTCTGCGCGGCCGCCGAACTCCGCGATCGCGGCAAGGGCCGCGACGTAACCTATTCGCGCAAAGTTTTTCTGCCCGTCACCAATCTTTGCCGCGACCGATGCACCTACTGCACGTTCCGCAAGGACCCCGGCGACCCGGGCGCGTGGACGATGATGCCCGACGAGATTGCCGATTGGTCGCGCCGTGGCGTCGAACTCGGATGCAAAGAGGCGCTGATGTGCCTGGGCGACAAGCCCGAGGTCGCATTCAAGGAATATCGCGAGACGCTGGCCCGCCTCGGCGTCCGCACCACGATTGAATACGTCGCCCGCGCCTGCGAAATCGCGCTGGCCGCGGGACTGCTGCCGCATACCAACGCCGGCCTGATGACGCCCGATGAGATGCGCGCGCTACGTCCGCTCAACGCGAGCATGGGTCTGATGCTCGAAAATATCTCGCCGCGACTGCGTGCGCGCGGCGCGGTGCATCAGGCCGCGCCCGACAAGGACCCCGCGCTGCGCATTAAGATGATAGACGACGCGGGCGCGCTGCGAATTCCGTTCACGACCGGAATCCTGCTCGGTATCGGCGAGACGCCCGCCGAACGCGCGCTGAGTCTGACCGCGATTCGCGACACCCATGAGCGTCACGGCCATATCCAGGAAGTGATTATCCAGAATTTTCGCGCCAAGCCTGAAATTGCGATGGCAGACGCGCCCGAGCCCGACGCCTACGACATGGCGCGCGCGATTGCGACTGCGCGCCTGGTGCTCGGGCCGGCGATGAACGTGCAGGCGCCGCCCAACTTGTCGCCGCGTCAGATCGAGTTGTTCCTGAGCGCCGGAATCAACGACTGGGGCGGGATTTCGCCGCTCAGCAAGGACTACGTGAACCCCGAGGCGCCGTGGCCGCACATCGACAGGCTCGGCGAGCAATGCGCGCGAGCCGGATTCAGGCTCGCTGAAAGGCTCGCAATTTATCCCGAATATATTAATGATAAGTGGCTCGACCCGGCGGTCGCGACTAAAGTGCGCGCGATATGGGATCGACCCGTCGGAGGCCAACAATGAATCTGGAGTACTGGCGAGATTACGTCGACGAAATCGAAGCGACTCCCGTTGACGCTTTGCTTGGCAAGGCGTCCCCCGCGGTGCGCTCCGCGCTTGAACACGCTCTCCTGAAAAGAGAACTGACGCCCGAAGAAGGGCTGCTGCTATACACCGCCGACGGCGACGACCTGCGCGCGACGGTCAGATGCGCCGACATCGCGCGCGCCGAGGACGTCGGCGACGAAGTCACCTACATCGTCAATCGCAATATCAACTTCACCAATATCTGTTTCGTGGGATGCCAGTTCTGCGGCTTCAAGCGTCAACGCTGGGAGGCCGACGCCTACGATCATTCCGACGATACGATCTTGCGCAAAGTAGCCGACGCAGTCGCGCGCGGAGCGACCGAGATCTGCATGCAGGGCGGCATTAACCCCGACATGCCCCCGTTCAAGTATCGCGACCTGCTAGACACGATGAAGGGCGCCTTTCCCGACATACACATCCACGCATTCTCGCCGATGGAGATAATGTACGGCGCCAAACGCGCGCGGATGGACTATCCGGAATACATCACGATGCTCAAGGATCACGGACTCGGCTCGATTCCGGGCACCGCCGCGGAAATCCTCGACGACGGCGTGCGCGAGATCCTCAGCCACAAGAAGGTCGATGTGTCCGCGTGGGTCGAGATAATCACCACCGCTCACGCGGTCGGCGTGCCGACGACTTCAACCGTTATGTACGGTCACGTCGAGACTCCCCGCCATGTGGTGAATCATCTCGACTTGATCCGCACGATCCAGAAGCAGACGCGCGGCTTCACCGAGTTCGTGCCGCTCAGGTTCATCCATCAGAACACGATGCTTTACCGCAAGGGCCTGGTTTCGCCGCCCGATCGTGGTCAACTGGATTTCCAGATGTACGCGTTCTCGCGCCTGTTCCTGCGCGGGCAAATCGACAATATCCAGACCTCGTGGGTCAAGTGCGGCGTCGATCTCGCGGCGTTCACGCTCAAGGCTGGATGCAATGATTTTTCGGGCACCCTGATGGAAGAAAGCATCACGGCGCTGGCCGGCGGCGACTCGGGCGAGTTCGTGCCGGTCGATTTGTTCGAGGAAAAAGCGCGCGAGATGGGCCGCGTCGCCGTCGAACGCACCACGCTCTACAAGAAGCTCTACGGAAGAAAGGCACCCAATGGAGCGCGGCCAATCGCATCCTCTCCCGTCCTCGCGGATCACCACGCTTGCGGGGGGAGTGGGTGCGGCTAAGTTCATCCGGGGACTGGTTCGGCGTATCGATCCCTGCATGCTGACCGTCGTCGTTAACACCGGCGACGACGACACCTTTTACGGACTTCACGTCTCACCTGATATCGACACCGTTACCTACACGCTCGCCGGCGTGGTCAGCCGTGCGCAAGGCTGGGGACTCGACGGAGAATCGTTCAACGTGCTCGGCGCGCTCGCGCGTTTCTACGGTCAGCCGTGGTTCGGTCTGGGCGATCGCGACCTCGCCACGCATCTGTACCGCACCGAGCGGATGCGCCACGGCATTTCGCTAAGCCGCATCACCGCGGAAATCGCCGACGCATTCGCGGTCAAGTCGCAAGTCATCCCCATGACCGACGACCGGGTGCGGACCTTCGTGAAATTGCGCGGACGCCGCGCCATCCCGTTCCAGGAATACTTCGTGCGCGGGCGCGCACGCGGCACCGTCGAAAAGATCGAGCTGCGTGGAATCGGCGCCGCGCGCCCCAATCCCGCGGTCCTGCGCGCGATTCGCAAATCCGCCGCCGTCATCCTCGCGCCGTCCAATCCGTTCGTCTCGCTCGGCCCGATTCTGAAATTGACGGGCGTGCGCGCGGCGCTGCGTCGCGCCAAACCGCGCGTCGCGGCCATTAGCCCGATCGTCGGCGGAAAGACGATCAAAGGCCCCGCTGACAAGATGCTCCGCAGCCTCGGGATGGAAGTCTCGCCGCTTGGAGTTGCGCGGCTCTATCGCGACATAGCCGGACTGTTCGTGCTGGACAACGCCGACCGGCGCTACCTCGAATCGATCGAACGGCTGGGGATGCGCGCGCTGGCTACCGATACGATCATGGCCACTCCCGAGCGCGCCGCCGCCTTGGCCGAAGTGGTTCTGCGAGCGCTTGCGGTGTAGTAGGCTGGTCCCGCCGATGCGCACGATAAGTCTCATTGCGATCGAGGGAATCCCGATGGTGAAGGCGGGCGACGATCTCGCCGCGCTGATCGCGGACCGGCTCGACGCCACTGGCCTCAGACTCGAACCCGGCGATATTCTCGTCGTATGCCAGAAGGTGGTCTCGAAAGCCGAGGGTCGCGTCGTGAATTTGAAGGACTTCGAGCCCTCCGAATTCGCCCGCAACTATGCCAGGCGATGGGAAAAAGATCCGCGCGCGATCGAAATCGTGCTGCGTCAAACCAACCGAATCGTCCGCAACGACCGCGGCGTCCTGATCGTCGAGACCGGACCCGGATGGGTCTGCGCCAATGCCGGCGTCGATGAATCCAACAGCCTTGAAGACGACCGCGCCATCCTGCTGCCTGAGGATCCCGACGCGTCGGCGCGCCGTCTTCGCGACCAGATTCGCCGGCGCCTGGACGTTGCCGTCGCAGTGCTGATCACCGACACCTTCGGCCGTCCGTGGCGCGACGGCCTTACCGAAGTATGCCTCGGCATAGCCGGCATGAATCCGATGCTCGACTTGCGCGGCACCACCGACTTGGGCGGCCGCGAATTGCATCACACTGTGGTCGCCATCGCCGACGAGATCGCATCCGCCGCCGGCCTCCTGATGGAAAAAGCGGGCGCCATTCCGGCGGTCATCGTGCGCGGATACAAATTTGAACCGTTCGAAGGCAGCGCCAAGGTATTGATTCGTCCCGCCGAAGCCGATTTATTCCGCTGATTGCATTTAGTGATAAGTGATACGTGAAAAGTGAAAAAGTTGAAAAGCGAAAAGTGAAAAGAGCCAAGGCAACTCAGCTCGCTGCCGCATCCACGCCTGAGGCTTTGAACCCCGCGCGCCTGGTAGAAGCCGATCTGACCGTGGCCGAAGCGAAACTTTCCCGCCTGCTCGACTCCAACGAGCCGGTCATCGCGGAAATTTGCCACTACCTCGTCGACGCGGGCGGCAAGCGGCTGCGGCCGACGTTCATCCTGCTGGTGTACCGCGCATGCGGCGGAACCGATGCCAAAGTGACCGACGCGATCGACGCCGCAATCGCGCTCGAACTGATCCATTCCGCGACCCTGCTCCACGACGACATCATCGATCGCGGTCTGCTGCGTCGCGGCAAGCCGTCCGCCTTCGCACGCTATGGCTTTGGCCCGTCGTTGATCGCCGGCGACTATCTGTTCTGCCGCGCCTTCGAGGTATGCGGCCGCTTCGAAGAACATCTCGTACGCACCGCGGCGCAGGCCTGCATCCAGCTCACCGAAGGCGAAGTGATGGAGGGCAGATTCCGTCACAATGCGGCCGCGACCCTGGCCGACTATTTCGGGGTGATCGATCGCAAGACCGCGTCGCTGTTCCACGCCGGCGGCAAGGTTGCCGCCGATCTCGCGGGCGTGTCGGCGCAGACCATCGATGCGATGGCGAAACTCGGAACCGCGATGGGCCTGGCATTCCAGATGGTAGATGATCTGCTCGACATCCTGGGGCCGGAAGAAAAAATCGGCAAACCGGTCGGCTCCGATTTGCGCGCCGGCATTCCGTCGCTGCCGGTCGTGCTCGGCGTCGAGCGCAACGCCGAGCTGCGCGCGCTGTTCCAGAACGGGACGAAGATGGAAGGCGCGGTGCTCGAGCGCGCGCTCGGCCTGCTGCGCGACCCGGAAATCATCGCCGCCGCACGCCGTCTTGCCGCCGAGCAAGTCGCCATCGCCCGCTCAATCGTCGGCCAGCTCGAACCGTCCCCCTACCGCGACGGCCTGGCAACGTTGATCGACGACCAAATCTCCCGCGAAGTCTGAAATGCTCAATGCAATCGTCGTGGGTGCCGGACCGGCGGGCGCCCTGCTCGCATGCCTGCTCGCGCGCCGCGGCGTTCCGGTGACATTGCTCGAACGACAGACTGATTTTTCGCGCGAGTTCCGCGGCGAAGTCCTGATGCCGTCGGGCATCGCGGCGCTCCACGAGGCCGGACTTCGTCAACCGCTCGACGCTTTGCCCAATCTCACGATTCGAACCGTCGAGATCTTTCGCGGCGAACGGCGAGTGGTTGCCATTCCGGTTGACGGCCTCGACCCGCCGCCGCGCGTCGTGCCGCAGCCCGCGATGCTCGAGATGATTGTTGCCGAGGCCGCGAACTCCCCCGGCTTCAAGCTCGAGCGCGGCGTAACCGTCCGCGATCTGATCTACGAAAAAGATCGCGTCGCGGGCGTTCATGCCGACACGCTCGAGGGTCCGCGCGATTATCGCGGCGACTTCGTAATCGCATGCGACGGGCGCGCATCTGCGATTCGTAAACGCGCCGCCCTCCCCCAAGACCGCATCATGCAAGCCTTCGATGTCGTATGGGGCCGCGTCCCCGGCCATTTCCTCGACGGCCGCACCGCGCGCGCCTACATCGGAAACGGCCACCTGCTCATCATCTATCCTTCTCCCGAAGGGCACATGCAGATCGGATGGGTGATCGACAAGGGAACCTTCGGCGACATCAAAAAGATTGGCGCCGACGGATGGATCCGCGCGCTCGCGCCGCATGTGTCATCCGATCTGAGGAATTTTCTCGCCGCCGATAAGACCGGCCCGGCGCATCCGTTCTTGCTCGACGTCGTCTGCGATCGGCTGCGCGAGTGGACCGTGCCGGGGTTGCTCCTGATTGGCGACGCTGCCCATCCGATGTCGCCGGTCGCAGCGCAGGGAATCAACCTCGCGCTGCGCGATGCGGTCGTCGCGGCCAACCGTCTGGGTCGCGCGCTCATATTGCATGCCGACGAGGCCATGCTCGATTTTGCGGCGCGCAATATTCAGGCCGAGCGATGGCCCGAGATCGTGAAGATACAGGACATGCAGCAGGTCGGACCGCGCTTCGTGGCGTCGAATTCGATCCTTAGCCGTATCGTAGTTAGCGCGCCGATGATCGCGTTCGCGAAACTTTTCCTCGGCGGCTTCCTCGCGCGCCGCTTCGATCCGTTCCTCAACGGCGTCACCCGCGTCGTGATGGAGCAGTAATTCCTCGAAGCCGCGCTGACCGAGTGGCTCGCGTCGGGGTGTGGCGCAGCCTGGTAGCCAATCGCGCCGCTTCGCGGCTCATATCTCCTTTCATCGTTTCAGGCTGCCCGTAGTTTAAGGACGGGCCGCGAGTCTGTGGCCTTCGCGAAGCGCAGTAGCGTCTTGACGCTGGGTAACTGAGCGCCACTCTCAAGCCGTGCTATGGCCGATTGAGTCGTACCCATACGATCCGCCAGTTGAGCTTGTGTGAAACCAGCGCGAACGCGCGCGGCGATCAGTTCGCGGGCGAGAGCGAATTCTTCGTCCAAAGCGGCGTAGGCCGTCCGGACTTCGCGCTCCGCCAGCATCTTCTTCTTCACAGAATCCAGACCCCTGGTCATGATTTGATCTCCCTCATTCTCCTGCGCGCTGCGTCGATCGCGCGCTGCGGAGTCTTCTGAGTCTTCTTTACGAATGCGTAGAGCACAATAAGTCGCCGCCCTGAAGCAGCCGTATAAATGGCCCGGCCGATACCAGCAGAACCCGTAAGCCGCATTTCCCAGAGCTTCTCACCCAGCGGTCTCACGTGTGGCATGCCCACATGCTGTGGCCCGAAGCCCTCCAGCAGTTCGGAGATTCTCAAAAAGCGGGCTTGCATGTCTTTCGGCAGAGCAAGCAGCTCTGCTTCGACCGTCTGATTGAGAATTTCAACCGCCCATTCCGCCACAGCCCCCGCAGCATAGCATTTCTGCTATGTCCAGAAAAACGAAACAATAAGATGCAGCGACGGGCCGCCTCCGAGTAGGTTGGCTCAATTCGCGCGCGTGTGGTAGGCACTCTCGTCCGCACCGATGATCGCGTTCGCGAAACTTTTCCTCGGCGGCTTCCTCGCGCGCCGATTCGATCCATTTCTCAACGGCGTCACCCGCGTCGTGATGGAGCAGTAATCGCTCGCTCATTTTTGGTTTGGCATGAGGCAAAACCCTTGATCGCAGGGGCCTCCAAGTGTTAGCTCGTTGCGGTCATGGATTGGAAAGACGCAATCGTTACGGTGCTTCAAGACGCCAAAGTGCCTATGCACTATACGGAGATCGCTGAACAGATCGCCCTGCGCTCATTACGGGACGAGCTTACCGCGACTCCCGCGAACACCGTCGTCGCGATAATAACCACGTCTCTGAAAAATGACGGCGATAGGTCGCCTTTTTCTCGCACTTCCCGAGGATATTATTCCCTTCGCGGTGCCGAGCAGCGGGCGCCGGTCTTGGAGCAAGAATCAGAGACCGAAACCTCGGAGGAGACCGGGCTAGTCAATGCGTTTGGAATGTTTTGGGAAAGATCCAAGGTCCTCTGGGCATCGCAACCTAAGATTCTAGGGCAACAACAGACTGCCTCCATCAGCGTCGATTTCTGTGATCAAAGGGGTGTTTATCTCCTGCACGATTCACAGGGAGTTGTTTACGTCGGACGTACCACGGATCAGAATCTTGGACGTAGACTCTATCAGCACACTCTCGACAGACTCGCGGGCCGTTGGACTAGATTCTCTTGGTTCGGTGTTTATCCCGTCGAGGAGAACGGTACTCTAAGAACTGCCGCTGCTTTAGAAGCGATTGACACAGATGTGGTGATTACGACCATGGAAGCGGTGCTGATCGAGGGACTAGAACCCCGCCAGAACCGGAAGCGCGGAGACGACTTCCAAGCCATAGAGTTTATCCAGCTCGAAGACCCAGAAATCGAGAGCGAACGAAACCTCAGACTCCTGCAAGAGCTCACAACAAGTGTCAGGAGTCGTCCGCACCCCGCAGGCGGCGGGTAGACTTCCGCGCTTATTGCTCCAAGAACGCGCGCAAATCCCGATGACTCCTGAATCCGGGTTTGGGGATGAATTATTCAGCCTGACCCGGCGGATTTGGCGTGCTATGCGTACAGTATGAAAAGCCATCCGCCAGCGGAACAATCGCGATGGCGAGTGATGGCGAGCGAGGCGTTCGCATTCACAGAGATCGCCTCGCTGCGGATCGATCCGATCTATCGCGGCGAGGGCGTGCCGCGCGGCGACGGACGCCTCGTCGTAATCATTCCCGGACTTTTCGGCAGCGACTTCTATCTCTGGCCCTTGCGGCGATGGATTTCTCGCATCGGCTTTCGCGCGTGCACCTCGGGACTGTGGGTCAACGCGGGATGTCCCGACCGGCTCACGTCAGACATCGAGAAATGGATCGAACGCCAGCAGCCGCAGCACGATCAACCTCTCGTGCTGATCGGCCATAGCCGCGGAGGCCTGCTTGCGCGAGCGCTGGCCGTACGGCTTGGGCGCCGGGTGTCACATCTCATCACGCTCGGATCGCCGGTGGGGCTCGTATCGGCGTTCGCGCAGCTCGGAAACGTCCCGCCAATCGCGCATCCAACGATGAGCACGGTATGGAATGCGAGCAACACCGCGCGCCGGATTCTCGATCCTCAATGCCGCTTCCCGGATTGTGGATGCGAATTCGTCGATAACATGCGCGCTTCGCTCGCTCCGGAGACAACTGTGCTTTCGATCTACAGCCGCGAGGATCCGATCGTCCCGCCGCAAGCATCAATCGTGACCGGCGCGCGCAACGTCGAGGTGACGGGCACGCACTCGGGCCTGGTTTACAATCTGGCGGTCTACCGTGAACTCGCCCGCTCGCTCCCGTGAATTTCAGCCCGGCGTGATCGAGCAGCAAACGCCTTGCCGGCACTGGTTCAGTCTCGATGAAAATGGAGCACTGGAAGGCGGCCAAGTCGCAATCGCGCGCGCGGCAGTGGCCGCGCGCGACAACGGAGCGCGGCCTTAACACTGGGTGCAGGGGTCACCCCTGCCGTGCTCGGGCGGTTTTGGCGTTGTCCTCCGGCATTTTTCCCTAACGCTCTGGTGAGTTTTTCCGCTCCCGGTCGGTCGATCTCCCAATTACATAAGCGGTCGGGAAGACTTACTCTTAGCTCAGGACAACGAAGTGAGGTGACACGGCGATGTTGAAAAAATACCAAGGTGGAGAGAACGTGAAAGGTGGCTTTTACTGGAACACCGCAGAATTGGAGGTGGTGCCGGTTGACGGGAAGAATGGAACGCTGCCCGGCGGTCCGACGCAGAATTACCTGAAGGTGCCGGCGCTGGCGTTGATTCCGCTTGCGATCGGGTTCAGTGCTCTCTACGTGATGTTCCTGCCCTTCATCGGGTTCGCGATGGTGCTGAGCCTGGTCGTGCGCAAGGTCCGCAAAGGAGGCGCGAAGCACCAGGGCGGAGCGAACGTAAAAGGTGGCTTCTATTGGCATACCGCGGGACATGAGTTTGTGACGGTCGACGGCAAGAATGGACCGCTGCCCGGTGATCCCACGCAGAAGTACATCAAGGTGCCGACGTTGGCGTTCATCCCGCTTGCGCTGGTGATGGGTGCTCTTTTCGTGGTTTTCCTTCCCGTCATCGGGTTCGCGATGCTGCCGATCCTTCTGGTGCGCAAGAGCCTCGCCAGCAAGGGCTTGCTCAATGTCACCCGTGCCTCACTGCGAAGGCTCGCGGCGCTGACCGCCCCGGAGTCATAAACGCGGACGGCGCAACTTGGCGCGGACTGGGTTACCGGCGGCAGGGTGAGCGGAGCTAAGCCCCCTGCCGCTTGTGCGCTTACGGTTCAACAGCCACCCTCGGGTCCGAGCAAGAGACCTCCTTGGGCCGCCGAACGGACCGCGCTGGCGCGCGAGATACTTCGCTGCGCTCAGGATGACTCAAAAAAAGCAAGCGGCCCCCCGTGTCATTCTAGAGCGAAGGCCGCCGTAGCGAAGAATCCCGGATCCGGGTTCCTTCGCTGCGCTCGATTGTACCGCGACGGCCTGGCAACGTTGATCGATGACCAAATCTCCCGCGAAGTCTGAAATCCCTGCGCCCGCCCCGCCGCCACGCGCGCCGACTCGATCCGTTCCTCAACGTCGTCCCCCGCGTCGTGATGGAGCAGTAAACGCGGTTCAGTCATTTCTGTCATCCTGACCGAAGCGAGCAACGCGAGCGCAGGGAAGGATCTCGGACAGCTTCGCGCCAGCGAAGCCGGTACCGGTTTTGAGTCGCTGCGTCCAACTTTGTTTTTCAGGCCGGGTTTTGGGGATGAACTGTTCAGCCTGACTCCGGCGCATTTGGCATGCTATGCGTACCCTATGGTCAGCCGCCAGGATATCCCGCACTCGTCCGGCTCGTCCGAAATCGGACGACCCCTGCGTCTGACAAAAATTACTTTTGTCGGAACAAAGCTAGCCCTAGAGCGGAGCCGTCCCAAAACCACTACCGATGGTATAAATTGCCCTTTCCGCCTCTTTTCGATCACTCAGAATCGCGCCCATTTTGGTTGACATGGTGATTATCCGGCAGTTGACACGGAACCTGACATCGTGCTAATCTCCGTCCATCATGAACAAGCGCAACAAACCGCCCAAGCCGCTGACCGTACAGCCTTCGATCACGCTGGCCAAGATGATGAGCCAGTTCGCGACCGAAGACGCGTGCAAAGCGTATATCCGTGACTTGCGCTGGCCGGATGGCGTGCGATGCCCACGCTGCCAAGATGCTCACGTTCACGAAGTCACGAAGAAGCCGTTTCACTGGCAATGCCGCAAGTGCAACAAAAACGGCTATCGTTTCAGCGTGATCACCGGCACGATTTTCGAGAATACGAAATACCCGCTCGTGACGTGGTTTCAGGTCGGCTACCTGATGTGCCAGTCCAAGAAGGGAATGAGCGCTTTACAGATTCACCGCACGATGGGAACCGGCTCTTACGAAACCGCTTGGTATATGTGCACGCGGCTCCGCGCCGCGATGAAAAACGAAACATTCGACAAACTGATCGGTGAAGTCGAAGCCGACGAAACTTGGATCGGCGGGAAAGACAGAAACAGGCATTGGAACAAGCGCAGTCACGCGTGGGGGCCGCATCTCAGCGGCAAAACGATGGTGATCGGGGCCATCAGCCGCAAAGGAAACGTAGTCTGCCAAATGATCGAAGAGGCTGGATTCAACACGCTGGAAAATTTCGTGAAAGAAACCGTATCGAAAAAAGTCACGCTCATGGCGACCGATGAGAATTTCGGATACCGGCATCTTGGCGGCCACGGTTTCGTTCATAAAACGGTCAATCACAGCCATCATGAGTACGTTGTTGGCTCGACTCATACGAACACGATTGAAGGCTTCTGGAGCCTGCTCAAGCGCGGAATTGTGGGCAGTTACCACAAGGTGAGCAAGGATTATTTGCCGCTGTACCTGAACGAATTTGCGTTCCGATACAATCATCGCAACGATCCCGACATTTTCCGCGCGTTGCTTTCACGCGTGTAGCCATCCGCCCGCGCCTACGCTAAAATGGAGCCGTGGGCAAATCACTCGGCATCACGTCAAACGGACTCGGCTTTGAACGCTTCATGAAAGCCCTGGTATCTGTGCCGAAAGACGAGATCGACCGCGAGATCGAAAAACAGAAAGCAGAGAGAACGGCCAGAAAGACAAAGAAGAATGCGCCCCCTCGAAAGGGGGCGCATTCCTTATGACGAGTCGTGATACGGCATAGTCGTACTCCTCTGGTTGTGCGCGGCCCCCGTTCTAGTCCAACGAGGGCCGCACTGTTTCACCTAGCCGACGCTAGTCGCGCCGACGCTTCCGCCAGCGAAACACCCGCTTTCCGTAGTCGGAAGCGCGGATGATCCGGCCGCCCTTGGTGCGAAAGTATGGGCGATAAACCCAGTTTCCACCACGGACGGACTTGTCCTTTGAAGTTGGCATAAGCCAAACTCCTCAGAACGCAAGGGAGATTTCGGCAGGTTTTTAGGGTATCTTGACCCGAAGGTCGGATGAGACTATCATCCGGTTGTTATACACAGAGACCAGAGTCCGCCGATTACGGACTCCCCAAAAACCACGGCCTGACCCGTGGTTTTCGGCTTTCTGACCCAAACTCCGTTATACCACGCTCCCTACGCGGCCACGTCGTAAAATCCTCTTTTGACCCGCGTGAGCACCCCACGCGAGACGCCACGCTGAAGGCGATTGCGAGCGGCAGCCTGATCGCAGTTGAGCGCCATCGCCAGCGCAGCCGCGTCCAAAGGCTTACCGGCGGCTTTAATCGCCGTCACAGCCTCTTTCACATGCTGTGCGACTTCGGAACGAAGTCGCCGCCGCTTCCTACTTCGTGGCGGCTGTCGCGGTGCGCTGGGCGCGTTGTCCGCAGATACAGGGGCAACGACTGGCCCAATCAATTTAGGGCAATAACCTAGTTGAC
>PLDK01000020.1 GCA_003135135.1 Deltaproteobacteria bacterium
TCTCACTGCGGGTGCAGGGGGCACCCCTGCCGAAGGAAGTGTGAAACCCACCGAGGGTTTCACATTCAATCAAGTGAATTTCCTCCTCACCCCTGCGTCACCCCTGCCTTTACACCGCTTCGCGCCGCGCTTATCTTTATTTCTGGATCGAAACGCCCTGGACGCCGCCTTTCTCACGGAACCCGGTCGAAATCCCGGATGGTCGTCTGTATAGGAGCTTCCCGGCAAATTCACAAGGAGGGCTTTTATGCCCACTAAATTGTATGTAGGCAACCTGGCCTATGCGGTTACGCAGGAAGACCTGGCAGAGCTGTTTGCACAGGCGGGAAAGGTCGAGAGCGCGGTTGTCGTGTCCGACAAATTCTCGGGGCAGTCGCGCGGCTTCGGTTTCGTCGAGATGGTCGAGGCGGCCGACGCGACCAAGGCAATCCAGACCCTCAATGACACCGACCTCAAGGGCCGAAAGATTAAGATTGACGAGGCGCGCGCCAGCACCGGTGGCCCGCGCGGCGGTGGCGGCGGCGGAGATCGCCGCGGTGGCGGCGGCAGAGAGGGCGGCGGCGGTGGTGGCGGCAGAGAGGGCGGTGGCGGCGGCGGAAATCGCAATCGATGGTAGAATTTCGCGTCGCGTATCGCGATTCGACTTGTAGCCGGTGAAAAAGTGAAAAAGTGAAATAGTGAAATAGTTGAATTGGCGGCGTGGCTGGAGCAAATAACTCCTGCCGCGCCGCTCTGTTTTTTCCCCGCTCACTGACGCATCGAAATGGCCGCGAACCCCTTCCACAGGATTGTTCTTCTGCTATCGTTATGCGCCGTCAACGGAGCCGGGGCCAAACCCGGCAGAAGAAAAACAAGCAACCCCGGATGAATCTGAGGATGAATCTGATCGAATGAGAAAACCAATACTCTCGATTGTGGCGGCCGCCGTCGCACTCGCGTCCATCCTCGCTACCGCGCCGGGCGCGTCATCCGCCGACACCGCCGGCACCGTCCCGTCTGGCACACTGCGCAACGTCGCCGGCATCGTGACCCATCGCGACGGGCGCGTCGTGCAGGTCGGCACCGCATTTTTCGTCGCCGTGCCGAGCGCGGTGTTCCCCGGCCGCTCGTTCGTTTACCTGGTGACCGCACATCACAATCTGCTCGATGACGCCGGCAATCCACGTGCCGGTCTCTTGCTCACACTCGAGGACGCCAAGACGGGTGCGATGCGCGAGGAGCCGCTGCCGCCTGAAAACCGCTGGGTGCTCGATCCGAATGAAGAAAAGGCCGACGTCGCCGCGGTTCCGTTCACTCCCACAAACGCGAGCATCGCGCCCATCCCGCTTGGCTCTCTGCTTGGCAGCGACGATCCGCTCGCCCGGCCCGAAACTGGCGCGCAGGTGTACTACCTGACCGCCGCGACCGTGGGCGTCAAGCAGCGTCGCTTCGAGGCGCTCGCTCGTTTCGGCCACGTCTCCGTTCCGGCCTCCGCCGACACTGAAGTCATCGGCGCGGGCTTGCAGCAGCTTAGCTATCTTGACGGCGGTGGAGCGCCCGGATTTTCCAGCGGCGCCCCGGTCTTCGTCAGCGCCGGGCTTCGCTTTGCGCTATGGGGAATTCTGGAGGCCAACACGTCTCTCAACACCGATCCGGTTTTTTCCGGTCTGGCCGGCGTTCTCCCTGCCCGGTACGTTGCCGATACGGTCAAGGCGATGGGTGCGGTACAGGACAAGGCGCTGCGCGGGACCAAGCTGCCCGAGTGATTTGGGTCCCACGATGTGGATTTGATTTGATTCGGACGGCCGATCTCCAGCTATAATGTCGGGCGCTGTCAGTTGGATGCTTGATTTCGCACCGATACGCGGATATCGAAAGTAGTTCCTGCTCGGTGCAAGATAGAGCTAGTAAAATACTCCCCGGTAGCTCAGTCGGTAGAGCGGACGGCTGTTAACCGTCATGTCGCTGGTTCGAATCCGGCCCGGGGAGCCATTCAAGTTAGAGTGCCTCGCCCCGCGCCACATGATCCTTTCCTTGTGTCATTCTAGAGCGAAGGGAAGAATCCCGGGTCCCTCTTTGCCTCGCCTCCCGCGCGGGTGAGGGTGCACCTTTCACGGGAGGCGTCACAGACACACGGCCGCGTTACTTCTTTGACAGATGAGGAACGGAGGTGCTTGTAATGAAATCGGTATCGGCATGCTCGAATGCTGCGGGGAGCCGATGAAGATCGAGCAAGCGAAGCCCTCGCCATAGTCAGACTAAATTTGATGCCGAACGAGGTTCCAGAGCGCCAGATACCCGGCCAGGAGGCCACCCTTGGCGGTTCTATCCTCGAGGTGAATCACCTCACTGTCGCCTTCGATCACACGGTGGTTCTCGCGGACCTCAGTTTCACCGTCGCCCGCGGGGCTTCGCTTGCTGTAATTGGTCCCAACGGCGCCGGCAAAACGGTACTGTTCCGCGCGCTCATCGGCGCGATACCGTTCGCAGGAACGATTCGCTGGGCGCTGGGAACACGGTTCGGCTACGTCCCGCAGAAACTCGATATCGAGCGCGATCTTCCGATCACCGGAAGAGACCTCCTGCGCGCCAAGTTGACGGTCGCACGCGCGCGAAAGGAAGATGCGCTTCGTGCTCTGGAGCGCGTGGGTCTGCCCGAAGAGGTGTTGGCTAAACCGATCGGAACCATGTCGGGAGGCCAGTTTCAACGCCTCCTGGTCGCGTTTGCGTTGATCGGGAAGCCCGACGTCCTCCTGCTCGACGAGCCGGCCGCGGGCGTCGATGCGCCTGGCCAGGAAGCGCTGAATTCCGCACTGCGCCGGCTCCGGCAAGCAGACGCCATTACCACCCTTCTCATCTCGCATGACCTGAGCGTCGTGTACCAATACGCCTCCACCGTTTTGTGCCTCGCACGGCAACGCGCCTACCTGGGAACGCCCCAAGCGGTTCTCACGCCCGAGCGGTTGTCGGAAGTCTACGGTACGCCAATCAGCTTTCATCTCCACGATGACCATGGACGCTAGGGCGCTGATTGTGTGCGCCGCAATGGCAGTTGCGGCGGGGCTGGTGGGATGCTTCGCCGTGATGCGAAGGATGACGTTGGCCGCTGACGCCTTCTCTCACGTCGCTTTGCCGGGAATCGGGCTGGCTCTCGTCCTCAGGCTCAACCCGCTGCTCGGTGCGCTGGCCGCGCTGCTGGCGGGCGCCGTTTTGATTTGGGCGATTGAGGGCAAGACGAAACTATCGACCGAAGCGATCACGGGAGTCGTGTTTTCAGTCGCGCTTGCGATCGGCAGCCTCACTGCTACCGGCGAAGAACTTATCGACGCCTTGTTCGGGACGCCGGGCAGCGTGACGACTGCGGAAACATTGTTCGGTCTGGTCGCCGCCTTGGCGGTGGCCTGCTTCATTTTCACGGCACGCGATCGTCTGCTCGTATCATTGGTCTCCAACGAGGTCGCGATCGCTTCGGGCATCGGCGTAAGGCAGCTGGACCTCGCGTTTCTGGTCGCTTTCGCGCTGACCGTCGCGCTGGGAATGCGTTATCTCGGGGTGCTGCTGATGGGCTCCCTCATCATCATCCCGGCAACGGTTGCCAAGCGTCTCGCCCAAAGCATCGACGCCATGTTCGCCATTGCAATCGGAGCTGCGCTCGCCTCCACGCTCCTGGGTAGTTGGATAGCTGGTTTGACGCACCGTCCTTCCGGCCCGGTCATCGTAGTCATGGCTGGTGGGCTGTTCTTCCTGAGCCTGCTCAAATCATGACGGCTCGCCAGTCCTCTTCGTAGCGCACACGCTTGGGATGCCGCTAACTGGCCGTGGCGACGGCAGCGCAGTTTTAAGCCTTTGGCAGGGGCCGCGTCCGCCAACGGGCAGGGCTCAGCCCTGCACCCGGTATTAAGGCCGCGCTCCGTTGTCGCGCGCAGCTCTTCGAACGCGTAGTCGCGAAAAGATGCG
>PLDK01000036.1 GCA_003135135.1 Deltaproteobacteria bacterium
CACCACGCTGATGTTCGAGCGTTCAGGTCTTTTCAACGGGGGCGAGAGACTGGATACGGTCAGAGAGCTTGTGAAGCTGGCCAAGACGGTCCAGCGCCACGGCAAGTGCGCATGGGAAGACTCCGGCGTGCGCGAGAGAATCGCGCAATTTGCATGCGAGGCAACTGCATTGTTATACACTGGCCTGCGCCAGTTGACCCGCAGGCTCAAGGGATTGCCGCCGGGCGCCGAGGGTTCAGTCATCAAACTCGCCAACAGCGAACTCAACCTGCGGATGAACAGTTTTGCGATGGAACTCCTGGGAGCCTACGGACCGCTCGAATCCGACGCACCCCACTCGATCGACCCGGGACGGTGGTCATATCGGATGCTGGCGTCGCGCGCACTCACGATTGCCGGCGGCACCAGTGAAATTCAGCACAACATAATCGGCGAGCGTGTGCTGGGGCTTCCGAAAGGCTAACCGATTGGCCGGCGCGAAGGGCATAGGGAACCAGCGAGGCTCGATGGCTGACGGTCGGTCACGCGCGACCCGCGCCGCACGGACTCGCCTCTCCGCCGGGGAGCGTGAGCTTCAGATACTCCGCGCCGCGACCAAGGTCTTCGCGCGCTCCAACTATCGCGTGGCGGGCACCGCGGATATCGCGCTCGAGGCGGGAATCGCCGAGCCCACCATCTACAAGTACTTCCCCAGCAAGAAAGCGCTCTTCATCAGGATCCTCAAGCGGATAGGAGAACGAATCCTCGAGATCTGGCAGGATGCGGCTGCGGTCGATAGTGGGAACAGTCTGTCGGCGTTGAGACGGATGGGCCGCGTCTACCTGGAAAACCTGGGAACCCATTCTGATGAGCTCAAGATCCAATTCCAGGCGCTGGCCGAGTCCGACGATCCGGACATCACGCGCCAATTACGGGAGAATCACAAGGCCTATGTCCGGTTCTTTGCCGCGCTCATTCATCGCGGGCAGTTGCAGGGTGTGGTGCGGGCGGACGTGGACCCCTACTCATCGGGATGGTTTCTCAATGGCTTCGGCTTCACTCTCACACTCGTCCAACTGTTGGGTTTCGATCAACGGATAGGCAAGCGGCAAATAAAGCAGATGATCGATGCCTATCTGGATTGGCTAGCCGTCGTCGGCAGGGGTGAGCAGGGCTGANNTAATACTGCGCTGCCGTCGCCACGGCCGGCTAGGCGGCGGCCGGCGCGCGCGCGAGCTCGAACGCGCCGAGTTCGAGGCCGTCGTTCGAGCGCAGCACTATTTTGGTCGAGAGCCGCTGCTCCAGCGTCTCGAGATCCTTCGTCCCGTGATCGTAGAGGTAGCGCGCGACTTCGGGATTGAGCTTCACGATCAGCGTATCGCCCGCGGACTTGGATACGGCCTCGCGCTGAATCCCGCGCAGTACTTCGGCTGCGAGAGTCGGCACCGATTTGACGACGCGCCGCCCGTCGCATCGCGGGCACGTATCGGTCAGCAATTTTTCCAGGCTCTCGCGCGTGCGTTTGCGCGTCATCTGAACGAGCCCCAGTTCGGAAATCTTGAGCGCCGAGGTCCGCGCCTTGTCGCGCTTGAGCGCAAGCGCCAGCGCGTCGCTGACCTTCTTGCGATCGCCTTCGCGATCCATGTCGATGAAATCAACTATGATGATTCCGCCGATGTTGCGCAGCCTCAGTTGGTTTACTACTTCCTCTACTGCTTCGAGGTTGGTCTTGAAGATAGTGTCGTCCTGGCTGCGCTTGCCGACGAAGCGGCCGGTATTCACATCGATTGCAGTCAGCGCTTCAGCTTGATCGAAAACCAGGTAGCCACCCGACTTGAGCCAGACCTTGCGGTCCAGCGCGCGCTCGATCTGCGGTTCTATGTTAAACCGATCGAACAGCGGCGTGGCCCCGTCATGCAGCGTCACGCGCGCCCGCAGCCGCGGCATATAGTTCTGCACGAATTGCACGATCCGGCTGTAGGTAGTCGGATCGTCGCACCATAGCCGATCCACCTCGCTGGAAAAGAGGTCGCGCACGATTCTCAGCGCCACGTCGAGATCGCTGTAAAGTATCGACGCGGGCGGCATGCTCTCGTTCTTGCGCAGAATCGAGCTCCACAGCTTGGTCAGAAAGCTGACGTCGCGCTGGATTTCGCGCCGGCTGACGCCCTCGCACGCGGTCCGCACGATGAAACCGCCCTGCGGCGGCCTGAGTTCTCCCACGTCAGCGCGCAGTCGCGCGCGTTCCTCGGCGCTTGCGATTCGCCGCGACACTCCGATGTGATTGCTGGCCGGCGTGTAGACGAGATGGCGACCGGGCAGCGAAATCGATGACGTCAGCCGCGCGCCCTTGGTGCCCATCGGTTCCTTGGCGATCTGAACCATTATGTCCTGGCCGCGACGCAACTGCTGTTCGATAGGAAGCCGCGAGCGCTGCGGCGCCTGGCTGCGGCGGCCTCGGCCGCGCCGCCGTCCGCGCGATGGCCGCGCGGCCCCGCTTTCATCGCCGTCGCCGCTGGCGCCGGCTTCGTCAGCCGGGTTTATCTCCACATCGGCAAACTCGTTGTCAACAATCGGCTCGGTCTCGACGTCTTCTTCGCCGATCACTTCCGCCACGGTGTTGAGCGCGGAGACTCCGTCGTAAAAATCCGAGACGTGCAGGAAGCCCGCCTTCTCCAGGCCGATGTCGACAAACGCAGCTTGCATCCCGGGCAGCACGCGCGTGACCTTGCCCTTATAGATGTTGCCCGCCAGCCCAACCTGGCGATTGCGCTCGAGGTAGAATTCGGCGAGTTCGTTATCCTCGAGCAGCGCCACCCGAACCTCCAGTGCGGACGCGTTAATTGCGATTTCTCGTTTCACAGATGGACTCTCTATTGCAGCAAATACGATGTGATTGGGTGTGGAAGAGCGATCGCCGGGGGCTGTCGCGCCAGCGTCGCGAGCGACGAAGAAAGCGCCCGCGTCCAGTGGGACATCGTTTTACCCTTTGCGTCGACAACTTGGCCACGATCATACGAGGCACGCCCGACCACCGCAAGCAAGCTTGATTAAACCATCAATAACGCGCTTTTAATCCACAAGTATCTTGACATGGTGTCGGGGGGCCGATACTCGTCTTGTGATGTCTGCTGCGGCCGACATGGTTGCGCCCACCCTCCCGGGAGCGGGCCTGCTCAACAGCAAGGTCCTCGTTCTCAATCGCTCGTACCTCCCGGTTCACGTTACGTCGGTAAAACGCGCGTTTGCCCTGCTTTATCAGGGTGTTGCGAAGGCCGTCGACGAGCAGTACCACACCTTCGACTTCGACAGTTGGCGTGACTTGTCAATAGAAGTTCAACATGAGCGGCTGGGTATCGTAAACGGCTTCATCCGCGTGCCGCGGGTCCTTTTGCTGACGGCGTACGAGCGCGTGCCCAAGCGCCACGTGCGATTTTCGCGTTTCAACATCTTCGCCCGCGACGGCAACACCTGCCAGTATTGCCACAAGAAATTGCCGCGCACCGAGCTCAACCTCGACCACATCATTCCGCGCTCGCGTGGTGGGATGTCCACGTGGGAGAACATCGTATGCTCGTGCCATCACTGCAATCGCCGCAAGGGTGGCCGCACGCCCGACGAAGCCGGGATGCATCTGTTCCGCAGGCCGCGACGCCCCGAGTGGACTCCGTTTTCGTCCGAGATGTTCAGCCTGCGGCGGTACCGGGAATGGATGCCGTACCTGTCACAGGTCGATAGCGCTTACTGGAATACCGAGCTCATCCAGGATTAGTTTTTAGCTTTTTCACTGGTTGCTACGTCGGCTGTCCCCAGGGCCGAAATCCACAATTTGCTGGGGGTACCTGTCCTGCGACACACGATATGTTGGGGGTGCTCTTGACCCTCCCAGCGTACTTTGGGATAAGCTTTGGGAAGGTGGTGGTGTGGTGGAGGCGGAGGCAGCATGCGTCTTAAGAGCCTTGAATTATTAGGCTTCAAATCTTTTCTCGATTCGACGACGATCGGCTTCGCGCCGGGGATGACGGCGGTGGTCGGTCCCAACGGATGCGGTAAATCGAACGTCGTCGATGCGATCCGATGGGTGCTCGGCGAGCAGGCGCCCACGCGGCTTCGCGGCAAGAGCGTCGAGGACCTCATTTACGCCGGCAACGAGTCGAATCCTGCGGCCGGAATGGCCGAGGTTTCTCTCGTGCTGGAGGCTGAAGAAGGCAGCCAGCTGCCCGAGCCGTATGCGGCGCTGAGCGAAGTTGCGGTGACGCGGCGCGCGTATCGCTCCGGCGAGTCGGAATATCTGCTCAACAAAATTCCGTGCCGGCTGAAGGATATCACCGAGTTCTTCATGTCGGCGCAGATTCACAGCCGCGGCTATTCGCTGGTCGAGCAGGGCCGAATCGAGGAAATTATCCAGGCCAAGCCGCACGAGCTGCGCACTCTCGTCGAGGAAGCTGCCGGCTTGTCGTTGTTCAAGGGCCGGCGCGAGATGAGCGAGCGCAAGCTCGAGCGCGTGAGGGAAAATCTCGCGCGCGTGGACGACGTGCTCAGCGAAATCGAGCGTCAACTCAGCTTCGCACGCCGGCAAGCCAAGAAAGCCGAGACCTACAAGGTCGTCAAGGCCGAACTCGGCGAACTGGAACGTTACGCCGCGGCACGCCGGCTGATCGATCAGCGCGAAGAGCTGGCGATACAGACCGGTCGCGACGCGGAGTTGAAGAGCCGGCTCGACAGCGCCCGCGCCGGGACGATTGCGATCCGTGAGCAAGTCGACGCGGCCGCGTCGGCCGCGCAGTCGGCCCGCTCCGAGCTGGGCGGCGCTCAGCGCGAACTCGAGAATCTTCATTCCGGCGCCCAGGAACGCGCTCGCACGCGCGGATTTCTGCAGCGGCGGCTCGACGCGACCTCGCAACTCGAAATCGATCTGCGCGCGCGTCTCGTCGAACTGGAATCGAAGGCGACGCAGGCGCGCGCGAACCGCGCCGCGGCGGGTGCGATGCTCGCGCGCGAACTTGCAGCGGACGGCGGCGACGCCGACGCTGCCCTCAAGGAAATCTCCCTCAAGCACGAAGCCGCCAATCGCGAACTCAAGCAGGCCGAGCGCCGCGGCGAGGAATGCAAGGACGACTTGTCCGACGTCGTTCGCGAGGCGGCGGTTATTCGGGGCCGGCTGGGCGATCTTGCCGGCGAGCGCGCGGAACTCGAAAAGCGTCTCGCCGCGACCACGGTCGAGACACCGGCGCTGGCAGCCGCGCTCGAGGCCGCGCGCGAATTGATGCGCACGGCGGAAGCGGACCTGGAAGCGTCGCGCGCGGCGGCGGCCGAGTTCGAAGGGGCGCGGCGCGGGGCCGCGGAGCGCGAGATCGAGGCGCGCACGGCGCTCGATCATCTGACCGCGCGCGTCAATTCGCTGCGTGGCGTGCTGGGCGCGCGCGGCGAACTTCAATCCAATCATTCTCCCAACGGCGTCGATCTGAGACTCCGCACGATCCTTGAATCGCTAAACGGCGATCGTCCCGCCGTCGATCCTTCGATCCTCAAACAGGTGATGCGCGCGCCGCTTGGGCTGGAGCCGGCTCTCAAAGCCGTGCTTGGCGATCAGATGGACGCGGTGATAGTCGAATCGCCGGATTTCGCCCTCCGCGCAATCGAGATCCTAAAAGAGAATCGTGCGGGCCGGATGGACTTCGTGCAGGAGCCCGGCGCCGCCGTCGCGGCGCATCCGGCGATCGAGGCGCCCGGTATCGCGGGACGACTGGTCGAGATGCTCGAGTTCGAGCCGCGCGTCCGGCCGGTTGCTGAAGCGATGCTGGGTCATGTGATGCTGGCCGACGATCTGCGTTCCGCGCTGGCCGCATCAAACCTCAATGGTCATGGAACCGTTTTTGTAACGCGCGACGGCGACCTCGTATGGCCCGGCCGAATGATCAGCGGCGGCAGCGCCGATGACAATCACGCGGCGGTGGATCTCGCCGCGATTGAAGCGGAAACGCGCGAACTGGCGCGCGCCGAAGAAGAACATCGCACGCGCGTCGGCCAATTCGCCGCGGTTCGTGCCGAGCGCGAGCGCGCGGACGCCGAGCTCGAGCAGGGACGAAAGATTGCGCGCGAAGCGGAACGAGTTGCCATCGAACGCCGTGGCGCATTGGCCCGCGCCGAACAATCGGTCGCGCTCGCGGAAGCTCACGGCGGCAATTCACGCCGCCGGCTGAGCGAGCTCGCCGAACTCGTGATCACGTCGAACGCGCGCCTGGAAGAACTGGCGATGGCCGAGCAGGAGGCGCGTGCGCAGCTGGGCGCGATAGCCGGCGAGATCGCGACGCGGCGCGCGACGGCCGAGGAGATCGGCGCCGTGATGCTCGAAGCGGCCTCCAAGGTGGAGGCGCGCAAGTCGCGGCTCGGCGCGCTCGAAAGCGAACTGGCGCATGCGCGGCGCGAGACGGACGATCTGGAAGCGCAATGCGACGAGCATCGCGCAACCCTGGAACGCTCGCACCTCGAACGCGCCGAGTTCGAGCGCGAACTCGAGACGCTGTCGGCGCAGGACACTGCGGCGCGCGCCCGCGAAGGCGAACTCGAAGCGGAACTCTCGCGGCTGCGCGCGGATTGCGACGCATCCGAGCATGCGCTGGAGGGGCGCCGCGCTGATTACAAGAATGCACAAGAGGCTCTGACGGCTCTGGAAGCCGAGGCGACCGAGTGCGGCCTCAAGCGCGAACGTGCCCGCGCGCTCAGCGAGGAGTTGGCGCGCGCGTTCGTCGAGAAATTCGGCGCCGAGTTCGACGCGATGGCGGCCGAGATAATTCCCGCGCTGGACGGCAGAGTTGCGGCGCATGACGACGCGCGGATCGTCGAGTTGCGCGCGAAGATGGAACGAATCGGCGAGGTGAATCTCGCCGCCGACAGCGAAGTCAAGGAACTCGAGGAACGCGCCGGCATGCTCGGCACGGAGCGCGCCGATCTGCACAGTGCGCTCGACGATCTGACCAAAACGATCACGCATCTGAATCGCGAGGCGCGAAAACGTTTCGCCGAGACCTTCGAGGGCGCGGCGAAAAACTTTGCCGAGCTGTTCCCCAAACTGCTGCGCGGCGGCAAGGGCCGGCTCGAGTTGACCGACGACGGCGACGTGCTCGAGGCGGGAGTGAACGTGCTGGTGCAGCCGCCGGGCAAGAAGGTCAAGGAGATCGGGCTGCTCTCAGGCGGAGAGAAGGCGCTGTCCGCGATGGCGCTGATTTTCTCGCTGTTCCTGCTCAATCCCAGCCCGTTCTGCGTGATGGACGAAGTCGACGCCCCGCTGGACGAGTTCAGCCTTGCGGCCTTCACGACGCTGATGGCTGAGCTGAAGAATCGGTCGCAGTTTATCGTGATCACGCATAACCAGCGTACCATGCAGCGCGCCGATCAGATTCACGGCGTGACCATGGATCGCCCGGGCGTGTCGCGAATTATTTCGCTGCGCATCCCGCAAGCAGCGTAAGCAAACAGAAACGAAGCGGCGCGGCGATCATCCGATCGTCGCGCCGCTTTTTTGCGGTCAAAATCTTTGGCAGTGGCTAGATCAAACTGTAGCCGCTGCCGGTGCGGCCGAATCCGATTCCGACGCCCTTTTCGATCACACCGTACTGCTTGAGCAGCGGCTGACTGTACGTCACCAACCCCGTCACCTTGTCGAGCGGTTCGGTGGCGAGAATGAGCGCCGACTGCGCCATCCATTCGACCGGCTCGCCGCTGGGGTCTTCGGGTCCGGTGACCAGGTGATGATGAACCGTGCCCGGAGTCGCGACGACTTGCGACGGCGACACGCAAGTTACCGAGATTCCATCGTCGTAAACTTCTTCCGCGAGACCTTGCGTGAAGCGCTCGAGCGCGGCCTTTTCAGCGCCGTAGCATACGCCGCCGCGAAACACGGTCGCGTTCTTGTACGGTCCGCGGCCGGGTCCGATCGCCGCGCCTGACGAAATGTTGACGATCGATCCGGACTTGCGCGGGATCATGTCCTTGAGCACCAGTTGGCTCAGCATAAACGGGCCGTGAAGGTTGACCGCGAACGAGCGCATCCAGCGCTTGGGCGGGAAATCCTTGACCGGTATGAAGTAGGTCAACGCCGCGTTGTTCACCAGTACGTCAACTGGTCCGTAGAGCTTGTGCGTTTCCGCGACCAGTTTCTCGCAGTCGGCTTCCGACGAGACGTCGCAGGTGACCGCGGATGCTTCGCCGCCCGTCTTCCCGATGCCGGCGACGGTGGTCTCGAGCGAGCCCTCCAGCGGATGCTCGCCCTCTTTGAGCGTGCGCGCGGAGCACACGACCTTGGCGCCCTCTTTGGCGAACAGTTCGGCGATCGCCTTGCCGATGCCACGGCTCGCGCCGGTTACGATTGCCACCTTGCCTTTGAGCTTGGCCATTTCCAGATGATCTCCCTTCGTGATCGAGGGTCCGCGCGATTTTGCGATTATCGTCGCGGCCGATATTTCTTATAGCCGGGAACGTAATCGAATGTGAAACCCACCGTGGGTTTCACGCTTCCTTGGGCAGGGGCTGCGGCCCCTGCACCTGCAGTGAGAAGACGCGAAAATCTGCGCAGCGCATCTTTTCGCGACTATGCAATGACAGGGCTGAGCCCTGGCCGTGGCGACGGCAGCGCAGTATTAAGCCGCTGGCAGGGGCCGCGCCCGCCAANNGGTGCAGGGGTCACCCCTGCCAGGGGTCACCCCTACCGGTTTCGGAGCGGGAGCGCGACTGTTATTCTTGGCGCAGAAAAAAATTCCTCAGGATTATTTTTCCGGACGACGCAACGTGACTCCTCTCGACATCGCGCTCATTCTGATTATCGCCGCCGGCGCCGGTTCGGGGCTGGTTTTCATTGGAGTCCTGATTCAGTGGAGCCTCCGCAAGGCGCGCCCGTCGCGTCCGCCCCGTGTGGAAGCCGAACTGCCGCCGGCTGCCGAGCTTGCGGCCGAACCGGCGCCGCCCGAAATCGCCGAGCCGGCCGAGGCTCTGCCGGCGCAATACGTCGCGCCGCCTCCGGCTGTTCGCGAACCGGTCAAAATCGGGTTGGGACTGCGCAAGACGCGCGAAAACTTTCTGGCGCGCATCAGGGCCGCGCTGACCGGAAGCGCGAAGATCGACGACATTTACGAGGGCCTCGAGGAAGCGCTGATCGCCGCTGACGTTGGCGTCGAGGCGAGCATGAAGATTGCCTCCGCGGTTCGCGCGAAGCTGGGCAACGACAATCGCCCCGACGCGATCCGCGACGCGCTCAAAGCCGAGATCGCCGCGATTATGATTTCCGCGGATCGCCAGCCCGCCGACTCGGGCGATGCGCCGCTGGTCATCATGCTGGTCGGCGTCAACGGTGTGGGCAAAACCACGACGGTCGCGAAACTTGCGGCCCGGTTCAAGGCCGAGCGCGGCAGCGTGATCGTTGCCGCGGCAGATACGTTTCGCGCGGCCGCAATCGAGCAGCTCGAGGTATGGTGCGATCGCGCCGGCGCCGACATCATCAAGCAATCGCAAGGCTCGGATCCCGCGGCGGTCGCCTTCGATGCGGTCAGAGCTGCGGTCGCGCGCAAGACGCGCACGGTCCTGATCGACACCGCCGGGCGTCTTCAAACCAAGGTCAACCTGATGGAGGAGCTCAAGAAAATTGCCCGCGTAATCGCGCGCGAGTTGCCTGGCGCCCCGCATGAGACGTGGCTCGTGCTCGATGCCAACACGGGTCAGAATGCGCTCAGCCAGGCGGCGATTTTTGGCGACGCAGTGCCGCTGACGGGAGTGGTGCTGGCAAAGCTCGACAGCACGGCGAAGGGCGGCGTGGTGGTCGCGGTCGCGGATCGGCTCCAAATTCCAGTGCGGTTCGTGGGACTGGGCGAGGCGATCGAGGATTTGCGCGAGTTCGACGCGCGTGAGTTTGTTGATGCGCTGTTTGCAAGTGACGGCGCAGGGGAGCAGAGTGCCAGCGGCTCTTATGCAGCTTGACAGGTCAGTTAATCGAAAATTAAACTAAAGGTAGAAGATTCTTTCCCATGGCGACAGATGTATTAAAGCAATTAGACGAGCGAATTCAGGCTTCCGTGGCGCGTATTCAGCAATTGCGCAAGGAAAATGAGCAGCTCGCTCAGAAACTCGCGGAAACCGAAAAACGCTATGCCGACGCCGCCGGCCAGGTGAAGCAGTTGAACGCCGAGCGCCAGCAGCATGAAAACGAGCGCAACGACGTGCGAAGCAGGATCGAAAAGATCCTCACCCGCTTCGACGGGATCGATCTCGGCTGAAGATGAAGGGCGTCAACGTCCAGATCATGGGACAAAGCCTGACGGTCGCCAGCGATGCCGGCGATGAGTGGGTCAAGTCCGTGGCCGAGACGGTGGACGAAAAGATCAAGGATATCCGCGCCGGGAGCCAGACGATCAATTCGGTGAACCTGGCAATCCTGGCTGCGCTAAATTTCGCCGATGAACTCGAACACCTGCGTCGGGAGTATCAGGAGCTGGTGAATCGAATCGCGGCGATGAATAAACGGCTGTCCGCGGCCATCGACGGCGAATGAGCATGAATCGTCGTGACGGCGCGTGGCATCCCAGAGGTGAGCGGTTTGGGACGGGGGCGGGAATTGTGGATCTCGAAAGTGGCCTAATCGCGGTGCTTACCAGCATGAGGCCCGTGAAATATTTTTCAACCGCAACGAAGGCTTTCGCGATGGAACGTATCGCGGATACAGGCCGGCTGTCAGCCGGATCGAGAATGACAACGACAACGACAGGCGCGCGCCCCGACGGCGCCGCGCAATCGAGTAGTTGAGCCCGCTCCCGCCATGGCAACGACTGTGGCGGACGAAAAGAAAAATCTACGCGCGATCATGATCGCGTGCCGCGATGCGCTCGCCGGCGAGCGCGCCGCTGCATGGTCGGAAATCATCGAGCGGCAACTGATCGCGAGCGAGTTCTACCGCGCCGCGTCCGCGATCGTCCTCTACCAAGCTCACGGCAACGAAGTCTCGACCGACCGCATCCTGTCCGACGCGCTGGCTGCCGGCCGCGCCGTCTTCTATCCGCGCGTTGACGCGGCGGCGGGCACGATCGTCGCGCGCAGGATTCGCGATCGATCCGAACTCGCCCGCGGTGCGTATGGAATCCTCGAGCCGTCCGAGGCGGCCGAGCCTCTCGATAGCAAAAAGTTCGCGAAAATTCTCGTATGCGTTCCCGGCGTCGCCTTCGGACTCGAAGGCAGCCGACTGGGCCGTGGCGGGGGTCATTATGATCGTTTCATCGGCCAGATGCGCCGCGAAGCGATCAGCGTGGGACTCGCCTATTCATTCCAGCTGCTCGATCGAATCCCCGAAACGGGGCTCGACCGGCGGTTAAACATCATTGTGACCGAGTCCGCCGTTCATCGAGCCTGCGAAGCGCCACTGCCAGCTCGCGGAACGCGGACCAAGGAGGTAAACCCGGGTGGCTCTAATCACCGCGATCCTGGGATTCATAGTTGGTGGCGCGGTCTTTTTCATTTGGGGAATAACGAAACAGCGTAAGGACGTCGTTAACCTGCAGGCCGCGCGCGCTCAGGCCGAAGAAATAACCAAGGAGGCTCAAACCAGGAGCCAGCTAGTAGTAAAGGAGGCCGAACTCAAGGCAAAGGACATCGTGGTCGGCGCGAAAGCCGACGCCGAGCGCGAGATGCGCGATCGCAGACGCGAAATAGCTGCGATCGAACAGAAGCTCGAAGCACGCGAGGAGACTTTCGAAAAGCGGCAGGAAGCATTCGAACGGCGCGAAGCCGATCTCAACCGGCGCGATCAAAGTCTGCGCTCGCGCGAGAAAACTCTCACCGATAAAGAAGAAGTGCTGCAGGCGCATATCGACGAGGCGCGCACCAAGCTCGAAGCCGTCGCCGGCCTGACTCGCGAGGAAGCCAAGCGCTCGCTCATGGACGAGATGATCGGCCAGGCGCGCACCGACGCTGCCAAGCACATCCGAATCGTCGAAGAAGAGGCGCGCGAGGAGGCCGACCGCCGCGCCAAACGAGTCATCGCAATTGCCATCGAGCGGCTGGCCGGCGAGTTCGTCGCCGAGCGCACGGTCTCGGTGCTCGCTCTGCCCAACGACGAGATGAAGGGCCGCATCATCGGCCGCGAAGGCCGCAATATCCGCGCGATCGAGGCGGCCACCGGCGTCGACATAATTATCGACGATACCCCAGAGGCGGTCGTGATTTCGTGTCACAACCCCATCCGGCGCGAGATAGCGCGCGTCGCACTCCAGCAGCTCATCTCGGATGGCCGCATTCATCCCGGCCGTATCGAGGAAGTCGTTCGCAAGGCCGAGCAGCAGGTCGAGGAATCGATTCGCGAGGCCGGTCAGCGCGCGATCATAGAGGTCGGCGTGCACGGAATCCATCCCGAACTGGTCAAGCTGCTCGGGATGCTCAAGTATCGCTACAGCTACGCGCAGAATGTGTTGATGCATTCGATCGAAGCCGCGTTCATCTGCGGCGCGATGGCCGCCGAGCTGGGGCTTAACGAAAAGCAGGCGCGTCGCGCCGCCCTGCTGCACGATATCGGCAAGGCGCTGACTCACGAGGTCGAAGGCTCGCACGCGTTGATCGGCGGCGAGATCGCCCGCAAATACGGCGAGTCGGCGAAGATCGTAAACGCGATCGCGGCGCATCATGAGGAAGTCAAGGCCGAGACGATTCTGGCGCCGCTGGTCGATGCTGCCGATGCGCTGTCGGGCGCGCGTCCGGGAGCCCGGCGCGAGGTGCTCGAGAGCTACGTCAAGCGGCTCGAGGATCTCGAGACGATCGCGAAGTCATTCAAGGGCGTCGAAAAATGCTTCGCCGTGCAGGCCGGGCGCGAGATGCGTGTGATCGTCGAGCCGACGCAGATCTCGGACGAGGACACCTCGATGCTGGCGCGCGACGTCGCGCGTAAAATCGAAACCGATATGACCTATCCCGGACAGATTCGGGTCACCGTCATTCGCGAGACGCGCGCGACCGAGCTCGCGAAATAACCGTGCGCAATTCCATCCGGAGGCCCGATCGCTCGAGCGCGGTCGGGCCTCCGCGCTTTACCCACAGTGTTTGAAGCCGAACGGATTACCGGGCGTAATTTCGAACCAAATCGACTGATCGAATTTCTTCGGCCGCCATTTCGGAAATTCGAACTCCTGACGCCAATGAGCCCAGCGCATGCCGCGAATGTTCTTCAAGAGATCGTCGAACCGCGGAAGACCTTTAGATGGCCCTTTCGCAGTGATCACCGATATTTTGAGGGCACGGTTCAGGGAGATCGTTTCAAAATAAATCGAATCATCAATCACCGAGACTCTTTCCTGCCGATCATTGAAGGGAGCTTCCGGGGCGCGGGCTCGGAAACCATTGTGACTCTGAACATGCGGATGGCGTGGCTGGTAGTGATCTTCTGCTCCGGCTTCATGCTGGCGTTGCTATGGAGTTTCATCCGCCAGTCAGCGTTCCATGGCGCCCAAACGGGGCTCATCGGGATGATGCTGTTCATGTATTTTCTGGCGACTGTGTGTTTTGCGACCGAGGTGCGAATCGCGATGAGGCGCCGGCTGGAGCTTCTGCGCTCCGGGGAGATACGATAACGGCCGCAGGTTCGGGCTTGTCCTTCTAAGAGCAAACTGTCGGGCCTCCGCGCTTTACCGCGCCGGAAGATAGAAGGTATCATCGGTCCACGATGCCCACGACGCGTGAAGTCCTCGATGCGACGATCGCATTGGAAAAACAAAGCATGGCGCTGTACGCGCGCTTCGCGAAGATCTTTGCGAGCGAAGCGGGCCTGCAGGATTTCTGGTTCGCGATGGCGCGTGATGAAGCGCGCCACGTCGGCGCACTGGACCTGGTCACTACCGTGCTCGATCAGGAATCGATGCTCGACAAGCCCAGCCCGATCTCGCTCGAAGACGCCACCATCGTGCGGCTGCGGGCGCTGCTCGAAAAGTCTCAGCGCGACGCGACCCCCGGAATCAAGCTCGAACGCGCGCTCGAGATCGCACTCGATGTCGAAGAAACCGAACTCGAAGACCTCGTATCGGATCTGCTGAAGGCTTTGCAGCCGCCCGACGAGTACGAGCGATGCCTGCGCTTGCTGGTCCACGACCTCGGCGAGCTGAGCTACATGATCGAACGCCACTCGGCCAACCCGGCGCTGTTGTCGCGATGCGACGCGCTGGTCAATCGTCACGCCGAGACGCTTCGCCACACCGCCATCAGGTAGCGTCGCGCTGGCCCGGTGGCGCGGGTGATGGCCGTTGGTTATATTTCAGGGCTGCGCTGAGGAGTGGCCAAATTGGTAAGGCACCTGACTCTGGATCAGGCGATTGCAGGTTCGAGTCCTGCCTCCTCAGCCAACGATTTTTGCAAAGCGCGCGCGGGCCGTCGGCGGCCGCGCGCGGCGATGGTCCCATCGTCTAGTGGTTAGGACACCGGCCTCTCACGTCGGGAACGCGGGTTCGACTCCCGCTGGGATCATTCAAGTAAAAAGCCCGGACAGCTGCCCCGGATCGACCTCCTGCCGCCGGCGTTAACATTATGCTGGCAACGCGTTTAGACCCCCCTATCTTTGTCTGTGGAAATAGCGTACTCTCACTGTCTAACGCTCGGATTGTTCCTTTCTCTAAGCTCGGGAATTGGCCCGGGTTTTCGATACAAGAGCTTCCCGGCAAATACTTACGGAGGGCAAAAATGCCCAGCAAATTGTACGTAGGCAATCTGGCCTACTCGGTCTCCAACAGCGATCTGGAAGAACTGTTTTCACAAGCAGGCCAGGTTCAGAGTGTGGCGGTAATCACGGATAAATTTTCCGGCCAATCGAAGGGCTTCGGCTTCGTCGAGATGGCGAATGCGGAAGATGCTTCCAAGGCAATACAGACCCTGAATGATACCGATCTGAAGGGCAGGAACATCAAGGTTAGCGAGGCCAAGCCCCGCGAATCGAGCTTCGGCGGCGGCGGCGGTGGCGGTGGCAACCGGCGCGGCGGTGGCGAGAATCGCGGCGGCGGAGGCGGCGGCCGCTGGTAAATTAGTCTGAGACTGGGCGGGCACGCGATGCCCGCTCAGTCGTTTTTCGGGTCGCGGGAACTCCGAGTCCCGCTGCTTCTGCAGTTCTTCAGTCTTTCGACTGTCTTCGAGCTCCCGTCCTGGGAGACGACAGGCATTTGCACGTCGCACGAGGAGGCCCGGTGCCCAGAATATATGTAGGAAATCTTGCCGAGTCGGTCACGCGCGATTCGCTGCGGGCGCTGTTCTCCAAAATCGGCCAGGTAGGCGGCGCATTGGTGATCACCGATAAGCTCACCGGCAAATCCAGGGGATTTGGCTTCGTGGAAATGATCGAAGTTGACGACGCGGTTAACGCGGCCGTCTACTTCAGCGGCGTCGAACTCGAGGGCCGCAAGATTCACGTCGATCCGTACCGTCCCCAGGAACCCGGTGCTCAAAAATATCGCGGCGAACGCAAGCGCCGCGCTCCCGCCAAGCGCAAGGCCAGCAACGGCGCCGCATAGCCGGCTCAGAGCGTCGGGGCGAGTTGAACAGTGAGACACTGAAAAAACGAAAAGTGAAAAAGGTAAAAGATGAAAAATTCAATCGGGAGACGATATGCGCGATGAAGGGTTGACGCCGTGGAGAACCCACGACTGGAAGATTCGTACGATCGAATCGATTGCTCCAGGAGGCGGTTCGCGGCTCGCCTTTACCTGCAGGAGTTGCGGCAGGGTATTCAATCAAACGACGATCAACAGCCGCACCTGGGCGGTTGATGCGAGCGGCGTTGCGCTGTCCGATACTGTCACTACGCGATGGCTCGCGGAATGCTGCCTGCATCGCCCGGCCGACGGCGACGAAGATGACCGCAAGCAATTCAAGAACGGCCCGGCCTTCCAAAGTTAGGGTATTTTTCCGAACGATGCCGCGTTTGAAATTGACCATCCGGGCAGTCGCGCTTGGAGCGCTGATTTCATGTGCGATCGCTGCTTGCGCCGCCGCGAGTGCGATGGCGGATGCAGCGGTTGCGCCCGATGCCATCGGGTCGGTGAAATCCGTCGTCGATCAGACATTCGTCGTTTTCAAGGACAATACTATTGCGCCCGCGCAGCGAGAGCTGAAACTTCGCGCGATTGCCGAGAGCCACTTCGATTTTCAGGAGATGGCGCAATCGGCGATCGGCTATCATTGGCGCACTTTCACGCCCGCGCAGAAGAGCGAGTTCGTGCCGTTGTTCACCGCGTTCATCGAGGACGCGTATTTGTCGCGGATCGAATCGTATTCGGTCGAGAAGGTGAACGAGCAGATAAAATCCTCGATCATTCAATTCACCCGCCAGTCGATCGACAGCGACAGCCCCGACTACGCCGAGGTCTTCAGCACCGTCGTGTTGCAAGACCAAAAGGATCCGATTCCCGTCAACTACCTGATGCGCCGCGACGCAAATGAGTGGAAGATTTACGACATCACGATTGACGCGATCAGCGTAATCGCCAACTACCGCAACCAGTTCAATCGCGTGCTGAACAACGACGGCTACGATAAACTCGTCAGCATCATCCGCCAGAAAACCGCGGGCCTCCAGCAAAAGTAGCAAACCGCCGCAAGCCCGCCGCGCCACCATCTCTAGTCCGGCGCGGTACGGGCATCGGCGCCGGCCATCGCAACGCGGTCGCGACGCGTAGCCGTAGTCTCCATCGACAATAGTTTCATCGGGTGGGCCGAGGCCGGCCCCCGGAAGTTATTCAACCAAGCGAGACCGAACCAAGTGAGGCCGCCTGATAATCACCGGCCGATCAACGATATTTGACAATAGCTGCGGTCTTGGTTCTCTGCAGAACTTCGCCAGGGATTTTCCCCTTGAGCTTTTGCGGCCCGCGGAATGCAATAGGTTTGTGCGGTTCTGATAACCGCTGCTGATGCTGGGAGGGATCTGTCGATGCTCATCAACAAGTCACTTACGCGGTCCGTCGCGTGCTTAAGTTTGTCCTTCTTGTTTCTGATTGCCACGTTTGCGCGTTCGGCGTTGGCGCAATCGGATGATGATGCGTCCCGAAACAGCGGGACAGCAGTAAGTAAACTTTCTATCTCGCCCACGACGCTGACCTACAGCATCAACCTCGACAAAGCGACCTCCGCGATCAAACATTTCACCCTCACGAACACCGGAAGGGCAGAATTGACGCAGGTAATCGTCAGCGCGCCCGCGGGAACGTACGCCAGCGATTACACAATCTCCGGTCCGGGGCTCACTGCTACGGGCGGAACGATTTCGATTCTGGGCAAAGCAAAGGACAGCAAAGCCAACATTGTCGAGGTCGACGTCACCTTCGCTCCGCATGAAGCGGGCAAGAACCTGGACGCGACAATTCTGGTCACTAATAACGGAACCAAGGGCAAACTGTCGGAGACCGTCAAGCTCAACGGCAGCGCCACGCAGAAGCCGACTCCGACCGCAAGGCCGACTAAGACCGCAACGCCGACTAAGACTGCCACGGCGACCGCAACTAAGACTGCAACGCCGACTAAGACCGCAACGCCGACTAAGACTGCCACGGCGACCGCAACTAAGACTGCAACGCCGACTAAGACTGCAACGCCGACTAAGACTGCAACGCCGACTAAGACTGCGACGCCAACGTCTACGCCGACGCCGGCTGCGGCTCCCATAGTGGTTTCGAGCAGCCCACCGATCACAGGCTGTGGAGGCCAGGGGATGCCGCTTAATCAGCGCATCACGGTGACCTTCAATGAGGCGATGCTTGCTTCGAGCATCAACACCTCAACCTTTTTGGTGACAATTCCGCCTAGCACAACTCCCATAGGCGGAACCGTGACCTACGACGCGACAAACAATACCGCGATCTTCACGCCCACCAGCTTACTCGCGGCTAACACCACATATGAGATAACGATTACCACCGGGGCCAAGAGCGCCGGCGGAGTTCCACTGGCAAGTAATTTTGTATTTACCTTCATAACCGGCGCGAGCTCAGACACGACCGACCCAACTGTCATCTCAACCAATCCGGCTGAGGCTGCCCTCAAGGTGCCTACCAACCAGAAAATCACCGCAACCTTCAGCCAGGGGATGGACTCTACAACCATTAATGGGTCGACTTTTACGCTCACAGGTCCTGGCTCAAAGCCGGTTAGCGGCACGGTGACCTATTCCACCATCGGCACGACCGCGACGTTTACACCGACCCGCGCTCTGGCGGCCAACACACATTTTATTGCGACGATTACAACCGGAGCCACGGACCTGGCAGGAAATCCGTTGGCGAGCGCGTTCACTTGGACCTTCAAAACAGGGTCGGGGCCGGACACCACCGCACCTACGATAACTCTCACGAGCCCTGCTAGCGAGGCAACAGCGGTGCCCACTAACGCGTCTATCAATGCAACGTTCAGTCAGGCGATGGACCCTGCAACGCTCAATGCAACAACTGTTACGCTGGTTGATGAGACCGACTCGACTCCTATAACCGGGAAAATCACTTATAATGCGACAAATTGGATCGTGACGTTTACTCCCGCCAGCGCTCTTACAGCCGGTGATTCATTCACCGCCGCGGTCACGACCGGGGCCAAGGATCTGGAGGGCAAGGCACTGGCAGCGGGCATTGTCCCGAACCCATGGAGCTTTACCACCGGTTCAACGCCGGGTCTTTCCTCGATAGATCTTGGAGCGGCCGCCGGTTTTGAGGTGTTGGCTACCAGCACGATCTCTAACACGGGCGCGACCATAGTCAACGGGAATATGGGTTTGAATGCAGGCACTTCGGTGACTGGATTCCCGCCTGGAATAGTAAACGGGGCGATTGAAATTGACACTACGGGCGTAGCCGCGGCTCAACTCGCCTTGACGGCCGCGTTCAACGACGCTGCCGGGCTGTCACCGGCGGCGATTGTCGGCGGGGATTCCGGAAACCTGGCCGGACTTACTCTCTACCCGGGCGTCTATACATCCACCCCGACCTCATTTCAGATAACGGGAGGGAATCTCACTCTCGACGCCCAAGGTGACGCGAATGCAGTCTGGGTCTTCCAGATGCCCTCGTCCACCCTCACCCTGACCACCCCCACCTGCGAGGTTATCCTGACCAACGGCGCCCAGGCTGCCAATGTCTTTTGGGAGGTTGGCAGTTCAGCGACTATCGGAGTGGGCTGTGCGATGGAAGGAAATATAATGGCTAGCGCGTCCATCACGCTGGCCACCGGCGCATCGCTGGACGGCAGAGCGCTGGCAGGCGAATCCGCGGGCGCAGTTACACTGGATGACAATGCTGTTTCCGCCTCTGGTGCTTGTAGTCAATAAATGCTCGCCGTAAAGCAGGCGACAAGGGCCGAACTACGGCTGGCAAGCTGGGCTCTGCGGTGGTGCCATGAAAAACCGGACCGCTCCGGTTAGCCGCCGAGTTTCTTCAGCCGCGTGACGCGCGCGGCGCGGATGCGTCCTGGCCTGAAACCGCCGTCGCCGGGTCGAAAGTCGCCGCGGCCGGCGCTATAAAGGGACCTGTCCTTTCAATTCGCCGCACTCTTCGAGTTGAATCCGATGAACATCCACGACATTCAGACTCCGGCGCTGCTCGCAGATGCCGACGCCCTCGAACATAACCTCAAGACCATGGCGGCCGCCGTCCCGGGGCCCCGGCTGCGCCCGCACGTCAAGGCTCACAAATGTACCGCGCTTGCCAAAATGCAGGCGCGCGCCGGTCATAAGAGCTTCACCTGCGCCACGATCCGCGAGATCGAGGGGATGGCGGCGGCAGGACTGGGCGACGACCTGCTGCTCGCCAACGAAGTGCTCGACGCGCGCCGCCTGGCGGCCGTCAAGGCACGCGTCACGGTTGCCGTCGATTCCGTGCCCACTATTCTCGCCGCCGCCCAGGCCGGGATAAAGGAAGTTCTCATCGACATAAACGTCGGCTTGCCGCGATGCGGTTGTGCTCCTGGCGATGCGGGCCGGCTCGCGGACCTGGCGCGCGGCAAAGGTCTCAAAGTCCGCGGTGTGATGGGCTACGAAGGACACGTTGTGGGCCTCGACGATCGAACGACTCGCCTGACCCTGACTGCGGATGCAATGGAATTGCTGCTTCAAGGCCACCGGGCCGCGGGCGGCGACATAGTATCGGCGGGAGGCACCGGGACCTACGACATCAACGTCTGGGCAAATGAAATCCAGGCCGGTTCCTACGTTCTGATGGACACGACTTACGCCAAACTGGGCCTTCCCTTTCGTCAGGGGCTCACCGTGCTGGCCACGGTCATCTCCGTCTCATCCTCATACGCGGTAGGGGATTGCGGGTTGAAGGCGCTTGGAATGGATCATGGCAACCCGTCGATCGACGGCGGTCACCAAGTGTTGTTCGTATCCGACGAGCACGTCACTTTCGTGCCTGCTTCACCGCTCAAGCCGGGCGACAGGATTCGCGTGATGCCGGCGCATATCGATCCGACCATCGCTTATCACGAGCGGATGCGTCTGGTCCGCGGCGAAGAGATCCTCGAAACCTGGCCGATCGATCTCCGCGGCTGGTAGGGGCGTCTAGGTTTGCGCGGGTCAGGGTTTGAGCAGCCACCGCCGATGGCGCCACACGTAAATGATCAGGAACGGCCCGAAGCTCAGCGAGAATAGATTGATGATGACTTCGACCGCCATCGCACCGTCAATCGACGCATACTTGCCGTTTTCGAGGTTGTACAGCGTGTCGAGCAGCCCGAGGTAAACGAACGAGCTGCCCGCGATCAGTCCCCACAACAACGCGCGTGGATCCCGCCGTGCAAGCATCAATGCGCAGGCCACCGCCGCAAAAGCAAGCCACGCATCGCCGGCCGGAAACGCGCGTTCGAAAGCAATGTAGCCGCCCTCGCTGCTGCTCTGCACTGCGCCTGAGGTGAAGAAAGTCAGCCAGTACAGCACAGTGGCGCCGGCGCTTATCCAGAGCATCACCGTTACCGTGCGCAATGCCGCCGGCGCATCAGCCGCTGTCTCACTCGTGTCGTTCAGCAAGCGATCCAACGCCTCATGAATTCTCGCCCCGTCGCGCCGCGGCGAGCGGCGGCTGGGACTCCAGCTCCACGCGGGTCGATTCGAGAAACCGGCTCAGCATGTTGAAATAGCTGCAGCACAGGATGAGCTCGGTGGCCTGGCGCACGCCGTAGCGGTCCATGATTGCCGTGAGTGCCTCGTCGCTCAGCCGCACGTCGCGGCTGATCTCGTCCGCGACGCGGCACAGCAAGTTTCCCTCGGCATCGAGTCCCGTGACGGCGCCGTCCACCCCGATCGCGGCGATCTCTTCGTCGCTCACGCCGACGCTCTTCGCGACCGTTACGTGTTGCGTCCATTCGTAGCTCGATCGCGTAACGTGTGCGACGCGCAGCACCGCGATCTCGCGCTTGCGCTTGTCGAACTCACTGCGCAGCAGAATCGACATCGCGAAGTTGATGATCGGCTCGAAGCTCGCCGGCGCGTTCGCCATCATTCGGAACACATTCAGCGGCGGAAGCTTGCCCAGCGTCGCCGCGATTTCCGGCGTGAGCTGTGCCTGGTCGGGCAGCGGAATCCTCACAGTCATAAGCAGTTTACCTCACGTTGATTCTTTACCCCGACCCGCACCCGCCTTCCTATCCTATTAACTGTCTCTGCGTAATTATAATTAAGGACAGTTGATGCGGATATTGAAAGGGCGTTGCTGCAATCGGGTTTTTTTGCTCAGCGGCGCGGCGAAGTGAGGTTGCGCGATGATTTTGAAAGTTGCCCGTCTCGGATTTCCGTCGCTGAGGACCGAGGCCAGCCCGGTGCCGGCCGATCGGATCAAAAGCAAAGAGTTTCAGCGCCTGATCGACGACATGCTCGAGACGATGTACGAGTACAACGGCGTCGGGCTGGCGGCTCCGCAGGTCCATCTTCCGATTCAACTTGCGGTGCTCGAAGTCCATGAACATCCGCGCTATCCCGACATGCCCGATGTGCCGCTTACGGTGCTGATCAACCCCGTGGTAGCGATTCTTGACATGACGTTGGTCGAAGAGTGGGAGGGATGCCTGAGCGTGCCGGATCTTCGGGGGCGGGTGCCGCGATTCAAGCATCTCCGGGTGACGGCGCTCGGGCGCGATGCGCAGCCGGTCGAGATTGTCGCGTCGGATTTTCACGCGCGGGTGATACAGCATGAGACCGATCACCTGAAGGGCGAAGTTTACCTCGACAGGATGCCGGACATGCGGGCGCTGGGGTTTCTCCAGGAATGGCAGCGCTTCATGCTGAAGACGGAGCACAAGGAGTGAGGGCGCGCTGGCGCCTGACTACTTTGGGGGCGCAGCAATCTCTGGCATCTTGCCGGTGGCCTTGAACGACGCGATCGCCTTGCGCATCTCTTCGTTCTGTGCGGCGAGAATGTTCTGTTCGCCCTGGACTTTCGCGAGCTCGGCTTTCAGCTGCTCGTTTTCACTTTGAAGCTTGAGCAGCTCGGCGTTGAGCTGCGAGGTCTGCTGGGTCTGCTCCTCGATGCGCGTGCGATAACTGCTCGAATAGAGAAAGAACAGCAGAGCTGCGACTATCGCGACGATCAATCCGCCTGTGAGCAATCGTCCCATCTATGCACCCCTTCCTCTGGAGTCACGAGCCGAGTTTTTTGCAACCGCGCGCATCGGACACATTAGCCGATTGGCGCGCGAAAAAAACTGAATTGACTTCCCTGGCCAGCCGCCCCTAAAATGCCGTGGATCGCACTTCTGGTCGGGCGCCATTTGTACTCCATTGAGAATTATGCACGATACCCCGGCGCCGATGAACGTGGGGGGCGCTGAATTTCACGCGCCGGCTAGAGCAGGCTTTTTTGCATGATAGAGGTCCAGGAACTAACCAAGTACTTCGGCGCTACGCTTGCCGTAAACGACGTTTCGTTCAAGGTCGAGAAGGGCGAGATCATCGGATTGCTGGGCCCCAACGGCTCGGGCAAGACCACGATCATGCGAATCTTGACGGGATTTTTCCCGGCCACCTCGGGACGCGCGCTAATCGGCGGCCTCGATGTCGCCGAACATTCGCTCGAAACGCGCCGCCGCGTCGGCTACCTGCCGGAAAACATGGTGCTGTATCCCGATCTCAGCGTCGATGCGCTGCTCGAGTTCGGCGCCCGTGTGCGCGAGATCGACCCCCGCACGACGCGCGATCGAATCGAATATTCGCTCGAGACGTGCGGGCTCAAGGACGTGCGGCGCAAACTTATCGGCAAGCTCTCGAAGGGCTATCGGCAGCGCGTGGGAATCGCGCAGGCAATCCTCAGCGATCCCGAGGTGCTGATTCTCGACGAGCCGACGGTCGGACTCGATCCGCGCCAGGTGGTCGAAATCCGCGACCTGATACGTTCGCTGGCCGGACACTCGACGGTGCTGCTCTCGACGCACATACTGCCCGAGGTCAACATGACGTGCCGCCGCGTCGTAATTATCGACCGCGGACGAATCGTCGCGCAGGACACGCCCGAGCACCTGACGGCGAAACTGCAGGGAACCGACCAGACGATGATCACGGTAGGCGGTCCGCCGCCGGCGGTGCGCGAGGCTTTGACGGCCGTCAAGTTCGTGCAGCGGCTCGAGGATCGTCCGGTCGAAGCCGGCGCGACCGGCGTGTGCTCATTTGTCGCGTACTCGAGCGGCCACGGTGAAGAAGTCCGCGCGGCGCTCGCCGCTTGCGTCGTGCAGCACGGATGGAATCTGCTCGAAGTCAAACCGATGGCGCTCAGTCTCGAGGATCTGTTCATGCGGCTGGTCACCAGGGAGGAGCGGGTTTAGGTGCGCCGCACGCGAAGTTCAATGTGCATTGAGGCAGTCGTAGTCGATGTCTAACGGTGCAGACACGCTGGAAGTCGCGGGCGCGGCCACCGAGTCGCGACGCGCCGCGATCCGCGCCGCGGGGACGGGCTTTTCAGTGGGCAGGATGCTCGCGGTGACGCGCAAGGAATTGCGCTCGTACTTCGCCTTTCCCCTGGTCTATGTGCTGTCGGGCGTGTTCCTGGTTTTGGCGGGATACTATGCGTACACCGACCTGGTTTTCTTCGTCACGATCGCGTTCGCCCGCGATATCATGCAGAACTACTGGCAGTTGCTGCTCTCGGATATCCGGCTATGCCTGTTGCTGACGCTGCCGTTCATCACGATGCGGTTGTTCGCCGAGGAGCGCAAACTCGGCACGATCGAGTTGCTATATACCTATCCGCTGCGCGACGGTGAAATACTTGGCGGCAAGTACCTCGCGTCGGTCGCGATCTTCATCATGATGCTCGCGCTGACGACGCTCTACCCGGTTTACATTTACAGCATCCACTGGTTTCCGCTGTTTCCGCTTTTCGCGGGCTACCTCGGCCTGCTGCTGCTCGGATGCGCGTTTATCGCGTGCGGCGTGTTCATTTCGTCGCTGTGCGAGAGCCAGGTCATGGCGGGGATGGGCACGATCACGCTGCTGCTGTTCTTCTGGATTCTCAACTGGAACGAGGCGGCGTTCACCAACTCGTGGCTCGAAGTGCTGCGCGCGTTCTCGCTGTTCGATCAGTTCGGCAGCTTCGCCAAGGGCGTGATCGACCTCGATCACGTTACTTACTTCGTCTTTTTCATCGTCTTTTTTCTGTTTCTCACGCAGCGCTCGATGGAGGCACGCAAGTGGACCGGCCGGCGCTAAAGAATTCTCCCACGGCCGAGCGCCGATCGATCTGGGTGAACTACGCGGTGCTGTTTTACACCGTGATCGCATTCGGCGCCGTGCTGATCGTCGCCAATGCGATAATTTCCACCCCCAACATCCGCTGGGACCTGACCCCGGAGAAACGATATTCGCTCTCGGATTTCGACAAGCGCGTGCTCGGCGAACTGACGCACAACGTCAAAGTGATGGCGTTTGTGCGCACCGAGGATCCCGCCTACCTCGAACTCGCGGATTTGTTGTTCCAGGCGGCCGCGTTCACGCCGCAACTGACCTACCAGGTGATCGACGTCAACAAGGCGCCCGGGCTGGCGCGCGAGTACGGCGTGACGAGTTACGGCGAGGTGATCGTGGAATCGCAGGGGCGGCGCCGCGACTTCGACAACGCGCGCTCCGACGAGCTAATCCCGGCGATCCTGCAGGTCTCGACGGCCGCCAACAAGCACATCTATTTCACCATCGGGCACGGCGAGCGCGACCTGTTCGATTCCGATCGCAGTCTGGGCTACTCGCAATGGCGCGCGCTGCTCGAGCAGAACAACTATCAGATCGACAACGTGTCGCTGTACGCCAGCGGCGTGCCCGACGACGCCAAGGTGGTCGTGTCGCTTGGGCCGCGCAAGGATTTTCTGCCCGAAGAACTGGCGGCGCTGGCCCGGTACCTGGGTCACGGCGGACATTACATCGCGGTCATCGATCCCTTTGGGTCGCCGGCGCTGGTCGAGTTCCTGAAAAAGTACTACCTCGATTTTATTCCACAGGTCGTCGTCGATCCCGCGTATCGCCTGACCGCCGGCGAAATCCTCACCACGCAGATTCCGCTGCGCTCGGAAGTAAATCCGATGAGCCGCGCGATGTCCGCGCCGGCGGTCTTCTCTTTGGGGCGCGGCGTCATGATAACCGGGGCGGTCGGCGCCAGCGCGCCCGATGACTTGCGGCTCGCGCAGGAGGACAAGTTTCTCTCGTCCTCGCATGAGAGCTGGGGGTCGAACGATCCCAATGCATTGACGACCGGAATCACTGAGTACCAGGCGGGTCGCGATATCAAGGGGCCGATTCCGGTGGCCTCCGAAATTGACTTCGCTCCGGCGTCGAATCCGCACATCCCGGTAACCCAGATGACGCGGCTGGTGGGGATCGGCAGTTCGGCCTTCGCCTCGAACCAGTTTATCGAGATGCTGGGTAATCGCGACCTGGCGGTAAGCCTGATCAACGAGTTGGCGGGCGATGAGATGCTGATCGCGAGCCGCGAACGGCTCAACAAAAGCGAAACCGCCGCCTTCTATATCAGCGATCAAGAGGCGCGTCACATGCTGTTTTTTGGATCGGTCCTCGAACCGGCCATCCTGTTCCTGATCGCAATCACGGTCATGGTGCGCCGGAGGTTTTTTGCGTGAGAGCGCGTCCCGCAATCCTCTACACGATCGTCTTCTTTGTCCTGCTGCCGATATATTTCTGGATTCAGCCGAGCATCAGGCCGACGACTGCCCTGGAGCAGAAAGAAGAGAGCCTCTTGAAGCTCAGCGGCGGTATCGACGCGATTACCGTTTCGAGCGGAGCGGAATCGCTGCATTTTCAGAAGACCAAGGACGGCAAGCTCTACGAACTCGTCACGCCGCCGGGAAAATTCATCCCGCATGACCTGATGGACGCGGTGGCATCGCTGCTGATGAATGCGAAGTCAGTCGAAGTGGTTGCGGACAATTCAAACGACCTCGCGCAGTTTGGACTCGACCATCCCAAGTCCGTGATAACCGTCGAGGGCACCGGCCAGCCGCAGCCGATCAAGCTCGCCTTCGGCAATGAAAACCCGACGCATACCGCAATCTACGCGCAGATCGAGGGAATCCCGAAAGTGTTTCTGCTCGGCGTGAATATCGAGCTCTACCAATCGCTGATGTTCCAGTGGATCGAGGGCAAGCAGGGCAAGAACGCCTAGTCCCGATTGTTCCCCTGGCCAATTGAATGTGAAACCCTGCGCGGGTTTCACCCTTCCGCGGCAGGGGTGACCCCTGCACCCGGTAACGAATCGAAAAATCCGCGCGGCGCGTCTTTTTCTCTCGGGCGTAACGCTGGCCAGTATTAAGAAACCGCGCGCTCGCGATCTCTTTTATCGCGTAGTCGCGAAAAGATGCGCTGCGCAGATTTTCGCGTCTTCTCACTGCGGGTACAGGGGCCGCAGCCCCTGCTCAGGGAGGTGCGGAACCCACGATGGGGTCCGCATTCAATTAAGTTCTCCCTCTTGCGCTTTTGCTCCACGCGCGCGGGCGTCACCCCTGGCTACCCGTGCCAAGGGGCGCGATTCCTTTTTCCTCGAGTAGACGCTCCAGCGCGCGCAGGAAATGCTCGTAGTACTCACCGTGATCGGAAGTGCCGTCGCGGGCGCGGATTCGGTCTGACGCGCCAACTTCGGCGATCAGGCGGTCGCGAAATTCATCCCAACTGAAATGCCCGGCCTCGGAAAGTTTCAGCGCGATTGCAAATGCGCGCGCTTCCCACGGCGCGCTGAAGACATGGTCGGCGTCAAGCCGCGCCGCCTCGATCAACTTGTTCAGCGCAGCGCTGCTCATGCGTGCGGCGCCTCGACCTTCGCCACTCCGACCATCGAGTCTCGCGTCACGATCCCGGCGAGCGCGTCTTCGCTCATCCCCTCGGTCCCCTTCGGCCGCTGCGGGATGACGAGGTAGCGAATCTCCGCGCTCGAGTCCCACACCCGGACTTCGACATCGGGCGCCAGCTCGAGTCCGAAATCCTTGAGCACGCCGCGCGGGTCGCTGACGGCCCGCGAGCGATACGCGAAGCTCTTGTACCAGACGGGCGGCAAGCCCAGCACCGGCCACGGGTAGCATGAGCACAGCGTGCATACGACGAGATTGTGGACGCGATCGGTGTTCTCCACGGCGACCAGATGGTTGCCCTCGGGACCCGCGTACCCCAGTTCCGCCACGGCGCTGGTCGCGTTCGCCAGCAGGCGTTTTCGGTACCCGGGATCCGTCCATGCTTTCGCGACGACGCGGGCGCCATTGCGCGGACCGACGCGGGTCTCGTAGATATCGACGATCGCATCGATCGCGGCCGGATCGACGAGTCCCTTCTCCGTCAGAAGCGCTTCCAGAGCCTTCACGCGCGCGGCTGGTCCGGTGTCGTCGGTGTTATGATGCTCTCCGCTCATTCTCTTTTCAGTATCTACCCGTATGGTGCGCTGTCGTGCGTTTTGCGGCCTTCGGCTTCGACTTCGGCGCGATCGGTTCCAGGTAGTCTTCCCACAAATCCAGATGCACTCGCTCCCGGCAGTTTGCTTTCGCTGATTTGCCCCACAACTCGCGCGCGTCGAAGGCGACCGAATAACAATGTTGCGGCTTGGTCCCCGCGTGGTGCGCGTTGGTGTCGGGGAAGACGAACACGCCCCAGTCTCGCGCTATGACTCCGGCCTTGCCGCGCGCGTAGCGCGGAAGGCGCGTGTGTCCGGAAGGATTCAGGTTGCGTGCGCGCACGCGAGCGCCTTTGGCAAAGCGCGCGCGCGGCGGCCTCGATCCGGGTTTGTCCTTGACCGGAGCCGGGCACTGAGTCGCGACGGGATTCGCGATCAGAGCCGGGTCGATCGCGCCGCCTTCCTTCGCGAGGATTTCTTCGCGTGTCACGACGCCACGCTCGACGAGCAAAGTCTCGACCGCCGCGAGCCATCGTTCGTAATAGCTCGACGCGAGGTAGCGCTCGGGCGCTATCCGCTCGATCGCATGACGGAACTCATCGGCATTGATGAGCGACAAGCCCGCCGCGATGCTCGCGATGGCATACACTCGCCCTTCCCAGTCGGCGTGAAAGACGGGTTCGTTCTGTTCGCGGACCACCGGCCCGAAACCGTCCATCCCGCCCATGTCATGTACGCCGTTCATCGCGACTCCATTTCTTTCGATAGCTTGGCGCGATTATCGCGGAGGCTGGCGGTTGCGGGCAAGCGGCCGGATAGCCGGGACCATCGTGCGTTCTGCTCTCCTGCCGTACCCTTGGCGCGCGGGCGTCACCCCTGCCGTTGGTCGCGTAGGCTGGATGATAATTTAGTTACTCTTGTTATGTCTTGTGTTGCTCTGGTAGGCTCCAAACTTCCGATGGAAACCGATCGCCAATCTCGCCAATCGCGAGCTGCGTGGCCCTTCGACCTTCGGGTCTTCGCCGCCATGGCCGCGCTATGGGCGATGTGTCTGACGATCAGGGCGTTCGTTCATATTGGCGATTTCGACGTCGTCGATCCGATCGCGACTATTTTCGCCGGCATGCGATTCAACGGCGACGCCGCGCGCCTGGTGCTGATCGTCGAGGCGGGAATATTCGGGGCGATCGCGATCGGAGTTTTTGCCCGTCGCCGATGGGGTCTGTTGCTCGCGCTTTGCTACATGGTCCAGGTCGTGATGAGCCATCTCGCGTTCGCGATCGCGTATCTGCCGATTAGATCGGAATGGATCAACGTGCGCGTGGCCACGTCGGAGGGGCCGATGATGGTGCTGATTACGCTGTACCTTTGGATTCGCGCGTGCGATTTGATTTTCGATCCGCTTTCGATCCCCGCCGATGCGCGCGCGCGGCAATCGTCGGGCACGAGTCGTCGGGCGCCGGTTCGCGCGGACTGCGGCGCCGGTGACGTCGCCGCGATGGCTGAATGAGCAACTGATTGGTGGCGACGGTAGGAGTTGGTCTATCCCGCCTCTACGAGATCACTGGAAGGCGGCTTTTTAGCCCCAGACCGCAATTCGCTGCAACTCCACGCGCATATCTTGATGCGTGTCATGTCTCTGACCGAACATTTCCACGACAACATTCGTAGGAAGGACACCTTGCGGCACGTCTCCGTGAATATCAGGCAAGTCCCATGGCTTATCATCGACATCCGTTATCGACTGATATGGGCTCGCTATGAGGAAAACTTTAACCCGAGCGACGACCGTCTTCCCATTGTCTTCAAATTCTCCGAGGAAGCAGCTCAGATTGTCCCCACCGTAAATCTTCCCGTCCTTCAGGAACATGACGCCGTAGCCGGGTTTCGGGTCCGCGTCCAATCCTTCGTATCGCGCGATGTAGAACCCATCGAATCGTGTTGGCATTTTAATCTCCTCAATTTCCCACAGACTCTCAGTTGCGGATATCGAACTGGAAAGCGGGGTTTCGCCCTACCATTTGCTAATGTCAAGACACTTTTTGAACTTCGCCTTCAGAACGGGAAGCTGCTCCATCAGCCATCCAAGTTCCGCGCTTTTGATTTCGGCTATTTTCTTGGGGTCATAGTAGGCAGCACGAATGTACCATAACTGGCACGCGAAGATGATGAGTCAACGAAGCCCAACGGAGAGGGGGAGTTGGTGGCGACGGTAGGAGTCGAACCTACGACACTGCGGATATGAGCCGCATGCTCTAGCCAACTGAGCTACGTCGCCACCGGGAATCGTCAAATGTAGCGCGAGCGCGCCATGCGCGAAAGACCGCGCGCAATTCGTTCAGCGCAGCGGGATGCTGCGGGTCTTGACCGCGCGATGCCCACGCTGGACCTGGTAGAGCACGCCCTCGGTGAACTCGACGCAGGTCAGCTTGCCGCCGTAAACCAGGCCGGTGTCGATGCCGAGTTTGTACGGCAGATCGATCATCACGCCGCGCATCGGAGTATGGCCGAACACCACCGTCGCGTCGATTTTGTGCGGAAAGGAAATGAACTCCTGCCGAATCCACAGCAGGTCCTCGGGCGCCTGCTCCTCGAGCTGGCGGCTTGGCTCGATGCCGGCGTGGACGAAGAGGTAGGGCGGGCGCAGGTAGCTGGTGGCCAGCCGGCTCATGAAGTCGAGGTGCGCGGCGGGCAGCCGCGCGAAGGCATCCTCGAGGTCTTCCTCGCGCACGCCGTAGCTGTCGAGCGTCGCGATGCCGCCGTTGAACAGGAACGACTCGCCGTAATTTCCCGGCATGCCGAGAAACGACAGCATCATGTCCTCATGATTGCCCTTCAGGAACACACATTCCGCATCGCCGCGTTCCAGCTCCAGCGCGAGCTCGATAACCTCGCGCGCCGACGGGCCGCGATCGACGTAGTCGCCGACGAATACCACCGTGTCGCCGGCAACCGGCGCGATCGACTTGAGAATCGCGTCGAGTTCATCGGGGCATCCGTGAATATCGCCGATCGCGAACAGGCGTCCTCCGGTTTTCGATTTTTGATTGGTCGCCATCGCGAGGTCGGCGTCAATCGGCGCGTTTTGGGTTGCCGTTGTGGAGCAAATCGATCAACGACTTGCGGTCTTCAATTATGCGTCGCGCGGCACTGTAAGGATTCAGTTTACCCGCCGCAATCTCGTCGAGCACGCCCCGTGCGCCACCGTCGGCGACGGCGCGAGCGGCGCGCTCCTCCAGTTCGGCCGACAGAACCTCCACGAACTCGCGGGTGCGGCGCTCGGACTCGCGCGCCGAATCGCTATGTGCGCGCAGGTATTCGCCGTGCTTCGCAATCGCGCTGACGACCGCGTCGACACCAAGATCGACCGCGGCCTGCGTGAGCAGCACCGGCGGCCGCCATCCCTCGCCGGAGCGCAGATGCACGCCAAGTTCCAGCTCGGCCTTGACCCGGTCGGCGCCTTCGCGGTCGGCCTTGTTGACGACGAACACATCGGCGATTTCGTTAAGCCCGGCCTTCATCACCTGCACGGCGTCGCCCGCCTCGGGCACGGTAACGACAACGGTGGTGTCGGCCAAATCCATTATCGAAAGTTCGGTCTGTCCCACGCCGACGGTCTCGATAATGATCACGTCGCTGCCGTAAGCGTCGAGCAGTTTGACGATTTCGCGCGCCGCGCGGCTGAGTCCGCCGTGGCTTCCGCGCGATGCGAGGCTGCGGATGTACACGCCGGCGTCCTTGTAATGGTCGGTCATGCGGACGCGATCGCCAAGTACGGCGCCGCCGGAAAACGGACTCGATGGATCGATGGCGAGGATGGCAATTTTTTTGCCGAGCGCGCGATACTTTGCGATCAGATGGTTGACGAGCGTCGATTTTCCAGCGCCCGGCGGCCCGGTTATTCCGACCACCTGTGCGCGGCCGGTTTTCGCGTAGATTCGCTCGATGATCGCGCTCGACTCGGGAGCGCGATTCTCGACCATCGTGATCAGCTGAGCCAGCGCGCGCATCTCGCCGGCCTCGAAACGCTTGAGCATCGCGTCCAGCCGCGCGTCTGCGGTCTGGACAGTCGCGGCGGAAGTGGCAGAGTTGGGTCGGGATTCAGCAGGCATACGAGCTTGTCCAGTCATGATAGCGGCTTGCGATCGGGCGGCGCAACAAAACCTCTGCGGGTGAATAGATCGCGCGGGGCGGCATTGTTTTCCCGGCGTCCGCGCCTTAGTCTCGATTTACGGAATGAAGCTTCCTGACATCTACACTGACTGGAAAATCGTGAGCGGCCTCGCGCTGATCGTGCTGGGCGCCGCCAACTGGACCGTCGGGCTGGAACGCACTCAGACCTACAGCCGGATGATCACCGCGCGCTCGCAACCGGCCGCCGGAACGGATTATCGGAGTTTCGACGAACTCGATGAGGGCGCCGGTGGCGCTGCGGTCCTCGAACCGCTTACGGCTGAGCAGCGGCAGGCGTCGTACGCGACGGCGCGGACGGATTTTTATCACGCGGTATTTCTGGCGGGTCGCGTGATGGTGTTGCTTGGGCTGCTGGTCACATTGCTGGGCTTCATCAGCGTGATTCAGCAGGATTCCCGCCGCGCGTTTCGCCGCCCCGAGGACGACGTGCCGCTGCCGCGGGGGTTGCCGGGCGCTCCACGGGCTCCGCAATAGAATTTCTCCGATGGTAACGGAGCTATCCGGGCGCGCGTGCGCGAAGATCAATTTGTTCCTGCGCGTGACCGGGCGCCGCGGCGACGGCTATCACGAACTCGATTCGGTGTTTCTGCCGGTCTCACTCGCTGACGAAATTCGCCTCGAAATCCGCACCGCGGACGATCCCTCGGTCACCGTCAACTGCAACGTTGCGGAACTCGCCAGGAGCCAGAACAATCTGGCGGCACGCGCCGCGCGCTCATTCATGAACGAATTCGATTTGACCGCCGAAGTGCTGATCGATCTGGAAAAACACATCCCGGTGGGCGCTGGACTCGGCGGCGGATCGAGCGACGCCGCCACGATATTGTGCATGATGGCGGCGGCGGCGCAGCTCACCGACGAAGCCGCGATGAGCAGGCTGCATCGAATCGCGCTTTCGCTGGGCGCCGACGTGCCATTTTTCCTGGATCCGCGACCGTCGCGGGTAACCGGGATCGGCGAGCGGACCGTGGCGATCGCGGGAGTCCCGCGCTTGCCCATAGTTATCGCCGTGCCGCCGTTCAAGGTTTCCACCGCCGCAATCTTTCGCGCGCTCGAGCCCGCGGGATGGAGCGCTGCGGCGCCCGACGAGCACATCGCGTCGATCGCGCGCGGCGATATCTCGGCAGAGCTCGCGGTAAACGACCTGGCCGCGGTCGCGATCGCGCGATTTCCGGAGATTCGCCGCCTTAAAGGATTACTTGAAGATTTGGGCGCTCGCGCGGCGCAAATGTCGGGCAGCGGCGGTGCGGTTTTTGGCGTGTTTGATTCGACCGACGCGGCCGAAAGCGCGGCGATGAAGATCCGCCGGCGTGCGCCGTTCGCAAAGGTGATTGCGGCGACGACCATGGACGGCGAATCCGATGACGAATCTGACGCCGGGTAGCCTGAAGTCCAGCAAATGCAGCGGGGCTGTGCATGGTCGCGGTGGCGACGCATTGACAGCGAAAAACCGCATCAATAACATCGCATTTCCTGCACACCGGCTGCTAAAGTCGAAGTCCGGGCAGGTTCGCCGCGACAGTTGTGCGGTGCGGTTTCGCGGCGGTTCGGTGCGAATAGATTGGATTGCTCGAGATTCGCCGGCTGAGCGCCCACATGGCGTTTCGCCGGCGGTTAGTTTTAACTGTCTGATTGGGAGAAGCGCGGGCCCTGAGCCTTTGAATTCAAATGCGCTGGGCGGTCGCCAAGCTGGTAAGGCACCAGGCTTTGGACCTGGCATTCGAAGGTTCGAATCCTTCCCGCCCAGCCAATCTGCGCGGTAGTTTGCGTTACTTGAAGAATCACATGATGATCACGACGCGGGAGAATTAAAGATGTCGGACAGGGTCAAGGACCAACTCGAAGTTTTCACCGGGAACTCCAACCCCGCGCTCGCGCGCGAGGTGACAGAACATCTCGGCGTGAAGATGGGTGAGGCCGAGGTTGGCCGCTTTCCCGACGGCGAAGTGATGGTCGAGATCCGCGAGAACGTGCGCGGTGGCGATTGCTTCGTCATCCAGTCGACATGCACGCCGCCCAACGAGAACCTGATGGAGCTGCTCCTGCTCACCGATGCGCTGCGGCGCGCGTCGGCCGGGCGCATCACGGCGGTGATCCCGTACTTCGGCTATGCCCGGCAGGATCGCAAGGTTGCGCCGCGCGTGCCGATCAGCGCAAAGGTGGTAGCCGACCTGATCACGACGGCGGGCGCGAATCGTGTGCTCACGGTGGATCTGCACGCCGGGCAAATTCAAGGCTTCTTCAATATTCCGGTGGACAACCTGTACGCGATGCCGGTGTTGATCAGTTACCTGCGCAAGCGCATCGAAGGAAAGAAGGTTACGGTGGTGTCGCCCGATGCGGGCGGCGTGGAACGCGCGCGCGCCTACGCGCGGCGGCTCAACGCGAACCTCGCGATCATCGACAAGCGCCGCCGGCGCGCGAGCGAAGTCGCCGAGATGCAACTGGTGGGCGAAGTGAAGGACTCGATTGCGCTGCTGGTTGACGACATGATCGACACCGCCGGCACCATCACCGAGGCGGCCAAGGTGGTCGCCAACGCCGGCGCGTCGGAAGTAATCGCAGTGGCGACGCATCCGATCCTGTCGGATCCGGCCTGCGATCGCCTGAATAAATCGAACATCACCGAAATTGTTACGACCAACACTATCCCGCTGCGCGCCAAGGCGCAGGCCGAGCTCGGCAAGCTGCGGCCGCTGTCGGTCGCCAGCCTGCTGGCGGAAGCGGTCAAGCGAATTCATAATGAGGAGTCGGTAAGCTCGCTCTTTGCATGAGCGCGCGAACCATCAAGCGAGGACACAATGGAGACCGGTGAATTAGCCTGCGAGAAACGCGCCACCCGACCCAAGGGTCAGAACAACGCGCTGCGGCGCAGTGGCCGCGTGCCCGCAATATTGTACGGACCCACGACCGCGCCGATGGCCCTGGCGATCGATCGGCTGGAACTGAAGGCCAGGATTTCGGCGACCGCGCATACCCGCATCATCAAGCTCAAGTCGAGCGCTGCGGAGATTGACGGCAAGCACGTGATTTTCAAGGACGTGCAGCGCGCGCCGGTGTCGGGCGAGATCCTGCACGCGGATCTGTACGAGGTGGATCTCAACCGCCCGGTTCGCGTCGAAGTGGCGCTCAAGTTCACGGGCAAGGCCAAAGGCCTCGCCAACGGTGGAATACTGGCGCCGCTCGCGCGCACCGCTACGGTGGAATGCCTGCCGCTGGAAATTCCCGACTCGATCGAGGTTGATGTGTCCGACGTCGATATTCATGACGTCATTCATGTCTCGGCGGTCAAGTTCCCCGGCAACGTCAAGGCGATCTTCGACACCGATTATCCAGTCGTCAGCGTGCTGCCGCCGACCGTCGCGGAAGTGGCAGTCGCTGCAGTCGCGGAACCGGTCGAAGGCGCGGTTGTCGAGGGTGCGCCGGTCGAAGGCGCCGCGGCAGCTCCGGCCGAGGGCGCAGTCAAAGAAGGCGGCGACAAGGACAAGGCTGCCAAGAAGCCCGAGGCTGCCAAGAAGCCCGAGGGGGCCGAGAAAAAGAAGAAGTAGTTGGTTTCGTTGCTCGCGCGCGTCGCGAAGCAATCGCCGGCTGACGGCGCGCGCGAGCAACATAGATGTGAGGGGAACGGACGGGCAGCGGATGCTGCAAGTCCGGTGCAGGGGGAGGGGCCGCTATGAGTTTCGTACATCTGCACGTCCACACGCAGTACAGCCTCCTCGACGGCGCCAACAAAATCGGGCCGCTCATCGATCACGCCAAGGCGTCAGGGATGGAAGCGATCGCGATGACCGATCATGGCAACATGTTCGGCGCGGTCGAGTTTTATCAGAAGGCCAAGGCGGCCGGAGTCAAGCCGATCATTGGATGCGAGGCGTATCTCGCGCCGGGCAAGCGCACCGATCGCACGCAAGTTCCGCGCAGCGACGACTTCGACGGCGGCGGCAACTTTCATCTGATCCTGCTCGCGCAGAATCGTGAAGGTTACCGAAACCTCTGCAAGCTGCTCACGACCGCGTACCAGGACGGGCTCTACTACAAACCGCGCATCGACAAGGAAATCCTCGCCGAGCTGTCGGGCGGATTGATCGTGCTGTCGGGCTGCCTGTCAGGTGAGATCGCGCGATGGCTCCGGCAGGATCGCATGGACAAGGCGCGCGAGACCGCCGAGTCGTACGCCAAAATGTTTCCGGGCCGCTACTATCTCGAACTCCAGGACAACAAGCTCCATTCGCCGTATAACGAGGCGTTGCGCGAAATCGGCAAACAGGTCGGGCTGCCGTTGGTCGCGACCAATGATTGCCATTACCTGCATCGCGAAGACGCCAAGGCGCACGAAGTCCTGCTCTGCATCCAGACCGGCAAGACGATGGCTGATGAAACGCGATGGCGTTTCGATACCGACGAACTTTATGTCAAGACGCCCGAGGAGATGGCGAGCGCATTCGGCGCCGATGCCGAGGAGTTGCGCAACAGCGTCGAGATTGCGCGGCGAATCGATTTCGAATTCGAATTCGGCAAGTTTCATTTCCCGGTTTTCAAGTCCGGTCCGGGCGTTGACCTTGACGCCGAGATGGAGCGGCGAGCACGCGAGGGGTTGACGGCGCGGCTGGCGGAGATCCGCGCGCGACGCGCTGATTTCGACGAGTCGCAGTACCAGGAACGCATCGATCGCGAGATTCCGGTAATCCGCGACATGGGCTTCTCGGGCTATATGCTGATCGTCGCCGACTTTATCGGCTACGCGCGCGGGCTTGGAATTCCGGTCGGTCCGGGCCGCGGCTCGGTGGTCGGCAGCCTGGTTTCGTACGCGCTGGGAATCACCGAAGTCGATCCCGTCGAGCATCGGCTGCTGTTCGAGCGATGGCTGAATCCGGGGCGCAAGTCGATGCCGGATATCGACGTGGACTTTTGTTTCGAGCGGCGCGACGAGGTGCTCGATTACGTGCGCAAGAAGTACGGTGACGATCGCGTCGCGCAGATAATCACGTTTGGAACGATCAAGGGCAAGCAGGCGATTCGCGACGTCGGGCGGGTGCTCGGACTGTCGTTCGCCGAGACCGACAAAATCGTCAAGCTCTATCCGGCGCCCAAGCAGGGCCGCGATTTTCCGCTCGCCGACGCGCTCGAGATGGAGCCGCGGCTGAAGGCCGAGCGCAAACTACATCCCGATCTTTTCAACTACGCGTTCAAGCTCGAGGGCCTGCTGCGCCACGCCTCGCGCCATGCGGCGGGCGTCGTCATTTCCGATCAGCCGCTCACCAACCTGGTGCCGCTGTACGTGGATAAGGAACGCGACGAAGCCGCGCTGGCGATCACGCAGTATTCGATGAAGGGCGTCGAGGAAATCGGGCTGATCAAGTTCGACTTCCTCGCGCTCAAGAACCTGACGCTGATCGCCGACACGCTCGCGCTGATCAAGGCCGGCGGCAAGGCGGCGCCCGACCTGAACCGGCTGCGGCTGGACGACGCCGATACCTACAAGATGCTCTCGCGCGGCGACACGGTCGGCGTGTTTCAGCTTGAGAGCTCGGGGATGCGCCGGTTTATCACGGAGCTCAAGCCGACCTGCTTCGACGACGTGATCGCGGCGGGATCGCTGTTTCGTCCCGGTCCGCTCGACGCAGTGCAGGACGGCAAGACGATGGTTCAGCATTACGTGGATCGCAAGCATGGCAAGGAGCCGGTTGAGTATGATCACCCGCTCCTGGAGCCAGTGCTGCGCGATACCTACGGCGTCATCGTGTACCAGGAGCAGGTGATGCGCGCGGCGCAGGCGCTGGCGGGATACTCGCTCGAACAGGCCGACATCCTGCGCGCCGCGATGGGCAAAAAGAACCATGCCGTGATGGAAAAGGAGCGCGAGCGGTTTATCGAGGGCGCGAAGAAGAACGGCGTCAACGCCGCGCTCGCCAATTCGATCTTCGAAAAGATCGAAACGTTCGCATCGTATGGATTCAACCGCTCGCACGCCGCCGCGTATGCGCTGACCACCTACACGACCGCATACTTGAAGGCGCACTATCCGCACGAGTTCATGGCGGCGCTGATGTCGCTCGACATGGACGACGTCGACAAGACCTACAAGAATATCGCGGCGCTGCGCGAAATGAAGATTGCGATTTTGCCGCCCGATGTGAATCAGAGCCGGGTGAAATTCACGGTTGCGGATGGCGCGATTCGCTTCGGCCTGGCCGCAATTCGCGGGGTCGGCGCCAAGCCGGCTGAGGCAATTGTCGCGGCGCGCGAGGCCGGTGGTCCGTTCGAGAGCCTCGCGGATTTCTGCCTGCGGGTGGGCACGCAACTGACGAGCCGCCGCGTGCTCGAGGCGCTGATCAAATGCGGCGCGTTCGATTCGGTGAGCGCCGTGCGCGCCGCGCTGATGGCCGAGGTGGAGCAGGCGATCAAACTCGCTCAGAAGGCGCAGAGCGACGCGGAGAAAAACCAGATTGGCCTGTTCGGGGGCGCAGTAAAAGTGCCCAAGCTGGCGGCGCGCGAGCCGATTCCCGAATGGGATGCCAAGGAGAAGTTGAAATTCGAAAAAGAAGCGCTCGGCTTCTACATCACGGCGCATCCGCTGGACAAGTATGATCGCGAACTCGCACGAATCAGCAAGGTCACGACCGCCGACCTGTCCGCCGCGCCCGACGGAAGCCCGGTGCAGATAGCCGGCGTGATCCACGCGGTGAAACTGAAGAACAACAAGTCGGGCAAGCGTTACGCGACTTTTTCGCTCGAGGATCGCGAAGGCGCGGTCGAAGCGATCGCGTGGTCGGAGACCTATCAGAAGTTCGAGGCGATTATCATGGGCGACGAGCCGGTGGTCGCGCGCGGCAAGCTCGACGTTGACGACGAGCGCGCCCAGATAATCCTCGAAGGACTGGTGCCGCTGGATTCGGCGCTGCTGGATTCGATCCGCGAGGTGAGGATTACGGCGCCGATGAGCCGGCTCGCAAACGGCGGACTCGACGCGCTGAAGGCGATGCTCTCGCGGTATCGCGGCAAATCGATGACGTACCTGCATCTGAGCCTCGACGACGGCCGCGAGGCCGTGATGCTGCTTGGCGACAGGTATCGCGTGACGCCGACGGATACGTTCATCGCCGAGATGGAGCAGGTTTTGGCGCCCGGCGCGGTGGAATTGAGATAGAACAGGGTTCACTTTATTTAATGTGAAACCCACCCGGGTTTCACGCTTCCTTGAGCAGGGGTGCCCCCCTGCACCCAGTGAAAAAGAAAAGATGCGGGACTTCGTCCCTGTTAGGAAGTTATTGGGGGCGGGGTGGCGTACCGGAGATCGCGATTATCTGATAGAGTGAGCAGGTAAGGTTTTCGCGATCGAGGTAAGAATCTGGCAAAGTCCTACGACGTCGCCCACGAGCATCACGAAAGCGCCATCCTGGTCGGAATCGAACTCGGTACCGAAGCGGGAATCGGCAGCGAAGAATCGCTCGACGAACTCAAAGCCCTGACCGAAAGCGCCGGCGCGGAAGTCGCCGGAGTCGTTCGCCAGCGGCTGAAAGCTCCTGATCCGCGCACTTTTATCGGCAAAGGCAAAGCGGTCGAAGTGCGCGAGCTGGCGCTTGCGAAGGGCGCGTCGCTCGCGATTTTCGACGACGCGCTCAGCCCCGCGCAGGCGCGCAATCTCGAGAACGAACTCAAGATCCGCGTGATCGATCGCAGCCAACTGATCCTCGATATATTCGCGCAGCGCGCGCATACGCTCGAGGGCAAGCTGCAAGTCGAGATCGCGCAGCTCAGCTACCTGCAGCCGCGGCTGACGCGGCAGTGGTCGCATCTTTCGCGCGTTCGCGGCGGCGGCGCGGGAGGCGGCGGCGTGGGCACGCGCGGACCCGGAGAAACGCAGCTCGAGGTTGACCGGCGGCGGCTGCGCGAGCGGCTCACCCGCCTCAAAGCGCGGCTGGGCGAGGTCGAGCGCACGCGCACGATTCAGCGCCAGCGCCGCCTCGAGGTTCCCTATCCGACCGTCGCGCTGGTGGGTTACACGAACTCGGGCAAGTCCACGCTGATGAACGCGCTGACCGACGCCGGCGTCGAGGTCGCCAATCGTCCGTTCTCGACGCTCGATCCGACGATTCGGCGCCTGAAGCTGCCGGGCAAGATGAACGTGATGATTGTCGATACGGTGGGATTCATCCATCGCCTGCCGCATATGCTGATCGACGCGTTCAAGGCCACGCTCGAGGAAGTGCGCACGGCGACGATGCTGCTGCACGTCGTCGATGCGAGCTCGCCGCTGGCGGCGGAAAGGATGACGATTGTCGACGAAGTGCTCCAGGAAATCGGCGCGGGCGCGGTGCCGCGTATCGTCGTCATGAACAAAGCCGACCTGGCCGAAAATCCGTCGCGAGGAAACGGCGCGCACGACACGGTCTCGATCTCGGCGCTGCAGGGCGAGGGTCTCGACGATTTGCTCGACGCTGTCGGGCGCCATCTCGGCGGCTCGCGCGAGGAAGTATCGGTCACGTTTCCGGCCCGGCGCGGTGACCTGGTGGCAATGGCGCGACGGGATGGAGAAGTGCTAAGCGAGGAATATCGCGATGGCCTGGTTTCGGTGCGGGCCCGCGTCAGTGCGCCGGTCGCGGGGCGGCTGCGCAAGGCTGCGGACGCCGTAATCTGACCGCGCGTTGAAGCCGATTCACGATGGCAGCGCCTTCACATACTCGCGTCTATGCGCATCGCGGCGCGCAGCCCGCGCCCTCGTACGGCAATCTGCTGAATCTGCCCAATTTCCTGACCCTATGCCGGCTCGGTTCGATTCCGATCTTCCTGACATTTCTGACCCGCCAACGCTACACGGCGGCGCTGTATGTCTTTATCGCGGCCGCGGTGACCGACGGACTCGACGGCACGGTCGCCAGATGGTTCGACTCGCGCACTGAATTGGGGGCGTTTCTCGATCCGTTCGCGGACAAGTTGATGCTGGTGTCGGCGTTCGTCGTTCTGACGATCGGCGGCGAGTTGCCCGGCTACCTGCTGAGCGTGGTCCTGATCCGCGACATCGTGATCGTCGTCGGCTACCTGATGATTTCGTTCTTCACCGGTGAGCGGGTGCCGGTCCGGCCGAGCTTGATTGGCAAGCTGAGCACGGTTCTCCAGTTGGGGTGCGTGATCGCCGTGCTGGCGCGAGCCGGAAACTACTGGCCCGAGGATTTCAACGCGTTGCTAATCGCAACGGTCGCGGTCACCGCAGCGTCGTTCGTGCACTATATGTATCGTGGGCTGGTGTGGCTGCGATCGCGCGAGCCGGAGATGTTCGCGTAGCAGGGGGAAGGGTAAATCACTTGATTTAATGTGAAACCCACTGTGGGTTTGCAGGGGTGACCCCCTGCACCCGGTATCAAGAGAAGATGCGGTACTTCGTCCCTGTTAGAACTGATTAGAGGGGACCCTCAGATGATCACTTTGGCGGCGCGAAGTTCGTCGACCTGACTACGTTCGATTCCGGCCTCGCGCAGAATCTCGTCGGTATGTTCGCCGAGTTTGGGCGGCACGCGCCACATCTTCATCGGCGTTTCCGAAAAGCGCGCACCGGGATTCACGGTGCGCACCTGGCCCGCGCTGGGATGTTCGTAAATCGAGAAGCTTTCGTTTTCGATGATTTCCGGATCCTGCAGGAGCGTTTCGTAGTTGTGGACCGGGCCGCACGGAACGTCGGCCTTCTCGAGCACTGGCAGCCATTCGGCGGTGGTTTTTTCGGGGAAAAGCTTTGCCAGGCCGCGCATGAAACTGCGCCCGCGCTCGGCGCGATCCGAGGTCTCGGGCCAGAATTCGGGATGTCCAACCGCCTCGGCCAGCCGCTTTGACTGCGCCTCGGTGAACGGCGCGATCGTGAGCCACCCGTCTTTCGTTTTGAAAGGATCGAGCGAGGTGCTCTTGGGCGCAAGATGCTTGAACTCGTCTTCGGGCAGCAGCGTGTAACCGTAGATCGAGTCGTTGGCCGTGAAAGCCATCATCGCCTCGAGCATCGGGACCTTGATGTATTGGCCGACGCCGCGGGCGCGCGCGGCGTGCAATGCGCTAACTACGGACAGCGCCGCAGTCATCCCGCTTACTTTATCCGCCAGCGCCATCTTGACGGCGGTGGGCTGGCCGGTTTTGACGCCCTGGATGTAAGCCATGCCGGAGTAGCCTTGGATGACGGGATCGTAGGCGGGAAAATTCGCTAGGCGGCCCTTGGGTGGAAAGCCGCAGATCGAGCAATAGACGATCTTGGGATTGGCGTGACGAATGTCGGAGTAGCCGATTCCGAGACGCTCGGCGACACCGGGGCGATTGTTCTCGACGAGAGCGTCGGCCTTCACCGCGAGCCGGCGCACGAGGTCGCGGCCGTGTTCCTTCTTGATGTCGATCACGATGCTGCGCTTGTTGCGGTTGAAGTTCAGGAACGACGCGGTGAGGCCGCCGCGCTGCGGGCCGACGCCCCGGCGCATCGAGTCGCCCTCGGGCGATTCGATTTTGATGACGTCGGCGCCAAGGTCGCCGAGCAGTTGCGTACAAAACGGTCCCGAAATGACGGCAGTCAGATCAAGAACGCGAAAACCAATCAGCGGTCCATCAGCCATAACAAAAATCCTTCAAGCGCAAGCGCTGGGCGTCAAAGATACTAACTGCGATAGCGTGGCGAGTCACGCAGCGCGGAGCCCAATGCGGTTTTGATCAGCTATCGACCCGAAATTCCATCTGCCGCCGCAATTCCGCAGGTTACCCGTCCCATTTCGTCAGAGCATCGACGCCAAGCCTGCTTAACCCGCCCGGCGCGCGGCGTCAAGGCGCTTTTCAGGAGATTCGCGGCGTTCGTTCCTGCCTCAGTTGGCGGGCGGCTTCGGTACGCTGGTGCCGAATGCAACTTTCAAGTCGTCGCCGTTGAACGGATAGACGTGGACCATCCAGCCGAACGCCTGTTTGAGGAAATGACCGCCCGCGGCCTCACACTCGGCGGCGTCGGCGATTTTGCCGGTGAACCCGAAGCGTCCGTCGGCCAAGAAACCCAGGCGGCGGTTGATTGCGCGTGCGGACCGGGTTGACCCCGCCGGCATCATGCCCGGCATGTCGAGATGCGTCGCGCCGATATCGCCGCGCAAGAGGTCGTCGAGCGTGATTCCGTTGGGCAGGCAGATGTTGGTGTGAGCGTGCCAATGCGCCACGCTCAGCGGAATCAACGCGTCGAGCTGATCGGATGTGTAGTCGGCGGGCGCGCTATACATCGCGCCGACCAACACGTAATCGCCGCTCGAATTTTTCACGTAAAGCAGCGAGCCGGGACGGGCTAAATCGAAATGGCCGCTGTATTCCCGTGATGCGGCGCCGTAGTCGGTAAAATGGTAAACCTCCTGCGTAACCGTCGGCAGAAAAATCCGGTAGCCCTCCGACAACGCCACTCTTGAATCGTGATACTTGACCAGCGCGCGGCGAAGCGTGTCGATCACGTCATGCGCGCGTACGATGTCATTGGGCGTTTGCGGACGCGGGGACGTCATCACCATGTGCGCGCCCATGCCCATCTGACCGCCCATCGCGTTGGGCGCCATGTCGTGGCCGCCCATATCACCCATCGCGGCCATATCATCCGCGAATGCAGGTGCGCTGATTGAAAGAGCGAGCGTGACAATTAGAAGACCGAGCCCATGCCTGTTCATGTGATCCCCGACGTATCGCTTCACGCGCGATCGGCCCGGATGCGCGCGTGTTGCAACGCCGGCAGTTCGCACCGCACGCGGTCCTGATACTCGAGATCGATCGGCGCCACCACGACACCTTCCTGATCCGCCGCGCGCGCAATCACGCGTCCCCATGGGTCGACGATCATTGAATTGCCGTAGTCGCTGTAGCCGTAGATATTGGGACCGAACTGCGCGGGCGCGATCACGTACGCCTGGTTCTCGATCGCGCGGGCACGCAGCAGCGGCTCCCAGTGCGCCTCGCCGGTGGGGAAGGTGAACGCGCTCGGCACGGCGATAACCTGCGCGCCGGCAAATGTCAGGCGGCGATAGAGTTCCGGGAAGCGAAGATCGTAACAGATGCTGAGTCCAATCGCGCCAAGTGGAGTTGCGGCGCAGACGAGCTGCGCGCCGCCGAGTTTGGAATCCGATTCGCGCACCGTCACGCGGCCGGGAAGATCGACGTCGAAGAGGTGAATCTTGCGATACACGGCGATTTGGCCTCCGTCGGGGCCGAGCAGCACGGAGGTGTTGTAGCATCGCGACTGGCCGGCGGCCTGTTCGGTGATCGATCCTGCGACGAGGTGGATTCGCAGCTCGCGCGCCAGCCGCGACATCAGCGTGAGCGATTGACCGTCGAGCGTTTCTGCCGCAGCCGCCTGCTCGCTCCGCTTGCCACGCCAATTGAAGACCTCGGGCAACGCGACCAGGTTTGCACCGCGAGCGGCGCCGACGCGGACGAGCCGTTCGGCGCGTTCCAGGTTTGCCGCCTTGTCCGGTCCGGCGGTCATCTGGATTGCGGCTGCCAGGTAGGTCATCGCGGGATTTCCATTGGGCATTATGACGCGTTGGACATCGGGTTAGTAGCGCGAGGCATTCAGTAGCGAGGAGTTGTCGGATCGGCGGTCTGGGACCACGCGTCGATTCCACCTGACAGATTGAGCACGCGTTCGAAACCCATCCGCGCCAGGTACATCGCGACCTGCGCGCTGCGGATCCCATGATGGCATACGACGACGGTCTCGCGGTCGGGATCGAGCTCGGTCAGGCGCGAGGGGATGTCGCCCATCGGGATGTGACTCGCGCCGGGGAAGGGTGCGACAGCAATTTCTGCCGGTTCTCGGACGTCGAGGATGAAGACACGATCGCCTCGATCGAGGCGGCCCTTGAGCGCCGTCGGTTCGATTGCGCCGATATCAGCCATCAGGCGACCGGGGAGGGCGGCGCGCTACTTTTCACTTTTCACTGTTTGATGTCGTTGGAAAACAGCTCGACCTTCGAGAACGCCGGAAGCGCGATGCATGGAATCGAAAATCGGAAGGTGTCGCTCTGACCCGGCTGGATCGGTTCGAAATGCGGCTTCTCATTCAGGATTTTCTGTATATACGCATCATCAGACATGCTTTCGGCATGATGGTTGTAAAGGCTTTCGCCGTGAAGGACTTTGCCGTTGCGGTCCTCGAACGCGAAGTGCAGGCGGATATAGTCTATCGGTCGGTCGCTGACATTGGTGATTTTTCCCCCGACTACCAGGCTTGGCGGCATGCAACACGAACGCGTAATCACGTCGTCCGTGACTACCACCTGGAGTTGGTCGTTGGGGACGACTTGGGTCTTCGGATGATCGTTGGGGGCGTGCATGCCCGTTTCCGCGCGTGCCTGATCGCTGTCTTTGATTTTGACGCGAGTGTCGGCAAACGTGGTGCTGGCCGCACCGAAAACCAGAAGGGTCGCGATTGCGATCAGCTTATTCATATCAGCGATCTCATCGATCGATCTTGGTGCGAGGGTTCGCCAGTGTCAATCTAGTATTTGAACGCCGGCGCAGCCGCACCAGCAGGAGTCAGATGGCGACCGCTGAATACATGCAGTTCATGGCCGATGCGATTGCCGAAGCCCGCCGCGGCGAGGCGGAGGGTGAAGTCCCGGTTGGCGCGATCGCGGTTGCAATTGGGCAAATCGTCGGCGCGGGGCATAACCAGCCAATTAAGCTCGGCGATCCGACCGCGCACGCGGAAATCCTGGCAATCCGCGCGGCCGCATCGACGCTCAAAACGTACCGGCTGACGGCGGTGTCGATTTACGTCACGCTCGAGCCATGCGTCATGTGCGTCGGTGCGATGGTAAACGCGCGAATCGCCCGGGTTATATACGGCGCGCGCGATGACAAGGCAGGTGCGCTCGGGTCGGTGTACGATATCGGCAGAGACGGCCGCCTGAACCATCGATTGGAAGTCGTCGGTGGGGTGATGGAATTCGAGTGCGCCGAGATTATGCGCGAGTTCTTTCGCGCGCGCCGGGGCGGATGAGGCGGCGGGAAATATATAAAAGAACTCGTTGGTGCTAAAATCCAGATGACATCTTCAGAAAAGTGGTGTGGCCGCGATGCCGAGTGATAAGGCCAAGCAGAACAAGGCGCTGACGGCGACCTGCGTCGCCTGCAAGAAGCCCGTATCCACAGAAAGCGCAGTCGCGCTCACGGGCGTCGAGGACGGGCGCCACAAGCAGTACGTGGTGTGCAATGCGTGCGCGAACGGTGGATGGCGTCCGCCGGGCTTCGCAGGATTGTATACGTTCCGCCGCGAGTAGCTCGCGATCCGGAAATTCCGGCTGGATCAGATTCCGCTGAGATCGGAAAATCGTCCGATCGAGAATGTTCCAAGCGCGCCATTTCGTGGGCCAGTGGCGTGAGCACGAATCCGAGCCAGAGTCAGCTTGACTGCGCGGCAACAAACATTGATGCTCGTCTGTCGCGGAGAGGTTCGGGAGTCTGGTTTAACCGGCCTGACTCGAAATCAGGTGAGCCTAACGGCTCCGGGGGTTCGAATCCCTCCCTCTCCGCCACGCAGTCTTCGCATTCAGAGATTCTCCGCGAAATTCGCTGAAAATCGCGGTATTTCGGGCCAATTTGCATCTCTCGCGGCACCAGAGACAGGCGAGTTCGAGCCATATCGCGGGAATTTCGGCGTTTTGTCTCTGATGCGAATTTCGCTGGTGCCGCGAGAAAACACGCCAGACTCGGCGGCTGTCCGTGAGTGCGCTATGCGTCGAAGCCTTTGACAGCTGTGGCTGCGCAAAACTCCATCTCGTGTGGATTCTGGGCTGCGGCGAGTACTGTGCGATGAAGCGCACGAGCTGGATCCCCGATCGGGCGGGTCAGTCCGGGTAGTTGGTATTCGCCATGTGGATTTTGCACGCGATGGCGCGGCTTGCCACACAGGCGCCAGCGTCGGATATTGCGCAGTCCTCGAAAGCGGATCAGGCGGCGAGGCGTTCGTAGCGCTGGTGAAGCCCGCCGACTTGCGGAATCGCGATCACCTTGCCGCGGTCTGGCGGTTGGATGGGGCGAGCATCCGGGCAGTCTTTGTCGAGCGACAGATGCGTCCGAGAGCGGTGATAGTAATCGACGTACGAGAACAGGACCCGGCGCAGATGGCGCTCGTTGATCACGAGTACATGATCCAGGCATTCGCGGCGAATAGAGCCGATGACTCGCTCGACGTAAGCATTCTGCCAGGGCGATCGTGGCGCTGTAACGACCTCTGTGATCCCCATGACCCGAGCCCGCTCCTGAAAGCCTCTTCCATACGACGTGTCGCGGTCGCGCAGCAGGTAGCGTGGCGCGGTGTCCCACGGAAATGCCTCGGTGATCTGGCGCGAGAGCCAACCCGCCGTGGGATGCTGGGTGACATTGAGATGCACTATCTTGCGTCGCGCGTGGCTCAGAATGACGCTCACGTAGAGCAGCCGAAACGCGGCGGTGACGACCACAAACATGTCGATGGCGGCGATGCCGTCCACTTGATTGCGCAGGAAGGTCCGCCAGGTTGGTGAGGGCGGACCATGCCGCCGGACCTGTGTCTCCCGACGGTTGCCTGGCTGACTTCGATACCCAGGTTGAGCATTTCGCCGTGGATCCGTGGCACACCCCACAACGGGTTGGCAACGCTCATCTGCCGGATCAGCTCATGAATCTCGCGATTCACGCCCGGCCGTCCAGGGCGTTGCGATCGTGACCGCCAGCGCCAATATCTGCGGAATTCTTGCCGATGCCACTGGATCACGGTTGCCGGTTTTACCAGCACCATCACCTTCAGGCAGCGCGGCCAAACTCGGTAGAGCCAGGCCCACAGCAGGCGGTCGCCACGACCAAGCCACGCTCGGCCGGGCCGCTGGCGATGGAGAACGGCCACCTGATGTCTCAGAGCCAGCACCTCAAGTTCCAAGGAGGCCCGACGCCGAAACCGGAAGGAGACCAGAGAAACCATTGCGGACAGGATCGTAAGCATGCCGGCCACGATAAAACGGTCGGCGCAAAACTCCAATGTTTACAGAGCATACGGAATTGTGAGTAGCGACAACTGCCGCGCATCGTTGCGAATGCCTGCGCCCATATCGGGTGGCAGGCCCTGAGTGTCCCGATAGATGCTGCCGACGTAATCCGCCTCGAGATCGACGATCTGCTCCGCGTGGCTGAAGGATTCCCAGGTCGCGACCGCGATGAAAGCGAGCAGCACGGCATAGGTGACGCTGATAGGACCGACTATGAACCCGGCCAACTCATTGTGCGCCCGGCGAAACTCCACGTGGACCACGCGGTGAAAGATCGCGAGGCCGACACACGCTCCACCTGTGACGAGCGCGACCAGAATCGTCCCCCACAGCCACGTCGGGTTGTTATAGATCCAGTCGCTAATCATTCGGCCCGCCCACCCGCTGGCCGCGCGCTATCGCTTTGTGGTCATCCGCCACCCGCAACCCGGGCAGCCGAGCGAGCAGCTAAGGCTGCTCGAGCTCGACCGCCACCGCTACCAAGGCCTGGCCGTCGCCAACGCGCAAAGCGTGCCGGCCGCCGTCGCCAACTGGTCAATACGAGCCAGCTCCGGTACAGCTTGGGAACTTGAACGAAGCGATTCGGGTCTGCCAGTTCGGCGCCGCCCCGGTTTCCGGGATGTATTCAGTCGTGTACCAGAAGGTGCAGTCGTCACTGGGATCGATCGACAGCGCGCTGTAATCGCCCCATCGCTCCTCCTGCCGCTGCGAGCCTTTGCCGGCCATGATGATGCCCTCGGATTCCATCGTTCCAGCCAAATCGCCGGGTGTGCGGCCGGTGTATGCGATGTGCGGATGGATTCCCGGTGCCGAGAGGCTATAACCGATTCCAATATCGCCGGCGAAGTCCATCCCAATACTGCCCATCCAGCGCCAGCGCGCGTCGGGCGCGTAGGTACCTTGTTGATAGATGTTCGGAGTGGTTGACAGTCCCCGGATCTCATACCATCGCAGCGCCGCGCCGATCGCCTTCTTCTTCTGCTCGATTACGCGGGCCACTGTGTGCGTCGCCACCAGAGCCTCGTGATCTCCAAAGTTCCGATAGGCGGCCCGATACATCATCCGATCCGAGAGCTCGTCCAGTTTCATCGCAACGCCAGCCTGCGGAACGCATCCCGGCGCGTCCTCAGGGTCGCCTTTCTTGATCGGCCCCGGTTCAACCTCCGCACACGCGGGAGTGAAGGGCTGCACCGGAAGGGCGATTGGGCCATAGAGATTCGCATTGGCAGGATTGGTGAAGTCCGCGTGCAATGACCAGATATTCAGCAAATTGCTGCCATACGTCACGAAATAGTTGGGCGACCCGAGAGGAGGTGCGGAGGCGCCGTCCCAATCCGATGGCACGCTTCCAAACAGCGCCGGGACATCGAAGCATTGCGCCGTCGCCGTGGAATTGTTGAGCATCGCGTTGCGGTCGAAGGCACATGCCCTTCCCCCAACCAGAACCAGGGGTTTCCCGCTGAACATGTTGAACGAGAAATAGTAGCCGTCGGGCCATACACCCATATGCGGGTAATCGGCGAAATTCGGGCCCATCGCGAACGCGTACCGGTAGTATACCCCGGTGGCATCGTCAGTGGCGGAGACCGCGACGCACTCGAGGTACGGTGATGCGTTCGTGAACTGGCTCAGCACCCAGCGTTTTGCTTGCTTATCGTAATTCACGATCGGGTCGCCGTCGTTTCTACCTGCACAGCCCCCGCCGAATCCGAACCAGATCGCGTTCCCAGTGAGCGGGCTCAGCAGCATCTGCCCGCTGCTCTTGTCAAACACGGTAAACGAGGTGTTCACCCATTGGACGTACTGAGTCAATCCAGCCGCACCGGTGGTATCTGGAGGTGTCCAAATCGGCGTGAAACCGGGGGTGTTCACCCCGAGGCCGTCGAAATTCATTCCGATAGAAGCAGCCAATGGAATGCTGGCGTTGGACTGCAATGCTCCATCGGATTGAAGCCCACCTGGCGGAAGTGGAAGGCGGTGTAACGGCATAATCCTAGGATGGATGGCTTGACCGCTGACTGTGCTCGCGCTCAGCGTGCGCAATGGCGGTGAAACATCGTGTTGCACCTCAGCCGCGATAAACTGCTCCGGCATCGAGACTTCCTCTGCCCGGCTTGGAGCCGCGAAGCCGACCGCAGCCAGAACAAGCAGGAGCCTCACAGATCTTCTTCCCCGCAACGATCGTAATTCGAGCATCGATCCTCTCCTTTCTTTATAAGCCTGGATCGCCGCCAAGGCCCAGCGCGCAAAATAACCAGTTCTGTGCTTCATCTGTATACCTCTTCTCGATCTCAAAATGCGTACCCATCGATGCTAACTAGGCTGACGCTGTGGCGATGGCCGAAGCAAGCGAGCCAGGACGCATCGGGAAATTTGTAGTCCTACGGCTTGGTACGCCCAAACTTGATCGGCGCAAGCCCGGAAAGGAACGCGTCCCCCGGCATAGCCGCCATACGCGGAGTTGAGGAAGTCAATGATGAAGAGGACGACGGCCCATGCTATCGGGGGAGTGCCGTTTCGATACAACTCGCCGGCGAGGCGCCGGCTGCGCGAGAGAATTACCCATATCCCGCTTGCATCAACGCAAGCGCGGCATCACCTCTTTCGCAAACCGCTCCATCGAGCGGCGCGCCTTGCGTGCCGGCAGCACCAGCCGCCGCCACAGGTTGCCCAGGTTATATGCTCTGGAGCGCCAGCGCCAATATCTGCGGAAGCCCTGCCGATGCCACTGGACCATGGTTGCGGGCTTGACCAGGACCATCAGCTTCAGGCAGCGTGGCCAAACCCGGTAGAGCCAAACCCACAGCAAGCGATCACCTGGACGAAGCGGCGGTCGGCTAGGCCGCTGCCGGTGGAGAACCGCCAACTGATGCCTGAGGGCGAGCACCTCCAGTTCCAAGGAGATCCGACTCCGAAACCGGAAGGAGACCTCAGAGACGATTGAGCACAGGATCGTGACCATGCGGGCCACGCTGAGGCGACAAGCGAAAAAACTGCAACGTTTACACGGCTCGCGGAATTATGAGCAGTCACAGGTCGGCCGGTGGAAAACTGCTACATCGAATCGTTTAACGGTCGGTTGAGGGATGAGTGCTTGAACGTCGAGGTATTCTTTGCGCTCATCGACGTGCGTGACAAGCTCGAGCGTTGGCGGCGGGACTACAACCAGGTGCGACCGCATAGCGCATTGCGTGATAGCGCGCCGGCGGTCTTCGCGGCGCAATTGACAGTGACCGCGGCGCCCGGCCCTGAACCAGTTCCGGACCGTACGAGAAAGCCCGCAGCGGGCAATTCACTGGAGATACTCACTTGAGTCTGTTGAGTGCAAAAAACGCCGGCCAGACCGGCCTTAACCGGACCACGCAGGCCGTTTCCTCTACTTCAACTTGGTATGCTTTTGCGGGGCAGGTCAACAACCGGCGGACTCTACTTATGATTGGCTGGAAATCGGGGAGCAGGCCAGTTCACCAAACTCTTTGGCAGGCATTTTCTTACGGGTCTTCATGGTTAGCTTTGCCATTTTCTGACTGTTCCTTAAACGAAGTTTGGTGGTCATCATGATAGCCTAGGCCTTGGTCACATCCAACGCGCCACGGTTCCCTGCAGAACGCAACCACCAATTCAACTCGGCGAACAATGCCGCGAAGGCGCCAACTCGTGGGCACTTCGGTCGGGACGGGGCACGGCGAATTGGTTAATGCACGCCGCGCTACGAGCTTTCATCTAGTCTGCTGTTTCTTTAAATTCGGAACTCTCGCGCCGCTCGAAGGCGGACTGCGCCTCGCGCACGAGAGGCTTGTAGGTGGGATCGAGGAGATCCCACCTACAACTGCTACTTATCTAGTGAACGGCCGGCTCTGCTCCTTGGGGACAGAAGCCTCACCGGTATAAGAGATATCCACGGCGCCACCGGCCTCGAGGATTTTCTTCGCACGATCGCGCTCTTTGCTGTCCTCGGGATGAACGGAGAGCAAGATGTTCCCGTCCTTGACCTTTCCTTCGTAGCGTTTCGTCTCATACTCCGGAATACCCATGCCAATGAGCGCACCGGTAAGGCCTCCGGCTATGTTCGCTTGTAGCATGGTATCCCATCGCGCGAACGGGCAAAAACGGATTACTCGCACAGACTCCTAGCGCGGCAGCAACCTACAGATACGACCCACTGATGATGCCGAAAGCGAATGCGTTCCCAAGGCGCACGCCGTCCAGACTGCAAATCCGAGCGGCGCAGTCTCAGCGGCCGTATCAACAATGGCTAACAAGTGCGATCAAAATGACGACGGGGATCGGCACACCTAGCAGCAAAAGCAAAATTGAACGCATAGTAAAGCCTCCTCAATTCGTTTGATAGCCGTTAAAATACGCTGAGTAGAAGCGAGGAATGGCTAAACAAGCTTCACGTGATCCCGCTCCCTACCCCCAATGGTCGCGGCATAACTCGCGCAAAATGCACCAATCAGGAGAGCAACAAATATCCACAGGGATAGATGCGCCACCGCTTTGCGGGCGATTTCTACCGTCCGCTGAATCTCCACAAAAACTTCGGACACCCGTTTCCCAGCGTCTGTTCGGCTAAGCCCCGTTTTCGCAACTACCAGTTCGGCCAGATAGGTTTCGTCTGCCGCCGAGAGATTTCTTTGCCGAAGGGCATGAGCAAAAATGCGTGCGGCCTCCGCGCGCACAGGAGCATCACTGCGGTCTGGACCGGGATGATCCGAACGGAACAACGTATCGATAAAATACTCGTTCGGATCAAGGTTCTGACCGACGGCCGGCAGATCCGTCTCGGCCCCGCCTGCAGTCGAAAACGAAGTCGCCCGCACTTGTCCCGCACCACCAACCATGGAGGTGGCTGCGGACGCCAAAAAAGACGCGGTGATTACGAGTCCCACTGCCCATACCAGAAACCCATGCGCGGTATCACGAAAATACACTTCGTCCGTGTGAATAGTGGCCCATTTCGTGCGCAGTCGGCCTGCGAGATAGCCACCCATAGCCGAGGCGATGATTTGGATAATGATCAGCCAGAGGATGGCGGCGTTGTTGATGGTCGAGGCCGATGCGCCAACGTTCGACCATGGCGAGACGGAGGATAAACCGATCCCGGTGCCCAACGCGAGCAGAATAAGCGACAACGCGGCGGCTACAAATGCGCCAGCAATCACTGCGGCCCAGGACACACCGGACGAATATGCCTCGCTTTTGTCGAAAGTATCCGCAAATCCGACTTGACCCTCGGCGACGGTCAAAGATACACGCTCCATGCTGACTTCCTCCCTCATACGATGGCTAATGTGCGGAAATGTTACTACGGAATGTTCCGATTTCAACTGGCCGGGATTTCCGTTTTGAATCTCCAATTCTAACTGCCGCGTACGCCGGATGGCCTTCCGCCGCAAGATCCCAGGGCCAGTGACAGCTTGCGCTGTTCGGTCTGCCGTTTTTGTGAGTGCCAGGGCGCTTTATAACCGCTTTCGGTACCAGTGGCCTGCCAAGCGACTGGCGACTGTTCAATCTCGTCCGCGCGGAAAGAGACTGATCTATGGGTGGGT
>PLDK01000041.1 GCA_003135135.1 Deltaproteobacteria bacterium
TTGCAGTCGCGGTCCTGGTCGCAGTTGCGGTCGCGGTGGCCGTCGCAGTCGCGGTGGCCGTCGCAGTCGCGGTGGCCGTCGCCGTCGCTGTCGAGGTTGCCGTCGGTGTCGAGGTTGCAGTCACAGTCGGTGTCGCGGTTGCAGTCGGGGTCGGCTTCTTCTGGGTGGCTTTGCCCTTCAACTCGACGGTCGCCGAGGTCGGCCCGGTGGTCGGGCCACTGCTGGTATTGGCGATGCTGATGCTTGCGTCCAGGTTCTTGTCGGCGCCGGTGGGGTTGAACGAAACGTCAACCTCCTGGGCTATTCCGGCCGGAAGCGTCAGCGTTCCGCCCGCGCCATGAGAAAGTATGGGGGGGAATACAATCGTATAGTCGGAAGCGTCGGTGCCGCTGGGCGCGCCGACGAGTACGGTCATCGGCAGCGTACCTTTGTTCGCGATGCTGAAATGCTTGGTCTGGTAGGTCGTTTTGTCGAGGTTGACGTTGAAGCTCAGCGACTTTGGCGAAACAGAAAGTTTACTCGAGGGTGTACTGCTGTTGTCCGGCAGCACAAATGACTGCGCCAGAGCAGGCTGCGCAAACGCGCCAAGCAAAAACAGGAACGAGAAACTCAAGCACGCGACGGACCGCGTAAGCGACTGGTTGAAACGCATCGACAATGTCCTCCCCGAATAGCCCCAATGGCGGCGATAAAGCCGCAGACAAAGTTAGGCCCCATCCGGTAAATTTGTCAAGCGAAAAATCTCCGGCGTGATTCTGGCGGCGTTCTCAAGAGCACAAGTACCGCCCTTTGAGCCTTCGGTTCGGGCCGTTCATGGTCAGGATTTTCCAAAATAAGTGACAACGAATTGTTATTTCACAAAAATTTCACCTTTTCGGTGAATTAAATCGACCCGCGCGCCTTGACGGTCTGACCGCAGTGGGCCTATAAAGCAGGTCCGGGATTACGATTAGTTATTTTGGCTCATTGCGTAAGGTGGTCTATTTCGCCGCCACGCGGCTTGCGGTAGAGACCGCGGGCGTCGTCAGAAAGGAGGTTTGACAGAGCCGCACAGTCCCTCATGGATGGGGCGGGCACATTTTGGGGAAATGGGATTCCACAGGTTTTTAACGTCAGTAAACGTCTCGTCAGTAAATGTCTCGGAGGAAGTATGAAAAGATTGCTCTTGAGTTTTATCGTAGCGGGAGGCCTCGCTTTGATGGCAGCCCCGCAAGCCGGCGCCACAACACCCGGCCTGTGCGGACACAGCTATGCAGTTCTCATTCAGGGAGCTGACACCAGCCTCGTTGCGGATGGACCCGTAACCGGCGCGGTCGGCGTTGGCGAACTGACGTTCGCTGCCGGCACTGCCACGGGTTGCGCCATAACCAGCGGCGAAATCATCTACAATGCAGGCGATGTCCAGACCAGCCCAATCGGCGTGTCTTTCGGGCCCGCAGCCTGTTACGGCGCCCTTTCGGGGCTTGGCGGAGTTCCGTGCTTCGACGGCGCCAACGACATCACAGGTGGCAGCCTGACAGCCGGCGGCCCCGCGGGGACGTTCATTGTGGCATTTGGGGCGAATTATGCCTATTTTGACACAAGCATCGTCAGCGGCGTCTGGCCATTCGAGTTCTTGGTGGAGACCACCCTGGGCAACTCGGCTGCGCTTGGAAGCAGCCCGGCCGATGCGGCTGGCGTTAACGCCGCACTGCCTGGAAATGGCGCTCCGGTCCTGGGCATCACGATGGAGAAGCAGGACGCGACGGATCCCGGGATCGCTTGGGGCACCGCGCCGTATAAGGGAGCGGATGCATTGCTCTGCACAGGGTTTGGTGCTAATTCGACCGACCTAGTTGCAGCAGGTCAGGCCGCAGCCACCTCCTACAACGGTTCTGCGATGACGGGTTCTTATGGCGCGACCACTGGATCGTACGCAATCTTCAATGCGGGCCAGGCGGACGGAGAGTTGAGCTTCAACAACAACAATAGCTACGTCACCCCGGGCTCGGGGCCAGTCCCGAACAACAGCTTCTGCCCGTTCGTTTTGATTCCGGGTATCTACCTTCCGGGCGGCGGCGCGACCCAATCGATATTTGCTGATGGCACCAGCGACCTGGTCGCCTTGCTGCAAGTCTCCCCTGATTGCGAAAGTTCCAATCCGGCTAATCCAGCAACGGCGGGTGCGGGATATTCGGACAGCTCAGTGCAGTGGGGCGCAACGGATGCAGACGCGTACGTGATCGTGACCGGTCTGATCAGCAACGCGACGGGTTTCGTACCTGCGGGCGAGTCGGCCACCTGCACCTCGTTAGAACAATCGCCAGTTACCAGCACGATTGCGACCCTTGTCTCGACCACTCTAGTCGCGATCAACAAAACCGTGAACGGGACGGTCAAGGTGACCAACGGCAACGAAGCGGCCTGTGACATCGAGATCTCGATGCCCACGGCGTTCGGTGGCCCGTGCACGCTCAGCCTGGTCAACGGCCCGACAGTGGCAACCGCTGATGTCGGCCCGTCAGCTTCCACGATATTGGCGACCACAGCCTGCACCTGCACCGGACTCTCGGGTGGCTTGGCTACTGGCAGCATGACGATTTCGTCGGTAGCTTGCCCAGTGAGCGCGTCGGCCACGGTCGTGTGCAAGAACTAAGGGCGATTCGAAACTGATAACGTCGTAACCGGACGGCGGGCCAGCAATGGCCCGCCGTTCGCATTCCCGCCGCTCGTTCGTCTTCTGTCATTGTACGGCGCAGCGAAGAATCCCGGTCTTTGCCTACGACTCAGCACTCAAGTCCCGCCACGAAGGGTTTTCTGCTTCGATGAGTGCAATCTTTCTCGCCCGCGATTGCCCCTTGATCTGTTTCTCGGCGGCGATTGCCGCGGCGATGTCGTCGGTCTCTTGAAAATAGACGAGACGGTTGATCCTATAGCGCTTTGTGAATCCAGGTACCGCGCCGGTTTTGTGTTCATTCACACGCCGCTCGAGGTCATTGGTTACCCCGGTGTAGAGCGTTCGCGACGCGCTGCTCATTATATAGACGAAGTAGCGCTTGTTGCTCGATGGTTTCCGCACACAGCTACCGGATCCGGGATTCTTCGCTGCGCAGACTCCGCTCTGAATGACACAAAAAAGGGGGAGGGGGAAGAATCGCGGACCGAACACTCCCGGCTCTGTGCTCCTTTGCCCTTCTGTCAATCCTTTTCTGTCATTCAGAGCGAAGCGAAGAATCCCGGATCCGAAACTATTTCCGCGCCGCCGGTTTTCGCGTAAAGTGCGCGAACGGAAATGATCTCGAAAATTCAGCGTTTGGAAGGAGAGCAATGGGTATGAAATTCGCATTCACCGCGGCCACCGTGATGGCCCTTGCGATGGCCGCTACCAGCGCGTCGGCCGGGGTTGTAATCTCGCAGGAGATGGTCAACCAGACCGGCGCGCAAAAGACCGATCAGACCGTGATGGTCCAGGGTCACAAGCAGAAAGTCATCAGTGGCGATGATGAGGAGATCATTACCGATCTCGACGGCGGCGCGATTTATATTATCAAGCCGAAGACCAAACAGTACTATCAGGGTAAGTTTCCGCCCGCCGGCGCGTACGCGATGAAACTGTTTTGGGAAGGAACATTCGTCGGAGTCGACAAGGCCAGCGGCGCCGATAAGGTGGCCGGATACGCCTGTCAGGATTACGCCGGCTCAGTGGCCGCCGCGCGCCACATCCTCACAATGACTAAATGCGTGTCGAGCGACGCGCCCGGCGCCAAGGAGTACGTTGAGTTTCAAAAGGCGATGGCGGATAAGCTCAAGGGCACGCATCTGGCGCCCAAGGGTGAAACTCCTGACGGCATCCCGGTTTCATCGACGCGCACGATAGCGCCCACTCCCTACACGCCGCCGCCCTCACTTCCGCCCGCAGCGGCCAAGAAATTAATGGAGGCGATGGCCAAGGGCAACAAAACGGTCACCTTCAACACCACGGTTTCCAAAATCGAGGTAAAAGACCTTCCGGCTGAGACATTTGCCGTGCCCGCCGGCTACACCAAGGGTGAAGCGCAACCGATAACCCCGCACCTTCTGAAGAAGCCCGGGCAGAGTCCGCCGTCGCCAGGCGCCGCCGCGGCACCGGGATCGCCCGCTGCTCCGGCCACGCATTGAGCTTGATCGACACGAATCGCGGAACTATCGTCATCGCAAGAGCCAAAAGTCAAAAGTGAAAATGGGGTGAGCAGCGATGAGATTGGAGACCAGCGCCGCGCACACGTCGCGCCTGGGGCTGGTGGTGATCGCGGCGGTTGTGTTCGCTGTCGGGCTTGGATTGGGGAACCTCGCGCCGGCGCGGGCACAGACCGATGATGCAGCGCAGAACGCGGCGAGCGATCCGGGACAGGACGCTCAGAGCCCAGACCCCGCCCAGCAGGCGCACGATGCCGCGGATGCGGCAGAGGCAGCGCTGGACGCGGCGACCGACGCGCGCAATCAGCTCGAGAGCGACGGCGCTTCGCAGGATCAGATCGATGCGGCCAATCAGGCGGTAACACAGGCGCGAGCGGCCAAGGATGCCGCCGATCAGGCAGCACAAACGGCTGATGACGGCGGGGCGGACGACGCGCAGAGCAATTGAGAAATCGGCAGGCTGGCGGCCTTGAAAGCGCGAGACCGAAACGCGCAGATATTGGTATTTTTGCTACTTGCTCAAGCCGCCTGATGGCGGCCTGAGGTCGCTGGGCGAACTGCTCCAGCTTGGGGGGGACGAGCGTTGAATTCGCAGGTTGGCCGCGCAAAAAAGCGCTATCGGCGCAGCTTCGGGATTGCGGCCGCAATGGTTGCCGTCGCGTTGTATGCGGCGATCGTGCTTGCCACCGGCACTACCTCCGACGTTGTGCTGGGCCAGTTGGGTTTCACCCACAACGTGCCCAACCTGGTGGACGGTAAAGGACTGAACCGCCCGCAAGCGGTGGCGATCGATTCGAGCGCCACGCCCAATCGAGTTTACGTCGCCGATCAGGACAACAACCGGGTGCTGGGATGGAGAGACGCGGACTCATTCAGCAACGGCGCTGCGGCCGACCTGGTGATCGGGCAGCCCGATTTCCTCTCCTCAAAGTGCAACGGGAGCAACGCCGCGGTCAGCGCCAACAGCCTGTGCGATCCAGCGGGAGTCGCGGTGGACGGGGCGGGCAACCTCTACGTGGCGGACGATTACAACAACCGGGTGCTGGAGTACACAAATCCGTTTGTGGCATGCAATAACACCTTCCCATGCGTGGGCGGTGCGGCCAACCTGGTCTTCGGCCAGGGCGCAAGCTTCAGGTCGGATTTGTGCAACTTCGACACCGTCGATAGCAGCTCCACCGCCATCGACTTGTGCAATCCAGCCGGAGTCGTGGTGGACGCGTTGGGCAACCTCTACGTGGCCGATGGAGGCAACAACCGGGTGCTGGAGTACAACACCCCGCTGACCACCGATGTCACTGCGGACATGGTCTTCGGCCAGGGCGGGGACTTCACCTCGGATGCTGAGTGCAATTACGACAGCGGTTCTTCCGGCAGCGAGAGCACTGCCAACGACTTGTGCGATCCAGCCGGAGTTGCGGTGGACGCATTGGGCAACCTCTACGTCGCCGATCAAAGCAACAACCGCGTGGCCGAGTACAACACCCCGCTGTCCAGCGGCACCATCGCCGAACGGGTGTTAGGCCAGGATGATCTCCTACACAACGTGGCCAACCTGGTGGACGCTGCGGGCCTGAACTTCCCTGAAGCGGTGGCGATCGACGCCAGCGCCATTCCGAATCGGCTTTACGTGGCCGATGAAGAAAACAACCGGGTGCTGGGCTGGAGAGATGCGGGCGCGTTCATCAACGGCGCTGCGGCCGACCTGGTGATCGGACAGCCCGATTTCCTCTCCTCTATGTGCAACGGGATCAGCGCTACGGTCAGCGCCAACAGCCTGTGCTATCCAGAGGGAGTCGCGGTGGACGCGTTGGGCAACCTCTACGTGGCCGATGAAAACAACAACCGGGTGCTCGAGTACGCCAATCCATTTTCGGCCTGCAACAACATCTTCCCGTGCGTGGGCGGTGGGGCCAATGTGGTCCTGGGGCAGGGCACGAGCTTCACCTCGAATAGTTGCGATTACGACACCGGCGACGGCAATGTATTCTCCGGCGCCAGCGCAATCGACCAGTGCTACCCAAAGGGAGTCGCGGTGGACGGCGGGGGCAACCTTTACGTGGCGGATGCGAGCAACAGCCGGGTGCTCGAGTACAACGCCCCGCTGAGCACCGGCGCCGGCGCCGCGCGAGTCTTTGGGCAGGGCGGCAGCTTCACCACCAACGCGTGCAATTTCGACGGCGGCGCCGGTGTCCCCGCGCTCAGGCCGTCGTCCGCAATCGACCTCTGCGATCCATCTGGAGTCGGATTGGACGGCGGGGGCAACCTCTACGTGGCCGATCAAGACAACAACCGCGTGCTGGAGTACAACACTCCGCTGACCACCGATGTCACGGCGGATACGGTCTTTGGCCAGGGCGGGAGCTTCACGTCGCATGCGTGCAACTACGACGGCACCGGCTTTCCCAAGCCCCCCAGCGCCAAGGACTTGTGCGCTCCGACAGGAGTCGCGGTGGACGCGTCGCGCAACGTTTACGTCGCCGACGCAAGCAACAACCGGGTGCTGGAATACAACACTCCGCTGACCACCGGCACGACCGCCGACCGGGTCTATGGCGCCTGCGGCAGTTTCACCTCGTCGGCATGCACGGGGCTCAGCGCTAACAGCCTGAGCGATCCGAAAGGAGTCGCAGTCGACGCGTCCGGCGACCTCTACGTGGCGGATTTCAATAACAGCCGGGTGCTCGAGTACGATCAGCCGCCGGCGACTCCCACGCCGACCGTTACTACAACGGCGACTCAGACAGCCACGGCGACGGCAACGGCGACCGGTACTCCAACGGCAACGGCGACCAGCACTTCAACGGCGACGGCGACCAGCACTCCAACGGCGACGGCGACCAGCACTTCAACGGCGACGGCGACCAGCACTTCAACGGCGACGGCGACTGCGACGCCGACGCCGGTGCCTGCATCTTTAAAGGTATCGCCCAAGGCGCTGCACTTCCCGGCCATCCTGGTGGGCAGCACCAGCAAGCCGGACAAAGTGAAGCTCTCCAATCCGCGCAACAAAAAGCAGGACGTGCAGATTCTCATCAAGGGTGCGGTGCCGACCGCGCCATTCGCCATCGATACTGCGCTCAGCACCTGTCGGGTCGGCATGCAGCTGGCGCCCAAGAGCGACTGCTACTTCTTCCTGACCTACACTGCCAGCGCGCTGGGCACGCAGACCGGGACCTTTACGATAACCGACGACTCGGAGGCGGCAGGTCGCGTGATCGTCAACCTGAGCGGCAAGGGGAAGGCGCCGAAGAAATGAACGATTCGGCTTAAGCTCTTTCGATCTTGTCCTGCTTTCGCCCCGGGCATGTTCAGGAATGCCCCTGGTGCGTCAATATTAGCCGATTTGGTCGCCCTCGGGCTTGATTGTTACCGCTTAATGAACTATTTATCGCACCTAACGCTATCTGAGTAGCGTAAACACCACTGTACATGACTTGGATTCGAGCGTCAGGATTTTCCATGCTCGACGACTGAAAATGGCGAACCGAAGCCTTAGCGATACAGAACGCTCCAATGCGCGGCGTCGCGCGGTGCTGCACTTGTTGACAAGTAGTGTATTCGGCGGTGCGGAGGAGCACGCACTGTCAATCCTGACCACGATGAGCGCGTACGGATTCGAGCCGTGTCTGGCGGCGCCGGGCGAGCTGATCGCGGCGATGGAGCCTGGTCTTTCGGCGGCCGGCGTCAAATGCCTGCCGCTTGAGTTTTCGTCGCGGCTTGACGTGATGGCGGCGGCGCGCCTGCTGCGATTCATTCGCCGCGAAAATATCGCGCTTGTGCATTGCCATCTGTTCACTGCGAGTTTACTCGGCGCCGGAGTGGCGCGGATGGCCGGTGTCGGCGCGGTGCTCGAGACCTGTCACGGTCCCGAGGTGTGGCGGATGGGAAAAGGCCTGCGTGGCCGCTTCTGGGTGGATCGGCAGGTGGGAAGGCTGGTGGACAAGTATATCGCGGTGTCGCACGCCGCGGCCCGCCATTTGATCGCAACCAAGCGCGTGCCGAAGAGCAAAGTCCGGGTGATTCACAACGGGCGCGACCTGGACCGTTTCGCTCCAACGGATGCGCGGCGGCGCGCCGCGACGCGCACCGCGCTGGGGCTCGGCGATGAACCAACGATTCTCACGCTGGCGCGCCTCGACGATCAAAAGGGCCATCGGCACCTGATCGATGCGCTGGCGATCCTCGCTGCGCGCCGGCCAAAGCTGGTGACGCTGCTGGCGGGCGAGGGTCCGCTGGAGGCTGCCTTGCGCGCGCAATGTGCGGCGCTGGGGCTGGCGGACCGCGTGCGATTTCTCGGCTACCGGCGCGACGTGCCGGAGCTGTTCGAGGCGGCCGACCTGGTGGTGCTGCCGTCGCTGTACGAGGGTCTGCCGCTGGTGGCGATCGAAGCGCTCGCGGCCCGACGCCCGATGGTTGCGACGGAAGTTGACGGCACTCCCGAGGTGGTGATCCACGAAAGAACCGGGCTGCTCGCGCCGCCCGCGAATCCGCCCGCGCTGGCGGCGGCGATCGAGCGCTTGCTTGACGATCCCGCGCTGGCATCGCGGCTGGCATCCGCGGGATGCAAATTCGTGCAGGAAAACTTTGCCTTGCAGCGGCAGATCGAACAGACCGCCGCGCTTTACTCCGAGCTGATCGCAATGGGGAAACAAGGAGAAGCTGCTTAGGGGACGCGCGTCGGGGGACGCAAAAATTTTGACGGGCTTGTTTTACATTTCAGGATTCCTGCTGCTCTACGCGTACGTGCTGTATCCGATGGTGCTGATCGCACTGTCGCCGTCGCAGCCGCGTCGGGCCGGCTCCGATGACGGCTGCGCCGGAAGTACCGCGGCGCCGTCGCTGTCGGTAATCGTCGCGGCGTACAACGAGGATCGTTGCATCGCGCACAAGATCGAAAATTTTCTCTCCTGCCGGTACTCCGGCGAGGCCGAGATGATCGTGGTGTCGGACGGATCGAGCGACCGCACCGCGGAAATAGCCGAATCGATGGCGGGCGAGCGGGTGCGCGTAATTCGCCAGCCGCAGCGCCGCGGCAAGGGAGTCGCGGTGAATGAGGGCGCCAATGCCGCGCGCGGCGAGGTGCTGGTGTTCACCGATGCGAACGCGATGTTTGCCGCCGACGCGCTGGAGAAGGTGGCGCGTCCGATGCGCGACAAATCGATCGGATTGGTGACGGGAGTGTCGCGTTACCCGGGCGAGACGATCGGGTCGACGTATCAGCGCTACGAGCAGATGCTCAAAGGGCTGGAGTCGCGGCTGGGCGTGGTGGCGGGAGCTGACGGAGCGCTCTACGCGATTCGCCGCGATCTGTTCAAGCCGCTGGATCCGGCGCTGATCAACGACTTCGTGCACCCCATTGTCGCCTCGCTGGCGGGTGCGCAATCGGTTATGGCGGGCGACGCTTTTGCGCTGGAGGAATTCTCGGAGGCGGGCGAATTCGCGCGGCAGGTTCGGATGGTCTCGCAGGCCGCGCTGGTGTATTTCCGGCTGCTGCCCGAGCTCATCAAAAAGCGGCGCTGGCGTTCGATCCTGGTCTTAACCTCGCATAAAATGCTGCGCTGGCTGACGGCTCCGCTGCTGGTAATCGCGGTAATCGCGACCGTGCCGCTGGCCGGGCGTGGGGGAACCTTCCGAGTCGTGCTCGGCATGGAGATATTGTTCGCGCTGATCGCGGCGATCGGTATGGTCGCGAGCCGGCGCGGCACCGAAGGCAACGCGACCATCGCGTATCAGTTCGTCGCGCTGAACTGTGCGCAGGCCGTCGGGCTGTGGCGATGTTTTTCCGGGGAAGTTCCGGTGGTCTGGAAGCCGAGGAACCTTTAAGGCGGGGGATCAGAGTTGAGCGTTGTAGTTTGCAGCGAGAATCGGCGGGCGGATTGGGATGAACTGATCGCGAATTGCGCTGACGCGACCTCGGGCCATCTTTGGCAATGGCGCGAGGTGGTCGGCTCGGCGTACGGATTCGATTCCCATTACCTGCTCGCTCAGGACGGGCGCGGCCGCCCGATCGCCGCGGCGCCATTTATTTTCGTGCGCAGCTTTCTTTACGGCAGTGAGCTCGCGTCGATGCCTTATATCGACTACGGCGGGGTGTGCCACGCCGACTGGCTGGATCCAGCGGCTCGCGACGCGGCGCAGGCCGAACTGATTGCCCATGCCCGCGAGCTGGCGGCAAAGCTGCGCGCCAAGCGGCTGCATATCCGAAGCTTGCACCAGTTGGGGGCGCCGTTTGACGTCAGCACGGAGAAGGTGGCGCAGCATCTGGCGCTCGCCTCGACGCTCGATGAGCAATTGCGGCGGCTGCCCTCGGAGCGCCGCAATCGGCTCAAGCGGGTCGAAAAGCTTAAGCTCGGCGTGGAGGTGGGTGACGCGACCGATCCGGCGGCGCTGGCCGATCTGTGCGCGGTTTATTCGGAGAACATGCGCGATCTCGGATCGCCCACGCACGGGCGCCGGTTCTTCAGCCAACTCGTAGGCCACCTGCGCGATCGGCTTTCGCTGATTCGCGTTCGCAGCAGCGGGCGCGTGGTCGCGGCCGGGCTGGCAATGAATTTTCGCGGCTGGATGACGCTGCCGTGGACGGGCGCCACGGCCCAGGCGCGTCCTGTGTACGCCACCAACGCCCTGTACTGGGCGGGGATACGGCTTGGGATCGAGTCCGGTTGCCACACCTTCGATTTCGGGCGGTCGACCTTCGGCTCAGGCATCTTCGAATTCAAGCGCCAATGGGGTCCGACTCCGGTGCAGCCATATTGGAGCACGCTGTACCTTTCGCCGCGGGCTGCGTCGCCGCGCCATCGCAAGAGCCTGCAGACCATCAGCCGTCTGTGGCGCTACATGCCGTTGGGAGTAGCCCGCACCGTGGGACCGGGGCTGCGACGGGGGATCTCAAATTGAGTTCATTGGCGGCACCGCGATTTGGTATCGAGAAGGCGGCCGGCGAGCCCTCGCGCATTCGCCGCCAGGCGTATCGCTTCATCGGCGAGATTCACATTCCGGGACGGATTCGACTTAACCACGTGTTCCGCGAGATTAAGGCGCTGGGCCTGCCGGAAAGCGGCGTGCGCATGCTCGATGCGGGCACGGGCCGCGGTGATATCGCGCTGCACTGCGCGCGGCTGCATCCGGATTGGCGAGTGCATGGAATCGATCTGGTCGATGAAAGAGTGGAGCGATGCCGCACGGCGGCGCGAAACCTGGCGCTGGGCAACGTCACCTTCAGCCGCGACAATCTGCTCAATCTATCGGCGATAGCGCAATACGACCTGATCACCAACACCGACGTGCTCGAACATATCGAGGATGATCGGGGCGCGATGGCCAACCTCGCGCGGGCATTGGCGCCGGGCGGCTACCTGCTGTTGACGTTTCCGTCGGTGCCGCAGCGCCGTCATCTGCGGCTGGTCGCGTGGCGCGAGCGCCGAATCGGATTCAAGCCCGAGGACATCGGTCACGTGCGGCCGGGCTACTCGCCCGAGATGATAAACGCGCTGGCGCGCGAAGTTGGGCTCGAGCCGGTCAAGACGGTCTGGACGTACGGTCCGTTCGGCAATCTCGCGCACGACTTGTTTTTCGTACTCGGAGACAGCAAGCCGAATCCGATTGTGTTCGCAGCCTCGCTGCCGTTTCTGCTGGGCTTAAGTTTTCTCGAGAATCACACAACGACGCGGCACGGCTCCGGGCTGCTCGCGATTGTGAGGAAGCCGGTGAAGCAATGAAGGCGAGCATCTTCGTATTGATCGACGCCTTGGGCTGGGAATGGATCAAAGACCATCCGTTCCTGAAGGAGGCTGCGCCCTATCGGCGTCCGCTCGATTCCGTGCTTGGTTTCAGCACCGCCGCGATTCCATCGATTCTTACCGGGCGATTTCCCGATGAGCACGGACGGCTCTCGTTGTTTCATCGCGCCAACGGACACTCGCCGTTCTCGAAGTTGAAGCTCATCTGCGCGATGCCGCCGGCGATGGTCGAGAACCGTTACGCGCGCTTCGCGGTCAAGACGATTGCGCGCCGCATCAATCATCTGAGCGGCTACTTTCAGCTCTACGGCATACCGCTGAAATATCTGCCGAAGCTCGACGTCTGCGAGAAGCGCAACATCTACGAGCCGGGCGGAATTCCAGATTCGACTTCGATTTTCGACCTGCTCGAAAGCAACGGCACATCTTACAAGGCCTACTGCTATCACGACGGGACCGACGATCAGCTGCTGGCGTCGATCGAAGCGGATTTGCGCGCCGGCGGTGCGAAATTTTATTTTCTCTACCTCGCGGAGCTCGATTATTTTCTGCATTTGCACGCCGACGATCGCGCCGCCGCGGCCCAGATGCTGGAAAAATATTCGGCTGCGCTCGCGCGGCTGCACAAGATCGCGCTCGAGACCTACGGTGCGGCCGACATTCACGTCTTCGGCGATCACGGCATGGCGCCGACCGTGGCGACGGTCGATATCCAGGCCGCGCTGGCGGCGCTTCCGATTAGCGCGGCCGATTACTTGTGCCTGCTGGATTCCACGATGGCGCGCTTCTGGTTCTTCTCCGCTCGCGCCCGCGAATTGGTGACCAAAGCATTGAAGGAGGTCGGCGGCGGAAGATGGCTCGACACCGACGACCTCACCAAGCTCCGTTCATATTTTCCAGACGGGAAGTACGGCGAACAGATTTTTCTGACCGAACCGGGAACGGTAATCGCGCCGAGTCACATGGGTGTGCGGGCTCCGGCTGGGATGCACGGCTTCCTCCCGTCCGCGCCGCACTCGCGGTCGGCATTCGTGTCGAGCGTCGATTATGGCGACAGCATCAATCAGATCACCGACCTATTCGGCGTGATGAAGGCGCATGTATGAAACGGAGGAACGTGTGATGGCAATCGGCGCCGTATGCGATGAAGGCTACGCCCGGCTGCGGGGAAATTTCAGCCACTGGCGCGTGCCGAGCGCGATAATCGACGATCTGGTCGATTATCGAAACACGATCAGTTACCCGCGCGGCGCAATGGTATTTCTGGAAGGATCGCCGGGCGATCTGTTCGGCTGCGTGCTGGCGGGCTACGTAAAGATGTACTGCAACGCGGCTAATGGCGCGCGGGTGCTGGCGCGGCTGTCGGGTCCGGGCGAGATAATTGGTTACGCCGATTGCGAAGACGGCAAGGGACGCCGGTCGAAGGTATTTGAGACGCAGGCGCTGACCAAGTGCTCGATTGCGCTGTTCACGCGAGAGCGGGCGGTACGGCTGCTTCGCGCACTTGAGTCCGATCAGGCTATCGAGCTCTACCAGACGTTAAATTCTTTCTGGTCGTCAACTCTGCATTGGTGGACAAGTTTTCTTGGCCTAGGTTTCCAGCAGCGCCTCGAAGTTGTCCTGAGCGATCTCGGTCGACGGGTTGGTGTGCACGACAACCGTGGCACGCTGATAATTCCCGAGCTTTCGCAAGCGGATCTGGCAGAGATGATCGCGAGCTCGCGGCCGCTGGTAAGCCGGCTCTTGAACGAAATGGAGGACCGTGGTCTGGTTCAGCGGCGTGGGAAACAGTATATTCTGCTAAAGGGTTGGGACTCCCAGGAACACACATTCGCCCGGATCCAAAGTTCGCTCGGCGATGAGCCACGCTCCGCGGAGGCGGCTGCGCAGCAACGCTATGGCCGGCTTTCGGTCGTCGGTGAGCGGCCCAAGGGTGCGAGGGGCAAGCTGACGCTGAAAGGGGCGGTTGGGAAGTAATTTGATGAAAATTGGCACTATTGAGTTTACCCGCGACTTCAGGCGCGCGGGTGCGGCTCTGACGGGAAAAATTTTGCTCGCGGTCACAATTTCAATTTCGATGGCCGCATGCAGCTTGTTCAATTCTGCGCCGGTGCTGGAAAAAGATGTTGCGCGTCCGGCTGCGAAGGCCGTCGAACCCTACCGGATCGGCAGCGATGATGAGCTCGAGATCATTGTCTGGACGCAGCCGCAACTCAGTGGCAAGGTAATCGTCGCGTCTGACGGAACGATCGCGATGCCGCTGATAGGGAGAGTGCCCGCGGCCGGCCTTACGCCGGACCAGCTGAAAGCGGACCTTGAGAAGCGCTACGCGCGCTATGTTCATGGGGCGAATGCTACGGTGCGCGTGAGCGATCCTGCCAGCCACGTGTTTTATGTGCTCGGCTCGGTAAATAAACCGGGAGCGTACAAGCTGCACTCGGGTGAAGTTTTGTCGCAAGCGCTCGCCGAGGCCGGGGGGCTTGGGGAGTTTGCTGACCCAAGCAAGATCCGTATCATGCGACATAAGGAAAACGAGACGGTCGTGCTGACGGTCAACTACAACGTGGTGCGATCCGGTGGGGACGTAACAGCGGATATTCCGGTGGAGCCCGGAGACACGGTGTCGGTGCCATGATCATGAAAACGAAAAATTATCTGGGCGCACCAATTCTCATCGCGGTAATCATCTTTGCCTTTCCGGCCGCAGGGCATACAGACGACCTGTTCCGGCTTTATCCTGAGTTCGAGGCAAGTGGACTTGTATCCGACAACGTCCCGCTGCGGACCACGCACGAGGAAGGCGATTTCGCGGGCACAATGGCCGCGGGCTTTTACCTCGACTACACGTCGGCCGCAAGGTACGCGTCGCTGCACTGGGATACATTCGCCCAGTTTTTCGCGCGCCAATCTCAGTACGATCGTGCCGGCGAAGCCCAGTTTGTCCACTTGACCGACGATGAAAACCTGTCCCCGACGACCAAGCTGCGCCTGAATGAACTCTACTACCGCGATTCGCCGGCCGGGATGGCCGTCATCACGAGCGATCAGGCGCCGCAGTTCAACACCGTGGCGGCCGAGTTGTTGCTGGCGAACGACCAGGCATCGGTCAATCAGTTCGGTGCAGATTTGTCCCACTATTGGGGGCGCAACTGGTCCAGCGAACTCAGCGTTCATCAGACGACCTTTTGGAACAATGGCCCCAACAGCAGCGGCAACAACACGAGTTACGACCAAAGCATCACCACAATCACCGACTACCATTTCACCGATAACTTCGCTCTGGGCGGGGGATATCGCTTTTACGACTTCATGTTTAGCCGTCCGGGTCTACCCGACGAACAGGCGCAGTGGCCATTCGTACGGGCTTCCTGGGAGCCGATGAAAAACCTTTACCTCGAAGGCATGGTGGGCGTCGTGATTTCCCACATCCAGGGAACCAACGAGCAAGCCGTCAATCCGGGCGGCCTGGCGTTGCTCGAATACAATTTCGAGCGCGCACGCCTGAAAATATACGGAGGTCAGGAACCCGAGCTGACCTCCGGCTTTGGCGGCGCCGGCAACATCCAGGAGTTGCGCGGCGCGTTGCTCTACGACTTCACCCGCCGTTTAACCGGAGATGTTGGCGCGGGATTTTACGAAGCGCACGCCTCCAATTATGACGGGCAACTCATTTCGTGGGGCGTCGGTCTGACCGATCGCGTGAACAATTGGATAAGCGTTTACACCAGGTTCGTTCAGCTTCGCCGCAAGGAGACGACTTCCAATCAATTTCTTACCAGCGGCACCCAAAGTGGGCGCGAAGCAGTTGGTGACTATTTCGTGGTGGGATTCAATGTCTCGTTCGAAGCGCTCAGATGGAGCTGGCAATGAGTAATCAGACCTTCATTAACGTTGGACCTTACTGGGATGTGGTTCACCGCCATCGGGCGAGCTTCTTTTCGACCATCGCGGCGGGTCTGGCGCTGACGATGCTGGCGCTGGTTCTTATTCCCAAGCAATACACCTCATCAGTGCTGCTACAAGCCTGGCATTCCGATGTTCAACCCGCATTGATTGGGGCCGAAGCTCCAAATATCTCCTCCAGTCCCCATATTGAAACGCGTTTGGAGGCGCTCAGCGAGGAGACCATTGCACGCAGCCATCTTGAGGAATTGATATCGAAGCACGGGCTGTATGTTCACGACGGCAAGCGGGAGCCCGGCGCGATAGGAGAAATGGCCGGCCGCATAACAATCAACATTCCGGATTCAGTGATGCAGTCAACGACCCCGAATCGTTTCGAGAAATTGCTTCCTCCGGACGCTGTCGAGATTTCGTTTCAGTACCCCAATCCGGCCAAGGCGCAAGCGGTGGCGAACGATTTGGGGGATATAATGATCGATGCGTACGGCAAGGAACTTGAGCGCCACAACGCGGATACCATCAAACTACTTTCGAGCGAAGTGGATGAGACCCGAGGCAAGCTCGCCGAAAGCCAGCGCCAGATCAAAATCCTGAAGGAGAAATATCGCGGGAGCATGCCGCAAGACCTCGATGACAACGTCAAGGCTTTGCAGGCACTCCAATTGCAGCTTGAACGGTCCGCGGAGAGCACAAGCAAGACCGATTCATCGGATGCGGCTTCGTCGAATTCGCCAAAGCCAAACACCCCCGATTCGGCGCTGGCAGCGTTGAAGACCAAGCTGGTTGCGCTCAGAGCCCAGTATAGCGACGAGTATCCGGAGGTGATCGAGACCAAGTCCCAGATCGCCATTCTGGAAAAGGAGGTGGCAAACCTTAGCAAGCAGGCGGCCGCTGCGCCGAAACCTAATTCGGCCACCACCTTGATCCAGCAGCAAATTGCCGATTACCAGCGCGCGATCGCCGAAACCCCGGCACATGAGGAAGCGATTGCGGCCGTGAACCGCGACTATGAAATCCTGTCGAGCCGCTATCACGACCTGAACAATCTCTTGTTTGAAGCTCGCGCCGATCAGGCAGTGCTGGAACGCGGGCAGGGAGAGCGCTTGAAGGTACTGCAGTCCGCCGGGCTGCCCATCAATCCGTCATATCCAAACCGGCTTTTGATTATAGGCGGCGGCATTGCCCTGACGCTGATCGTTGCGCTGGCGATCCCCTTTGGGCTGTTCTACACGGATAGTTCATTCAAGGATTCCGATGACGTCAGGGGCGAGTTCGCCGATGTCAACACAATTGTCATCTCGCGGGTGGCGGAGGTCGAGAACCGTTACGCCAATGGGGCGTCAGAATCGGCGCAGACCCTGCTCGCGCTGCCGGGAAATGGGGTCGCATACGACTCCAACGCAATCGGAAATGGACAGTCCGCCAACGGCGGTCACACTGCGGTCGATGGCGAATCAGCAAACGGCAACGGCGTTAATGGAAATTTTCATCCGCTCATGGGCGCGGCCGCAAGGTTCGCCCAGCGCTATCCGGCGCCGCCGTTGGTGGCGGCTGGAGAGGGGATGATCAGCAGCGCGGCTGACGAGTTCCAGTTGCTCGCCTTCAAGCTGAGATCATGGGCGGCGCAACGCGACGCCAAGGTATTTGTCGTTGCCAGCGGCATCGGCGGCGAGGGAAAGAGCTTTGTCGCGCTGAATCTGGCCGCCGCGCTGGCAGTATCGGGTAGCGGCACTCTCTTGATCGACGGCGACATCCGCGCGCCATTTCAGCACTATGCCTTTCCGGTGCCGAAAGTGGGCGGACTGCTCGGATATCTGCAGGGAACCACGGAATTCGCCTGGACCCTACTGCCGACACCCGTGCCAGGGCTGAGCCTGTTGCCCGCGGGTGGAACAAGCAACCGCGCGCCGGAATACCTCGCTTCCACCAAAATGGACGAGTTGATCGAGACCGTGAAGGCCAGCGGCGCTTACCAATACATAATAATCGATACCCCAGCGGCATTGCTGGTTCCGGATGCCCAGATTCTCGCGAGGGCCGGAGATGGCACAATCGTCGTGACCGCCGCCGACAGCACCTCACGCGCCGCGACCACCAAGACGTTTCTTATGTTCGATCCCGAGACTCTATTCGGGGTGGTGCTGAATCGCTTCAAGCCTTCGTATTCGACGGTGCGCAGCGAGCGTTATAGCCGCTACGGACGCTACGGCCGATATGGGCGCTACGGGAAATACTCGAAGTACTCGGATAGTGAGACGATCCGCTGAGCTGCGCGCGGCAAAGCGATTTGTGGTGCGATCGTCAACATTCCGTTCACCGGCTGGATTACCGATGGCAGACAGAAATCTGCTGACGCGTGTGGCTCTGAACCGATGAGCGGACTAGAGACAAGCCGTCAATTCTGGGATGAGAAGGCCCGGGAAAATCCCTACTGGTATGTATCGTCAGCGGGTCCGTACGAGGGGCGCAACCTCGCCGAATTCTGGGCGTCGGGCCCGAAGATCTGGAACGATCTGAAGTCGGCGTCCGGCTACCAGCCCAAGCGGATCGACACAGTCGTGGAAATCGGCTGCGGCGTAGGGCGCCTGACTCGCGCGATCGCGCCCGAGGTGGGCAGCGTATTCGCGTTTGATCTGTCGGCGGAGATGCTGGCGATCGCGCAAAGCTCGGTCGAGGCTGCCAACGCGTCGTTTCATCGCGCGGAGACCCCGGCACTCGCCGAAATCGCGGATGGCTCGGTCGATGCGTTCGTCGCGTACTGCGTCTTTCAGCATCTGCCCAATCCGGGAGTGCTGCGAGACTATCTGAAGACTGCGGCGCGGGTGCTCAAACCGGGCGGATGGCTTATCTTCACGATGACGCCGCGGACGTGGCGAGACTCGATTGCGTTCGCGTTGCGCGCGCGTCGCTGGCTGGTGGAGCGGCGCTCCTCGCAGGGCCCGCACGGGCTGTATCGCAACGAGTGGTACGGAATTCGTCCGACGATTCAGGAGATCGAGGGTCTATCCCCGATCAAAACGAAAAATCTCCTCCTGCACGGAGACAAATGGCTCTTCTTCGGAACGCTTTGAGCGAATGACTGACGGCGCGTTCAGCTTGAGCCCGCCAGGATCGTTCCCGCTTAGCGCCGATCCCGCGTTTGAAGACGAGGTGCGCCGCGAGCTGGAACAGCTGATCGTGCGCGTCCGCAACTGCGCCGCCGCGCCGAGCGTGGCCGGCGTTCTCCTGACGGGAAGTTTCGCGCGCGGCGAGGGAACAATAATCGCCCATCCTCGAACCAGAAGCCGGTGGCTGAGCGATGTCGAGTGCCTGGTGGTGGTTCGGGGCGGCATCGTCTCAAGGCGGGAAATACAGCAGTCGATGCGGCAGGTCGAGCGGGACACCAACTCCGATTTGGCCAACGCCGAGCGCGGAATCAAGGTTGAATTGCGCGCGATTCTGACGCAGGGGATGACTCGGCTGCGTCCGGCGATCTTTACCCGAGAGCTGTGCGAGCATGCAAAGCTGCTCTGGGGTGATCCTGGCGCGATTCCGGTTCCGCGCATGCCGTCGAGTGGAGACACAATATCCAAATATGATGCGTTTCGTTTGCTGAACAACCGGATAATCGAACAAATTGCGGTACGGAGCGAGTATGCGGACCGCGTCAGCGATAGTACTACGACTGCGTACTCGCTGGCCAAATTCTGGATTGATCTGGGGACGTCACTGTCGGTGTTTTTGGGATGCTACCGGCCAGGATATCGGAGCAGGCAAAAGCCGTTTGAGGATGCCCTTGGCGCGCACAAAGAGATTTTGGGAGCCGAGATGTGCGGCCGGCTCATCTCCCGCTTCCGCAACGCGATGGCTCAAAAGCTCGGCCAGACCGGATTTCCGCCCGGAGATCCCGCCCAAGAATTCAACGAGGCCGTTGAGATTGCGCGCGCGACCTGGAACTGGGAAAGCGGGCAGTTGCTGGGCACAAACACAGCGGCGGGCGATTGGCGCGGAATCTTCGCGCGACTGAGCAATCTCGAGACCGCCGCGCAGCGCTTTCGTGGCTGGGCTCGAGTGTTGCGGCGGCCCTCAGAATTGCGTCAATTGGGACCGCGCGCGATGCTCGCCGCGGCGCGGGTCGGTTCGCTCGCCACGCTGATTTACGGAACCGGATGTGTAATCGATTTCTTCTGGGACGAGATCGGATCGGATAGGAGTCGAGGAACCGAGATGGTGGCCGAGCTTTGCCGCGCGCTCGGCGTTGAAGCGCGGGACGCATCGGAACGCCGCCGGCTGCTCACTCGCGCCACGCTCGGAGCCTGGGAGAGGCATTTGAGGTTCGCTGCCGCATGAGTCGCGCGGTCACCATCTCAATTCTCACTTACAAGCGCCACCAGCACCTCAGGCGCGCGCTGGCATCGGCGCTTCCGTACGCGGACCAGGTGGCCGAGATCATCGTGGTCGACAACGCCGCTGAACCCGAACTGAAGAGCCTGCTGGCGGCCGAATATCCAAATGTGCGCTACATCGCCGCGCCGTCCAACGCCGGTTGCGAGGGCCGAAACATTGGGCTGCGCGCAGCCGGTACTCCAATCGTAATTACCATCGATGACGACGTGGAATTTTCCAGTCCCAATTGCATCGCGGAAGTGGAAGCAGCATTTTCGCGCGACCCGCAGCTCGCATGCCTGAACTTCACAGTCACCGGCGTCGACGGCAAGGTTCTGGAACGCGATTGGTGTCACCCTCGGCCAATCTCACACGCCGCCAGGGAGTTTGAAACTCACTTCATTCTGGAGGGAGCATCCGCGCTCAGCCGGGAGAAGGTTTTGTCGGTGGGCGGCTACCCGGCCGAATTTTTCCTCGGCCACGAGGGTGTGGATCTTAGCTATCGACTAATCGGCGCCGGGTACCGCGTCGTGCATACACCCCTCGTATCGACAACGCATTACGCGGCGCCCGAGCATCGTCCCGATTGGCGGGTTTATTATTATTACACTCGGAATGGAATTTGGGTTGCATATAGATCTTTTCCGCCGGTAATGGCCATTTCCCGGGTGTTCGCCTATCTCGCCACGATGGGATTTTTTTCGTTGCGCGCGAATCAGATCCCGGCGTATCTGCGGGGATGCGTAGACGGAATGCGCGGGTTGTCGCGAATGGACCGTCACAATCTCGATGCTGACTCGCTAAAGCATGTGCGCGAGATCCGGTCCGAACGGGTGCGATTATTTGGAAGAATCCAGCGACGCTTCCGCGAGAGAATTCTATAACATTTGCCGAGTCTGCCCCGGGTGCATCTCAATGTTTGGAACCTTTCAGCGGCACGCCAATGATCGCCACTTGATGCGGGGGGCAGGCTCAGCGCCGTGACATTTTATTTCCTCTTTCTGTTCCTGGTTCCGTTTCAGCACCATCCGGTGATGGGAGCCCAGCTTTTCCACGTCGGATTCTTTCCCATTACGCCGATTAAATTGGTGGGAATTCCGCTGGTCGCCGCCGCCTTGCTGCTTCCCCGGCCGCGTGACGCAGCCCCGCGGCCGAGCGCGCGAATTCTTTTTCTGTTTGCCGCGTTCGTGCTGTTTCAGGTACTCGGGACCACCTTGTCTTCCTTACGCTTTCCGGCCGACGACGCATCCACCCTGTTTTCCTTCGCGATCCTGATGGTCGCGACAAATCTTCTCATCAGCACTCAAAACAGAATGCAGATGACTATTCGCGTGATCGTGCTGGTCGAAACATTCGCGAGCACGTGGCTGTACAAGCAGTACTACATTTATCATTGGCCGCGGCCGCTTGGTCCGTCGGCGGATCCCAATTATGAGGCGCTCTCGCTGGTCATGACGGTACCGCTCGCAATCTGGATGATCCGCTACGAACAACGCGATTTGTGGAAATGGGTCGGGTGGATTTGCGCCCCGATTCTCGCATTCGCGGTTTTCGTTTCGCAGTCGCGAGGGGGGTTGCTTGCGCTAGTCGTGATGGCCGCGCTGGCGTGGCTGAATTCCCAGCATAAAATGCGATTGGCGGTGGGCTCCGTGGTCGCGGTCGCCTTTATGCTCGCGATTGGTCCCGGCCAAATGATCAAGCGGCTCCAGCAGATGCAATTTCAGGGACAAGCAGAGACTGGCGCCGAAATCTCGACGCGAGCCCGCATCGAGTTGGCGCGAGCCGGGCTCCGCATGATGGAGCATCATCCGGTCTTCGGCGTAGGGCTGGACCAATTCCAGTCTTACGAATTTCACTACAACCCGTTGCTGATGAGCCTTGAGGGACATCCGCACATCGCGCACGACACCTACGTGCAGTTGGGCGCCGAGGGAGGGATTCCCACGCTGGCGCTCTATTTGGCTATTCTGATGTTGACCCTGGCTACTTGCCGCAGTGCCCAGAAGGGGCAGGGTGTACCCGAGGATATGGCGGGCCTCGCATTGGCATTTCAGATCGGATTGATTGGCATTATGGTGGCGGAGGTTTTTCTCACCGCGCAATACATAAAGGAAGTCTGGGTATTTATCTCGCTCACGCCGAATTTGTACGCGATTTCCGTTCACGCCGCCGCAATGAGCAGGAAGACCGCATCCGCTCCGACCGGGCCTGCAACGCCAATAGCCCCGAGGCCGCGCCTGCGCACCGGATGAGGATCCTGCTCATTTCAGAGATGATCCCGTGTCTGCCGAGTCACGACGGTTTTCGCCTGATACCCGCAAACCTGATTCAGAATCTCTTCGATCGTCACGAAATTCACCTGATTGCGCTCTCGCGCGACGGAGAAGGCGAGGAGCAATCGGAGTGGCCGCGCGCCTACTGCCGATCCGTCTCGATATTTAGTTGCGCTCGTGGAACTCGAGCCAAAGTGCGCGCGATAACCGGCGCCATTGATCCAGCGCTGGCGCGCTTCATCAGCGATGCAGTGGCGAAAGTGCGACCGGACGTGCTCCATCTCGAAGGCGGAGGATTGGCTGCGCTGCTTCGCGCAACCACGCGAGGGTGGCCCGGAGTTCTCTGCGTGCATGACTCGAAGGCGCTCCGCTACCGGGAATTCGCCGGTTATGCCGCCGGGGCGCGAGAGCGGTTCCGTCTAAAGCTTCTCTCGGTTCTGGCTCGGCGTCAGGAGCGCCGATGGTTTGGCTACGCGGACCGCGTCGTGGTCACGTCGCCCTCCGACGCACAGGCGCTGTCGGCCGCTGTGAACGCGGACCGAATCGCCGTGATACCCAACGGCGTTGACCTTGAGTATTTCGCGTACCGGCCGGCGCCGGAGGTGGGCCGAATCGTCTTCAGCGGCAATATGAGCTGGCCACCAAATGAAGATGCGGCCGAGCATTTTGCTCGCGATCTCATGCCGGCGATCCGAAATCGGGTTCCAGGCGCTACTTTCTGGATCGTAGGCGCGCAACCATCGTTGCGAGTTCGAAATCTGTCGAGCCTTCCCGGAATTCATGTGACAGGTACGGTCGCCGATATTCGGCCCTGGATCTGGAGCGCGGCCGTTTACGCCAGTCCGCTGAGGTTTGGACTCGGCGTGAAAAACAAGATTCTTGAGGCGATGGCTTCCGGCGCGCCCATAGTTGCAACATCGCGAAGCCTCTCCGGCACGCCATTGATCGACGGGCGGCACGCGATGATCGCGGATGACGACGCGAAATTCGGCGATTCGGTGGCCCGGCTATTGGCCGAATCCGCGATGCGCGAATCGCTCTCGCGCGAAGCGCGGCGCAAAGTCGAGGCGGAGAACTCATGGTACTCGGTCGCGGCGGCGTATGAGGGCGTATATCGCGAGGCTTTGGCGGATCGCGACCGCCAGCAACAGCACGAGCCGGGAGGTTCGGTCAAAGGTCGCTAAGCGCTTGCTTTGCGGTGGTCGCCGGAGTCTTTCCGCGTCGACGGCCGGGGATCAATCCGAGCTTGATTATCTTCACTGCGGCGGCTTGCGGCAAAAGCGCGGCGAGCGCAAACCAGACCGTGTGTAACAGCTTGCTGCGAAAGTTGTAGCCGGGATTACGCCACGAGGATCTCAGTCCCGTAAGCATCAGGCGCACCCGCCGATCGTCCATCATCGGGTGATGGGTTGGGTCGACACGCAACGAGGCCAGTCGATACTTCAGATGCGCCGGCTCACGCGCGGCCCAATTGCGTGGGATTGCGAACCCGGACCGGCTGGCGAACTCCGATAGCGCCGACTCGCGCTGCAGATCGATGACTATCTTGACGCGCAGCTTGCGCGAATCCAGTTCGTCGCCCAACATGCCGTGATTGGATTCGTGAATCCGGTAACAACCGAGAGTTTTTCTGAGCGAAACGACGTCGCCCAAAAACGGCGCAATTATTTCAAGCGACGTATCGGCTGCCTGATGCCACTGTGACTCGGGCAACGGCAGAAGGCGGTCAAGAACCGCTCGTGCGAACGCGTTCCCGCTGGTAGGAGCTCCGACGTAGCCGCCTGCATCGAGTATCGATGCGCGGATGTCGCCATCGGGCATTTGCGCCGGCGAATATGGAACGGTTCCTCCGAGCGCCTGCCCATCCGCGTCGATATGCGCCAGCACGAATTGCGCTTTCGCGACTCCGGGATGCCACGCCCGCATCACCTCCTCGACGGCATTGGGCAGCAGCACGTCATCCGCGTCGAGAAACATCACGATGCTACCGTGACTCGCGCGGAATCCGGCGTTGAATGCGGATGCGTGCCCGCCATTGGGTTTGAAGATCGCAGATACTCTGTTGCCATAGCTCGAAATCACATCGCGGGAATTGTCGGTCGAACCGTCATCGACGACTACGACTTCGACGGGCGCATAGCTCTGCGCAAGCGCGCTATCGATCGCCGCGCGCAGAAAACGAGCGTAATTGAAATTATCGATTACGATGCTGACGAGCGGCGTTGTCTCTTCCGCTTGCGCCCGCGTTTCCATGCGAGAGTTACTATCCAGCGACCGATCGAACGTCCGCGCTGCCATAGTCAAACTTGCGTTGCGCGACGGGTTTCCAGCGGGAAAGGTCTCTCCCGGTGAGCCGTTCAAGCTCCTCTATTTCAGGGAGCATCATCGCGCGGATCTCGTCAGCCGATTCCTGGCTGAGCGGCGGGAACTCCTCGACGAAAGGGCGCCGCATGATCTTCCACAGCGCGGTACGCTGGCCGAGTTCGATCAGGGGACGCGCGCCATGGCGAGAAACCCAATCGACAGTCTCGACCGTGCGCCGGGCAACCGCGCTGGAGCGGGCGGCGGCGGGAGCCGAATATACCTTTGCGCTGCCGACCCTGGAGCGATCCAGAGCAATGCGACGCGTTCCGACAAAATCACAGACCGTGTCCAGGTAGCCTTGCGGATTCGAACTTAGATCTTCATAGAACAGCACCAGCACTCGCGACTTTCCAAAGGTAGCTTGCCATCGCTTGAGGTGAGTCGCGTAGCTGCACAGATCCGCGCCGCAGTTGATCTGGAAGCGCCAATATCCGTCGAACGTATCATTGACGGGGCGGCGCTCCGATCGGAGCAGCCGATACAGCGAATACAATCTTGCGGCCGGCTCGCGAAAGGTGACGATTATTTTGCAGTCGGGAATGTCGCGTTTGATTCTTTCCCGCGCGATCGCATTCGAGAAATAGGTGGGGCCCATCTCTCCGGCCGGAACATCGGCCGGGTAGTCGCCAAACAGATTGCAGTACCACTCGACGCCGCGATCGTAGCGAACATCAAAAAATCGCGTTTCCTTTTCGCTCGGCAGACCGATATGACCGGTCAACACCTCGTGCAACCAGGTTGTACCAGTTCGAGGTGGCCCCACATGAACGAAAGTGGGCAGTCGCAATACTTTTCCGTTACTCATTTCGTGTGTTTGCAACTATCGGCGGTAGTCGAAAACCATAGCGCACAGCGGATTAGAAACCCAGACGCCCGCGAGAATCCATCAATCTATCTTGTAAACGTGAGCCTGAAATGGAGCGTAAGTATCTTTGAATCCAGACCCGCCTTGATCCGGCGCAATTGAACGATTCTCGCCTTCCACGGATACCGCGCGAGCGGGCCGCCGCAACGTGAAGTTTGCAGTGACGCTGTCACCGCTGTGATTGTACGAAATAAGGTAGCGGCTTCCGCCCTTGAGGTCCTTCTCCTTGGTAATCACGGTGCCGGTAGCCGAATTTGCTGAGAGCACGGGGCTGTCCGGCGCGATCAGTACCGGCTCAAGCGCGCTGATTCCCTTGGTCACGTTGACCAACTCGTCGTAGCGCTGCTGGCGAAGCACCGGATCCCGCTTGCCCCAGTCGAGTCCGCGCAGTCCGTATGACCAATAGAAGACTCCGCGCGCTCCTTCGGTGATCGCCATCCAGCTCATGTCATGGAGCTCCTGCTCGGTGGGGAAGTGCGATAGCCGGTTCTGCCAGAAAAACTGGATCACGGTCCAGACCGGCCGCGCGCCGTGAACCGCGCCTATCACCTTGCGGGTCAAATCGCCGACGTAGCTCTCAGGGAAGCGCGTGCCGAGAACGTACGGGTCGACGCCGAGTACATCGACAGTGTCGCGCCAGAACTGATATTCGTTGGGATAATTTTCCACCGCGAAGGTTATGCTGGCCGGGTCATTCTGTTTGATCAGGCCATATTGATGGAATGTCCGCGGTTGCCGCTCGCTTGCGCACTCGTCACAAGTGTAATAGCCGACGACGCGCGAATCGCCGGCTAATCCTTTAGCGTATTGAGTAATCACCTGGTCCGGGGGAACGTTTCCCGCTCGCGCCCATATCGGATACGCGCGCATCTCCGGAAAAAACGCGCTCACCGTCGCCAAGTAGAAGATGCCGAACGGCTCCATCGCCTCGGTGTAAGGATAGATTACATCCGCGCGGCCGTTGGCGATAAAATAATTTATCATCAGATTGATCGGCGCCTTGGCTATCGCCGTCAATCGCGGAGTATAGACTTGAGGCCGAAGCCCAAAGCCGGTGGTATCGTACAGGCCGATCACAAATCGCGGGCGCCCGCCCATGTGAATGATATTGTCCGAATCGATCCACGCCTTCATTTTGGCGTGCGTCTCGCTGCTGACCTTGACGATCGTGTACGACGATGGCGTGAAGATGCGCTTGTCGCCGGGCCCTTCCAGGTATCCCTGTAGCCGGTATTGTCCAGGCGGAAGACTGCCCATGTCGATGGTCGCGACGATAGAGCCGTTGGCCGGCGGCGACAGACGATTAGTCGAAAGCACCTTTCCGCCCGAATCCGTCACTTCGAGCTTGACGTGAAGCTGCGCCATGGTGGTGTCCGCAGGCGGCTTGACATCGATCGAGACCCGCGCGACCTGGCTCTGGTCGCTGAACATCATTCCCCGATAGTTCGGGTACAGCAGATAGGTTTCCAGCGGCGGGGGAAGCTCGGGTTGCAGCAAAAGTTTTCTGAACCATGACGTTCCAGCAACCGGTCCCACCGTTTCCGCGCGGAAGGAACCGACGCTGCCATCGGCGACCTCGGCGTGCGCTTTCATTACTGGAGACCAGTCAGTCGTACCGACAACCGGCTTGGTCATCGCCCATTTGTTGGCAGGGATTTCGATAAGACGGATTCGGCTTCCGCCGAGCCGCTTGGGCACGGTAATGTTAGTTTGAGTTTTTATTTCAGCCGAAATCGTGTACAGGCCGGGCGGACATTTCAAAGCATTCTGGGCGAATGGGTACGGCTGGGCGCACGGTTGCTGCAGCCGCAGGCTGGCGGTATCGCCGCTCCCTTCGAGGCTGAAGCAAGAAGGGTTGAGCGTCCACCCTTGAAGTCCGGAGCGCAGATCTCCGTTGACCAGAAGATTCGGCCCCAAAGTGTACCCCGTTTCCGGCGCATCGCGGCCTCCGGTAACGATGCCATCACAATGCCCGGAGCCGGCCTGCGTGATCATCGAGAAGCAGACGACCGCCAGTGCAATAGCTACTCGACTAGTCAGTCTCAGCATAAGCTGATAGTGCCAATGTATAGGTTAGAATACAATTTCAGAATGCAATCATGGATCAGGATGCGGTGGTGGTTGCGATGAGGAAGAATCGCGCCTCGACGAGCGGCGAGCGTTCCGAGAACGGAATAAAGGCATCGAGCTCCGGACTACTCATCCAGAGATGATACCCAAGCCCGTCGAGCGAATCGGTTATGGATTTCACCGATCCGCCAAATTTTTCGAGTCCGCACCCGACATGCATTTCGAAGAAGCAATCCGGGCGATAACGCGAGAGCGTATCGGCCGCTCCCCGCAGCACTTTCGACTCGAAGCCCTCGACGTCAACAAAGAGAACATCGGGAGGCCCATATCGCCGCGTAAGCTCATCGACGCTGATGCTGGGCACGGCGATTTTGCCCCAGGCGCCGCTACCGTCATCGACCTGTCCGTTCGCGCGGCAATTGAATTCAATAGGGTCCGAGGTGTCGGACACTGCCGCATTGATCACCTCGACGTTGCCGGCGTCATTCAGGCGGCAATTTCGGATTGCGGCCCCATAGTTATGCGGGCTGGCCTCGACCGCGATCACCTTTCCGGTCGCGCCGACAAATTTCGCCAGAATCATCGCGATGAGACATTGAAACGCGCCGCAATCGAACACAGTGGCGCCCCGACGCAGACGATGCTGCGCGAGGAACGACATTTCGAGCGGATTTTCGGGCGCATCGCGGTCGTACCAGCTCTTTGCGGTCGGATCCGAGATCCACAAATCGAACTGATGGCCCGCCCTCAACCGGCGTACCTGGTAAGGCCTGAAACGCCGTAGCGCCCAACGATACCTCGCCACCCGGATTCGGTTCGCGACCGCCGGTGGAAGCATTAAATTGGCAGCGCCTCTAAGATTCATACCTGTTCTTGACACTGTCGCATTGGCTGGAAACCTCTGCAACCATAGCGCCGCTGCATCGGCGTGATTATTGTCTTGACAAATGGTCGCGAGCGGCTATTTCCCCGTGCTTTGGCCAAGCGCCGGCGCCTGCGGGGATCCGGGATTGGGCGAGACGTCGCGCGCCGGAAGGAATTTAAAGGATTTTGATGAGCGAGAATCATTCCGTTGGCGGGACCGCCTCGTCCCGAATAGTGCAGACGCTGGATCGATATTTGGGCCGCGGCTCGTACTATTGGCTGAAGGACCGGATTCATCCGCAGCGCGAATACACCCAGCTTACCTATGCGCGACTAATCGACGAGGTGCTGACTCCACAAACGCGCTGGCTCGACGCCGGCGGCGGCCATAAGATTCTGGAAGTCACGTCACCGGAAGGCGAACTGGCGATGGTGCGACGGGTCCGGCTGGCCGTGTGCTGCGATCGCGTCCTCGATGCAATCGCGAAGCATCGCAGCATTCGCCTTGGCGTCGGAGCCACACTTGACCACCTCCCGTTTCGCGGACAATCGCTGGACTTGATCACCCTGAATAACGTTGCCGAGCATCTCGAGCGGCCCCGCGAAGTGCTGTCGGAGTTCGCGCGCGTGCTCGCCCCGGGCGGCCGCGTGATCATCCACACCCCAAACGTCTCGAGCTATGCGATGCGCATCGCGGAGCTGGGGCGGCGCATTTTGCCCAAAGCATTCATCATGAAACTGATTCGCTTCATGGATTTTCGCGAAGAAGAGGACGTGTTTCCGACCTACTACCGCGCCAACACCTGCGCTGATCTCGCCGCGGCGGCGGGGCAGGCCGGCCTCTCGACCGAGAAAATGCTGTTGGTACCCGCTCGCCCGTTATTTTATTTCATCGCGCCGCTGTGCGCTGCCGAACTGGCCGCAAGCCGACTGATGATGCGCCTGGGTGCGGAGCGTTTCGCCGCGAGCGTAATCCTGGCGGTGTTTCGAAAGCCGGCTTAGCTAACCAGCCTTCATTTTCGCAATCGAAAACTTGGGCCCGCCTATTCCGCGGCGACGGACGACGCCGACCTCGTGGAATCCGACCTGGCAAACCGCCTTCATGGGGGTGGGATTGTTGCTGGCGACAATGGTGAACAGGCGGGGACGTTCGCGCAGTTGCCACTCAGTCGCGAAATACAGCAACGCCCGGTAGAGTCCGCGGCCGCGGAATTTTTCCATGGTGTATGAGGTGGATAACTCCGCCTCCCCCGGTTCCAACACGATTATCGGGCGCTCGGCCGGATAGTCGTACGCCCACACCACGCCTCCCAGTTCCCCGTTGAGCTCGAGCGTTGCGCAGTGCGATGCGCCGCTCGTCTGGTCGCGCCAGAATTCGTTGGGCAGGTCGGTTCGGTTCTCGCGAGCGCGCTTGAGGCGATCCAAAGCGTCGGCATACATGGCGACGCCGTCGGGTACCGGAAGCGGCTCACGCAGCTCTCCGCGATTGATTACGAAAATGTGAAAGTCGAGGAGCCTCAGCAAATCGAGAGCAACGCGTGGCAGATTCAGGATCCCCTCGTCTCGAATCAGGGCGCGAATTGCTGAAAGGCGTGGCATGCAGAAATCACTCGAACCGGCGAGTCGTTATTGAGTCAAGCCGGACTTGCCGCGATGCGATTCCGCTGCGGCCAGATACGACTTTCGGCTCCCAAAAGAACACCCAACGAATCTTGCTGTATCAAGCGGGCGGACACGAATGCAAATGGCCAATCGTTTGGCGGGCAAAATCACGCAATGAGCCCCCGTCGGAGGCGGCGATTTTTCAAATTTGCACAGTTTGACAGCAAAGCCGTAACACAGCTAAAACTGAGAGACTTGGGGCGAAAAGAACGAGCAGTTGACGCTTTAGGGCGGATTTAGGGGACCGCTGCCCGAAGGCTCGGGACGCTGGAACGACACCGGTGGGGGTCACGTTGAATCCGCAAAATAGCAGGGAAGTGGCGGAGCGAATTGCCGACGCAATTTGTATTTTCGTCGGCTATCTTCTGGCCACAGAAATCGCCTTGGCGATGCACTGGGGCAGGATTCAGGTATTCCCGCCTGGCGGGGCTTCGGAAGCGCAATCGCAGTATTCGGCCCTTTTAATCCTCGCGATCCTGTCTTGGCTGACGCTGACCGCATACACGGAAACCTATCGACCCCACCGTACGGAACGCCTCAATTTCATTGCTAGCAGGCTGATACGAACTTTGCTGATCTGGTCCCTGGTGACCATTGCGGCGATCTTTGTACTGAAATTTGAATTTCTGAGCCGGCAATTCACCGGTTATTTCATTGCCGCGTCAGCGGTTCTCATCTTCTTCAGGCAGTTGGGAACCGTGCTTCTGTTGCGCAGCCTGCGCCGCTCCGCGCATAAGTGGCGGACTGCGGTCGTGATCGGCGACGACCAGGCAACCTGCGAGCACTTCGCGGGACTTCTGACTGCCGCGCATCCCATGGGCTATCAGCGGATAGACGTTCAGCCGGGGAAGCGGGAGGTGGGTTGCCACGGCAATCGGGCGGAGTCTGGCAGCGGCTGCAAGTGCGCTTCGCTTGGGGAGATTGACGATGTTTACCTCATCGGCGTGAGCGACGGGGCGGACGGGTCGGCGAGTGCGGGATGCATGCTCACCCTTCTCAAGCAAGGCAAGTCCGTCCACATCGTACCCAGCCTGCTCGATACGAGGCTGTTCCGCCAGTCGCTCGGCGATATCGCGGGGATTCCGGTGCTTTCCGTAAGCAAGGGTGAGCTGAGCCCCGTTCAGACAGCCGTTAAACGCGCAGTCGATTCTGTCGTGTCGGCGCTGTTATTGATCGTTCTGTCGCCTGCGATCGCCGCGGTCGCGGTCGCGGTAAAATTGACCTCGCCGGGGCCCGCGCTGTTTCGTCAGAGGCGCCTGGGTCTCAATGGAAAACCCTTTACTCTCTATAAATTCCGCACGATGCGCACCGACGCGGAGCAAATCCTGAAGGACTCGCCGTCGCTGCACGCCAAATACCTGAAAAACAATTTCAAGCTTCCCAAGGGCGAAGATCCGCGCTTCGCTCCGCTCGGAGCATTCCTGCGCGCCACCAGCCTTGATGAGCTGCCGCAACTGTTCAATGTCTTACTCGGTGAAATGAGCCTGGTCGGGCCGCGCCCGATAGTGCCCCCTGAGGCAGTTCATTACGGCGATTCAGCGATGCTCTTCATGTCCGCCAAACCAGGGATGACCGGCCATTGGCAGGTCAGCGGCCGCAGCGAGATCGCGGAGTACGAGAAGCGGGTCGAATTGGACCTCGAATACATCCGCGACCAGTCATTCGGCAAAGACCTCGAGATATTGCTGCGAACCGTTCCGGCAGTATTGCGGCGCAAGGGCGCCAACTAGCGGTTGCGGCGGACTGTCGTCGCCGTAGCAGCCGCGGGCTCTGCTACCGTGGGTTTTCCTGATGCCATTGATTTCGCACCTTTTCCCCGGGTCGCCCGTATGGTAGGAGTTCTGCTCAAGGGGCTTCGTGCAACTATGATCAAACGATCACTCCGTCAGTCGTGCCTGTTCGCGTGTTTCGTGATAGTTGCCGGATGCTTATCCGCTGCGCCTTCTTCTCTGGCGGCGGCGCTCCCAGCGCGCATGCCGCGCCGGGTTGCCCTGTATCTTAATCTCCAGAATACGGGACAGACAGTTGCGCTTTCGGTCGGGGAACAACTGGTCGTGACGCTTCCAATGAAGACCTACAACGACAACTACTGGTATGTGGCCCGCAATTGGGGCGGGGGCCTGAAATTGGTAGCGGGGCCTGACGAGCGACGCCCGAAGAATTGGCAACCCTCGCGGAGATACACCTCGGAGGTGTTCTACTTCCGTAAGGAGACCCCGGGAACCGCGCATTTGGTGCTGGAACAGAGCTATTGGTCGAAGCCGATGATTCTCAAGGTGGTCGATCGGCCATTTCCATCGCCTCTGCTGCCTCCGGCTTATCCTCCTGCTTCTGCTCCTCTGGCTGCTGCATCTTCTAATTCTCCGGTCAGGGAGAGGGTGGTGCTGCGCGGTATCCATTTCGACTTCAACGAGTCGAGGATCCGGTCCGGTGATGCAGCCGTTCTGGATGAAGACGTTTCAACGCTTAAGGCCAGCCCCAACGTGGCGGTAAACGTCAACGCCTACTGCGACGCGATCGGCGGCGAGGAATACAACTTGAAGCTGTCCGATCGACGCGCGGACGCCGTGGTGGATTATCTGGTGAAATCCGGGATTCCGTCGAGCCAGTTGATTCCGCACGGGTACGGCAAGACTGACTTCGTCGCCACCAACGACACGGCTGAAGGCCGAGCTCAGAACCGCCGCGTCGAACTGGTGCCTAATCAATAAGCCGGGCTGAGACTGAAAACGTCTGATAACCGGCCGCAGTCCCCTACCGGGTGTTTCGATAGGCGAGGCCCAGGGGATGGTCTCAGGCCGCAATCGCCCGGCTCGCACCGATGTGATTCTGACAGCCTCGGGCGTAAGCTGCCGACTGCGATACCATGCCCATAATTGCGCAACACGTTCCGATATATGAGGAAATTTTGGCGTTGCCCGAGGTGGTCGCCGATCCGGTTCTGTCCTGGGGCGTCACCAAAATTAAGATCCCTGATTTCTTTCGCAAGCCGTGGGCAAAACTGTCGATCCGCGAGAAGCTGATAAAGCTGCACCATTGGCTGCTGCACAATCTGCCTTGGACAGTTTCCGCCGAATTCGATCAGCCAGACTTGGGTGCGCTGCTCCGAAAGCGCGGCGTGCAAACCGTCGACATCCTTGATTGGTACGACAGCCGCGCGAACCTCCGGCTCGATATGAATCAGCCGGTCGCTGCCGAGCTTCACAATCGTTATGGCATGTTCATCGACATCGGCTGTTTGGAGCACGTTTTCGACACCCGCCAATGCATCGAAAACTGCATGCGCATGGTCGCTCCCGGCGGCCATTATGTTCTCTGCACTCCTGTCAGCGGATACGTCGGTCACGGCTTCCATACGTTTGATCCCAAGGGACTCGGCCTCGCGCTGGCCCTGAACGGGTTCGAGGTCGTTTATCAACGCTACACTACAAAAGAGGGGCGATTTCTGAAGCGCCCCAAGGGCGACACGCTCATCTGGCTGGTCGGGCGCAAGCTGAGCGCAATGGGGGAATTCAAGATTCCGCAGCAGGACTACTGGTGGGGCGAATTTTTCGGAACCGGTCGGCAGCCGCTAACCCAGCCTGAGAAGGCGCCGTCCGGCGAGGCAGACCAATCCGAGCCGGCGCGCGCGCGCGCCGCACGCTGACCTAACCTCGCGACCCACCGGAGTAAAACTCCGCGATGCGGCGCGCCCGTTCCGCTTCATCCATGAAATGAGGATTTTTGAGCAGCCGCGATGGCTTGCGGGTAATCCCGTCGCGCGGCGTCACCACGGAAAAGCAGTCGATCAACGATGGACCGTGGTTCCAATTGACAAGTTCCTGCGACCTGCAATCGAGCCCGGCAGCGTCGCATGATTCCCGGAATATTCTGGCGCTCATCGATTCGGCGCGATTGTCGAACGTGTTGACGAGGCCCCAATCCGTCAGCTTCGATTGCAGCCGCCGTCGCAGCCATAGACTCCGCGACATCGGCGCCGGCTTGGCGGCGTCGGTGCCAATCGGCCGGGGCCGGCCGATCGCCTTGGGCAGCCAAATGGACCTGCGGTACGACTCGAGATTCGAGTGGTGGAGGAAGGCGAACCCGCCGGGCTTTAATTTCTTGCCGAGTTGATTCAGATACGCAGCGATTACGTCCGCCTCGACATGCACCAGCGAATCGAAGCTGAACGCGAAGTCAACGCTCCTGTCCTCCACCATCGCCAGCGACTTGCCGTCATTCACGTAGCATCGCACGTGCGGGTCCGACGCGAACCGTTCCTTGCACCTCTCGATGCAGGCCGGGGAAACGTCAACTGCGATAAGCTGCTCGCAAAATCCCTTGAGGAACTGGGTCCAGCGGCCGAAGCCGGGCGCAATTTCAAGCATCGTGGACGCGGGGAGGAACTTCCGAATGCGAGGGAAGATCGAAGCCCACCACTCCAGATCTGTCCCGCCCCATTTTACCGACCACTTGTCGCCGTCGTCCTTCCAGCCGTCCGGCTTGCCCCACAAAATCAAGTTTTGCTCAACCGTTGGCATGGTACTCTACCGCTTAAAATTGGCGTTGATCGGGATGAATGGGCAGGGCTCTTCAGGAGCCGGAGAATCCCCTTCAGGATTTGGGCCGCAATGCCTTCGAGGCGCGGCGCAGCACCCGTCGAGTCAGCCTTCGCGCGCGCCTGGCAGGCCCTTCCGCTTGCGCATCAGCCACCCACATGTGGACCCATTCAGATTCAAACCCCTGCTCGACCTCAGGGCAATCCGCCAGCGCCGGATTGCCGGCGATCGCCTCGGGCGATGCGAACAGAACCATATTCTGGCGATACCACCACGCCACCTGCCGATTATCGCGAAGTTTGGGCCGGAATGGATCGAGCATCCTGAATCCGAACTCTTCAAAAATCTTCCGCCAGTAGGACAGGGGCTGGCAGTTGACGTGTCCTTCGCCCCCCTGACCGGGAGGCGCCGCGGAGAACAGAACTTGCGGCGCCGCCGAGGTCAGCAGTCGCACCAAGTGCCGCGAATTGGCGGCGGGCAGATGCTCCGCAACCTCCAGGCACATGGCCAAGTCGAATCGACCTGCCGGAATCTCGAATTTGCCGCTCAGATCGGTGGGACGAAAGCAATCGGCCGGAAACAGCAGCGTCGATGGCTTGAGATAGTCGCCGTCAAGTCCGACGATTTTCGCTATCCCCTGCGCCTTGAATTCGCCTAGCCACGCGCCGCGGCCGCAACCGACGTCCAGCACACTCGACGGATGAGTCAGGGCCACCACCATCGGCACGACGATTCGAGCGGAATCGCGCGTACGATCGCGTTCATACATATCTTCGGCGTAATAGTTTGCCAGGCTTTTGCGCATCAATTCCCGCCTTTATTTTGTCTAACGATTAGCAAACAACGGCGCTGTCAGATACCATCGCCGAAGATGAGTCTCTCGGATCTGGTGCCCAAACCCGCAGTCATCGCGGCCAATCTGGAAAGGCGCCGCCTTCGCTCAAGCTTCAGTAAAATCTACAGGAAATTTCGCGCCTATACGATGATTCACGAGGTCAAGTACGTCAACAACCTGGAACTCTGCTTCGAGTTCAGAAAGATTTTCGGGTGCGTGGTGGAGTGCGGGGTGTGGCGCGGGGGAATGAGCGCCGGTATGGCCGAGGTGCTCGGTCCCGATCGGCACTACTTTCTGTTCGACAGCTTCGAGGGATTGCCGCCCGCGCGCGAAGATCTCGACGGTGCGGCGGCGACCGCGTGGCAAAGCAATACCAAGTCGCCGACTTACTACAACAACTGCACCGCCGCTGAACAAGAAGCTGCGGCAGCAATGAAGCTTTCCGGCGCACCTTCATTTTCGCTCGTCAAGGGATGGTTCAACGAAACGACCCCGGGGTTCGCTCCTCCTTGCGAAATCGCAGTTCTGCGCCTCGACGGCGATTGGTACGATTCCACCCGCGTCTGCCTGGAGAATCTGTATCCGCATGTCGCGCCGGGCGGCATAGTAATTGTCGATGACTATTACAACTGGGATGGATGCGCGCGCGCGGTCAATGAATTTCTTGGCCGTATCGCGTCGCCGAATGCGGTCCCAAGGCTTCGCCAGTTCCACGATCGGGCTGCCTACTTGATAAAGCCGGGCGCTGCGCAGGCGGCGACGAACGGTTCGCTCCAACAGAGCGAATAGGTTCGCGGCGCCTATCGCGCGGGCGCCGCCAAACGCGAGACGACCGCCATCGGCCCGACCGCCATCACGACGAACCAGATCATCTGCGATGCCCGCGCTTTGATAGCCAAATCGGGCTCTCGGATCGACGCTCTGATTCCCTTGACGAGCAACTTAAGCCGGGTGTCGCCCGCGATTGGGTGAGTCTTCGGATCAAGGCGCAGTGAAGCCATTCGCAGCTTGATCCGCCGCGAGGTTGAACCCAGGACGCGGGGATCCAGCTCGATCCCCTTGGCCGCCGCGACGGCGCAAATCGTTTCCGGAACGAAAAACACCGCGCTCAATCGCCGGTGAAGGGCTTCAAGATGGCGACCCTTGAGACGCGAATCGTTGTCTTCATGAATGCGATAGCGGCCGAGCGGCGCGCAAATCGACACCACGTCGCCAAAGAATGGCGTCAGGAAAACCAGCGGCTTCTCCGCGGCGGCAAACCAGGTCGCTTCGTCCAGCGGCATCAGCCGGTCGAGCGCCGCGCGAGCATATGCATTGCCGCTCGAAGGCGAGGACGGGTATTCGCCAAAGCGCACGATTCGATCGCGGATATCGCCGTTGGGTATGAACCCGTTGAACGGAGGCACGCGCAGGCCGATCGGCTTGCCGCGATTATCGACCATCTCGAGCTGAAACTGCGCCTTGGCGACGCCCGGGCGCCATGCCTCTACCACCCGCGCGGCGGCTTGCGCAGTCAATTCATCGTCGGCATCCAGGAACATCACGATCTCGCCGCGGCTCGCCGCGAACCCGGCGTTGAGCGCCGAGCCGTGCCCGCCGTTGACCTTGATTATCGGGATGACACGCTTCCCGTAGGCTTCGATTATTTCGCGCGATCCGTCGGTTGAGCCGTCGTCAACCACGATTACTTCGACCTGCGGATAAGTCTGTGCAAGCCCACTGTCAATTGCGGCGCGCAAATAGCGGCCGTAGTTGTAGTTGGTGATTACGATGCTGACCAGCGGTCGTCCCGATTGCATGATTGGCGATGGCGCCGACGCGGTACTGGGGGAACTCATCTCACCGGCCTAATCCGTCTGCTGCAGCAGATAGGCCATTATCGGCAGCGCGACCAAAATCGATATTACTCCCGCGGCCGCGGCGCCGACGGGCCCGTGCCACGCCGTCAATGGATAGATCGCGATCGCCAGAACCGCTGCGCGAGTGGCTGCCGCGATGACGTACCGTTCCGGTTTTCCCAACCCGTTGAGAAAGCTTCGCCCGACCACCAGGATCCCCTGCAGGATCCCGTAGATGCACAGGACCTTGAGCGGGTTCACCGCATGAATCCAGGCTGGTCCGAATAACCGGAGAACGACCTGATTGCCAAAGGCGAATATGAAAGCGGCGTATGCCAGCCCGACCGCAGCCACCACCCCTACCACGGACCAGTACAGGCGCACTCTTGCGCGGCGATCCGTGCGCAGTCGCGCCACCATCGGAAACGTCACCAGGGATGCGGACATCGTAAATTCCGCGACCGGCATCTCGCCTGCGCGAAAGGCCATTTGGTAGTTACCCAGCGCGCTGGGTCCGAGCAGATGGCCCACGGTCAGATTGTCTAGTTGCTTCGCAATGAATTCGCACAGCATGCCAAAGCTGAACCACAATCCGAACGACAGCATTGTCTTCGCGTGGGCCATGCTGAAGCTCAGCCGCGGCCAATGCGGAAATAGCCAGTAGGTCAAAACATCCCGCACCACTGCGCCGGCGAGCAACGAAAACACCAGACCGCGCCAGTCGCGCCAGTACAGCACGGCCATAAGGCCGAATATCAAACTCGCCGCAACCTCCGAAACGTTCATGATGGTCACGAAATGGAAATCGAGACGCCGATAAAGAGAAATAAGCCGCGGACTCTGAATCGATTGCAGAATGGGCAGTGGAACGATAGCCCAGAAAACAGTGTAGGCCTCGCCCAAATGGAAAAAGTTGCCCAGCGGACGCGCGAACATAATCAGGATCAATCCGATAACCAGGCTGCGCACGAAATAAGTCGTGAATAGAGTGTCAAGATACGGATCGATCCGATCCTCCTGCTGGATGAGCGCCTGCCCCATGCGCGGATCGCTTACCGCACTCAGCGCCGTGCAGACCAATGTCGCACTGGCGATCACGCCGAAGTCAAAGGGTTTGAGCAACCGCACGAAGAGGATGTACCGCGCGGCGGTGCCAACGGAGGTCAGTCCGCGCGCCGCTGCGGTCCATGAAAGACCGGTGAAGAATGTCTTGAGTAGCGCCTCCCTGAGTTTGTGAGCGGCTTCCCGGTGGCCATCGCTTGCGTCCGCGGCATCCATCTCCGGTGCAGACGCCTCATCCGATGGCGCCGCCCGGTTTACCGGTTCGGGGGGCATTGTGACGATTCGCGCTCCATAGAAAAACTGTGCTCCGCCACTATGCCACGTGAGCGCCGTTCTGGTATAGCGAGGACGCGATCCCTCGAATCTTAGGGAAGCTGGCACTGGGGCCAATTCGGTACTGTCCAGTTTCGGACAGTACCGCCAGTTCCATGCCGGATCTCATCTCAACTTTGCGCCACGGAGCCTCTTCGGGCTCCATCGATGCTCGAACACCAACCGCTCGAAACAGCGGAGAACCCCGGCTAGCTCGTTCGCCAGATCAAATGCGTCATCGGCGCGAAGATCGTGCGCGGTTACGCGACAGAGTGCTCCACCCTGGAACATCCATGAGTATCGACTGCTGACAGACCTCTAGCGGCAGGGAAGTTGCTCTTTGAGTGATTGTGAAGCGCACATCAACTCAAGCGGGGCAACGATTATGTCGCATCGATACCGATACTATACATCATTATCTATTACATCATTAGCTACTAGGTCATTAGCTAAATGCTCTGTTTTGGTATTACTATTGTATACTCTTTCCCTGATACGCGGATCTCCCGCCTTTGCTCAGACAGTTGTCGACGGCGGATTGACCGCTCCGGAAGTCGGCTGGTCGTTGGGGTCTAATCTGCTGGTGAACGGCGATTTCTCGCAAGGTACAACCGGTTGGACATTTTCGAGTCCCTGCTTCAGTCTCGATCCCACCACTGTGGCGCCCAACGGCGCCGCCAGCCTGGAGTTGAGCCAACTCGCAACTTGCAAGAGCCTCGCTCCGATCGCGAAGAATTCGCTCGCGGTCATCAGTGGGCAGGAGTATACGCTCAGCGGCGAGCTCATGACTGAAGGTGTTGTCGGCTCAAAGTCCGTCGACGGCGCGGATTTCGATCTGTTCGGCTATGGCCGTTCGGCTGCTATGAGCGGCACCACCGACTGGACCACCACGACTCTGCAGCATCTGACCGTCCCCTCAGGGGTGAACTCGTCTGTTCGCCTTCAGACCTACGGCTCAGTGCCGACCGGAAGCGCATGGTTTGCAAACATGTCGCTGCAGCAGGAGATACCGCCGGAACTACAGATGTTTCTGCTGTACCCGAACTACCGCGGAATGATGTTTTCCGATCAAAGCCAGATCGCAAGCGTGGAACTGACCGTCACTCCGCCTGCCGGGACCGCGCTGTCGAGCCTGCAAGTCGTAATCAACGCGACGGACGCCAGCGGCAATATTGTCGCCAGCCAGACCATCACTCCCGAGTCGGCTGAGTTCACGGGCGCCCTCGACATGACATCCTTGCCGCCTGGGACCTATCAGCTCGCCGGAACACTCGAAAATGGCAGCGGCAATGTGCTGATGGCACAGAGCCCCTACGCCATCGTAAAGCTCGGCGCATCGGTGCGCGCGGGCATGAAGGCGTGGATCGACCCGGCCAACCTTGCGCATTTCATCGACGGCAACCCTCACTTTGTGCTCGGAATTTACGACACGACCGATTATTCGGACAGTTCGGCTTACTACGTGCCGCGGCTTGCCGCGATCGCGCAGGCGCCGATCAACATGATTATCAACTACTACATTACCAATGCGAAGACGCCGGCGATTACCGCATACACCACTGCGATGAAGCAGTTTGGGATTGCGTTTCTGCCCGACGTGGCCGCCTTCTATACGGGGCTTGCGGCCTGGCCGGTCGGCCCCGCCAAGGAGTTTGGAACCGAGAATCAGGACACGCTGATTTCCGATTACGCGGCGGCATTTTCTTCCGACACCAGCGTGGTGGGATATTACGTTGGCGACGAGCCCGCGCTCAGCCGGCAACCGGAAACGTTCACCCAGTATGGGCTGATCAAGGCGGCCGATCCCTCGGGCTTCAACCTGGCTGTCCTCAATACCCCGCTCGCCCTCCCGTCCTGGAAGGACACCGTCGATGTTCTGGGCGTCGATGCCTATCCGCTTGCTAACCTCACCGGCAACGATCTCGCCGAAGTTGCGGATCGCACTCGCGCAGCGTACCAGGCTGGCCACGGCTCGCGCCCGGTGTGGACCGTCATCCAGTTTTTTCAATTGGATTTGGAATCCGTATGGCCGACCCAGCAGCAACTCCACGACATGAGCTGGATGGCTATCGTCGAGGGTGCGAACGGACTCTTTTACTGGGAATACGGCCTGCGCGGGCTCAATGAAGTGAAAGATCCGGTCGAGCACGCGGCGCTTTACCAGGAGCTGATCAACGTGACCACCGAGATCAAATCGTTGGAGCCAGAGCTGCTCAGCCCCGACGCCCCGGTGATCACCGAGAACTCCGAGGCGGGCACCGTGTTCACCAAGACCAAGGTCGGGAGCGGCGGAACCCGCTACCTGTTCTCGTACAACTACACGGCGTCACCCGTGACCGCCGAGTTCACGCTTGCGCAGCCGGCGGCCAGCATTATCGACTACGACACCGGAGTCAGCACTGCGCCGGATACCAGCACGAGCTTCTCCGCCACATACCAGCCTTATCAGGCGCACGTTTTGCTAATCAGCGATTCCCCTCCGGGGCCGACGCCCATTCCAAGCGCGACGCCGTCGCCGTCGGCCACCGCGACTCCCACCGGGTCCCCGACGCCAGCGCCAACCTCAACCGCCACGGCGACTGCGACTCGGACCGCCACGGCCACCGCGACTCGGACCGCCACGGCGACTGCGACTCGGACCGCCACGGCGACTGCGACTCGGACCGCAACGGCGACCGCGACTCGGACCGCAACGGCGACCGCGACTCGGACCGCAACGGCGACCGCGACTCGGACCGCCACGGCGACTGCGACTCGTACCGCCACGGCGACGGCTTCCGCGACGCCCACTGCGACGTCCACGCCCGGTGCGTTGTCAATCTCGCATGCGGAGTTGAATTTCGGGAATCACAGACTTGGCACCACGAGTTCAGCCAGGACTTTGAAAGTAACCAACCACAGCGGGGTGGCGGTGAAATTTACTGGAATGTTGGTTACTGGCGACTTTGCGCAAACCAATACCTGCGGCGCCAGCCTCGCAGCGCACAGCACATGCGCCGTCAGCGTCACCTTCGAGCCGACCGCCATTGGTAAGCGAACCGGCAACTTGCCGCTCCAGGACGACGCCGCCAATAGTCCGCAGGTGGTTAATTTGAGCGGGAAGGGGAACGCTCGGGACTAGCGGCCTCGATGGACGCCGGCCATCCGAGATGGCTGAGCGAGGCGGGTGCCGCGCTCCCCGACCCCTCCTTTAAGAAGATCGCGTCAAAATCGGCCTCCCCGTCCGACTGTAGCCAAACCCGTCAGCCTGTATCCAAACGGGTCAACATCTTGTTAATTTCAACTAACTGTCTGTTTAGATTACTATTTGTAATCTTCAGATAGCTTTTTGTAAGTTTCAGATGATTTTTAGTTATTTCAGCTATTTCTTTAGCTTATCCTATCTCCTATTTACTCATAGTGGATATTTTGCGATAATTCCGCCTTAATTGCCGAAGGCTAGTGATACTTCGGGCAGAGGGGCGAAGAGGCACCGAAAGACTATTCGGGGCTTTGTGCGAGTCCGCCCTTCTGGGATCGAGCGGAAACGGGAAGGGGGAGAACATGAAATCTATCGATCAATGGCGCCGCGGACCCGCGGGTCGCATTGGCCGTATTGTCCTGAAGTCTCTGATCGTCGTCCTCGTGCTTGCGCTTCCAATATCGGCGGAGGCGCCCGGCGTGTGGTCGATTTCCGGCAGTCTCAACACCGCGCGCGCCAATCACGCCGCCGCGATGCTTCCCAACGGCGGGGCGCTGATCGCCGGTGGCACCGGCAGCTCTGGCGTGCTCACGAGCGCTGAAATTTACAGCCTGTCGGCCAATACGTTCACCGCGGTGCCGACCGGCCTTCCTACCGCCGCCTCCGGTCTGACGGCAACCGTTCTGAACGATAATACCGTCCTGCTTGCGGGCGGCGCTGACAGTTCAGGAAACCCGCTAGCCGCGGCTGAACTCTACAATCCAACGCTGAATTCATTCACCGCGCTGCCTGCGCTGAACATCGCGCGCAGCCATCACACTGCCACGCTGCTCACCGACGGCACCGTCCTGATCGCTGGCGGGGTCGGCGCATCGGGGCAGCTCGCCAGCCTCGAGATCTACAATCCGAACTCGCAAACATTTTCGGTGGCGGCCGCCAGTTTGCAGAACGCACGGCAGGATCATACCGCCACTCTATTCGCCGACGGCACCGTCCTGATCGCAGGCGGCGCGGATTCTTCCGGGCCGCTTGCCAGCGCAGAGATTTACAATCCCGTCACCGTCGCCGTCTCCGAGACCGGTAGCCTCAACACGGCGCGCACGCTGGCCAGCGCGTCGATGCTGCTCGATCTCAATGGCGACGTGCTGATTGAAGGCGGTCAGGATGCCAACGGCAACGCCCTGGATTCGGCCGAGGAGTTCAGTTTCGCGACCGATACTTTTACGACGCTCACCGCGCAGATGATCACCGCGCGCAGCGGCCATGTGGGCGTGACGCTGCCCTACAACGGCAAGGTGTTCATCGCGGGCGGCACCAACGCGGGCGCGCCGGTGGCCACGAGCGAAGTTTACGATCCGATTGTCAATGCCTTTGTCGCCAACGGGCCAGCCAACGGCGCGATGAGCACTGTGGCGGATGAATTCGCGGCAAATTTCTTTGCCGCACCCGCGGTCGGGCAGTTGCTGATAAGCGGAGGACTGGACAGCTCGGGCAACCCGCTCACGCAGACCGAAACGTTTTCCTATCCGACCATCCGCACCGATAAGCCCGACTATCCGCCGGGCTCGGACGTCACCATTTATGGAACCGGATTCGCACCCCTGGAGCAGGTTGCCATCCAGATTGCGCAGTCCAATGGCGACGGAAACCCCACAATTTACGACAACGCGGACTCGACCGGCTCATTCACCGACTCCAGTAATTTCTCTATTAGCGATACCGACGGCGGCGTGAAGTTCGCGATGACGGCGACCGGGGCGACCTCGGGGCTGACCGCGCAGGATCGGTTCACGGACAGTATCAGTACCGTAACGATAACGCCGACCTCCAACACGGTTACGGACGGCGGCACATCAGCTGCCTATGTGGTCAGTTGTACGTACGCGAACAGCGAGCAAGATATCACTTACAGCCTTGTCAGCGCCGCGGGGACGTCGTCGAAGGCGGGCACCGCATGGTCGCTGGCTGGCGCGACTGCGTCGTTTAGTTCCAATGGCGTCACTTGCGGTACCAGTCCGCACCTGACGATCTCCACTACCTGCGGCACCACCCCAACGGGAGCGAATCACTTTTACGTGCAAGGATATGAAGCGCACGACACCACGTATGCTTTCTCTGCCGAAGGCACCCTGACCGTGAATGCGTGCGCGACGCCGACTGCAACTGCAACGGCTACCGCGACCCCGACGAAGACGGCAACCGCAACTGCGACTGTGAGCGCAACCGCAACGGCAACGGCGACCGCAACTGCGACCTTGACCGCAACGCCAACTGCGACGAAGACGGCAACCGCAACGGCGACTTTGACCGCAACGCCGACTGTGACCGCGACGCCAACTGCGACTGTGACTGCGACGAAGACGGCCACTGCGACGGTGGTGCCGCCAACCGCTACGGCGACAGCGACGATCACCGCGACGCCAACCGCGACTTTGACCGCAACGCCGACACCGACCTCAACGGTCGTCTTTCTTACCACCGGCACTAGCTGGACCGTTTCGGCCGTCTGTAACGGCTCCAATAACACCATCCAGTGCATCGGCGGCGGTGCCGGCGGTGGTACCGGTGCTTCATCCGGAGGCGGCGGTGGGGGAGCCTACAGCAAGGTCAGCGATCTCTCGCTGACTACCGGCAATATCATTGACTACGCAATCGGAGCTGGGGGCGCTGCGGCGACCAACGGCGGAAACACTTATTTCAACGGCACGAGCGTAACTGCTTCCTCGTGCGGCGCAGGTGGCGGGTCAACGGGGTCGGGCAGTACAGGCGGCGCCGGTGGTACGGTTGGCAGCGGTACCGGCTACTCAGGCGGCGCAGGTGGCGCTACCACTCCCACGACGGGTTCTGGAGGCGGCGGCGGAGCGGCGGGCCCCAACGGGGCTGGCAATGCGGGAACGGGCGGGACATCGACGAGCGCTGGTCCTGGTGGCTCAGGCGATGCGGGCGATGATGGCGCTGGCGGCTCCGGCGTCGCTCCCTTCTTCGGGATCGCTGGCGGAGACGGTACAGAATGGCAAGCCTCGCCCGCGTACGGGAGTGGGGGCGGCGGTAGCGGTGGGTCTCTCACCGTCACTGGCGGAGCCGGCGGCACTTACGGCGCCGGCGGCGGTGGCGCTGGCTTCGGGGGCGGTGCCGGCTCGGGTGGCCTCATCGTCATCACCTGTAATTATATAGTGGCGATACCTACGCCGACTGCGACCGCAACTGCGACAAAGGCGGCAACCGCGATTGCTACCGCAACGCCGACCGTCACTGTGACCGCGACGGCGACACCGACTGTGACTGCGACCGCAACGGCAACCCCGACTGTGACTGCAACTGCAACTGCGACGAGGACGGCAACTGCGACGGCCACCGCAACGCCGACCGCGACAGCCACCGCAACGGCAACTCAGACAGCGACCGCAACCGCAACTGAGACAGCGACCTCAACGCCGACCGTCACTGCGACGGCAACGGCAACGCCGACTCCCGTAGCGCCGACGATCACGCCATACAATATAATATTCACTTACTCGGTCGTCCTGAATTCCGGCACGACCACCACGCCGCCCAGGTTGGTCACGGTGGTAAATAACAATCCATCCGGCCTCCCGCTCACCTTCGGCCAGATCACCGCTACAACGACCTCGGCAAACGGAGTGCCGGTTAGCGTTTCCCCCTCTCCGAATTTCCAGATACCGGTGGTTTCGGATCACTGCTCCAACCAGACGCTGTTGACCAACGGCGAGACATGCACGGTCGGCGTCGATTTCACCGCTACACTCAGTCCCAGCGATCCCACTGGCCTGGGACTGTTTACGGGCATGCTGACCATGCCCTGGAATGTTTCCGAGATCCCGCACACAGTGACGCTTAGCGGCACCGGCATTGCCGGATTGATCAACCTCTCGCCCGCATTATCGTTTCCCAACACGATAGTGGGCCACCAAAGCACTACGGTTAAAACCGCGACGCTGACCAATCCCAACCCGGTCGCGCTGACTGTTGACAGCATCACGCCGACCGGAGCCTTCGGCACAGAAACAAGTTCCGGCGCGAATCCTTGCAAGCTCAGCGGCACGACCACCCTGGCGCCCAAGGGGTCCTCAGGTTCGAGCTGCACCGTTGATGTGACCTTCACTCCGGCTGCGCAAGGCACGAATACGGGGAGCCTGCAAATCGTCAGCAACGCCAGAAACGCCACTGCAGACGACCCCGCGACGATCGCGCTGAAAGGTACGGGGACGCTCCTGGCGCCGACGGTTTCGCCCAAGTCGTTTGCATTCGGCACGGTCAGGGTCGGTAATCATCCAAGCATTTCCGTCACGGTAACCAACCCGAACACTGTAGGCCCAATCGCATTCGCTTCTGCGGCCGTTAACGGCAACACCGCCTTCACAACGAGTACGGACACCTGCAGCGGCAACAGCATTGCTGCCGGCGACACCTGCACGATCGGTGTTACCTTCACCCCGACTGCAACAACCGGCAGTGCCTCCGGATCGCTGATCATTACTGACAACGCGGTGACCTTCACTCAGAAGCTGGCGATGTCTGGCAAAGGTAAAAACTAACGGATTGAGCGGTCGCGCTTCCCAAGGGAGCGCGACCGCCTCGCGTCGCTGAAGCTTTTCTGTTTCCGAACTGCCATCCGGGAGTCTACAGCGCGGCTTTTCCGCCCGCCGCTACTGTCCGGCTCATGATCGCAGCCTCATCGCGGCGACCTCGAAAGCTGTGGCAGGAAGATCGCGAGTGGGCGCCAGCTCATCGCAGTCCGGGAAATATGTGAAACCGAATGGCGCAAGGTATTCGCCAATCGCGCGCCGCTTTTCGCTCTGCTTGGGAAGGTCGAGAAGCAGGATAATCCCAGGATTGGCGCGCAGCGTCTGTGAGGCGCTGCGCAGCACGGCAAGCTCCAACCCTTGCACATCGATTTTGATCATATTGACAGATCCCAACTGCTGCTCCGCGACAACTCCGTCGAGCGTCCTGGTTGGGACCGCGACCATGCGTAAGCCGTTGAATTCAGGGGAAAGCGTATGCGAACCGCTGGTCGAGCCAATCTGTAGATTGGCGGTGCCGTCGCGGTCGCTTAGCGCGACCTGCAAGACCCTGATGTTGGTGTAGTCGTTGAGCTCGATGCTGCGTTGCAGAATCGAATGATTCTCCGGCGCCGGCTCAATCGAGATCACCGTCCCGGAGTTACCGGCCAAGCGTGCTGCCAGCAGCGTGAAGTCGCCCTTGTTCGCACCGACGTCGATGAAAGTCATGCCGGGCCGCAGATGGCGCCGAATCAGCGCATGCTTGGCGGGCTCGTAGGCGCTCATCGCGCGCTGAACCATCGCGGCCGATTCGTGAAGGTTCAAGTAGATGAGCCCTCCCTCGACGCGGTAAATTTCGTAGCGATCCGCGGCCAGCCGCGAAAGCAGGCGATAAACCCGATAACGCCTGGGCGCAACACTGCACAGCGCCTGCATCAACATCGCGGGTACTCGCGCTCAGCGCGCTCACAATTCAGGGAATTGACCTCGAAGCGGAGCGGACCTGATTCCCCCGCGAACGTTACACTGAAAACATCAACATACCAGTAGGGATTTCCCGGGGCTTTCTCATTCCAGTATTGATGGCTTGCCTCCAGTCCGCTCATCGATTCGACGCACCTTCATTCAAATTTGGTCGGGAGTATATTGGCACAACGAACCACATGGACGGCAACCCGCGACACGCGTCACCGTCGCCTTCGCTGACGGGTATCAGATGATCGACCTCCAGATTGGTCGCGCTACGGCAGCAAGCGATCCGTGTTTCGGAGCGTTACTCGCGCTCGAGAGTGGCGGCTCAAAACAATGAACCGATCGCGCAGCGAGAGGTCTTAATCCTCAAGTCTCGCACGCGCCTTGAACCGGGAGCGCAAGACGAATAAGTTTCCTTGGTTCGAGCATAAAGAAAACTGAAGCCGAATGGACGTTTCTGTAATTTTGCCGGTGATGAATGAGGCCGAAAACCTGAGGATATTGATCCCCAGGCTGGTCGCGTTGCTCGACCGCGAGCGGATCACTCACGAGATCGTGGTGGTGGATGGCCCGTCGAGCGACGGCACTAGTGAAACGGCGAAGGCGCTGGGCGCGCGCGTCGTTGGGGAACGCCGGCGCGGATACGCGGGCGCGATGGAGACGGGTATCGCCGAGGCGCGCGGCGACTACCTGCTTACGCTCGACGCCGACCTGTCGCACGATCCCGATTTCATCGTCAAGATGTGGCGGGCGCGAACCCGCGCTGACATCGTGGTCGCGTCGCGCTACGTGCTCGGCGGCGTCGCCTACTCGGGCTTGGTGCGCCGGTTTACGAGTTGGCTGCTGAACGTGGTGCTGCGGCGGATGCTCTCAATGCCGGTGCGCGACATATCCAGCGGCTATCGCCTGTACCGGCGTGAGGTGTTCGCGGAGCTGGAACTGACGGCCACGAATTTCGAGGTGCAAGAGGAAATCCTGGTCAAGGCCTACGCCAGCGGATTCAGCGTGGTCGAAGTTCCGTTCACATATTTTCCGCGCGGCGCGGGCCGCTCGCACGCGAAGCTGGCCAGCTTCGGGTGGAAAATCCTGCGTTCTTCACTACCGCTATGGAAAATCCGCAACTCGCTTAAGTCCGCCGACTACGACGAACGCGCCTTCTACAGCCTGATTCCCCCGCAGCGCTACTGGCAACGCCGCCGCCATCGCATCGCCGTGCTATGGGCGCGCGGCGCGGGCCGCGTGCTCGACGCGGGATGCGGTTCCAGCCTGATCGTGCAGAGCCTCAACAACGTGGTCGGCATGGATTACAACTACGCCAAGCTCCGCTTTCTGCGCCGCTACGAAATTCCGCTGGTCAACGGTTCCGCCTTCGCGCTGCCGTTCAAGGATGGCTCGTTCGACTGCGTGATGAGTTCGCAAGTCATCGAACATATTCCATTCGATGAGTCGATTTTCAGTGAGATGTGCCGGGTGCTGCGGACCGGCGGCATGCTAATCCTCGGCACGCCCGACTATGCAACGATTGGATGGCGGATTATCGAACCGATCTACGGCTTCCTGATGCCCGGTGGATACAAGGACGAGCACATCACGCATTACACGCTGGTCCGGCTCCAGGAGATCCTTGCCCGCCACGGAATCGTGATCGAGGAGACCGCCTACATCGTGCGCAGCGAGCTGATCATGCGCTGCCGCAAGGTTGGGCTCGAAGATCGTGCGCGCAGCGGCGCCGCGGCTGCCTCGCCGGCGGCCTGAAATCCGGGAGCGAATCCTGACATGACAGAACGTCGCATCTTGCGGCTTGCCGGGACCGGGGCGCTGGCTTTTATCGTGGCGACCGCAATCTGCACGACGTCGTGCTCGAGCAAGAAGCCGCAATCGCCGGGGATGGATCTGACAAGCATGCATCTATCGCCCGCCCCGGCAGGCAGTTGCAAGATCGATGCGGTCAAGATGTGCCAGGTCACGGGAGGGCTTGCGGGGGCGGCGCCGTCGTCGCAGCCGGCGACGATGCCCACGGCGAGTTCATACGCGGCGCCCAACGCTCCCGAGTCGGTCGAATTGCAGATTCCTTTGGGCCAGACTATCGAGCTGAAGTGCTATTACGATCCGCAGCACAACTCGATCTCTCGGGCCGATGCGACCGCGCAATCCGCGCTGACCGGGAACTCCGTCGAGTACATGAAGCAGCGGGGACTGTGCATTAACAAGTAAAGCGGGCCGCCATTGGCGTTGCCGGAAAGGAGATCGAAATGCCAAAGACTCAAGTCGGCGAAGTGAACCTCAACTACGACGTCGCCGGGAAGGGCGAGCCGCTCCTGATGATCATGGGTCTCGGCGCCAGTTCAGCGGTGTGGGATCCCGAGCTGGTAGCCGAGCTCGCGCGCACCTTTCGCGTGATCACGTTCGACAATCGTGGTACCGGGCAGAGCGACAAGCCGGACGCGCCGTATTCGATCGAGATGTTTGCCGATGACGCGGCGGGGCTGCTCGGCAAGCTCGAAGTTCCGCGCGCGCACATCTTTGGCGTCTCGATGGGCGGGATGATCGCGCAGGAGTTTGCGCTGCGGCATCCGGGTCGAACGGCGACGCTCACGCTTGGATGCACCATGGCGGGTGGCGCGCACGCCGTGCCGCCACCGCTCGAATCGCTGAAGGTTCTGACCGCGCCACGCGAGGGTCTTGCGCCGGAGGAGTTGGTTCGGCGCTCATGGCCGCTCACGTACACGCCAAAGTACATCGCGGAGAATCGCGCGGTGCTCGAGGCCGCGATTGCGCGCCTGCTCAAGCATCCGACGCCGCCGTTTGCATTCCAACGCCAACTCGAAGGGACCTACACGCTTAAAACTTTCGACCGCCTGCCGCAAATCAAGGCGCCGACGCTGGTTGTGACCGGCGACGCCGACGTGCTGATCCCGGCGAAGAACTCCGAGATAATCGCGGCGCAGATACCCGGCGCGAAACTACACATCATCGCGGGCGTGGGACACGTATTCATGGATGAGGGCCGCGACGCATTCCTGAAAGCTTTTTTGCCGTTCATAAAATCGCATCCGATGCAGGGGTGACCCCTGCACCGCAGGGCTGAGCCCTGCACCCACCGTTAAGGCCGCGCTCCGTTGTCGCGCGCGGCCCCCTGCCAACGGCTTAATACTGCGCTGCCGTCGCCACGGCCACGGGTGGTGCTTGCGCGGGGGAGCGCGGGCAGCCTTAATCTCGTACGTGCCTTCGTTTTACGACTTCGCAATCGTCTCCCAGTCGCTCGGCCAGACGCAGAGCCGGCTTCAGATGGCCGAGACGGTAGGCACATTTCTGGCCAAACTCGACATCGATGAAGCGGAAATCGCGGCGCGATTCATGGTCGGTCGCGCGATCGTGCTGGGCGGGGAGAAGCGCACCAAAATCAGCGGCCGCGCAATCTGGAAAATCGTCGCGGAGATGACCGACAGCGCAGACCAGGGCGAAGATATCTTTGCCGCCGCCGAAGACTTCGGCGAGGCGATCGAGATGACGCTCAAGCTTCGCGCGGCCGACCCTGAACCCACTCTCACGATCCGTGAGCTCAACGAAAAATTCGTCGAGATCGCCGCTATCGAGGGGCGCCACGCGCGCAAGCGCATGCTCGACCGGCTGCGCGAGCTGTTCGCGCGCGCATCGGCATTCGAAGCCAGGTACATCGCGAAGATTCTGATCGGCGAGATGCGCCACGGAATGAGCGAAGCGCTGATGCTCGAGGCAATCGCCAGGATGGGCGCGCGGCCGGTCAGCGAAGTTCGCCGGATTCACATGCGGGAGGCCGACCTCGGCCACGTGGTGCGAATCGTCCGAAGTAGCACGGCGTCGTGAGCATTACCTCCGAGGCCGCAATCGAGGCTGCGTACAATGATATACAGCGGTTCACGGTTTCAGCGCGCCGTGAATCAGTGATGATGCTGGACCTGGCTGGGCTCGTGCGCGACGCTCAGCGCCATTCCGATAGCCTCGATTTCTGATTGGCCGAAATCCTCGAGCACAAACGCCTCGCCGCCGGCGTCGGTTTCTGCTCGCTCGTAAAGATCGCAGCACCACCAATCGGGACCCAATTGGCGCGTTCGGATGACGAAGACATTGCCACAGACCACTTCAACCCGTTCCATAAGAGCCACCTTCCTGACTTCGAATGGCCGCAGGCGCCGGGAGTACTAAGATGAATTATTTAGCAGATTTGCGTCAGTAATGCTAATGCTCGAAGTGTGAAAGTTCGCGTGATTAGTGGAGTTTTTCCGCAGAGTCGGGCCAAAAATCGTTAGCGAGCAGAGCCGATCGAGGCAACCCAGGCGGTCAGAGCGTCAGTGGTCGTGGGGAAGGCGAGGTCGTGCCACGGAATGTCGTCGGGGGCGAAGTAGCGGACTTCGGTTGCCTCGTCGGACAGAGACGGCGTGTCGATGCCCGGTGCGGCGAGATAGACAACGATAGTCATTGCCGGACTCATCGAGTCGGTGAACACTCCCAGGAGCGGCCCGAGCGCAACCCGCATCCCAACTTCCTCGCGCGTCTCGCGAACCGCGGCGTCGGCGGAGTTCTCACCGAAATCGACGTAGCCACCCGGAAAGGTCCACTTGCCGACCGCGGGTTCGATGCCGCGGCGCAGCAACAATACCCGGCCGCCGTCAACCACGAAGCATCCAGCGACCAGCTTGGGTCCCGGGAAATGCACGAAGCCGCATCGCGTGCAGACGTTGCGCCGGGCGTTCTCGGGCATAATCAGCCGAGGCGCCATCGCGGCCCCGCACAGCGGACAGAATCTCACCTTGGCCGGGTAATCGCGCTGCACATGATGGTTGGCGTGAACCGGGTCGTCTTTCATCGAACTGCTCTCATGCAGTGAGGCGGCGAACCAAGGCTTCGCCAATAAGCATAATCATCGCCGCGACGAGCAGGTACGGATTCATCGAGACGCGGCGCTCGAGCGTGGCGCGTTGCGTCGAGACTTCCGCCGGCGACGGATTGAGACGCCCGCCGGTGGCGGACGCGAGTTGTTCGAGCAGTCCGTAGTTGGGCTCGGGCTGCGGCAGTTCGGCGTTGACGGACGGACTGACGGTGAACGCGAGCGGCGGGAACTTCTTGTCCTTGCCGGCCGGCGAGCGGACTTCGAAGTAGTAATTGCCGGGGGCTGGCGCGTCGATCGATCCCGACAGCTCGCCCACAACTTCTTCGGTTAGTGCGGTTTCAGTCCTGGTTCCGTTGGGCCGCGTCACGAGCACGGTTACCAGGCGGGCCGCGTTGCCCGGCTCCGCGCTGTAGTCGGTCAGCTTGATATTGATCCGGCCTGCATTGTAGCCGAGTGCGACGTCGATTTTGGGCTCGGCGGGCATCTCCGGCGTCATCCAGGCGAGCATGCGATCCCAAAGCGGCTGAAAAACATTCGCGCTGACCCACCTCCCGGACCATCGCCCGCTCGCATCCGTGGTCACCGCCATCGCCTTGCCCGCGCCGTACTTCCAGCTCGCGATGACGGGTTCGCGCGTGCCGCTGCGATCCACGTACATGCTCATGGTGGCGCGCGGTTTGATTTCGGTGGAGACGTAGCCCTTGAGCGGCGGCATCTGGCGCGCCGCGAGATCTTTCAAAATCGCGTCAGGGTTTTCGGTACGCGGTGTGAATTCTTTTTCGACCATCGTGATCTCGCCGCCGTGCGCGCGAAAGTCTTCGACGAAAAGCTGGGGCAGATTGCTCGGGTTGTCGGTCTGATAGTAGGAACCGCCGCCGTACCTGGCGATCGCCTGGAGCAGGTCCACGTTGGCGTCCCGGCCGACCGCGATCGTCGAGATCGTCGTGTTGGCGTCATGATGCATCCGCGAGACCAGGTCGTAGTACATCTCGGCGGTGCCTCCGGTCTCGCCGTCGGTGAGGATAACGACGTGCTTGACCTGTGCGCCGCTGTTGCCGAGCATGCGCTCGGCCTCGCGCAGCGCTGGAATCATGAAAGTCTGGCCATGCGCGGAGAGCCGGTTGATCATCTGATCGAAATACGGGCGGCTCTGCGCGACGGACTGCAGCGGGATGACGACGAACGGTTGCGAGTCGAATCCGACGACGCCGATAAGGTCGTTGTCCTTGAGAGTTCTGGTGACGGTCTCGGCGGCGGCTTTGGCGTAGGTGAGTTTGTCGTTGCGGCCCATCGAGCCCGACTTGTCGATAATGAGCACCAGCGCGCGTTTCTTTTCCTTGTGCTGCGGCGGCTTCATCGTCACCGGCATCACCTCAGCGAGCGGACTGTCGGCATAACCGCCAAGGCCGAAACTCGAATCGCCACCGACCATCGCGAGCGAACCGCCGTGGCGCACGTACTCCGCCATCGCGTTCTGCGCGGCCGGCGCGATTCGTTCGCTCGGCACGTTGTTGATCAGGATCGCGTCGTAACCCGAGACGGCGCCGTCCCAGGCCGCACCGGTGACGGGCACGACGGTTGGTTCGAGTCCCATCCGATTGACGACGATGCCAAGATAGTTCGCGTCCCTGGCGCTGCCGGTAAGAATCAGAACTTTGCGGCGCGCGCCCACTCCCACCCATCCTTTGAGAGAGTCGTCCTCGGGGTACGCGTCGAGCGCGGGATTGTCGGGCTTGAAGGCGGCGGTGTACGAGGCCAGGCCGGCGGTTTCGTTGCGGACCGGGAAGTCGAAGCGCTGCGAGCCGCGCGCCAGCGTCACCTTGCGCTCATCGATTAGCGCGCCGTCGCGCTCGATGGTGACCGTCCCCGTCACGGGCACGTCGTTAAGATTCTCCAGCGTGACGCCGAGCGCGAACGCAGCCGCCTTCTCCAGCGCCGGTGGAAGCGAAAGCGCCGTCATCGCGACGTTGGGGATCGAACGCGCGCCGGGCGGCGTGAAGATGTCGAGGCGAATCTCGGCGGAGACAATCGCGCTTATCGCGCGCTCAGCGTCGCCGCGATTTTGCCATCCGTCGGTCACCATCACAGCCGGGCCGCCATGCGCGTCGGGATCTGCGGCGATACGGTAGAGCGCGCTCTCAAGGTTGGTCGCGCCGGGCCCGCATTCGGGGCATCCGGTTCCGTTGGCGAACGCCGATTCGACCGCGCCGATCGATTGAGGCACCGCGCTGGCTGCGAACATGTACGCGGGGTCTCCCGCGCGCAGACCAAGGTCGTCGCGGATAAGCTTGAGCGTCCACGCGCGCATCGCTGGCGTGATACTGGCGCTCGCATCGACGATTGCGGGCCGCGCGGCCCCTTCGGAATGCATTACCTGCTGCGGATTTGCGAACGCGACAACGAACAGGACGAGCACCATCGCGCGCATCAACGGTGCAAACACGCGGCGAATTTCGCGCGCGTTGACCAGACCCCAGAGCGCAACGATCGCGGGAATCGCGAGCAGATAGAGCACCTCGCGATGAGCAAAGGTCAGATCGTGCTGGAAGACTGTTGGAATCACGGCGCGGCGGCCTCGGCGGTTCGGCGGCGCCGATAGACGATGAGGGCTTCCAGAGCCGTCAGCGCGATGATCGCGGCGAGAATGTAATCGCCAAGCGAGGATTTTTCCATTAGCGGCGCGGCTGCGGAACCCGAATTTGCGGCTTCGACTTTGAGCGGCGCGGAGCTGGAGAGATCCGACTCGGTCAAGTCGGCAAGATTCACCGCGCGCGGCGTCTTCGCGCCGCCGGGACCGACGAGTTCGTAGACTCCCTGCTCCGAAACCGCGGTGAAAAGCGTTCCGGGATGAGCTGCCACCGCGCTTCCCGACGGAAGTATCACGCGCTCGACGCCCGCCGGCACCAGCCACGGCTGTCCGGTCCGGGAGCCGTTGCTGCTCGCACCCAGTCCGGCGAGATAACTGATGGCGTTGAGCGTCAGCACCGACATGGGAAGGTTGCGCCGCCCGAGATACGGAAACGGATTGAAGCCGGTCGCGACGAAACGATGCGCTCCGCGCTCGCCCTTGAGCACGATCGCGCCGCCGTCGCCGCCGACCACCTGACTCATCCATGGATGAGTCCCGAAATACTCGCCCCCGCGCAGGCTGAGCAGGCGGAAATTCACCGAATCGGTGAGCGTGTCGGTGGTGCGCCATCCGGCAATCTGGACCTTCGCGGTCGGCGTCACCGTCAATCCGAAAACGGGATCGCCCGGCGGCGGCATCGCGAGCATCGTGTTCACGCCGGGGATTTCCTTGGGCGCGGCGTATTCAAAGATGGCGAGATCGAAGGTGCCGAGATCGCTGGGTGAGTAGGAATCGGGGGTTCGCGCGGTGACCTCGACGCCGGGAATCGAATTCAGTCCCGCGGCGTCGGCGGGAGTCGGGCTGATGAAAAGAATCGATACGTTCTTGACGGAGCCTGCGGTCGCATAGGCGACGTTGTCGAGGGCGAGCGCGTCGTCGGGTGCGAGTTTCGCCTCGTAAATCCGCGCGGGCGGGATCGCGGGGAACTCGAGCGTAGCAGTCCCACGCGCGCCGATAGCTTCCCTGGCGTGGGCGATTTCCTTGCCGTCTCCGGTCACGACGAGTTCGAGCGTGCGGGTATCAGGGCTGAAGTTGGCGATGGAGAGACTCGCGTGAAGAGCTACGGCGCCAAGGGCTTCGCGCCGCAGCGAGAACGAGCCGATCGCGGCGTTTGCGACGGCGTCGCCCACCGCGATCGGATGAATTCGCGCGGGAACCGGCGCGGCGAGCGCGTTGGAGCCGGCAAAAATCACCTTTGCGACGCGCGCTTCCGAGGCGAGGTTGCCGAGGAAGTTTTCGAGCGTCGTTTGATCGTTGGGCGCATCGGTCGGCTTGATTCGCGACAGCGCAATGCGCGCCTCGGTCAGGGTATTGAACGGGGGCGCCACCCGGCGCGGCTGCGGCGCGGTGACGTAAACGGAGATTTCGCCGCCGCCGTCTTCGGCGGACAAGGCGGCGTCGAGCTTTTCGCGCGCGACCTCGAAACGGCTTTTACCCGCGGGCGTCAACGCCTGCATCGCGGCGGAATTGTCGATCACGACTGCGAGCGGAGCGGTTTTCTTCCAGATGAACGGACCCGCCATCGCGAGCACCGCGAGACTCAGGATGAAGACCTCGGCGAAGAACATCCAATCCAGCCGCGGCCATCCACCGAAACGCTCCCGGCGAAAACCGCGCAGCGCACGGAACGCCAGCACGCTCGAGACCGTCACGCGCGCCGGCCGCTCCTTGGCCAGATATGCCAGCACCAGCGCCGGGATGAGGGCGAAAAATACGAGCGCGCCTGGATAAAGGAATCCCATCGGATAACTCTTCAGTGCGCCAGGCCGAGGTCGCTCACCGCGCGGACGAAGAAATTCTGGAAGTTCTGGTCGGTCGTGTAGAGCGCGTAATGCAGCCCGCGCCCGAGGCAGAACGATTTTATTTCGCGCGTGAGACGCAGCATCGTCTCGCGATACTGCGTGCGTTCGCGGTCGCCGATCGAGACGCGCAGCCGCTCGCCAGATTCGGAATCGACTACCTCTACGTCGCCGTCGAGGCCCTGGCCGTTGAGCTCGCGCCCGCCAAGAATCTGCACGGCCGTCAGGTCCATCGAGGCCGCGGTGAACATCCCGAGGCCGCGCGTGACCGAGTTGAGCAGCATCAGAAAGTCGGAAACGATAAACACCTTGCCGGCGCGCCGAATCGCGAGCAGCTCGGTCGCCAGCGACGTCGCGAAATCGAACTGCCCGCCCGGCTTGAGATTGTGAAGGCGGCGCGCAAGCTCGACGATTCGATGGCGGCCGTTGACGAACGACGGATTCACCTTGCCGCCGCTGCCGCCGAGCACGCGCAGCATCACGCGATCGCCGCTGGCCAGCGCGACGTAGGCAAGTGCGAGCGCCGTCAGGATCGCGGATTCGAACTTGCGGTCGCCCGCCGGATACGCCATCGACGCGCTCGCATCGACGAAGATGTAGGTGAGCAGGTCTTCCTCTTCATGGAAAAGCTTGATGTAGAGTTTGTCGCTGCGCCCGTAAAGCCCCCAATCGATGTAGCGGAAGTCGTCGCCGGGCGAGTAATGGCGAAAATCGTTGAACTCAAGCGACGAGCCGCGCTTGGGCGATAGATGCATCCCCCGGCCCAGCCCGCCGTATCGCTGGCGGGTTCTGATCCTGAGCTTTTCGAGCCGGGCAAGAAAACCCGGCGTGAACTCGTCCGGCAGTCCGAACATCGGCTACGTGCGCGGCTTCCTGAGCCGCTTTACCACCTGCTCGAGGATCGATTCCGAAGAAACACTTTCGGCCTCGGCCTGGAAGTTGAGCAGCAGGCGATGGCGCAGGCACGGGACGATCGCGTCGTCGATATCGTCGTAGCTCACGCTCACGCGGCCGGCGAGCAAGGCGTTAACCTTGGCGCACAAAATCAGCGCCTGCGCACCGCGCGGGCTCGGCCCAAAACGCAGGTATTGGGGAACCTCGGGGATGGCGCCGGGACCGCCGGGAGTGCATCCGCCGATCACGCTGATGATGTAACGCTCGAGCGGTTCGGCCACCATCACCTCGCGAACGAGTGCCTTGAGATCCTCGATCGCCCGCGGCGCGCGCGAAGGTTCGAACACCGGCTGAATTTTGGCATGCGCCGTACCAGTGGTGCGGCTGAGGATTTCGCGCAATTCGTCGGGCTTGGGCGATCCCATCACGACTTTGAAGATGAACCGATCCATCTGCGCCTCCGGCAGCGGATAGGTTCCTTCGAGCTCGATGGGGTTTTCCGTGGCGAGGACGATATACGGCGGATCGAGCACGTAGGTGGTGCCGAAGACGGTGACCTGATGCTCTTCCATCGCCTCGAGCACGGCCGATTGCGTCTTGGGCGTCGCGCGATTGATCTCGTCGCCGAGCACCATGTGCGCGAAGATCGGGCCGGGCTTGAACTGGAACTCGCGATGACCGTCGGCCTCGGTCAGCACTTGCGTGCCGATGATATCCGAGGGCATCAGGTCGGGCGTGAACTGAATTCGTTTGAAGCTGAGCCCGAGCGTTTCGCTGGCCGCCTTGACCATCAGCGTCTTGCCCAGTCCGGGCACGCCTTCGATCAAAATATGGCCGCCGCAAAATAGCGCGGTCAGCATTTTTCGCACCACCTCACGATGGCCGACGATCACGCGCGCGACTTCGCTCTCGGCGCGCGAGAAGATCTCGCGAAATTCTGCGACCCGCTGGTCGGGTGAAGCTTGTTGAGGAGCCGCTCCCATCCGTTGTCCTTCCTTATCCTGAATCTTCTAGTGAATCATGTCGCGATAGCGCGGCGGCACCAGTTGTCGTTCGTCGGGCGGCGCGTCGTCGCTGGTCGGCGCAAGCGGGGCATTGACGTAACCCGTCGTCGCCGTGGGCCGATCGGTGTCAAGTACCGTTTTCCCGCCGCTACCGGAAGAGGGCGCTCCCGGCAGCCGGAACATGACGTAGCGCGCATCCTTGATGTCCAGTGCGGCGCCCTTCTCGCCGGGCTTCAGGAAGCGCTGCGCATTAGTCGAGGTCGGCATCTCGCCGAGATGCGTATCGCCGAGGTTCGAGCCCATGTCCTTGTTATTTTTGGGGTTACCGCCGGCGGCGGGAATATTGCGATCGCCGTTGGCGCCCGGCTTCGGGATGATCCCCGGTCGGTTGGGATCGAGCTGGCTGCCGCCGCCCTGATTCTTGTCGCCGCCGGGCTGTTTGTCGGGGCTGGGATTTTTTGCGTTGGCGGTCTCGACCTGCGCTTCGGCTTTGGCGAGTTCGTCATGGAGTTCGAGGCTCGATTGGTCGCCCTTGTTCTGATCGTTCTTGTCGTTTTTTGCCGATCCTTTTCCGCCCTGGTTCTTGCCCGAATTCTTGCCGGTGTTGCCTTTGCCCGAGCCCGGACTCTCGACGCCCAGCTTCTGGCCGGCGCCGGACTCGCTCTTGCCCTCGCCGTTGCCCGCGCCCGTGGAGTTGCCCTGGCCCTGGCTCTTGCCGTTGCCGTTTCCGTTCGGTGCGTTCGACTTACCGGCGGCCTGATTTTTTCCGGATTGGCTGTTGCTGCGTTTTTGTGCGGCCTTGTCGGCCTGCCGCATCGCTTCCTCGATGCGCGCCTTTTTCTCTTCCGGCGGCAGCTTGGAATTTTCCAGCGCGTCGGCTGCCTGGCGAATCTTGTCCGCCAGCGCGGAATCGTCGGAACTGGCCGATGTTCTGGCGATCTCCTCGGCGATCGCGCGCAGCTTGGCGGCCTCGGTATTCTCGGGCGTCGGCGCGCGCACCAATCCTAATGTCGCGAGCACCATCGCAAGCGCGACCACGCCCGCAAAAATCGAGGATCGCTTGAGCGGCTCGCCGACTTCGAGTCTGAATTCCCGGCGAACATCGAGGCCGCCGAACAGCGCGATCGCGCGCCGCCACAGAATCGGGAACAGCGGCGTACGCCGCGCACGGATGCTCTCCGGCGCCGACGGATTGGTCAGCGTGCCGAACGTCACGATCTCCTGATCGCAATTCAGGCGGTCGTCGAGCTCGGCTGCCGCCGCAACAAAGTCGTTGGCGCGCCGATACGCCCGAAATGCCATGACCAATCCTGCCGCAAGCACCACGATGCCCGCGCCGATCAATACGAGGCTGAGCACAGCCGCGCGCTCGGGCGCAAGCCGGTATCCCAGCCGCGTCCAGGTCACCTTGCCGATTGGCTCGAGCAACACCCCCAGCGCGATCGCGGTGAGCGCCGGCGCAACCGCGCATAGCACCGCACGGATGGCGGCTAGCCGCGCGATCCGCGCGCTGGCGATCCCGATTGTCTCGACCGGATTGTCCACAGAATGAAATTATAGCGTACTCGACGCAGATGCGACCGTCCAATCGGCGGTCCAAAGTAGCTTATTTTACCGGTATTGCGGCTCGTTTACCTCCCGGCGGTTTCCGCTGGAGTGCGATTGCGCGCCGATGCTCGTCAAACGATTTCGAAAAGACATGAGTGCCGCCTTCGCGTGCGACAAAATAGAGAAATTCGGTATGCGTCGGATATAGCGCGGCCTCGATTGATTTGAGCCCGGGATTCGCGATTGGCCCCGGCGGCAAGCCGGTGAAGTCGTAGGTGTTGAAGGCCGACGCCGTGTGGACCGCGCTCGCGGCCGACTCTTTCGCGCCATCGAATTCGTACGCGTACTCCGCCGTCGGGTCGGATTGCAGCGGCATCTTGAGCCGCAGCCGATTGTAGAAGACACCTGCGATGAGAGGGCGCTCGCCGGGCGCTTTCGCTTCCTTCTCGACGATCGAGGCCATCGTGACCAGCCGTCGCGCATCCAGGCCGGCCTCGAACATCCGCTCTTCCACGGCAGGCGTCAGAACCTGGTAGAACCGCGCGAGCATCGCCGCCAACATGTCGTTGGTCTTCGCGTGCGGTGAAAATCTGTACGTCGCCGGGAACAGGTAGCCTTCGGCGCCGAGCGGCATCAGGCCGAGCGCGCGCACCATCGCGCCGTCGCGCGCGGCATTCTCGAATTCGTCCGCGCAGACCAGCCCCGTCTCGGCCAACCGCTCCGCTATCTGATGGACCGTCAAGCCTTCGGGAATCGTGACTGTCACGACGACGAAATCGCCCCTGACCAGATGGCGCATCACGTCGGGAATCCGCTCGCCGCCGTTGAAAGCATAGTCGCCCGGCTTGATTTGGCGCGCGGTCTCGCTCATCTGGCCGTACAATCGGAGCGCGAGCGCGCTTCGAACCACGCCGGCGTCCGCCAGCGCTCGCGCGATTTGGCGAAACGACTCGCCCTTTTCAATCGTGAGCGCGCGTGGCGGCGCGAATTTTTCGGTGGGACTCAGCCAGTAGTATGAGAACGCGGCGTATGCTGTGCCCACGACGATCGCGACTGCGAGGATTGATGCCGCAAGCTTCATCTAATCCGAGGATATATTTCGCGCCGCGGTTTTTCATCAGCCGCCACCGCCGCGCGGGACTTTATCCGGATGCGCCTGCATCCAGCCTTCGAGGATCACCACTGCCGCGAGCGCGTCGAGCCCTGTCTTGCGTGCGCCCTTCCTGACCGGCATGTCTGCCAGACGATCCCGGGCTTCGAAGCTCGTCAGCCGCTCGTCGAACATCTCGACGGTGACGCCGAGCGCATCCGCTATGCTCGCGGCGAACCGCCGTGCCCCGCGCGCGGCCGGGCCTTCGCTGCCATCCATGTTGAGCGGCAGGCCGACGACGATCGTGCTCACGCGGCGGTCGCGGATCATCGCGGCGATCGCCTCGAGGTCGTGCTTGAGCGCGCGCCGCTCGACGATTCCCAGCGGATGCGCCCCCATCGAGGCCTGGTCGGTGACGGCGACTCCGATTCGGCGCCGCCCGAGATCAAGCGCAGCAATCGCCATCCGCATCCCCGTCCAGTCGCGTCGCGCGCGTTTGATATTCACGATTCATCGATGACCACCCGCATCTGCTGTCGTTTGTAACACGGCCGCGTACTATAGGTGCCACAATCGAGGGCTGGGTTATCTGATGCATTTGATGGAACCGTTTTCGCACTCCTCGCGTTCACCGGCGCTTTGCATTGCCAATGTCGTATTGGCAGTTCTGCTCTGCCCTGTATCGGCGTGGGCTTGGGGAAGTGATGGGCACAAAATCGTCGCGGTCGTTGCGGCGGACAACCTCACGCCGGCGGCCGCGAGCCACGTGGCAGACATCCTTGGCGCGTCGGCCGATAAAAGAGCAATTGCAACTGCGATGGAGGCGGCTTCGATCCGTCCGGATTTCGAGTTCCGCGACGAAGATCCTTTGACGAGGCCATGGCACTTCATCGACATTTGTCTGCAAGACCGGCGAGCGGACGTTCCTGCACGATGTCCCGGCGGAAACTGCGTGACAGGGAAAATCGACGAATATTCGAAGCGCTTGAAAGGGAGCAACTACGACCGCTGGGGCGCTGCCGGTGATCTCGCGTTCCTGATCCACTTTGTCGGCGACATCCATCAACCTCTGCACGCCGCTAACGACGAGGACCACGGCGGCAATTGCGTGACGGTCGATTCGAATATTCGAGCAAAAAATCTTCACGAGGTCTGGGACACGACTATCGTGCGCCGTCTCGAAGACAGCATCGATTCCGGAAGGCCCGAGACGACGGCCCATAAGTTGGAACGAACATATGCGCCTGAGAAAGAGGCCGATTCGTGGATTGCCGCCGACGATGTTGCGTGGGAATCGAATCAACTTGCGCGTTCCGACATCTACGCCGCGCTGCACATCCCAATCGAACCCTGCCAACCCACAGCCGATGTCTGCCTCAATCCCCTCGGACACGCCGTCGAGCTCGACTCTTCTTACCTGGACCACGCCGACGCGGTCGCGGGTCATCAGCTTGTGAAAGCGGGATTCAGGCTGGCCAGCCTGTTGAATGAGATCTGGACACAGCCGGCTGGTCCGAACGATGGGCCGCATGCAGGGAAAGCGAATTCCGCCCCGGCGCAGGTTGTTTCATCTAAGACCGTTGCCGGCCAAATCGTTTTCGTTGGTAATCGGCGAAGCAAGATTTACGCTTGGCCCGGATGCGGAACCTACGACAAGATGGCGCCCGAGAATCGAGTCGTGTTCGCCAGCCGCGAAGGAGCCGAGCAGGAGGGTTATCGGGCGGCTCGGAATTGTCCCTGATGAATTTGCCCTGACACCGCCCCGTTTAGTCGCGTCGCGGGTGGTTGATGCTCCCGATCCATATGTGCCCTGCGCATCGGTTTGTTTGTTCCTGTTGTAACCGCGTGAATTTCTGTCGCTATCCTCAGTCAAGTATGAATAGAGATGACGGTGATGTATCAGAGTGATACACCGCTAGGGGTTGCGTTGGGTAGGCGAATGACTTAGCGTCGCTGATGATGCTGGCTCGGGGGAGACGCTCTTTGGGATATCCACGCGCGCTGATGGGGTTGGTCGTTGCCCTGATCGCGACCACCGCGGCGCTGTTTCTTTTTTTCCAGGCAAATCCGCAGACGCTTGCCTCGCCGCTCGACACGCTCAGCTCCGAACTGGATGCCGGCAAGGACGCCCCTGACGTAGTCGAGCAGCCCGAATCCGCCAACCCCGCACCTGCGTCGATCACGATCAGCATGACGCTTGACCGCACCGCGTCAATCGAAAGCTACCTTCGCGATGCCGGGATGGAACCGGACGACGCGCATCAGTGGGCGTCGTACATTCAGCGCATCACCGCAAACCGATATTTTCACAGCGGCCATCCGCTGACGCTATATAAGGATCCCGAGACCGGTGAGATGCGCGGCCTCAAGTACGATCTTGACGAAAAGACCACGCTCACCGCGGCCAGCCTCGGCGCCGGCGTGCTTAAGGCTGGGCTGCGGCCGATCGAGTATTTCGTTCGCCCGATCAAGCTGACGTTCGCGGTCAAGGACAGCTTCCAGCGCGCAGCCGCCGAGAACGGGATTCCCAAGCCAATCGTCGACACGCTGAAGGATGCGTTCGCGGACCGCCACGATCTCAATCGCCTCGCGCCCGGTTCCGCAGTCAAGCTGATTTACGATGAAAAGGTCAGCCGCGACGGCTCCTACACGCTCGCCGGCGACGTGCAGGCGGCGCAAATCCGCTTTGGGAGCCGTACCCTGACGGCGATATCGTTCTCGGACGAACACGGCCGCCCTCATCTATATGACGAAAAGGGCCACGCGCTCGGTCCGCAGTCCCTGAAGTTCCCGCTCAATTTCCAGTACATTTCCTCGGGCTTCACCTTTCATCGCTATCATCCGATCCTGCACGAGTATCGGCCTCACGTCGGCGTCGATCTGGTCGCCAAATACGGCGAGCCGGTCAAGGCCGTCGCCGATGGCACTGTGATAAGCGCGGGGTGGCAGGGCGAGCTCGGCAATTGCATCCGCATTCAGCATCAGCATGAGATGATCAGCATCTACGGCCATCTGTCGAAGATTGGCTCCGACGTGAAGCCGGGCGGTTACGTTCATATGGGGCAGGTCATTGGAAATGTCGGCTCGACCGGCCTTTCGACCGGGCCGCATCTCCATTTCGCGATGGAAAAAGCCGGCGCCTGGGTCAATCCGCTCACCGAGAACCTGGGCGAGAATCACGAGGTCTCGCCGCGGATGAAGGCGATCTTCGACGACATCAAGGATCGCTACCAGTCTGCGCTGGCCAAGCTGCCCGACCTCGGCAGCCATTTCATCGCGACCGACGCGCGAAAACCCGCGATCTCGAAGTTCGCCGACATGTACCACGTGACGCTCAGCCGCAGCCCGGCAAAGAGCGCGCATATCCGGGCACAGAGAATCTCGAGCAGCCGCAGCGGCGATGCGTTCGGAGCCTCGGAGTCCGACAGCGCGCTGTGATCTGAACGTCTTGCAGTTTCGCCCCATTCTTTGATCGCCATTACCAGGTCGCAACTTCCCGGTCACAGCTGAAATCCCGACGAGGCTGCACCTGAAATGCGCGAGCATCCCAATACCGATTTCTTCAAGCCCGGATTGCCGCGCGCCTTTGGCCATCGCGGAAGCGCCGGTACGCATCCTGAAAATACGCTCGAAGCATTTGCCGCCGCCGCCGCGATCGGCATTCAGTATCTCGAACTCGACATCCATATGACGCGCGACGGCGAAATCGTTGTCAGTCACGACGACCATCTGGAGCGCACTTGCGGGCGCGCCGGCGTCATCCGCGAACGGACGTACGCCGAGCTTGCGGCGGCCGACGCGGGCCGGATGTTTACGCTCGACGGCGCGAATTTTCCATTCAGAGACAAGGGCATCCGGATGCCGCGTCTGGCCGAAGTGCTTGCGGCATTTCCAAAACTGCCGATCGAGATCGAGGTCAAGCAAATTGCGCCGAGCGTGATCGTGCCGATGCTCGGCGTGATTGATCGCGCCGGGATGCGCAGGAGTGTGTTCGTCGCCAGCGAGCACCAGCAACCGCTCGACGAGGTCCGGATGCTGGCGCCGGAAATCCCGACCAATTTTTCGTACTTCGAAACCGGCGGATTCTTTCAGGCGATGGTGAGCCGCGACAAGTATCGTCCGCCCGGCGACGCACTCCAAATCCCGCCCAGCTACGAGTCGTGGCAACTCGTCACGCCCGAAAGTGTCGAGTTCGCCCATCGCATCGGACTCGAAGTGCACGTCTGGACGGTGAACGAGGAAGCCGAGATGCGGGAACTGCTCGACATGGGCGTGGACGGACTGATCAGCGACTACCCGCGCCGCTTGCTCGACGTGATTCGCAGCCGCGCATCCGCGCCCCGCTGAGCGCGCTCTTTCCAGTACGCCGCGGGCTTTGTTACGATTTCGCCCATTCGTCGAAACAATTTACGCGGGAGCGAAAAATTATGAAGCTCGACACTGGTCTCTCAGCGCGCAACTTGCGCGATGTTCCGGCCGCCGCCCGCGCCGCCGAGGCTGCGGGATTCGATGCGATCTGGATTCCGGAGGCCGGCAACGACGCCTTCCTTCCGGCTGCGCTGGTCGCCGAGCATACCAGCCGAATCAAAATGGGCACCTCGGTCGCGATTGCGTTTCCGCGCAGCCCCATGGTTACGGCCGCGACCGCGTGGGATCTGGCGGGGCTTTCCGAGGGCCGCTTCATCCTCGGCCTCGGCACGCAGGTAAAGGGCCATATCGAGCGCCGCTACAGCACGAAGTGGGAAGCGCCGGTGCCGCGCCTGCGCGAGTACATCATGGCGCTCCGCGCGATCTTCAAATGCTGGTCGGAGGGCGGCGCGAAACTTTCGTTTCAGGGCAAGTACTACAACTTCTCGTTGATGACGCCGTTCTTCACGCCGGCCAGGCACAACTACTGGAATGTGCCGATTCACATCGCCGGCGTCAACGAATATATCCTCCGGCTCGCCGGCGAACTGTGCGAGGGCCTGCATGCGCATCCCTTCAACTCGCCCAAGTATCTCCGTGAAGTCGTGCTGCCGAACGTCGAGAAGGGTCTCAAGAAGGCCGGGCGCTCGCGCAAGGACTTCGAAATCCAGTCGGCAGCGTTCGTGATCGTCGGCCATAATCAGGACGAAATAAAAAAAACCCGCGAAGCCATCCGGCAGCAGATCTCGTTTTACGCCTCGACCCGAACCTACAAGATCGTGCTCGACACGCACGGATGGGGCGATGTCGCCCAGCGGCTGAACGAAAAGGCCGCCAGGGGCGAGTGGGTCTCGATGGCCAGGGAGATCACCGACGAGATGCTCGACGTGTACACGGTCGCGGGCACCTACGACGAGATCGCGGACAAGGTGATGCAGCGTTATGATGGGCTGCTCGACCGGGTTGCATTCTACATTCCGTATCGCGCCGGCACCGACGACGCGCAATGGGCAAAACTCGCAAAGCGATTCAACGGCTGAGTTTCGCGATTCTCGTGATGGATTGTCGTGACCTGCTGAACAAGGAGAAAACTTCGATAAGCAAGGCAATGTTGAAAACGATGGCCGTGATGGCGGCCGTGGCCGCGTTCATGCTTCCCAGCGCCGGCCGAATCGCGGCTGCCGCCGACGCCGCCCCCTCGGCCGCGGCAGCGCCAGCGCGCGCCGTGGACGAGCCCGGCACCAGGAAATTCACGCTTGTCTCGGTCGAGGTGGACAACACGAAGTTCTGGTTGCCCAGCGTGATCGCGGTCGAACAGGGCGACAAGGTAACGCTCACGCTCAAGAATCAGGTGCCGGGCGCGGGCCCGTCGAATCAGCACGGCTTTACGATTCCCGCATACAACATCGCGGAGATTGTGACATCCGGCGCGCCCAAGAAGGTCACCTTCGTCGCCGACAAACCGGGCGTGTTCCAGTATTTTTGCCAGTTGCATCTTGCGCATATCGGCGGCTCGTTAATCGTCCTGCCCAAGAAATAGTTTTTTGCCGGGGCGGCGCGGGAGGGCGCATGAGACTCGCAGACTCGCGCCTCTCGCCGGCGCGCCCCCCGATGCCATCGGTGCGCGAAAGGGCTAGGCTTGATCGCGCATGCGCACGGTAGTCCTCTATGCGCGCTCGCCGGATTGGCGCGCGGTCGTCGAGCGCGCCGACGAATTGATCGCGTCGCCGGATTTCCGGGTGCTCAAATCTGAAGCGCGCACGCTGGCTGGATTCCTCGACGTCCCCGGCGCCGGGACCGCGTTCCTGAAGCGCGTCGAGGTTCCCTCATGGGGCCGCGGCGTTTACGCGCGATTACGCGGATCTCGCGCCGCGCGATCGCTCGCCGGCGCCGCGATGCTCCAGGCGCAAGGCTTGGCGCATCCGGAGCCGCTGGCGGCCATGGATATGTACCAGGCGGGTGCGATTCGAGCCTCCTATCTCGTCAGCCGCGCGCTCATCAACGCCGACTCTCTGAGCCGCTTCATGCTCGGCCCCGGAGAAATCAAGGGACGCGACGTGCATCGCCGCAAGCAAATCTCCGATACGGTGGCCGCGCAAATCCGGCGTCTGCACGAGTCGGGTCTTTACACTCGCGATCTGCAGGAGACCAACATCATGGTCGAGGAGAACGAGTCCGGCGGCTTCAAAGTGTACTTTATCGACCTCGAGGATTTCCGCAGCGCCGCCAACGTCTCCTGGGATCGCCGGATTCTGAACCTGGTGCATCTCGATCGCAGCATCGGGCGATTTCTCTGCCGCGCGGCGCGTCTCGATTTTCTTTACTCTTACCTGGGCCATCGGCCGGATCGCGCGGCCGCGCGCAGGATGGTCGCCGAAGTTGGAGCGGCGCGCGACTCGATCGATCGCCGCAAGCGCCGCGCCGTCCCGGCCACGGAGCCCGTCGTGAAGCCGCTCGCTGGAGGAACTGAGTAGTGGCTTTTTCGATCCTCAGCCGCGAGTACGACCATCACACCGAGCAGGTCCACGCCGCCGGCGGAAGCTGGGTGCGCGACGTGATGCTCGGGCTGAACGACGGACTGGTCGCCTCGTTTGCGGTTACCTCCGGCGTTGCGGGCGCGTTCGTCACCGGCAACGCGGCGATGATGGCGGGACTGTCGGAGATGCTGGGCGGCGCGGTGGCGATGGGGCTTGCGGCGTTCATCTCCGCGCGCTCGCAGATCGAGTTTTATCAAAGCGAGATACAACGCGAGCGCGACGAAATCCGCCGATGGCCCGAGCGCGAGCGCGAAGAGATCAGCACCATCTATCGAAAAAAGGGCTTCGCCGGGCCGCTGCTCGATCAGATCGTCGCGCACATCACGTCGGACCCCGAGCGATGGAGCAACGTGATGATGCGCGAGGAGCTGGGCTTCAACGAAGAATCCTTCGACCGCCCGATCCGCTCCGCCTTTGCCGTCGGCTTGTCGTATCTGTCAGGCGCGGCAGTGCCCGTCTGGGCGTATATTTTTTTCGAGCCGAGCCGCGCGCTGATCGTGTCGGCCATCTCGACCGTCGCGGTGCTGTTCGGAGTCGGCGCGCTCAAGACAATCATCACCAGCCGTTCGTGGTGGCGCAGCGGACTCGAAAGCATGTTGATCGGAATAGCAGCCGCGGGTGTGACTTACGCCGCGGGCCGCATGTTTGCCGCGCGCTGAAGCTGCGCGCCGCCGCGCGCATTGCTGCACGTTGCGCGCCGGCGGTAGATTCCCCGGAGGCCGATAGGCAGGAGCCTGTAGCAGGGTCAGGGCGTCGGAAAGGTGTATCTCCTCGCCCCGCTTTCGCGATCAGTATAGATATCCACCATCACGATGGCACTGCCGCAGGAGCCGAGATCGGTGAGGCCGGTGGTACTACCGGGATAGAAATCTAGAGAGTCTCCTGTCCTCAAATCCGCCTCTTGCAAATACCCCATCATCGCGTTGCCGAGGCCGATCTCGTGCTGCCGTTGCTGCGCCTTGTCCTTGCAGTCTAGCTTCATCCACAATGTTTTCATGCGCTCGATCTCTTCTTGTGTGACTCCACTCGAAGCCATTGCCGCGTAAAGGTCTGCTTTATCGTTTTTTGCCTTCGTGGCTTCACAGACGACCTCGTTCATGGCCACGCTTTGATCGCAGCCCGGAACGCCTGTTCGGTTGTTGAACACGACCCTCGTTATGGTGAACGGCTCCGTGTCCATCGAAACGACGCGAAGAACGGGCAACCCCGAGAGGAGGTCCCGAGGGATCACTTGTACTTCCATTGTCGGCGGTGGCTTTACTTCTCCTGGCTTGAATCTCAGCAAGGAAGGGTGGTTCACGGGGTTTGGGTCGGTGTCGTGATCACCCCAGTTATTTTCGGCGAGACGCGCCATTAATAACGCCAGCGCCCCAGCGATGATCAAGCCGAGGATAGTAGGAATGGCCCTCGTTTTCGCGACCAGCGCCACGCCGCATTTTGGACAGAACGAAGCAGCGTTTCTAACTTGCGAGCCGCAGTGGTTACAAACCATAGACATCCCTGCCGCGCCCCCTTGGGGGCGACGTATTCGATTTCAGCGATTCGCGCGCGCAAATTCTGGCCAGTGGTCTCTAACGTGCCTCCGCCAGATCCCAGCCTTCGCACCCTTTCCGCCTATTGAAAAAATCAGCTCTTCTGTTTTATCGCCGGGTAGATCCAGCTTCTTGGCAAGGCAGTCGATGGCCTCACAGAATCGGGTATAGTCTTCTCCTGCATTTGATCTACTTGGCCACGAGCCAGTCATTCGCAGGAGGTCGGTTTTGCCGGTCAACAGTATCATCGATTTAGCCGTCCACTGATCCATGATGTAGTTGTTCTTCAATGGCGAAAAGAAAAAGAGAAGCTTAGTAAAATACGCAGAACCCAGTCCTTTAACGCAGTTTGTATCCGTAAACAACGCATATGCCGCAGCTCGGGTCAGCTTGCCGGTCCGAAGCGCATGGAGTCTCTTCGCAATCGCATCACGGCGCGCCCACGCATCTCTCGCATGGCCGATTCTTATGCCAGCACCCTGCCCGCCCCATGCCATCGTACAAATATACGCTACCAACAGATCTTTGCTCTTGTCCCTGCATATCCCGCGAAGCTGTTGGCGGTTGAGGCGGCAACTCCCGACCAACTTCAGTTCATTCAGAATCTCTTCGCGTGGTTCGGTATCGGGAGTGTTCAATATGGCGTTAAACCATTCAATCGGGACTCGACCACGCCAAGGAGCGCGAGTTTCGCTTATGGTTTTTCTTAGTACGCAAAGGTGGGTATCCGAAAACTTCATGCCTTAGCCCTTAGCAGCTGAGGCTCCGCGCCGCGCGCGCGTTATGCTTCAACGAGTATGTCGTCGCCGTCGGCCTTTACCGCGTAGCATCCGAGCTTGACGCTTGCGTCGTCGAGCTTCGTTCCCGTCGTGATGTCGTATTCCCATCCGTGCCACGGGCAGGTGATGATGGTGCCGTCGAGCTCGCCCTCGGCGAGCGGGCCGCCGCGATGCTTGCAGGTGTTGTCGATCGCGTAGAATTTTCCACCCGCGTTGAACAGCGCAATCTTTTTGCCGCCGGCCTCGACGAGTTTGCCGCTGCCCTCGGGCATCTCTGTCAGCTTCGCAACTTTGATGAAGCTTGCCATCCGCAATTGCCTCCGCTCAGGTCGTATACTCCGCGTTGATTCGCACGTAATCGTAACTCAGGTCGCAAGTTAGAATCCGGGCGCTCGATTTCCCCAACCGCAGATCGAGTCGCACCACGAATTCGCGCTCTTTCATCGCAGTCCCCGCATCCTCCAGCGCCTCGGTCAGCAGCCGGCCGCTCGCGGCAACTTTCACTCCGCCGATCCACAGCACCAGCTTGTCGGGTTCGAGGTACGCGCCGGACGATCCAGCCGCCATCAGGATTCGGCCCACGTTCGGATCGCACCCGAAGAACGCCGTCTTGACCAGCGGCGAGTTGGCGATTTGCCGGGCCGCACGCTCGGCGTCGGCATGATTGCGCGCGCCGCGCACCTCGACGGTGACGAGCTTGGTCGCGCCCTCGCCGTCGCGCACGAGTTCGCGCGCGAGCGCCGCCGAAATTTCCCCGACCGCGCGATCGAATGCCGCCTGCTCACGCGCGCCGAATGCGCGATTTCCCGCGGCGCCGCTCGCCATAATGATCACCGTGTCGTTGGTTGACATGTCGCCGTCGACGGTGATCGCGTTGAAGCTGGCCGGCAGCGCGGACTTGAGCGATCGCTTGAGTGCCGCGGGACCGATTGCGGCGTCGGTCACAAGATATCCGAGCATCGTCGCCATCTTGGGCGAGATCATCCCGACACCTTTCACCGCGCCGGCGAGCGTGATGGTCGAGCCGCCCGCCTTGAAGCTTGTCGAGGCGGTCTTGGCGCGCGTGTCAGTCGTCATGATCGCATGCGCGAAGTCGGCCAGGCCGTCTTCACGCAGCGATCGCACGGCATCGGCGGCGCCGTTTTTGAATTTCGCGAAGTCGTAGAGATGGCCGATCACGCCGGTCGAGGATGGTACGACGAGTTCCGGCGCGCATCCGAGAAGTCGCGCGACTTCCGCGCATGAGTCGCGCGCAAGCCGCATCCCTTGCGCGCCGGTGAAGCTGTTGGCGCATCCCGAGTTCGCGACGACTACCTGCAAACGACCCGACTTGACGCGGTCCGCCGTCACATAAACCGGCGCGGCTTTCACACGATTGGCGCTGAACACCGCGGCTGCGGCGGCCGGGCGATCGGCGGCGATAAGGCCCAGGTCAAGCGCGCCCGCCTTGCTCTTCAGTCCTGCGCTGACGCCGGCGAATCGAAATCCGCGCACCGCGGCGGGCTTGAGTTCGACTTTCATCCAGCAAAATCCTCCGTGCGCCGAACTATACGCGGACCAAATGCGGGTGCAAGTAGATGACCGCCGGGACGCTGCTCTGCGTCACTTGCCGTGGCAGCGCTTGTACTTCTTGCCCGAGCCACACGGGCACGGATCGTTGCGGCCGACTTTTTCGGCGTCGCGCTTGGCGGGCGTTGCAGCCGGCGTCTCGCTTTCGCCGCCGTGGCTCATCACGACGCGCTGCGGCTTGGGCTGCTGAATCTGCTCGACGTCCTGCTGGCGCTGCACCTGGACGGAAAAAACTTTCTCGATCACGTCCTGTTGCATCACCGCCATCAGCGCCTCGAACATCGTGAACCCTTCCTTCTGATATTCGGTCAGCGGATTCACCTGGGCATAGCCGCGCAGCCCGATGCCTTCCTTCAGATGGTCCATCGCGAGCAGATGGTCTTTCCACAGCGAATCGAGCGTCTGGAGCATCACGATCTTTTCGATTTGGCGCATCACCGGCTCGGTGAATTCCGCTTCGCGCTGATCGTAGAGCTGATGCACGCGCTCGGAAGAGATCTCGGTCAGATCGTCGGCCGACTGAACCGGTTTGCCGGCCACTTCGGTCTGCGCGTCGAAGCCGGGGCGGAACTTGAACTGCTTGAAGAACGCGTCGTCGATCGCCTTCCAGTCCCATTGCGCCGGATCGACTTCGCTGTCCGCGTGGGCCGCCGCGATTTCCTCGATCAGCGCTTCGCACATGTCGAGCACGTCATCCTTGAGCGAGGTGCCGCTGAGCAGTTCGCGCCGGCGATGGTAAACCACCTCGCGCTGCTTATTCATGACGTCGTCGTATTCGAGCAGATGCTTGCGGATGTCGAAGTTGTGCGCTTCGACCTTCTTTTGCGCGTTTTCGATCGCGCGCGATATCCATCGATGCTCGATGGGCTCGTTGTCCTCCATCCCGATTCGGCCCATCAGGCCCTTGAGGCGGTCGGCGCCGAAGATGCGGAGCAAATCGTCCTCGAGCGACATGTAGAATCGCGACGAGCCTGGGTCGCCCTGGCGTCCCGACCGGCCGCGGAGCTGGTTGTCGATTCGGCGCGACTCGTGGCGCTCGGTGCCGAGGATGTGCAGGCCGCCGGCCTCGAGCACTTTCTCGCGCTCGGCCTTGCACTGTTCGACGTACTTCGCGAGCGCAGCCTGGAAATTCGGATCGGCCGGGTCCCTGGTGCCGGCTTCCGCCGCCGCCATGAACTCGGGATTTCCGCCGAGCACGATATCGGTGCCGCGACCGGCCATGTTGGTCGAAATCGTGACGGCGCCGAAACGGCCGGCCTGGGCGACGATTTCCGCTTCGCGCTCATGGTTCTTGGCGTTCAGCACGTAATGCTTGACGCTGGTTTTTTTGAGCTTGTCGGCGACGCGCTCGGACTTTTCGATCGAGACCGTGCCGACCAGCACCGGCTGGCCGCGTTCGTGGCAGTCGCGGATTTCCTCGATCACGGCGTCGAACTTCTCGCCTTCGGTTTTGTAAACGAGGTCGTGATTGTCGATGCGGATCATCGGCTGATTGGTCGGGATCACGGCCACGTCGAGGCGGTAGATTTCCTTGAACTCGACCGCTTCCGTGTCGGCCGTACCGGTCATCCCGGACAGCTTCTTGTACATTCGGAAGTAGTTCTGAAACGTGATGGTGGCGAGGGTCTGGTTCTCCGACTCGATCTTGACGTTCTCCTTCGCCTCGACCGCCTGATGCAGCCCGTCGCTCCATCGCCGCCCCGGCATCAGCCGCCCGGTGAATTCATCGACGATGATCACCTCGCCTTCTTTGACGACGTAATCGACGTCGCGCTTGAACAGCGTGTGCGCGCGAAGTCCCTGGTTGGCGTGATGCAGCAGCAGGATGTTGCGCGGGTCGTACAGGTTTTCGACGCCGAGCAGTTGCTCGACTCGCGTCACCCCATCCTCGGTCAGCGACACGGTACGCATCTTCTCGTCGATGGTGTAGTGCTCTTCGGGCTTGAGGCGCGGGATCACGCGATCCACCACATAATAAGTGTCGGTGGATTCCTCGGAAGCGCCGGAGATGATCAGCGGCGTGCGCGCCTCGTCGATCAGAATCGAATCCACTTCGTCCACGATCGCGAAGTTGTGCTCGCGCTGGACGTAGTCCTCGATGTTGAACTTCATGTTGTCGCGCAGATAGTCGAAGCCGAACTCGTTGTTCTGGCCGTAAGTGATGTCGGCCCGGTAGGCAACCTTGCGCTCCTGGTCGGTCACGCCGTGAACGACGACGCCGACGGTCAGGCCCAGAAAGCCGAATATGCGCCCCATCCATTCGGAGTCGCGCCGGGCCAGGTAGTCATTGACGGTGACGATGTGCACGCCGCGTCCCGACAGCGCGTTGAGCACGGCGGGCAGAGTAGCGACGAGAGTCTTGCCCTCGCCGGTTTTCATTTCGGCGATTCGCCCCTGGTGAAGGATCATTCCGCCGATCAGCTGCACGTCGAAGTGGCGCTGGCCGATCGTCCGCTTGGCGGCCTCGCGCACGACGGCGAAGACTTGCGGCAGGATTTCCAGCATCGCATCGTCGCGCCGCTCGCGCTCTTCGATCGCGCTGATATTCGCCTTCCATTCGGCGATTTTGCGGCGCAGCTCGTCGTCGCTCAGCGCCGAGGTCTCGGCTTCGAGCCGATTGATCTCGTCCACGTCGGGACGCAGCCGTTTGAGTTCGCGTTCGTTCTTCGAGCCGAAGATTTTCCGCGCTACGAGGGAAATAGCTGAAGCCATCTTATATGAGCGATTTATCCGGCAAGTTTTTTTTTGGGATCAGGTTCTCGGCGAGCCACAGCGATGCGGCCTGAGCGGTGACACAGTGAAACAGTTCGCAAGTTTAGCTGGAAATCATCTTATCCTGAAATCGGCGTCGTAGTCAGGGGGTGGCGCTGCTCGGTAGTGTCGTAGTTTGAAAAGTGATGCCGATTCAGCAGGATTTGGCGGACTTGAGCAGTAGCCGCTACTCTCGGTATTATAATTTCATGTCAAGCAAGCTAGTAGCCGTCCCGATTTGTTTGGTGTTTGTTTGACCGCTATGACCAAAACGACAAAATACAGGGGGGTCGCCCGTCAAAACGGCAACTCTTGCGTGGTCGTCAAATTGAGCCGTAGCGAGATTCTCAATTCGCTTGAAAAGGGAGCGCGCGATCGCGTTGGCATGTCCGCACGGCTGATGTTGCGTAGACACCGCCAAGGGAGATTGCCCGATCCAAGCAGGGTAAGCGATCTAATTGCACTCTCCAATTTACTTCGCAAGAATGATCCACTTCTTGCGGAGTGATTTCCGATCGCCAGCCTCGACAACCTGCTAGCCGATATTAGGGATTTGACGCGCTTATACAAGCGCGGCGATAAGGACTCGCCCCAAGCGTTCTGCGATTTGTTGAATCTTCTTTTGGCGAACACCGTGATGGCGGTCGGGGCCAGTCTCCATCTTCAACAAGGAGAGCGTCGAAACAACTATATTGTCGGAGGGCGGCTTCTGGCCCCTATCCAGTTGAGAGATGGGAAATTTCTCCGCGTTTATTATGGTCTCGCTATCCAGGGCACCCCTGAAGGACCGAGACTCAAGGTAATTAATTCCGGGTTCAAATATCAGATTGATTTCGATGGCAAGCGATGGATCTTTCGTTACGACTACGACCGATTTCCCCGGCGACCATATCCGCCAACGCATTTTCACATACGCGGTGATTTGAAGGAAAACTGCCTGCCCGGCGGGGAGGTGCTGGAAGGTATCCACTTCCCAGCTACCCGTGTTTCGTTAGAGGCAGTAATCAGGTTGCTGATCGATCAATTTGGAGTATCCCCGGCAACACCACGCGGTATGTGGCGAAAGCTTTTGGCTAAGAGCGAGGCGGACTTCCTGGACATCGCGCATCGCGGACTTTCGGGGCCTAAACGCTGAGCGGTTTCAATCAGGACACTACGCCCTGCACCGTGGTAAGCCGGGCGTTGGTTAGCGCTCGATGCGGACGGCGGATTCGACCTGCGGGCCGAGGAATCTGCGGCCGACGCGGACGAAACGATCGGGGGTCTCGGTCACGAAGAAACTCTGAATCCCCTTGCCGGTGCGCCGGGCGAGCTTGAGAATCCGCAGCCGGCCGCGCACGTCGGCCGCGGTCGCAGTCGCGGAGTCCACGATCTTCACGCGGGGCCCAAGAATTCGCGCGAACATATCGCGCAGCAGCGGGTAATGGGTGCATCCCAGCAGCAGCGTGTCGATGCCGCTCTGCTTGAGACTCTCGAGGTAGTGGGCGACGGTCAATTCCGCGACCGCATTGTCGGTCCATCCTTCCTCGGCCAGCGGCACCAGCAGCGGGCATGCGCGCGTGTAGATTTCCGCGCGCGGGCTGAGCCGCTGGATGGCGCGCGTGTAAGCGCCCGACGCGATCGTTGCCTCGGTGCCGATCACGCCTATCTTGCCGTTGCGCGAGGCCTTGGCGGCGGCGCGCGCGCCCGGCTCGATCACGCCGATCACGGGGACCATCGTGTCCGACGCAATTGCGTCGAGCGCGACCGCGCTGGAGGTGTTGCAGGCGACCACCAGCATCTTGATTCCCTTGGCGAGCAGGAAGCCGGTGTTCTCCTTCGAGTAGCGGACGATGATTTCGTTGGATTTAGTGCCGTAGGGAAGCCGCGCGGTGTCGCCGAGGTAGATGAAATCTTCGCTGGGCAGCGCCGCAGTCAGCGCTTTGAGGACGGTGAGTCCGCCGATGCCGGAATCGAAGACGCCGATGGGCCGGTCGATCGCCGGGCGCGAGCCGCGCAGAAGTCCGTTGGAAGCCGCGATCGAATTTGGCCGGGTTGCAGATTTTTTTCGGGTCGGCATTTTTTTGAATCCGCGGGTGCGTGGTCCGTGCTCAGTCGCGCGCGAGGCGGTTGCCGATTATAGCCGGTCGGGAGGGCGCCGCGCCAAAGACGCTTTCATGGACGCTGGCCGCTTCCATGCAGAGATAGGCGGGGATTTCCGCGCCCACTTTGCGGAAACGATCGGCAAGCGTGCGGTAGAGATTGAGGCGCAGCGGCGTAAAGGTCCGCAAGCGCCCGTCGGAGGCGAGCACGTCCTCGCCGCACAGCATCGGATCGCCGGGGAAACGGCTGCGCGCGGCGCCGCGCAACCGCGGCGTCATCCGCAGACCGCCCATACTGATGAACGAGATTTCTTTGGGCGCAATTGTGTCGAGCAGCTCGTCGATCAGCAGAATGTAATCGCGCTCGGCGCCGGGATACGCGATCAACGGATCGAGATGAAACGCCACGCGGTAGCCGGCGTCGAGAACCGCGCGGGCCGCCGCGATCCGCGCCGCGGGCGGGGCGGTGAGATGCTCCGAGCTTCGATAGACGGCGTCGGGCGACAAGGTCCACGAGACGAGCACGCGGCCGCGCGGGTCCATAGCAAGCAGATTTTCAATTTCGCCGGTCTTGGTTTTGAGCTCCAGCGTCAGATTTTCGCGCGAGGCGAAAAAATCGATCAGGTCGCGGCTCATCGAGGTAAGCGAGTCGAACGCCAGCGAATCCGCCAGGTCGCCGGTGCCGACGCGGAAGCTGCGCCCGCGAGCGTTGCCGATGAGCCGGTCGAGCTCGTCGAATGAATCGGTGAAATTCGCATACACCTGGAAGGCGGGATTGTCGGCCAGAAATTCCTGCAAAAAACAGTACGAGCAATCCATCGGGCAGTTCGACGCCAGCGTGAGCACCAGGTATCCGCAGCAGGCAAACTCCGAGGACCCGGCAGGACACGGCGCCAGGAACGGAGTCTTGCGCCGCGCGATCACCATCCGGCGTTTGCCGGCGCCGAACGGATCGCGCGCGCCGGATGCGGGCCGGGTGGACTCGCGCGCGTCGGCGACGTGGGTGACGGGCACATCGCGCGGCAGCGCACGGAGGATGCGGGTCGCCAGCGGATAGCCGGCGCATCCGTGCTCGACAAACACGGCGTCGAGATCGAATTTCATCTTTTCACCGTTTCACTTTTCACTGCTTGCCGGCGAGCATTTCAATTATTCGCGCAAGTCCCGGACGCGAGCGATCGAGCGCCTCGATCAGACGCGTCAGTTCGGCGGCGCTTCGCACCCGAAGCGAAACCGTGAGCTCATCAGAGCCAAGCTCGTTGGGCAAGGCTATCGAAATTTCGCGGGGGAGCTTCAACGCCGCGACTTCAGAGCGGATCTGCTCCTGCATTTTCCTGAGCAGGGGGTAGCGAAGCGTTCGAAGCGCCTCCAGGAGCGCACTGGCGCGCGATGGCGCGGAGCCGGGGCCGCCCGCAATGCGCCGAATTTCGGGGCGGTCGAGAACGCCGGCGACTGTGACGCGTTCGCGCACGGCGATTTCCTCGAGCGTCTCGAGCGCGGTCATCAATTGACCGGTGCGCAGGCGAATGACGCGCGCGATATCGAGCATCGCGGCGCGCGACGCCGGGTCCATCGCAAGCCATCGCGCAAGATGGCTCGGCGGCAGCCGTCGCTCGGCAGCGAGCGTCCGAATCTGCGTGTCGATCTCGTCAGCATTCATGTGGAATTTCGCCAAGCATCGATCGCATCGATTCAACCGCGCATCCGATTTCAGGAACCGCACGCATCAGCCATCCGCGCGCCTGGTCAGCGACCCGTTCGTACAGCCGCACTTCCTCGATTTTGCCACGGCGCCGAAGGCCGCGCGCGTAGATGCGGCATTTCCCGGCGAGCACTTCGACGACCGCGGTTCGCCGCGCCGGAGAAAGCCGATCGTCCGCGAGCAATTTCGTCAGCGCGAGAATGCGGAAGCGATCGAGAGCGGGAGTCGTGGCCGAGAGTTGATCGGGATGCCCGGCGCGGTGCGTTACCAGCGGTTCGTCGAGCAGGCCGGCTTCGTGGTCGATGAGAATTCGCAGCCACAGATCGTAGTCTTCGGCGGCGGTCATGTGCTCGTCGAAGCCGCCGGATGAGCGGAAAAGATCGGTGCGCATCATCACCGACGACATGGCGATCAGGCAGGTGCGGAGCGAGTCGATGAAAATATCGCCGGCGCGCTTGCGATGGCGGTGACCGGGATTCACGCGGCGTCCGTTGCGGATCCAGATTTCGTTGGTTTGCGAGATCGCGCAGCCGGGGTTGTCGCGCATGAAGGCGAGCTGGCGTTCGAGCTTGGCCGGCGACCAGAGATCGTCGGAATCGAGAAATGCGATCAGCGGCGCGCGCGCGATGGCGACGCCGCGGTTTCGCGCCGCGGCAGGACCGCGATGATCGATGCGCTCGATGCGGATCGTTTCGGTGAGGCGCTCCAACTGTTCGGTTTCGCTGGTTCCATCGGTCGAGCCGTCGTCGATGACGATCAACTCGAACGCCGGGGTCGATTGGGCGAGCACGGAATCGATCGCCTCGAGCAGCATCGCGCATCGATTGTACGCCGGGATGATTACGGAGACTTCGGGAGTCATCGGGAACCGGCGTGCTTGGCGGAGTCGGAGCGATCGACGGCAAGGATTCGACGGCGCAGGTCGTCGATGCCCTCGCCGGAAGTCGCCGAGCAGAAAATCGGGCGTGCGCGCATCGAGTCGAAGCGTTTGAGCGCGGCGGCGCGCTGGGAGCGGCGCAACTTGTCGCACTTGGTCGCGACCGGAATCACTTCGATGCCACGCTCCGCGGCCATCGCCGCCAGATCGAGTTCGTCTTGCTGAGGACCGCGGCGGCAATCGATGAGAATCGCGATGGCGGCGAGATTGACGCGGCCGTGGATGTATTCGTGCATCATCGAGGCGATTTTTGCGGCGTCCTCGTGACTCATTTTCGCGTAGCCGAAGCCGGGCAGGTCGCACAGCGCGAGCGTGTTGCCGACCGCAAAGAAGTTGAGGCATCGCGTGCGTCCGGGGGTTTTGCTGGTGCGCGCGAGACCCTTAACTCCGGCGAGCGCGTTGAGCAACGAACTCTTGCCCACGTTGGAGCGGCCGGCGAGCGCGACCTCGGCGCGCTTCCATCGCGGGCATCCGTCGAGAGCGAATGCGGAGCTTAAGAATTCTGCGGTGAAGCGAATCATGTTGAGCTGCGGTTGGGCCGGCGCGCTCGATGCGACGGGCGCGCAAACGGCTGTCGCCGTTAGGGCTCGTCGTCGCCGGAGTTGGCCGCGTCGTCGGTCTTGATGTTGAGGGTGTGCTTCAAGGATTCGAGCTGGGCGACGAAGATGCCGCGAATGACCTGCTTGATGACGCCATCAGGGACCGGAAGCGACTGCAGCAGATGCGTGGTTTCGTGGTAGTCGATGAACGTGCTCGCGCCTTCATCGCCGAACTGGTACACGGCCTGAGTATCGAGCAGCGGATTGTCGACGGTGTGATAGATGATTTTTTTCTGCTCGGGCAGGTACTCGAACACGAGCTCGGTGGTAATCGTTTGTCCGCCCGGCGCCGCGATATCAATATCGACGGTTTTTTTATTTCCGCTCTGAGATACGACGCGCACCATCTTGATCTGATCGTTGTGGGTCTTTTCGATGTCGCGAATCGCGGCGAAGACGGTCTGTTCGGGGGCCGGGATGCGCGCGGTGAAATCGGCCTTCCAGAGGTTGCCGTCATGCGCGATGTTCTCGGTGAGCAGGCCGGCCTGCCGCGCGCGATGGATTTGATAGTAACGCCATCCCACGATCGCGACGACTGCGAGAACAATCACTCCAGCCAGGATTTTGAGTACCGTTTTCATCGATGGACCGCCTTCACCTCATCGTTGGAATGTGCCGACCAGTTCCGCAGTCGCGACGACGTGACCTGTCATCGCGGACTGGACGGCGGCCGCGTCCGCGTTGTCGCCGAGAGTCAACGTCGAGTCCAGCGCGAAGAGATGAAAATGATAGTGATGCATTTTTCCCGGCGGCGGACACGGTCCATTATAGCCGATATGCTCGAAGCCGTTGATGCCATTTGTTCCGCCACCTGCAATTTCCGTGGTCTGTGGCACGCCGGCAGGCAGCGAAGTCACGCCAGGCGGGATATTGTACGCCACCCAATGAACAAATGTTCCGCTGGGGGCGTCGGGATCATCGACAATCAATGCAAATAATTTCGTCGATTGCGGCGCGTCGCTCCATGCGAGCGCCGGGGATCGATCAGCGCCGGTACATGCGTAGTCATCAGCTATTGCGGCTCCCGAAGCCATTGCGGGGCTGGTCAACCGCAGTTGTGCCAGGGCTGGTTGTGCGTTGGCAAGGCCAAGCAAAGCGAATATTACCGCTATTGAAATTCTCTTGAGATCTGACATACTTATCATGATTTCAAGGCGCTCGCAGGCACGGTTTGAAGGCTTGGCATGCACTCTGTATTGGAATTTCTGCAAGAATTGGTAACTTCACACACAAAAATGTGGGGAAAAGCGAAAAGTATCAGAAGTCCTCTTAAGCTGCTCTTGACCACCAGCAACTATTTTGAGACTTTCAAAGAGGCTCATAGTGGGCGTAATGCGTGGGTGAATTAGTCGATCGATGCGAAGAAAGGCATCAAATTTAGGCAATAAGCGGCAACCAGGGACCTCAGTGGGGAATATCATGACTACCGAAACCAAGTATAGCTTGCCGCGTGTGATGACGGTCAAGGAATTGTCCGAATATCTGCGCGTGCATCCATCGACAATCTACAAGCTGCTGCGTCGCGGAGAGCTGCCGGGCTTCCGGATCGGCACCGATTGGCGTTTCAACGCCGAGGTGATCGACCGCTGGTGTCTGGAACGGAATATGAAAGCTCCGGACGGCGGCACCTCCAGCCACAACTGACCCGCGCGATCGTCGAGTCGCGCGCGTCCGGCAGCGGCCCGGACGCAAATGCGGAGCAGTCTCCGCCGCCGCAGAGTCGCGCTTCATATCCCGCAGGGGCGCCTCGCGCTTGACTTTGCGCTTGACGTGGGCACCCGCAGTGTCTCACCATACCGACCGTTCAGATGATAACGGCAGTTCGCAAGAATGCGGCACGGGCTCCGCAGGCGCGTCGGCGCGGCTCGCTCGATCAGGTATTGATCGATGCGGCGATGGACCTGTTCGCGTCGTACGGATACAGCGGCACATCGCTGGCGCGAATCGCGCGCGCGGCGGGCGTCACCAAGGGGGCGCTGTATTGGCATTTCGCCGACAAGGGAGAATTTTTCATCGCGGTCGTGTCCAAGGTGCTTGGTGAATGGGAACAGGTATTTGAAAAACCCGCGCAGGCGGCGAATGCGGTCGAGTTCCGCGCTGAGTTCGTGCGGATGTTCGACACGATGGCGGCGCTCAATGAGAAGAATCCGTGGGTCAGCAGGCTGTTGCTGATCATTGCGCTTGAGTCGCACAAGATTGGGCCGCGGGTGCTGCGCTCGATGCGCAAGGCGAACCTGCACGGGATCGCGAGTTTTCGCGAGTTGGTCGAGCGCGGGCAACGGTTGGGGGTGCTTGCCGCGGACCTCGATCCGAATTGGGCGGCGACGCAGATTTATTCGAGCTACCTGGGACTGGCGATGTTATGGTACCTGCACGGGCCGCGATTCGATCTGCGCCGCTCGCTGCGCCGCCAGGCGCGCGAGTTTATGGGCCAATGGAGCATCGCCAAATGAAGGCGGGACTCACCTGCGAAATCGCATCGAGCGCCCCGGTTTTTATTTTCGGGAGCCGGGGGCGCGACGCGGATCGACGATCTGGCGGCCAGTCGGGCGAATTTCCAGCGCGCATCCGAACAGCGAATCGTCGCGCACCAGGCTGACGACCGCGTCGGCGATTTCTTCGGGCTGAATCATCTTCGCTGGCACGAAAGGTTTCGCCAAAAAACCAAGTTTTGTCGCCGCCTCGATTCCCTTGCGCACCATCGGGGTATCGACGATTCCCGGGCAGACGCAGTTGACGCGGATTTTCCGTTCAGCCTCCCAGAACGCCAGCGAATGGGTGAAGTTCACCACGCCGCCCTTGGCCGCGCCATAAACCGCGTCCTGGCGATGCGGATACAAGCCGGCCATCGAGGCCGTGTTGATGATGACGCCGCCGCCGTGCTTTTGCATCAGCGGAGCCGCCAGCCCGGTGCCGAGAACCACCGCCTGCAAATCGATATCGATCACCAGGTGCCATCGTTCGGGTGGTGCTTCGGGAAAGCCGGGTGCGCCGACGCCGATGCCGGCGTTGTTGTGCAGGATGTCGAGGCGGCCGAACTTGGAGACCGCGGTGTCGAGCATCCGGCGAGCATCTTCGATCCTGGTGACGTCTGCCTTCACAAAAACGGCGTGTCCGCCCGCGCTCTCGATTCGCTCGACGGTCTCGGCGCCACCGGCTTCGTCGAGATCGGCGACCACAATCTTGGCGCCTTCTTTCGCCAGTAGCTGTGCCGTTGCACGCCCGATCCCCGATGAGCCGCCGGTGATGACGCCGACCTTTCCTCTAATTTCCATTGAGCCATCCTCCGTTCGAATACTAATCGATAATCAACCGGCACTTCCGGCCAGCACGCCGACGATCAACCCCGCGAGCACGTAAGCCGTAAGCGCAACATATGTGTAGTCGCGTTCCCTGATGAAGAGGAGGAAGCAGAACGCGACGCGCGCGAGCGGGACCAACGTCAGCACGAACAGCCCGATGGTCAGAACCGCATGCGGATTGCCTTGTCGAACCCTGTCAAACAACAGGCCGAGCGTTTCCTTGCCGATCAGGCGACCATGCTGCACCGCCTGGTAGCGCTCGACATAGTAGTCCGGGGCGAAGGTGTAGGTCAGGACGAGTCCGGCAACGAGGGTGACCATCGCGGCGATCAGAATCGTGCGCAGCAGAATCGGCGTCCATTCCCTGAGTATCCGATCTTCTTCCTGTTTCGGCATCGCCTAGATCCCCGATAATGCGCGCCATCCCATCTCGGCCGCGATCAGCAGAAGAATTATCACGAATACGGTCCGGAGCGCCTCGACCTTGAGATGGGGCAGGACGCGGCTGCCGGCGAGCGCGCCGACCGTGACTCCGATCGCCACCGGGGCTGCGATGGTGGTGGCAACGTCGCCGCGCGCGAGAAACACGAGTGCGCCGGCGCCGGCAGTGACGCCAATCATGAAGTTGCTGGTCGCGCTGGAAACCTTGAGCGGCAGGTGCATGATGTAGTCCATCGCCATCACCTTGAGCGCGCCCGAGCCAATTCCGAGCAGCCCCGACATGAGGCCCGCGACGACCATGAGCGCGCCGCCCTGCGGTACATTCACGACTTCATAGTGGACCGAGTTGCCGCTGAGGTCGGGCACTTCGCCGGAGAGTTCGAGGCGCTCGGCGAGCGGGTCGCCCTTGGTGAGAATGTCGTCGCCGCGCTTGGTCACGGTGAAGTATGCCGACTGGAGCATCATGGCGGCGAAGAGCAATTCGAGCACCACGGTTGGCACGACGCCGGCGAGATAGGCGCCGATCACGGCGCCGGTAACCGTCGCGCATTCCAGCACCATCGCGACTTTCAGGTTGGTCCATCCGTCGCGCACGAATGCGACGCTGGCGCCGGCGCTGGTCGCGACGACGGAGATCAGGCTGGCGCCAACCGCAACCTTCATCGGCATGTGCGCCACGATGACCAGCGCAGGCACGATGAAGACTCCGCCGCCAAGGCCCGAGATCGCGCCGATGAATCCGGCTCCGACTGCAAGCGCTAACAGGTCGATGAGGATTTCGAGCAAAAACAGGCTCCGGGCGCAGATTCAGAGTTGAAGTTCAAATGATTGGCCAGGGCATTTCGCGCAATCGTAGTTCGGTTCGGATGAGAAAGACAAACGCGCAACGAAGATGGACTACACGGGACGCGGGTTGAGAATTTCAAACGTGCGCCGGGGACTGCTGCGCAATCCACGCTCGATGTCGTCGGTAATCTCGCGCACGGCGCGTAAAGGCTCGGCAGCGCGCCAGATGGGACTGCCGACGACAACGTAGTCGGCGCCCGCGCGGATCGCATCGGCGGCCGTGATCGCATGCGCGGCCGGCAACGCTGCCTCGCGCAGCCGCACGCCCGAGGTCACGATAATGAATCGGCGTCCGCAAGTGTCGCGCACGCGCGGAACTTCATGCGGCCACGTGACGACGCCGTCGAGCGAGGCTCCGGCGGCGAAGCGCGCGATCTCCGTGACCCGGTCGGGCGACCCGGGCGAGCGCGGGCTTGAATTCGCGGACTTCAGTTCCGCGAGCGTCGCGACCGCCAGAATACTGGGGCGCCGAAGCCCCTCGGTCCGGCAAATGCGCGCGACCTCGACTCGCGTCCGGGTCATCATCTCGGTCGAGCCGCAGGTCGAACCGTACGGGTGGATGTCGAACATCTTGACGCCCAGCCGTGTCGCCTCGACGGCGGCGCGCAGCACCTTTTGCGGGCTGTCGTGGAATTTGAGGTCGAGAAAAACTTCGGCGCCGCGCCGGCGAATCTCGCGAATGAAATCAGGGCCGCCACCGCCGAACAGCGCGCGCCCGACTTTGAACATCCCGACCACTCGTGCCAGCCGGTCCACCAGCGCAAGCGCTTCCTCCCGGTCGCGCAGGTCGAGCGACACGATCAGCCGCTCGCGTAGCGCTCCTTGTCGTATCAGACCTGAAAATGGCCAGTACTGGGTCATCGAACCCCTTCATCGCGGGCGATCCGGAAAGCCGACTCCATGAAAATATGCCGATCGCCGACTATGTCAAGGAACCGGGAATGTTGCGCGGCAGTTCGGGCTGGACGCAGTGCGCAGACTGCATCGGTGCGACTGCACTCAGCCTCGCGCACGCGCAGGTAATCGTTGAAATCCGCACGAATGCTCAGCTTTTCGCGCAATCGTGCATCGGCACCGGCTTTGCATTTAGAAGTCATGACGAGGTCGGGACGAGCAAATGGCAGCGATTGTCTTAGTTCTCGCCACTGCGATAGGTCAATTACAAGGACCGGCAATTCCGGCCCCAGGTGAAACAAGATGTGGGGCATCCTTTTAGTAGCGTTAATCATTTACGCCGTCGTGCAACATCGAAAGCGAAACCGCCTGCGCTGGATGAGATGGGGCGACGGCGGCGACTGGTCGAAGTGGTCGCGTCGCGACTGGTCCCGGTGCGCAGACGCGAAGGCCTCGACGACGGCGTCGGCGGAGAGCTTCGCAAGCGATCTTCATTCCAAGATAAAGCGCGAGTTCGATAGCAAGCTGGCGCGCAAGTTCGAGGCCAAGGCCGAGAAATTCGAGCGCAAGCTGCGGGCGCGATTTGATCGACAGACGCAGAAATACGGCGGCGTCAGCGTGAATCCCGCCGATGATTTGCCGCCGCCGCCGCAGTTCAAGAACGACGCTGAGCGCCAGACCTACGAGCGCGCGCGCAAACGCGCCCAGGCCGAGGCGGGTTTCTTCGTGCACCTGATGTGGTACGGCATCGTCATCGGGTTTTTATTTCTCATCAATCTGATTACGACTTCGTATCCGTGGTTCCTGTGGCCGGCGCTTTTCTGGGGATTTGGAATCGCGAGCCATTTCTCGGCGGTGTACGGCTGGCGATGGGTTCATCAGCGGGTTTTTGAACCGGCGATCGCGCGCGAAGTTCAGCGCGAAGTTTTGCAGGAGAAGGAGCAACTGCGCACCGAGAAGCAGGCGTCGCTGGACGAGTTGACCGCGACCTTCGCCCACGAAATCCGCAATCCGATCGCGGCGGCGAAGAGCCTGGTGCAGCAGATGGGCGAGGATCCGACCTCGCACGAGAACGTCGAATACGCCAAGGTCGCGCTCGACGAGCTCGCACGCGTCGAGCGCAGCGTGTCGCATCTGCTCAAATACGCGAAAGAAGAAGACTACAAGTTCGAAAACGTAAATCTCGCGTGGGTGCTCGACGGCGCGCTGACGCAGATGCGCAGCAAACTGGAGGCGAACTCCGTGGCGGTGTCGCGCGCATACCTGAGCGGCCCGACGGTGCGCGCCGACGCCGACAAGCTGCGGCAGGTTTTTTCCAACATCATCGACAACGCCATCGACGCGATGGAATCGACGAGCGGCGAGCGCCGGCTCGAGTTCGCGATACAGAACAACGGCGCGGGCATGGCGGCGGTCAGGATTTGCGACAACGGCTGCGGAATTGCCGACGACAAGATCGCTAAAATTTTCAATCCGTTCTACACCTCGAAGGCCAACGGCACCGGGCTTGGGCTGGGCGTCGCGAAAAAAGTAATCGACGCGCATCGTGGAACGATCGAGGTGCAAAGCAAAGTGGGCAATGGAACCGAATTCGTGCTGGCGATTCCGCTCAGCGACGCGGTGCGCGATAGCGCCGACGTATCGATCGAATCGTCCACCGGCGCGGGCGCAGACACTGCCAAAGAACCGGCGCCGGAAAACAACGGCCGTGGCGCGGTGGACGCGCCGATCGTCGCGCTGGTGGCGGGTGCGCCGTCCACCGAGAGCTCGAGGGCACGCAATTGAAAGGGCGATTGCTGGTAGTTGACGACGAGCGCGGAATCGTCATCGCGCTCAAGGGGCTCTTCACCAAGGAGGGCTACGAAGTCGAGACCGCGGAATCGGGCGAGGAAGCGCTCGAGAAGGTCAAGGCGGGCCTGTTCCACGTGATCATCACCGATCTCAGCATGAAGGGAATGAGCGGGCTCGAATTGCTCAAGCAGGTCCGCGAACTCGATCCCGCGTGCGCCGTGCTGATGATCACCGCGTTCGGCACGCAGCGAATCGCAGTCGAAGCGATGAAGGCGGGGGCGGAGGATTACCTGCCCAAGCCGTTCGACAACGACGAGCTGCGCCTGAAAGTGCGCAAGGTGATGGAGACGCAGCTGCTCAAACGCGCGCATAGCCAACTGCTCGAACAGGTGCGGCTGGAGACCGGGGTTTTCGAGAATATGGTCGGGAGATCGCGCGCGATGATGCGCGTGTTCGAGACGATCGACAAGGTCGCGCCGACCGACGTCACGGTTTTGATACGCGGCGAATCGGGCACCGGCAAGGAGCTGGTCGCACGCGCGATCCATTTTCGAAGTCCGCGCGCGCGCCAGCCGTTTATGCCGGTCAATTGCGCGGCGTTCTCGCGCGAGCTGGTCGAGAGCGAGCTGTTCGGCCACGAAAAGGGCGCGTTTACCGGCGCCGTCGCGCGTCGCGAAGGCAAATTCGAAGCGGCCGACGGCGGCACATTATTTTTGGATGAGATCGGCGACATGGCGCTCGAGACGCAGGCCAAATTGCTGCGCGTGCTGCAGGAGCAGAAGTTCGAGCGGATCGGCGGGAATCAACCGCTGAGCGTGGACGTGCGGATAATCGCGGCGACCAATCAGGACCTCGAAGCGATGATCGCGCAGGGGAAGTTTCGCGAGGATCTCTACTACCGCCTGAAGGTGGTGGAGATTCGGGTGCCACCGATTCGCGAGCGGCGCGAAGACGTTGCGCTGATGGTCCAGCACTTCATCGCGGAGGCATGCCAACGTTTCTCCGCGCCCGGCAAGCAGCTTACGGCGGAGGCGATGCGCGCGTGTGTCGAGGCGCCGTGGAAAGGCAACGCGCGTTCGCTGAAGGCGGCAATCGAGCAGGCGGTGATCCTGTCGCCGGGCGCCGAGATCACCGCGGAAGATCTTTTCGCCGGCTCGGAACCGGATGGCGACCACGCGAGTTCGCCCGCGCCGGGCGCGTCGAATCACACGTCTGCGGCCGGCGAAGGCAGCGGCCCGGCGCTGACGTTTCGCGAGGCGAAAGAAAAATTCGTCGGCGACTGGGAACGCGATTTTTTCGTCCGCGCGCTGCGGGCGACCGGCGGCAATATCTCGCGCGCCGCGGAACGAACCGGGATGTACCGGCAAAGCTTTCAGCAAAAGATGCGCGAACTCGGGATTACACTCGCGGATATTGGTCTCGCGCCCAAGGGTGACGGGAATTGATTTCGCGCAGACACGGAGACGCTAAGCGATGAACTCGACCGAACCTCAGTCCACGAGCACTGTACTCTCGACGATGAAGATTTATCCTCCGCTGCTGGCGGGCGCGCTGGTGCTGGGCACGCTGGCGCTGCACTTCCTCCTGCCCGAAGAGCGCACGGTGGGATGGTATCCGGTGATCGGCCTGCTGGTCGTTGCGTTCGGCGCGGGGCTGTCGTGCTTCGCGGCCGCGATTTTCCAGGCCCGCGGGACGACCAGGAATCCGTACGGCGAACCGACCGCGCTGGTCGCGCAGGCGCCGTACACCTGGACGCGAAACCCCATGTACCTCGGCGTCGTGACGGCGTTGCTGGGAATGGCGATTTTCTTCGAATCGATCGCGATGCTGCTGGCGCCGGCGGTGTTCTTTGCGGTGATCGATCGGATGGTAATTCCCCGCGAGGAAGAAACGCTGCAGCGGCTCTTCGGCAATGATTACGTCGATTACAAGAATCGCGTCAGACGTTGGATCTGAAACCTTAGCGACACGCGGCTGCGCGAGCGAAGCGCGCTCGGAGCCGCAAGGAGAACGGAAGTGTTATCAAGATTGTTCAAATTGATCGGAGGCAAGTTCAGCCGCTGGATTAAAGCGCGCGAGGCGCGCGACCCGGAGGCGGTGTACGAGTCCGCAATCTCGGATCGGATCCGGCGCTATCATCAGCTCAAGACCGCGGCGGCCGGCGTCATCTACATGCGCAACAAGCTCGAGCGCGAGCTGCGTGAAAAGCTCGCCGAGATGAAGGAAGTCGATGAAGAAGCGGGGCAGGCCGCCGATATGAACGAGGATCAATGCGCGCTGATTCTGATTCAGCGCAAACATATCCTCGATGGCGATTGCACGCGGCTGCGCGAAGAGCTCGGCGAACTGACCTCGGAAGCCGAGGACGCGAAGAAGAATTTGATCGCGTTCAAGGGCGAGATCGAGAAGCTCAAGGTCGAAAAGGTGCGAATGATCGCGCGGCTGAAAAACGCGCAGGCGCGGGTGCGAATCCAGCGCGCGCTCGAGGAGATTTCCTACGACGACGACGTCCGCGCGCTCGAAGAAGTGCGTGAGTCGATACAGCGGATGCTCGCGCAGGCGGGCGTCAATCACGAAATCGCCGGCTCTGAACTCGGCGACAAGCTCGAGGCGATCCGTCAGCGCAACGCCGAGACCAAGGCCGAGATCGAGCTGGCGGACTTGAAGCGCAAGCGCCGGCCGCCGCTGGCGCCGATGGATATTTTCACGGCCGCAGCCAACGCAGCCGCCAACGGCGACGTCAAGCACGCGAGCTGAAACGGAGACGCGAGCGCGCTATCAAGACGGGGCGGGTTAGCGGCGAAATAGCGTCGAGTCCGCGATCGGCAGGCCCAGCGCGTAGCGCCGCAACCAGTCGAGCGCGACCTGCGAGGTGATCAGTTTCACCCAGTCGCGAGTGCCGCGGAACTGGTATCGGCGCGTGAAGCTCCGGTCGTCGGCGGACAGCGCGATGCAGACTGTGCCGACTGGCTTGTCCGGTGTGCCGCCGTCGGGGCCTGCGATGCCCGAGGTCGCGACCGACACGCTCGCGCCCGTGCGTTTGCGAACGCCGGCCGCCATCTCGCGTACGCATTCCTCGCTCACGGCGCCGTGCGCTTTGAGCGTCTCCTCCGAAACGCCGAGCACGCCGGACTTCACGTCGTTGGAATAGGTGACGAGGTCGCCTCTAAAGTATTGCGAGCAGCCGGGAACGTTGGTGATGCGATGTCCGATTAGCCCGCCGGTGCACGATTCGGCGACCGCCAGGGTAAATTTCTTTTCTATGAACAGGCGGCCGACGACTTCCTCCATCGAGGTATCGCCTTCGGCGTAAACGAACTGCGAGATTTTCTCGCGCACCCGCCGGGACAGCTCTTCGACCCTGCGATCGACTTCCCCGGGTTGTCCCTCGACTCTGATCTTCAGCGAAATCTGCGGAAAGCTCGCGCGGAACGAGACCTTGGCCTCCTCCGGCTTGATCAGTCCCGCCACCGCTTCGTCGAGCGCCGACTCGCTCATCCCGAAGGTCTGGAAGACGCGAACCGCGTAAACTTTGTTGGTGCCGCGATTGGCGGAAATCCACGGTATCACCGTATTTTCCATCATCGGTTTCATTTCGCGGGGCACGCCGGGCAGGACGATCAGATGCGCGGTACGGCCGCCCAGCGTCACCGGCATTCTGAAGCCGGGCGCCGTGCCGAGCGGATTCTGGATGACCGTCGCACCGTCGGGAAAGAGCGCCTGCTTGAGGTTGTTATCGGGCATCGGGCGGCCGATCGTCGCAAACAGGCGCTTCATGTGTTCGACGGTGGCCTCGTCGCGCAGCAATTTCGCGCCCGCGACGCGCGCAACGGTTTCGGTGGTCAGGTCGTCGGCGGTCGGTCCGATGCCGCCGGTCGAGATGACGACGTCGCCCATCCCGACGGCGGTGCGCCATGCCCATTCCAGACGGTCGGGAACGTCGCCGACCGTAATCACCGCGACGAGATCGATTCCAATTTCCGAGAGCTTGTCGGAAAGGTAGTTGGCGTTGGTATCGACGACCGTGCCGCTGGTGATTTCGTCGCCGGTTGAAAGAATCACAGCGCTTTGAATCATCGGGAGATCCTCGCGGGCGGGTACGTTCAGAGCACGCGCACGATCAGCTGCAGCGCGATGTTGGCATAAATCGCCGCGGCCAAATCATCCAGCATTACGCCCGCGCCGTTGCGCATGCGGCGATCGATCAGGTTCGCCGGCCACGGTTTAATCACGTCTGCCGCTCGAAACAGAATGAATCCCAGGAGCAGATATCCGACCGTGAGCGGATTGCCGAACATCGTGGCGGCCATGCCGAGCACTTCATCGATCACGATGCGCGAATCGTCGTGCTGATCGAATATTTTCTCGGCGCGATCGGAAATCCAGCACGAGATCGCAAACGCGATCGCGAAGACGATTAAACACAGCGCGGGCGAATGCATCCAGAGCGGACCGAACACCAGCCATACGACCGCCATCCCGACCACCGAGCCCGCGGTTCCTGGCGCAATCGGGGAGTATCCCGAATAGATTCCAGTGGCGAAGAATATGATTAGCGAGCGCATCGGCTAAAACGGATTGCGCGAAGATAGCATGGCAGGCCGCAGCGGCGTAAGTGCGATCGAGTGCGCGGGCCGCAGATGCGGGAGCGCCCGCGGCCAGCGGCTAGCTGGTCGTCAAGGTGACAGGGTCTTCCTCGGCGCCGACCTCGACCGATGCGACCCCTTCGATCGTTTGCGCGACTCCGATCACGAGATCGTCCCACGGCGGCACCAGTCCGGGGCCGCTCACGCGCACGCATCCCGCCGAGCAATTGACCGACATCTGCGCGTCGCGAATTTTCGGATGCGCCACCAATGCCGCATTGACCAGAGCCGCGATCGCCGCGTCGCGCATCACTTTCGTTCGCTCCGGGGCGCCTTCACTGTCGATATGAGCCGCGAGCGCCGCAAGAGTTTTCGCGTGCGACGCAATCGAAAGGCGCGCGGTGTTGATAACCAGGTCGTATATCGCGGGGTCGTCTATATCCTGCCCGAACAGACTCTGAGTGCGCGCCTTCACTTCCGTGTCGAAGTCGCGAACGCGCTTGTCGGCCGCCGCCGCTGCGAGGTTCTCGTCTTTCGCCACCTGTTTGATGCGCGCCGCCACTGGAGCCATCGCGCGCACCCTGATGCCGCATCCGCCTTCGGGGAGAAAATGCGCCGAACCGCGTCCTGCGAAGACGATCCGGTCTTGCGCGGCCGCTTGCAGGAAAACGGCGCGATAGTAAGCGGCGAAACGGCTGCTCTCGGTCTTGCGCTCCCAGAAGTGGGGGTTGCGTACGTCAAACCATTTCATCTGCTCGGCGCTCACGTTGAAGCGCTTCGCCGTCTCGGCGATTAGTTGCTCGCCGGTCTGGAACCGATAACCGAGTTCCCGCGCCGCGAGTTCGCCGAGTTCGATGCCCCTGCTGCCTATCTGCTGACTGATCGCGATAACCGCCATCGATGCTCCCCAAGCCGGCGAGTTTTGTTTCAGAGTCCCCGCAGCCATCTTAGGTTCGTGACCGGATGAAGGGCAAACCAGCCCGCGATGGAATCGCCGTCGAGGTGACGATAGGATCTCCGCGGCTGGTCGAGTTGTCGTTGCCGGGCAACTCGTGGCGCATCTCAAGGCCTGGAAGGAACGATGGAAGAATCGATGACACTCAAGCGCGGCGTTGCGCCGCGAATTGGCGCGAATGCGCCCGCAAAGGATTTGACCCGGGAGCTGGCGCTCGCCAAGAAGGCCGCGCGCGCCGCCGGCGAGATTTTGCGCGGTTATTGGCGCCGGGGCGGTTACGAAATCGGATCGAAGGGACACGACAATCCAGTTACGGCGGCCGACCTCGATGCCGATCGCGCGATCAAGAAGTTGCTCCGCGATCCATTTCCCGGCTACGGATGGCTCTCGGAGGAGACGGCGGACAACGATGACCGCCTGGAATGCCGGCGTGTGTGGATCGTCGATCCGCTTGACGGCACCAAGGAGTTCATCAAAGGCATTCCCGAGTTCGCGGTCGCGATCGCGCTCATTGAAGATGGAGTGCCGGCGCTCGGCGTGACGTACAATCCCATCAAGCGCGAGATGTACTGGGCGGCGCGCGGGGTTGGATGTCACTTGAATACGCGGCGGGTACGGGTCACGCGCAAGCGAACGCTCAAGCGCGCGACCGTGCTTGCCAGCCGCAGCGAAACCGCGCGCGGCGAGTGGCAGGGGTTCCATGGGATACTGAAAGTGAGCCCGACCGGCAGCGTCGCGTATAAGCTCGCGATGGTCGCGGCGGGCAAGGCCGATGCGACGTTCACGCGCTCGCCCAAAAGCGAGTGGGACATCGCGTCCGGTGCGGCGTTGGTGATCGAGGCCGGTGGCACGATCACCGATATCAAAGGACGCGAGATTCGTTTCAATCAGCGCAACGTGAAGCTCAAAGGGCTGATCGCGGACAATACGATTCTGCACGCGGCGTTGATGAAGGTGGCGCCTCATCCGGCGCGCAAGCCGTAGCCGGAAAGAAGCGGAACCTACTGCGCGGCGGAGGCGGCGGCGATTTCATAACGCGCGCGGCTTGGCCCGGTTTCGGGCAGGAAGTAAAACGTCACGATCGGCAGGAATTGGAAGACCAGAAAGCCGAGCATCACGGCGCGCAGTCCAATCCGCGCCGCGAGCGCGCCGCCCAGAAAGGGCGAGATGAACGCGCCAAGGTAGCCGACGGCCCAAACGAAGCCGATTGCGGCTCCCAGCCGCGTCGGATTCATGCCGGGTGATTCCATCAGCAGGGTGGTGAGCGCGGCGAGCGATCCCGCCGCTCCGATCCCGACCAGCACCAGCGAGAGCCTGATCCACATCGGATCGCGCAGTACAATCGCGCCGGCGCATCCGACCAGGTTGATGAACGCGATCGGCCACGTGAACGGCTTGCGCAGTCCCGACATCCCCGTGCCGATTCCGCCGCCCAATGCCGCGAACAAGCCGGCGAACGGCAGCATCTGCGTCATCAGCGAGGCTTGCGAGAGCGTCATGCCGCGGTAGGTGCGGAAGAACTCGGGGAGAAACGCGGTGTAAATCTGGAACACCCACATCCCGCCGAACAGCCCGGCCGCGATCAAGAGCACGTTGCGCATCTTCGCGACTTCCATCAGCGCCGAGCCGCGCTCGGCTGGCGCTTCGACCGCGCCCGGTGCGGAGACGCCGGTTTCGATCCGATGCTCGCGGCCGAAAAGCGTCCACAACAGCGCAACGCCCGCCGATCCGACGCCGTACCACAGCAGGACCATCCGCCACGATCCGACCGCCGCGAACAGCGCCGGTGTCGCGCGGAACACGACGGTGAGTCCGACGTAGCTGAAGGCGAAGTTGATCATATTGATGTACGGCCATTCGTGCACGCCGAACCATTGCATCGTGAGCGTGCCGGGCGGCGCGACCACGAGCCCGTAGCCGATTCCTTCCAGCACGCGGCAGGCGAGCAGCGCGGTGAAATCAGGCGCGTAGCCGCTGGCGACCTGTCCGATCGCCAGCAACCAGATTCCGATCACCAGGGCCCGCAGCGCGCCGATCCGTTCGGCCACCACGGCGCCCAAAAGCGAGAAGATGCCGATGCATAGCGCGATGATCGAGATGATCAGGCCCGCATCGCCGAGCGAGATTTTGAGCCCGTTCCTTATTTCCTGGAGTATCGGTGCGGGCGCGAGCCAGGCGAGCGACTGCGCGGTCAACAGCAGCAGCAACAGGACTTCGATAATCCATCGGTAGGGCGAGAGTTTGCCTGGCTGGCTCATTGATTATTCGCACCCCCGTTCGTGCTCACGGTATAGCCCGCCTCCCGTCTGCCGCGCCACCGGAAAACCGACGCCGCGCCGTGCGCGAGACTTCAGATCATCTGCTCGCCGCTGGCCCATCGCAGGTAGAAGAACATTCCGAGGCCATAGACCGCCGCGATCAGAATAAAGACCGCGCTGAACGACCTGGTCGCCTGCACAATCAGCCCCGTTGCAGCGACGCCGATGATGCCGGGGATGGTCGCGATGGTGTTCGAGATTCCCATCAGGATTCCGGCGTAGGTCGGGGCGACGTCCAGGTGATTCACCCCGAAGGCCGCGGAACTGATGCCGTTAGCGGAGGCTGCGACCGTGAGCAGCGCAACCGCCATCGCCGGCGAACCCGCTGCGGGCACTGCCAGCAGTGATATCGCACCGATCGCAAATGCCGCGCTCTGCATCGACTTTCGCACCGTCCCGACGCCGAGGCCGCGCGCGATAAGGGCGTCGGCCAGCCAGCCCGAAAAAGTTATCGTGAAGAACGTCGCGATCCATGGAATTATCGAATACCCGCCGACCCGTTCCAGCGGCACGCCAAACGTGTGATGCAGATAGGTCGGCAGCCAGAGCAGCAGAATATTAAATCCGAAGTTGCTGCAAAAATGCGCGACGACGATCGCCCATACCGCTTTCTCGCGCGCGATTGCCGCCCACGGCACCCGGACCGCGCGCGGCGCGGCCGAGCGCAACGACATGATCAGTTCGAGTTCGGCGGCGCCGATGCGCGATGACGTCTCAGGCCGGTCGGCGGCCACGTACAACCAGACTACGACCCATGCCGCGCCGAGCGCGCCCGAAATATAGAACAGCGCGGGCCATCCGAGAGACGTGATAATCAGCGGACTTGCACTGAGCGCGGCGACGGTGCCCACGTACATCCCGCTATAGTTGACCGATAACACACGCGCGCGCTCGGACGGCAACGTCCAACGGGCAGTCAGACTGTGAATCGATGGAAAGTTCACCCCCTCGCCCAGCCCGAGCAGCACCCGAGCCGCGAGCAGCGCGGAAAATTTCGCGGCAGCGGCGAGCGGCGTAACGAAGGTTGCCAGCGACCAGATCGCGACCCCGGCCGCCAGCACGCGATGGCCGCCGAATCGATCGGCCATCCATCCACCGACGAGCTGCGTCCACAGGTATCCCCAGAACACCGCCGACAGCACGAGCCCCTGCGCGGCGGAGGTGTAGCCGAATTGGCGGGCGAGCGGGATTATAGCGACCGAGATGCTGATGCGATCGATGTAGCAAAGCGCGGTGCCGAGAAAGAATAGCGCGACGACCGTATAGCGTTGCGGCCATCGCGGGATTCCAGACGGGGTATCGCGCGCACGTGCAGGCTCGCCCATGATGCAGTGGAGCTTAGGCTGTGCGATGCAATCTTGACCAGACCGGCGATTCTGGCGCGCGCAAGAAAAAGACGCGGGAGGCATTGCTCTCGCGTCTTTAAGGTTTCGGTTGCGCTAAAGCTCGAATCGGCGTTGCGGATACTTCCTATCTTCCGACTGCGTGGCGCACGGTGTTCAGGATATAGATGAAGTCGCGCGCCGAACGCACGTCGCCGAGCAACGCCACTCGCGAAAGAACTTCCATCTCATCGCCCGCGATGTTGTGAACGCGCCGCAGTTGCTCGTTGTTCTTGAAATCATCCCAGGCCGAATCGGTCGCGGAGTCGGTCTCGGAGCTCAGCAATGCCTGCGCGCGAGGATTGGCGAGGAAAAATAGCTCGCGGCGGCCGAGTCCGAGTACTTCCGCCAGGCGGGTTAGAATCTTATCAGAAGGATGGCGTTTGCCTGATTCGAGGTGGCCGACGTATGGCGTGGAGGTCTTGATGCGATGGGCCACTTCCTCTTGAGTGAGGTCGAGTTGCCGTCTGCGCTCACGAATGACCTGTCCGAAACTGCGTTCCTTGATGCGTGCCATTGATCCTATGCCCCCGGTTTGTGCCGATTTGGCGTGGTCCGCGATTTGACCGTGTTCTCGTCAAAAAGGTGGTATTCGACACTTACAGTTAGTACCATCAAAATGACTTAAAGACAAACATACTGCCGGTGAATTTGAAAAGACGCCTTCAACAGCGCTATACGTTTGCGAATGACGTCGTTCTACAAACTGTTGAGACTTCGCGGCCTTAGGAACATCAAATGAAAAGAATGCTTATCCTATGAATGAGTACTATTAATGCATTTTCAGGGGCGATCCCTGTCAATTTCCGTAGGGATTTCGCCCGTGATTGAGATAAATCGAAAAATCGGCGACGCCATCGTCGGCACGCGGAGAACTCTTGAAGTGCACGGCAGCCCCGTGACGGAGGCCGTCCACCGAAACGACATCCTTGCCGATCGAATGGCCGGCGCGGTCGAAATAATGGACTTCGACCTGGAGAGGGCCCGTGTCGTCGCCTGTATTGCGAACCTCGCCTTCGACCAATACCTGGCCCCCGCTTCGCACCAGGCGAGTTTCGGCCACCTTGACCGGTTCCGTGCCGACCAAGGCGAAGAACACGTAGCCGGCGAAGCATAGCGCGACGAGCAGAACGATGATCGCGCTTTTACGCATGCGGGGCACAGGCTAGTACGTGCTCGTGACAGTATGGGTCCGGGAAGTTCGCGCACAGCGCTCGCGCCTGCCTGAGGATCTCATCCTGGGCCTCGGTCGATTCAAAGTTCAGGTATTTTCTTTTTGGCATCATTCAATTATTACGCCGATATGAATCTTGAAACCAAGCCGGCCGGTTCATCACTGTAGCCCGCCAGGTGCGGGCGCAGAAAGTCGCGGCTTAAGGCCGCGCGTTTCGGAGGAGGGGACTGATCGCACGCTTGGAATACCGGCATGACGATTCGAGCGAGAACGTGTTCACCAATAACAATTTCGTCGATCCGGCGACCGGCCAGCAGCATCTATGGCGCGGCCAGGACACCCTGGACGCCAACTTCATTTACGCCTTCTAAGGCAGGAGATTAACGAGTCAGTGGCGCAGCGATGCGCCGGCGGCGGGTCCGAAGCAGCGGATCCGCCGCTCTTTTGTTTGGAGGTTCCCGCACCTGCCTGACGATCTCGTCCCATGCCTCGGTCAATTCAAGAGCCATATTGCACGGCCGTAATATTTCGGTAATATGCTCGCCAAATATGATTAACCGCCCGGCAAATGCATCATATTTAGGCGTCACCAGTGGCTACCGTCGTTCGAAATTCCTTATCAACACAAAGGATTTTCAGCGTCGTTTAATTATTAACCCGGTATGAATCTTGAAACCAAGCCAGCCGGTTCATCATTGTAGCCCGTTAGGTGCGGGCGCAGGAAGCCGCGGCCTGAGGCCGCGCATTTCGGAGGAGGAGAGAGTGAACAGAAGGAAAACGACCCGGGCCGCTGCCAGGCTTTACCTGATTGCCGGCGTCGCAGTGATTGGATTGCTGTGCAATGCGAATGCTTGGGCGGCAGATCCATCGACCGCAGATCCAGCGACAACGACAACGACCACGAAGAAACATCACCACCACATGGTCACCACGACCACAACCACTGTCGCCGCCAACACCAGCGAGCAGCAGCGGCTCGACGCGCTGTCCGGCCAGGTGAGCAATCTGCAGAAACAGACCGACGACACAACCAGCGAGGTCAAAAAGATAGAGGCGGCGATGACCGTCGCGACGCCGGCTGTCGCCGGCGCGAAGCCGGCCACGATCGGCGAGCACGTGGGCCTGGTCGAAAAGGATGTCAGCGACATCAAGAAAGATCTGTCGGACAACCTTGGCATTAGCGTCCACGCGCTGGTTGATGCGGGCTACGAGCATAATTTCAACCAGCCGAACGGCAATGTGAACAACATCCGGGTCTTTGACGAGGACGGGTTCCAACTCACGCAGGGCAACCTGCACATCGAGCGTGACGGGACGGTTGGATTCGTGACCGACCTCAACTTCGGCCAGGTCGCGAACACGCTTTCGACTGCCACGCACTACTCGAACACCTCGCACGTTGGTCCCCAATGGTTCGATCCGACACAGTACTACCTGACCTATACCGCGCCGATCGGTTCGGGCATCAGCCTGCAGGCAGGGCGTTTCGTGACGATGATGGGCGCGGAAACGATCAACACGTACAACAATCTGGGCTTCAACGAATCGAAGAGCATCATCTTCGGCTTCGGGATTCCATTCACGCATACCGGAATCCGGGGATCGTACACCTTCAACGATTACGTCTCCGCCAGCGTCGGCCTGAACAACGGATGGGATGATACTGCCGCATTCAACAATGGCGGTCCCAACTATGAGGGCGAGTTGATACTCAACAACAAGGACAAGTCGCTGAGCTTCGTAACCAACCCCATGTGGGGACCGAACCTGCCGGGCAAGTCCGATTCCAATCTGGGCGCGATCGATGAGGTCGCGACCTGGAAGCCGTCGTTTGTACCCAACCTGACGCTTCAGACCGAGTATCTGTATGCAAGCGAGACCGGGCCGGTAGTCAACGGTCACAGCGCGACGTGGCAGGGACTGGCTCAGTACCTGGTGTACGACTTCACCCCTTCGCTGGAGTCGGCCACACGCGCCGAATTCTTCGACGACGAGGACGGGGCGCGTACCGGGACTGCCCAGACGTTGTGGGAAATTACCCAGACGCTGAGCTACAAGATACCCGAAGTGACGGGACTGCTTGCGAGGCTTGAGTACCGTCATGACAATTCCAGCCAGAACTATTTCACCAACAACAATGGCCTGTACACTAATGGCGTATACACTGGGCAGCATCTGTGGCACGGCCAGGACACCTTGGACGCCAACTTCATTTACGCCTTCTAAGGCGGGAGCTTAACAAGTTAATCGCGCAGCGATGCGCCGGCGGCGGGTCCGAAGCACCGGACCCGCCGCTTTTTTGTTGCACGCGATCGCCGCGTGATAGTAGTTTTTCCCCTCGCAACTCATGAATCACACGTCTGCCGCCGTAATCCTCGTCCTGCTCCTGTTCGGGCCGCTCGCTATCGCGAAGATCGAGCACAATATCGAGCTCTACTGCCTCGCGCTCGGCGTGCTTGCAACCCTGTTCGGGACCGGCTTCACGCGGGAGTTGATTTCAGAGGCGTTGCACGAGCCGGTCGCGATCAGCGTCGCCGTGATGTTCGCCGCTCTCCTGTTCGGATGGACGCGGCGCAGGCTTGACCGGGTCTTCAACCGGCTGCGCAAGCGAGTATCGCGACCGGTACTGACCGCCGCGACGGTTTTCGCGATCGCATCCATCTCCAGCCTCATCACCGCGATCGTCGCCGCCCTGGTGCTGGTCGAGGTGATAGGCTTGCTTCATTTCGCCCGCGATAAGCGGGTGCGCGTGACGGTTGCGGGATGCTTCGCGATCGGCCTGGGCGCATCGCTGACGCCGCTGGGCGAGCCGCTCTCGACGCTTGCCGCGCGAGCGCTCAATCTGGGCTTCTTCGGGCTGTTCGGTTTGCTGGCGCCGTGGGTATTTCCGGGCGTGCTGGTGAGCTCGATCGTCGCGGGCGCGTTTGCCCGCGGTGAATACGACGAGGCGCCCGCAGGCGCGCACATACGCCAATCCTATACCGCGATTTTCGTTCAAGCGACCAAGGTGTTTGCGTTCATCGCGGGCCTGGTGCTGATCAGCAGCGCTTACGGGCCGATTGCTAACGAGTACGTCAGCAAAATGAGCAACGACCTTCTGTTCTGGGCCAATACCGTGTCCGCCGCGCTCGACAATGCGACCCTGGTCGCGCTCGAAGTCCACAGGATGGCCATCCCGCGCGCGCGCGAGGCGATTCTGGCGCTGCTGGTTTCGGGCGGGATGCTGATACCGGGCAATATCCCCAACATCGTGAGTGCGGGGGCGCTCAGAATCGGAAGCGGCGCGTGGGCGAAGATTGGGGTGCCGATGGGGCTGGTCATGCTAGGCATCTATTTTGCTCTGATCAAATTGTTGGGCTGATGGGCGGAAAAAATAGAGGCTCCGATGCTGGATCCTCCACTGAAACGCAAGTCGTTGGGCGTGCGATGCTGCTCGAATGTGCGGCAGATGCCCGGTCGACAGGCGTTGCGTTAGGGAGATTTTCGTGAAAGAAAGCGTTGTCGATCGTATCGTTCGAATGAGTCTGGTGTGACGGCCGGTGGAATCCCTGATGCGTCTCATGCCATCGTGCGCAGGTGCGGACGATGCGCGCGGTTTCTATAGATTGATCAATCAGCAAGTATGGGCATGCCGCCCCGTTAAGCGGCCAGGAGGGTTACGGGTTCGATGACGCCTAAACAAGTTCTGCAGATGATCAAGGATAAGGGCGTGGTGATGGTCGATGTGAAATTCATCGATCTGCTCGGCACGTGGCAGCATTTCACTGCTCCGATCTCCGAGTTCAAGGATGAAGCGCCCTTCGAGGAAGGGCTGGGCTTCGACGGGTCGTCGATTCGCGGCTGGCAGGCGATCGACAACAGCGACATGCTGGTGATTCCCGATCCGGATACGGCAGTGATGGATCCTTTCACCAAGGATCCCACGCTGAGCATCATCGCCAACATCTCCGATCCGATCACCCGCGCCGACTACACGCGCGACCCGCGTAACATCTCGCGCAAGGCCGAAGCCTATCTAAAGACCACCGGCATCGGCGACGCGGCGTTCTTCGGACCCGAGCCGGAGTTTTTCATCTTCGACTCGCTGCGCTACGACACGACGCAGAATTCGAGCTATTACTACATCGACTCGAACGAAGGTAACTGGAACAGCGGGCGCGAGGGCGCGGTCAAGGAAGGCGCGAACCTGGGCTTCAAGGTCAAGAACAAAGCCGGCTACTTCCCGGTACCGCCGGTGGACACCCTGCAGGACATCCGCACCGAGATGGTGCTGGAGATGGAGCGGGTAGGTATCCGCGTCGAGAAACAGCATCACGAAGTCGCCACGGCCGGCCAGGCTGAAATCGACATGCGCTTTCAGACGCTGACCAAAATGGCCGACTGGCTGACTTGGTTCAAATACATCGTCAAGAACGTCGCGGTGCGCCATGGGATGACTGCCACCTTCATGCCCAAGCCGATCTTCGGCGACAACGGAACCGGCATGCACACCCATCAGAGCATCTGGAAGGGTGACACACCGCTGTTCGCGGGCAACGGCTACGCGGGGATGTCGGAACTTGCGATGCACTACATCGCCGGCATCCTGCATCACGCGCCGACGCTTGCGGCCTTCACCAATCCGGGCACGAACTCATATCGCCGGCTGGTGCCGGGCTTCGAGGCGCCGATCAACCTGGCGTATTCGTCGCGCAACCGCTCGGCCTCGGTGCGAATCCCGATGTACTCGCCGTCGCCGAAGGCCAAGCGAATCGAAGTACGGTTCCCCGACCCGACTTGCAATCCGTACATCGCATTCTCCGCGATGCTGATGGCGGGGATCGACGGAATTCAGCGGCGGCTCGATCCGGGCCAGCCGCTCGACAAGGACATCTACGCACTTACGCCGGCCGAGCTGGCCGAGGTGCCGAGCATGCCCGCGTCGCTCGAGGAATCGTTGAGCAACCTCAAGAAGGACCACGAGTTCCTGCTCAAGGGCGACGTCTTTACGGAGGACCTGATCGAGACCTGGATCGAATACAAGATGGCGAACGAAGTCAGCGCGATTCGTCTGCGGCCGCATCCGTACGAATTCGCGCTCTACTACGACGCGTAAGCACGGACAGTCAATCGTAAGATGGAAAACGGCGGGCCATCTCGGCCCGCCGTTTTTTTGCGCGCGCTGGATTGGTGTGGAAGCGGCTATTTCGACTTAGCCTTGATCGACTGGCTTGTCGCGTGATTGAGCGCTTCGACTTTTTCGAGCCGCTCCTGCAACTTCTTGTTGTCGTCGCGAAGCTTGTCGATGTCTTCGCGCAATCTTTGGCCTTCCTCGACGCGGCTGCGGCCCTCGCCGATCGATGCGATCGCGTCGCTGGCATGGCGCTGCACGCGGCCGTCGAGATCGCGATCGGCCAGGCGTCGCAGAGCGGGTAGCGCACGCGGATCGCCGATCTCGGCGAAAGCGGACGGGATGCGCATCCGCACCATGAACTCGCGATCGTCGGCGAGCGGAGTCATGAAATCGAGAATTTCGGCGCGCCGGTTGTCTTTGAGCGCCGCAAATCGCGCCAGCGCGCCCACCGCGGCCACGCGGGCCCGCGGCGGCCGGCCATACGCCGAGAACTCGCGGGCGATATCGATCGCGCGTTCGTCGCGTAGCTCGGCCATCCCGGCTATCGCGTGCGTTCGTATCACTTCGAGATACGAGTCGCGCCCAAGAGCCTCGGACAGATGGGCGAAGGCGCGTTCATCGCGCGTCTTGCCAAGCGCGAGGACCGCCTCGGCCTCGACGAAGTAGCTTGCGTCGCCGGTGGCGACGATGCCGGCAAGCGCGGACGCCGCGCGCGCGTCGCCGCGAAAATTGCCGAGCGCGCGCACGACGGCGCGCCGCGCTTTGGGATGCGGCAGCTTGAGTCCTTCGAGCAGCGCGTCGAGGGCGGCGGCTGTGCGAATTGTACCAAGCGCGGTGGCTGCATCGGCCTGCACGCCCCAGAACTTGTCGCTGAGCATAGCGTCGCGCAGTGCCGCGGTGGCTTGCGGACTGCCTTCGACGCCGAGCTCGCGAGCGGCTGCGCCACGGCCGATCGCTTCGGGAGCGTGGCCCAGTTCGGCTTCGAGCGCCTCGCGTCCGCGCTTGTGCTTGAGGGTCTTCAGGATGTCGTGTTCGGGATCGAAGCGCACCGCCTTGGGCGCCTTGTCCATGACAAAATTGAAGACCTGCTCGCGGTCCTTTATTTCCACTCGGTGGCGCGTTTCACGGCGCTGCGCGTCCATCAGCGCAATCGTGACGGGAAAGCTGAACGCGGAAGCGATCGTGTCGCCCGTCTTGTGCGTCTGCTTGACCGTGACGCTGAGCAGTTTTTTCTTGTCGTCGAAGGAACTGGAGACTTCGATTTCGGGATGCCCTTCCTTGTACACCCACTGGTCGAAGAAAAAGTCGAGGTTGCGGCCGGTGGTGTCCTCGAACGCGCGCTGCAGATCCTGCGTGATGACGTTGGCGCCGCGATGCCGGGTGCAATAGAGGTTGAGCGACTTGAAGAACAGATCGTCGCCGCTGACACGGCGGATCATGTGCAGGACCAGGCTGCCTTTTTCGTAGAGATGGCGATCGAACAATTCGATCGGCGTGCGATACCGGTTGCATACGATCGGGCGGCGGTAGTGATTGGCGTCCTCGTCGAGATAGCCTTCGCGATCCTGCCGGACATTCCATGCGAACTCGTCGGCGCCGAGATTCTCTTCGCACCACAGCGCCTCGAAGTAAGTCGCGAAGCCCTCGTTGAGCCACGCGTGCGCCCAATCGCGGCAGGTCAGCAGGTCGCCCCACCATTGATGAGCGAGCTCGTGCGCGACCAGCGGGTCGCTCTTGAAGTCCAGATGCGCGCGCGCGTCGTGAAGCGTGCTGTCGGTTTGCGTGGTCGCCGACGTGTTTTCCATCCCGCCGAAAATAAAATCGCTGACCGCGACCTGCGCATACTTGGCGTAAGGATAGGGAACGCCGATCACGCGCTCGAAAAACTGGATCATCTTCGGCGTGTTGCCAAACGCGCGGCGCGCGTCGTCCTCGCGGCCAGGTGCAACGTAGTAGGTGACGGGGACGGTACCGGCCCGCTCTTCGATCATCGCAAACTCGCCGGCCGCCAGCGTGATCAGATATGCGGAGTGCGGCACGTCATGACGCCAGTGGAAGGTGCGGGTCTTCGCCGTGGCGTCGGAGGATGTGCCGACCAGCGCGCCGTTGGAAATCGCGGTGAATTGTTCGGGTACGGTGGCGACGATTTCGCTGGTGGTTCGATTGTTGGGGTAGTCGTAGCACGGAAACCAGTAGCGCGAGTCCTCGTCTTCGCCCTGCGTCCAGGCTTGCCGGGGCTTGTTCGGATACTCCGGGTCGGGGCCGACAAAATAGAGTCCGCGTCGCGGCTGACCCGCGTAGTCGATCGCGATCTCGATCTCTTCGCCGGTTCCCAGAGCGCGCGGCAGTGCGATCCGCAGCTTGCCGTCGGCGGTCTCGAAGGTCGCGGGCTCCCCGCCCGCGCGGACGGCGTTGATCTCCAGCTCGGAGGCGTCGAATTCGAGGCGCTCGAGAGGGCCGGCGATCGCGGAGAGCCGATGGGTCGCGGTGCCGGTGATCTTTTTCGCCTCGAAGTCGAGTGTGACTTCGAGCTTGATATGCTTGATGTTGGCGTCGCGATCGCGCGCCCATTTTGCCTCGACGTGATCCGGCTGAAACGCGCGTCGTCCACGGGCGAAGCCGACGCTGAAGGCGTCGCGATCGCCAAGCTCCATCGCCAACTGATCGAGAAATCGCGGCTTGTGCATGCCGCTGATGTTATGAACGGAAGTGGCGGCGCGCAAACGGCAACGTTCAGCCGGTTTCCACGATGACGGCTTCGTTCGGCGCCAGCCGCAAGGCAGATGTCGTGGACCCGCCCCGGCCAGCGGCGATCGTGCTCAGCAGGATTTTGCCGGCGGCCAAATCGATCTCGCGTGGCTCGGCGGTGAAATTCAGCGCGACGACAATGTGCTGCGCGCGCGTATCGCGATGGAACACCAGACAATCTTCGGGCGCGCCATCGAAGGCGCGATAGCTGCCCTCGACCAGCGCCGGCGTTGATTTGCGGATTTGAATCAGCCGGCGATAGAGCGAGAGCATCGAGTGTGGATCGTTCATCTGGCGCGCGACGTTGACCGCCTTGAAGTCTCCGCACGGCAGCCATGTCCTCGCGCTCGCGGAGAATCCGCCATTGCGGGCGCCCGACCATTGCATCGGCGAGCGGCAGCCGTCGCGTCCGACCGGATCGTGTTTGCGATCGGCGGGAATTTCCGCGTCGCGCATCCCGATTTCTTCGCCGTAGTAAATGAAGGGCGTGCCGCGCAATGCAATCATCATCACCGCTGCCACGCGGGCGCGCGCGTCACCGTCGCCATCGTATGAGTAGCGCGAGATATGGCGCGGGAAATCGTGGTTCGAGAGCGTCCAGGTGGGCCACGCGCCGGGTCCGAAGGATTTTTCAGTCAGCTCGATCGCCGCGCGGAAGCGGCGCGCGTCGTAGCGCGCCAGCAGAAAGCGAAAGTTGAACGCGAGCTGAAGTTCGTCGGGCCGCAGATAGTCCGCCAGCCGTTCCTGCTCGCGTGGCCACGTCTCGCCGACCATCATCCGATCTTCGTAACAGTCGGTGACGCGCCGCAGCCCGCGAATGATTTCGTGAACCTCGGGCCGGTCCGAACTGTACAGCGGATCCTGCGTGCCCTCCGCGTACCACGGGATGTCGGGGTCGTGCTTGACGCGCACCGGATTGTCGCGGAGCTGGTCGTCCTTGATGAGCCCCTGGATTACGTCGATGCGAAAACCGTCAGCGCCGCGATCCAGCCAGAAGCGGACGACGCCGTGAATTGCCTCGACCACTTCGGGATTCCGAAAATTCAGGTCGGGCTGCTGCTCGAGGAACATGTGCAGGTACCATGATGCGGTGGCGGGGTCGTACTTCCACGCATCGCCGCCGAAGTAGCTCTGCCAGTTACTGGGCGGGCGATCCGGCATCCCGGGAATCCAGATGTACCAGTCGCGTTTGGGATTGACGCGCGACGCGCGCGACTCGACGAACCATGGATGCTGATTCGAAGTGTGGTTGGGCACCAGATCGACGATCACGCGTATCCCGCGGTGATGCGCCTGTGCGACCAGGCGATCGAAGGCGGCGAGATCGCCGAGATCCGGGTGGATGTCGCAGTAGTCGCTGATGTCGTAGCCCCAGTCGTCCAGCGGCGACGGATTGATCGGGTTCAGCCAGATGGCGTCGATGCCGAGCGAGTTCGGCGTGCCGTCATTGAGATAGTCGAGATGCGCGGTAACGCCGTCGAGATCGCCGATGCCGTCTCCGTTCGAATCGGCAAACGAGCGCGGATAGATCTGATAGAAGACGGCGCGCTGCCACCACCCGGGATTCGGGTTTTGTCCGATCACTTGTCCGTGAAACCGAGATCGTTCAGGCGGTCGCGTGCGTCTTTGGCGGCGTCGCGATGAACCATCAGGCGGGTCGGGACCGCCGCGGTCATACCGAGCAGCCGCGACGATCCGGCGTCGAACACGAATGATTCGATGCCGGCTTCGTTCAGGTAGTCATGAGCCATCCGGACCGGTGTCGGATCGATGCTGGCGAATACTTCCTCGAGTTCGGATGGATCGGGTGGTTCTGTTCCGGGCATTTGATTCCTTTCCGCGTCGCGATGCACTCAAGTGCCGGAAGGCGATGCGGTCGCCATTCCCTTCACCCGATTATAGATGACTGCGGCGCACGCCACTATCAACACTATCGCGATCAATGTGTCGAAGCGATGAAAATACGGCGCGAGATCCTTCCAGTGCTGCCCGAGTTTCATCCCGCCGTAGGCCAGCGCGAGACACCACATGTATGACCCGAGCAGCGTGTAGATGGTGAACGGGACCAGTTTCATCCGCGACACGCCCGCGGGCAATGCGATAAAGGTGCGCACCACCGGCAGCATGCGGCTCCAGAAGACGGTGTGCGAACCCCATCGCGCGAAAAAGCGGTCGGCGATGTCGAGTTCGTGCTCAGCGATCAGGACGTAACGGCCGTAGCGCTCGATGAACGGGCGGCCGCCCCACGAACCGACGAAATACGCGACGTACGAGCCGAGCAGGCATCCGACCGCGCCCGCTATCGCGACCATATTCAGACCGAAGCGCCCCGTGGCGACCAGGTAGCCCGAGAACGGCATGATGATTTCGGAGGGCAGCGGGATGCATGCGCTTTCGATCGCCATCATCAGGACAACCCCGCCGTAGCCGAGCGCAGATATCGTCGCGATGATGAAAACCGAGATCCCGGAAACTATTTTATTGAGCATTTTTTCGAGCCGTTCTTATGGCTAAAGCGCAAGCGCACACAGTGGCACGGCGCGGCCGCGGTTGCGAGACGACGGGCAGCTTAAAAGGGGCATGCGGCGGCCTTAAACAACTAATGCTGCGTCCTTGTCTATATCTATATTTCTTATGTATATATTTATATATCTTAAGCGGAACATAATAAACCAGAACGCCGTAAACCAGCCGAGGCAAGACCAATGGCAAATAACACGTTGACAATTACCGACAATCGGACCGCCAAGAAGTACGAGATACCGATCGAGGAGGGCGGAGTGATTCGCGCGATGGATTTGCGTCAAATCAAGACCGCCGCCGACGACTTCGGTCTGATGACCTACGATCCGTCGTTCGGCAACACGGCGTCGTGCCGCAGCCGGGTCACGTTCATCGACGGCGACAAGGGGATTCTGCGCTATCGCGGTTATCCGATCGAAGAACTCGCCGAGAAAAGCAATTACCTCGAGACCGCGTACCTGATCGTCAAGGGTGAGCTGCCGGACCAGGCCCACTACGAGCGCTGGAAGCACAACATCACGATTCACACGATGGTGCACGAGAATATCAAGAAGTTCGTGGAGGGCTTCCGCTACGACGCGCATCCGATGGGAATGTTGCTCAGTACCGTCGGCGCGCTCTCGACCTTTTATCCCGACGCCAGCGATATTCACGACCTCGAATCGCGCCGGCTGCAGACCCGCCGCATCATCGGCAAGATCCCGACCTTGGCGGCGTTCGCGTATCGGCATACCAAGGGACTTCCTTACGTCTATCCCGACAATGACCTCAGCTACACCGGCAATCTGCTTGCGATGCTGTTCAAAATGACCGAGCTCAAGTACAAGCCGGACCCGGTGCTCGAGCGCGCGCTCGACGTGCTGTTCATCCTGCATGCGGATCACGAGCAGAACTGCTCCACCAATGCGATGCGCGCGGTCGGAAGCTCGCAGCCCGATCCCTACGCCTGCGCGTCGGCTGCTATCGCAGCGCTATACGGCCCCCTCCATGGCGGCGCGAACGAAGCTGCTATCCGGATGCTTATGGAAATCGGTTCGGTGTCGGCCATTCCCGCGCTGATCAAGAAGGTCAAGGAGGGCGAGCGCCGGCTGATGGGCTTTGGCCATCGAGTGTACAAAAACTACGATCCGCGCGCGAAAATCCTCAAGCAGTTTGCCGCGCAGGTGTTCGAGGTGACCGGCCGCAATCCGCTGATCGATATAGCGGTAGAGCTCGAACGAATCGCGCTCCAGGACGACTATTTCATCTCGCACAAGTTGTATCCCAACGTCGATTTCTATTCGGGGATAATCTACCAGGCGATGGGCTTCCCGATGACGATGTTCCCGGTGTTGTTCGCGATCCCGCGCATGTCCGGATGGATGGCGCAATGGGCCGAGATGGTGCGCGATCCCGAACAGAAAATCGCGCGGCCGCGCCAGGTCTATATCGGCGAAGCGACGCGCCACTACACCCCGATACAGTCGCGGCCCAAGCCGACTGTGCACGAGGATGCGGTTAGCGAGGCAATCTAACCTCAGTCGGATGATTTCAAAAACATCGCCCGGCTGCCGTTGTTGGCAATCGCTGGATCGATGATTGGCCTTAGTCGTAATTCCCTGCTATGGCTGGGAAAGGCACCCCGATGAAGTTCAGGGGTGCCTAATCCACAAGGATGGCAGGCCTGCGATGGGCAAGAACGGCGGCAAAGCACCCCGCACCCTTTTGACGCTCGAAGAAGCGCTCAGGCAGTTCGCGCGCAAGAGGGATCAAGCCGGCGTAGAGACAAAGCAAGAGATCGCACCGGCCACCAACGTCCGCTTCGGTGCCTTTTCGGCCACGGTCAAGCGTGAGGGCGATGCGACTGCGGGACGCGACCTCAAGTCGGCAGATGACGGCGCGAGTGCTTCCGCTCGCCGCAACGCAGCGGACGCGGAGATACCGGCGGGCGCGGAGATCGTCGCGGTGATCGATGGCGTTGCGCGCACGCTCAAGCAGCTCGAGCACCTCGAGGCCGCTGAGAAAGCCTACCTGGAAGATTTTCCCGCGAGCGCGCCGGAGAATGCCGACGTCGAAGACGGCTCGGAAGTTGGCGAAGCGGGCGGCGTGGCACTCCCGGCCGGCCATCTCCTGGTTCGCGAATACGCGTTCACCGCGATGGGTGCCGCCCTGATGGTATTGGCGGCGTTTTTGATTACTCGCGTGCCAATCGGCAATAACCAACCACGATTGGTGGCACAGACCATCGCGATACCGGCGCTGAAGGCATCCTCGCTGATGACTGCGGAGGACCTGATAGCGACTCCCGCCATAATCCCGGACACCGGCGTCAAACTGGTGTCGGCTGGGTCCCGGCTCAAATCCGACGAGCTCGAGGCCCGAATCAAGGACACGCTTAAGTTGCGCGCATTCCCCGATGTCGGCGTATCCGTGTCGAAGATGGGCGATGTGTACCTGGCGGGCGAAGTTTATAGTCTCAATGAGGTGCGCAAGATCACGCAAATCGTGCACCGCGTGAACGGCGTGAATCGGGTTCATTTTCTGCATCCCGACCTTCGACCTGCGGATGGTCCCGCATACTTCGGCGTGACGACGGCGTGGGCGCCCGAAGTCTGGGGAGCGAAGGTGCAGGCCGTGTTCATTGGGTCGTCGGCGGATAAAGCCGGGATCAAGCCGGACGATGTGATCAGCGAGTTTGACGGGAAAACCATTCCCGACGCAAAAACATTTAACGATCTCCTCGCGCAGTATTCCCCCGGCCAGCGCGTGCAATTGCGCGCATGGCATGACGGCCAGCCCGAGTATTTGGTGGCGCGCCTGGGCGAGGCGACGACGGTGGCGAGCCGGTAAGCGAGCGGCGCTGCTATAGCCAGTGCTTTAGGGGCGGTTATCGAACCGCCCCTTTTTCTTGCGCGTCACGCGTCGATGAAGCGTCCCGCCTCCCGAAACCGACGGGCAATCCGCAGGATTTTGACGCGCGGCATTGAGTTCTTCTGCCCGTCTTTCGCTAGCAATAACGCAATGTGACCCACATTCTTCAGGATTCTCACCATTTGACAGGCGCGAACGGTCAGTATTGACTTCTTCGTGGCACGGTTAGAGGCTGTATTGTGGGTTTTTGTGGGGCATTGAGCGATATGGCTCGCTTAAAGGGGAATTGGTAAATCTCCCCGACGGGAAGGTTTGACCTTACGATGGCATCCTCGGAAGAAATTCTGACCATCTCGGAGTTGTCGGCGCATCTTCGCGTCCATCCAACTACGATTTATCGCTTGCTGAGCGAAGGGCGAATACCCGGCTTCCGGGTCGGCAGTGCGTGGCGATTCAGCCGCGCGGCGATCGAAATATGGGAGAAAGAGCAAGCCGATCCAATCGGCGGAGAACCCGTGCCCACCCGCAAATCCAAAGGCCGCAAGGCACGAAAGTAGCGGCAAACTATTCTCCGCGCGCCTGCTTTTCTGTCATTCTCAGCGAAGTCGAGTGATCATGCTTCGCTCGGATTGACAAAAGGAAAAAAGGACGGCGTGACGTGGACTCCAGTGAAACCTCCGGGCATCGCTCACCTTCAAATATAGCCGAGTACTTCGGCCGCTTGGCCGCCACTTATGGCGACGGCGAGTACTACGGGAATCGGCGCCGCGCCGTCCTCGAGGCGATCGCCGGGGAACTCGCGGATGCGCGCGACGTGCTCGATGTCGGATGCGGCAATGGCGCCTATCTCGCGAAGTTTGCGGCAGCGCCCGGAAATCGCCGGGTGACCGGCGCCGACTTGTCGATCGAAATGCTGCTGGCCGCGCGCCGGCGAGTCGGCGTGAAATGCCGGCTGCTCTGCGCGGACGTGTCACGACTGCCGTTCAAGCCGGAGTCGTTCGATTTCATTTTCGCCAGCCACGTCCTGCAATTTGTCGCCGATGTCGATCTCGATGGCGTCGTGGCGGAGTTCGCGCGATGCTTGCCGCCCGGCGGATTGCTGGTGGCGACCGGGCGGCGGGACGAAGGTTTTCGCCAGCTGCTGAGCACGATCGTCGGTCCTGACCGATGGCCCGAATATCGCGAGGTGATCTTCCAGCGTGTGCCCCGCCGCGACGCCGATGCAGGTCCCGATGATCGCTACCAGCAGGCGTTCGCCAGGTCCGGTCTGCGCGTCGAGGAACGCGCCGCGCCGTTTACGGTCGGGTGGGCGGATATCGAAGAGTTGATCAACGTCAGATGGATGCCATTGATACCCGAGGGCGAGCGCGAACAGGCTGGCGCGATGCTGGCGGGAATCGCGGAACTTGCCAAGGCCGGCCCGTCGCCCAGCTTGACGCTGCGCGAACCACTGATTCTCGGCAGGCGCGATGGCTGAGTCTGGCGCCGTTTGACAAGCGCGCGGTCAACCTAATAGCTAACCCACAAAAGCAAATGGCGGAGAGTCTCGCGCCGATGCCGACCAAATACACCGATGTAAAAGGATACGCGACCTACTACCACTACTGCGGCGCTACGACGCTGCCCGACGTGGTGCCGGACTTTTCACGCGGCCGCAAGATTTTGCTCGTTCACGGCGCCGGCTCGAACGGCCACACCTGGCATCGCCAGATCGACGCGTTCGGCGCCAAGCATAGTCCGATCGCGCTCGATCTGCCCGGCCATGGCCGCTCGGCGGGCGTCGAAGGGCTGCGCACGGTTGGCGACTATGCCGACTTCGTTGCGGCTTTTCTTGACATGTTGAAGATCAAAGCGGCGGTAATACTGGGGCATTCGATGGGCGGCGCGATTGCGATGGACCTGGCGCTGCGGCACGCCACGCGCGTCGAGGCGTTGATCCTCAGTTGCACGGCGCCGAAGTTCAACATCACGGCCGATCGAATCGAGGCATTGCGGGCAATCACGATGGGCCGGGCGCCGCAGGCCTTCAACACTGACGGCTATTCGCCCCGCACGGTGAAGGAAAACTTCGACGTCGTCCGCGAAGGCTGGATGGAACAAATCAAGACCGATCCGCGCGTGCGCTATACCGACATCGTCGCGTGCTCGCACGTCGATTTGCGCGACGCGATCGGAAAGATCGACAAACCGGCGCTGGCGATTGCCGGCGCCGACGACCAGGGCACCACCCCGGCCGACGCGGAGTTTATCGCGGGCAAGATTCGCGGCGCGAGCTGCAAGATTATCGCGGACGCCGGTCACTATATCCCGCGCGAGCGTCCCGCCGAGTACAACGCCGCGATCGAACAGTTCGTTTTTTCACTGCCGAACTGAAGTAGGAATTAGAGATGAGTTTAACCCGCAAAACCGCAGTGGCCGGCGTGTTCGAGCATCCCACCCGCTTCGCGCCGGACAAAAGTCTGTTTCAGATAATGGCGGAGAGCGTGCGTGGCGCGCTGGACGACGCCGGCTTGACGATCAAGGACGTGAACGGGCTGTGCACGACCGGAATCGGGATGAGCGGGATGGGCATCGTCGGTTTTTGCGATTACCTGAACCTGACGCCGAACTTTGTCGACTCGACTTCGATCGGCGGGTCGTCGTTCGTGGCGCACACCGCGCACGCCGCGGCCGCTATCCACGCCGGGCTGTGCGACGTATGCGTGGTGGTCTATGGCTCGACGGCGGCCTCGTCGCGGTTTGCGATTGGCACCGGCGGAGAACGCGGCGGCGCAGGCGATCCCTGCGACCAGTACGAGATTCCTTTCGGGCCGACTACCGTCGGGGCGTACGCGATGATCGCGCAGCGCCATATGCATGACTACGGGACGACCGCCGAGCAGCTCGCCGAAATAGCGGTCACGACGCGCCTGCATGCGTCCATGAATCCGGCCGCCAAGTACCGCGACCCGATCACGGTGGAAGACGTACTCGCGTCGCGAATCATCTCGTCGCCGCTGCATCTGCTGGATTGCTGCATCATCAGCGACGGCGGCGGCGCGTTGGTGATCACGTCGGCCCAGCGCGCGCGCGATTTGAAGAAGAAGCCGGTTTACATCCTGGGCGCGGGCGAGACGGTGCGCCACGCGGCGCGCGGGCAGCGCGATTTTCTGGAAATCGCGGCGGCGCAATCGGGCCGGCTGGCGTTCGAGCGCGCCGGCGTCGCGCACAAGGACATCGACATGGCGATGATCTACGACTCGTTCACGATCACCGTGCTGGCCACGCTGGAGAATCTCGGCTTTTGCAAGCGCGGCGAGGGCGGAGCGTTCGTGTCGGGCGGACGGCTGCGCTTCGACGGCGAATTTCCGATCAACACCGACGGCGGAGGGTTGTCGTCGAATCATCCGGGTATGCGCGGAATCTTTTTGGTGATCGAGGCGGCCAAACAACTGCGCGGCGAATGCGGTCCGCGGCAGGTCAAGGATTGCAAAATCGCGCTCGTGCACGGCACCGGCGGCGCGCTGGGCACGCGCCATTCGGGCGCGACGCTTATCCTCAGCAACCAGTAACCCCGGGGGCGGACGATAAATCATGGCGGAACAGACGCAAGCGAAGAAATACTCGAAGCCACTCCCGCATCTCGACGAAGAGAACCGTCCGTGGTGGGAGGCGCTACAACGGCACGAACTTTACATCCAGAAATGCGCCGAGTGCGGTGACGTCCGCTACTATCCGCGCGCGCTGTGCACGAATTGCATGTCGTCGCAGGTGCAATGGATAAAATGCAGCGGGCGCGGCAAGGTCTATACCTTTACCACGACGTATCAGAACCAGGCGCCCGGGTTTCGCGAGTCGATCCCATACATCATGGCGTACGTCGAGTTGGAGGAGGGCGTGAAAATGCTCACCAACCTTGTCGACTGCCAGCCGGAACAGGCTAAAATAGGGATGCCCGTCGAGGTCGTATACGAGGACGTCACGCCCGCGGTGACGCTCGCGAAATTCCGCCCGGCGAGGTGAGGGCTCAATCCTGGTGAGTACAATCCTTGATCTCCATACGCATAGCGAAGCATCGGAAGACAGCCGCGCACCGGTCGAGGCGTACCTCAACTGGATCAAGCTGCGCCAGGCCGAGCGGCCGATCGATGGAATCGTCCTGACCGAGCATCGCCAGTTCAATCGCGACGCCGACTACCGCCATCTCGAGGACAAATTCGGAACGCTGGTGTTGCGCGCGTCGGAAGTCGAGACCACCTACGGACACATGCTGGTGTTCGGGGTGAACGACGACATGGTGGCGCGCTTCGATTTTGCCGACGTGCGGCTCGACGCGCAGATTTTGATCGATGAAGTGGCGCGGATGGGCGGAATTGTCGTGCCGTGCCATCCCGGCCGCCCCAATATCGGGCTCTACGAGCATTATCAGTCGAGGCCGCCGCTGCAGAACGTGGTCGCGGTCGAAGCGCTCAACGGCGGCTCGCGCAAGGGCGAGGACGAGCGCAGCGCGGAATTGATCGCGAAGCACGGGTTTGCCGCAACCGGCGGTTCCGACAGCCATCTGGTGAGCCTTATCGGGCTGTGCGCGACGAAATTCAGCGCGTACATCAAGACGATCGACGACCTGGTGCGGGAATTGAAGACCGGCAACTACGAGCCGGTGGATTTCCGGCCGCGGCGCAAAACCGTGCCGCATGCGGTCGCGATGGAAACCCGGTAACGCCGCATCGGCGATAGCGAGAAAACCACGATGGCAGTGAATTACGATCCGGCGCTGATCAACAAGGTCTTCGAAATCACCGAGCCGGTCGAGGTCAAGGCCGAGAAGATACAGCGCTACTGCGCGGCGCTGGGCGAGACCAATCCGATATACACGGACGAGGAGGCGGCGAAAAAAGGCCCGTATGGAGGGATCGTCGCGCCGCCGTCGTTCGCGGTGACGTTCCGCAACGGGCGGCATTTCTTCGAGAACGTGCCGCGCTTCGGAATGCGCGGTTTCGACGCCGGCAAGGATGTCGAGTTCGTCGCGCCGATCAGGCCCGGCGACAATGTAACGCTCAGCTCGCACGTGAAGGAAATTTACGAGAAAACGGGACGGACGGGCATGATGGTGTTCGTCGTAATCCGCTCGACGTTGAAGAACCAGAACGATGAAGTGCTGGCCCATATCGACCATCGCTTCATGAACCGCCCCTGAACGCGGCGCTATCGGGAAGTCGAATCAGGTGAACAGTTTCGAAGAGATTAATATTGGAGACACGCTCGGCCCGCTCGAGCTGTTCGTGAGCAAGGATCAATGCCGCGCCTACGCCAGGACGATGGGCATGGGCGAGGGCGCGGGACGCTTCACCGACGATGAGGCCGCCAGGAAGGAAGGGCTGCCGGGGATGATCATCCCGGGCAACATGAGCCTCGGATTGCTCTCGAAGCTGGTGACGGATTGGATCGGCTCGAGCAACGCGTGGCTGACGCGGATGAGCACGACCTATCGCGTGCCGGTGCAACCCGATCACACGGTGACGATTCACGGCTTTATCACGAACAAGAATCCCGAAGATCGGACGGCCGAGATCGACGTCTGGATGGAGAACGAGGAGTCGGAGCGGCTGGTGACCGGGACGGCGACCGTCGAGTTCCGCAAGTAGCATGCAGGTCGGGGTAGTGGTGCAGTTTAAAAGCCGTTGCCTTGACAGAGGCGGGGACGCAAAGCCAGAGAAGCCAGATGATGGCAAAGACCCCGCTGCGGTCGCATCGGGGTGCAAGGGCGGCCTCTAGGGAGGCAACGCTTGCTGGCCTGCTCCGAGATCTTGAGCGCGATCTGTGCGAAATCGGCTCGCTTACCGTAGGCATATGATTGCTATGCCAAGGGCCTGGGTCCAACGCGGAACGGGAAACTATTTTTTGGGTAGAGGCGGAGCGGCAATCTGCCCGAACTGCGCGAATTCCTCGGGAGCACCTTGCGAGAATAAGAAAGTATCTCGGAAGATTTGATTACCGTCTTTCAAAAGCCGAATCATATATCGTCCCGCATGCGGAAATAAGAGCAGGCCCGTGAGCACGAACGGAAAAACCGTCCGCTCGGCATGCGCGATATTGACCGGCTGCGAGGGAACCTTGATTACGAGGTTGCCGCTCAACGACTCTTTTACTTCCAGCGTAAGAGTTCCCGAGCCTTCACCCCCACCCCCAACGAAAAAAAACGTCAAACCCCCGATCGGTAGTCTTACGTCGGGTACTCGAATATCAACATTGGGCGCTATCCCGTAGAACCCCAAAATCGTACTTTTCCCGCCTAATTCAGGGCGCGCTGAATCGCAAATGATGCAATGATCAATGTGCGGGAAAGGCATTCAATTGTTCAGCGTAATAGCCGGAATTGATGCAGTTTCAGCACCTGCCAACGTGACCGAAGTAGATGGCTGGCCCATTGATTGATCTGGCGAAGCAAAGTTCAGATAAAGCGTGAAAGTGAGAACAGGAACGCATGCGATCGGTACTGCCCAGGAAGGAAACGTAGCCTCAATGGTCCTTGTTTGAGATACGAACACCATCGCGACGGGACGGTTGATCCTGCTCCAGAGGACTTGCGCCGCTACGAATCCAGACGCGCACGCGCAAATCAGCGCCTGCGGTTCAGTCAGCCAGCCGCGAGTATGAGCGAATCCGAACAGGAGTCCGCATACTCCGAAGGCGAAACCAACGGCCAGATAAGCTTTCAGGAGCTTTAACGATTCACGCAGCCACAAATACATGAAACCCTTGAAATCTCACTCGTTTATTCCACAGTATCGTAAACAACTCTCGGAGTCCCCAAGCGACGAACCCGATATTGGCTATATCGTCACCAAATAGAAGCAACTGCTGATATTCGCTCTGACCGCCCGTTGTGTAAAGAATTGCCCACCTAATGAGATACGAAATAAACAAGCATACGAGAACGTTCGTGCCGTGCTGCGATAACGCCTTCAGCGTCTCTAAATCTAACCATTCAGAAATTGGCGGCAAATTGGGGCCCCCCGAACGGAAACAGATTAGCCAAACGGTCGTTGCGCCGTCAATTGTACGGCTTGTCCCGTGAGAGGGGCGAAACGGGGCATCGCAGCGGCTGTTCATTCAAGACCGCCCACTACCCGGGCGCTAACGCAATTTGTCAGACGATCCGCTGCACGCCAGCCATGGAAGCGGGTATTTCGGATCACGTCTGGACCCCCAAGAATTGGTTTCGCTATCAAACTGAGCGGCTGCCACCACGGCGGATTATTGCTGGAGTCTGTAACATCGCATAAGGCTGAACAGTTCAGCCCTGAACTATTTTGGCAATTCTGCGAATTATCCGCGCTTATGCTCCCCGAACCCGCGGTCAGATCGGCAAACTGCGCCAGTACCCGAGTTGGCGCGCTATTGCTTCCCCGGTTGTCGCCCGATATGCAGATTCAGATGCTTCCGTTGCGATGGTTCACGCCGGGCGGGGAGTGTATCGGTCAATGCTGACAGCTTCGCGGGTGACAGCTTCGCGGGAATTCCAGGTGATGGCAAAACCGGCGGGCGCGGTCTGCAACCTCGACTGCAGCTACTGCTATTACCTCGACAAGTCGGCCCTGTATCCCGGCGGCGACGCGCTTCGGATGACCGACGATCTGCTCGAGCGCTACATCGTCGAGCATATCGAGGCGTCCCCTAAAGAGCTGATTTTCTTCCAGTGGCACGGCGGCGAGCCGACTATCCTCGGGCTGGATTATTTTCGGCGAATCGTCGAGCTCCAGCGCAAGCATCGGCCCGCCGGACGCCAGATCCTCAATGGCATCCAGACCAACGGCACGCTGATCGACGACGATTGGTGCCGCTTCCTCGCCGCGGAACGCTTCCAGGTCGGCATCAGTATCGACGGACCCAGGGCGCTCCACGACTGCTATCGGGTGACCAAGGGCGGACGTCCGACCCATAAGCAGGTGATGCAATCGTGGCGGCTCCTGAATCGGTACCGGGTTCCATGCGACGTGCTGTGCGTGGTCCATCGTGAGAACGTGCGGCAGCCGACTGCGGTTTACCGCTTTTTCAAGGAGCTGGGCGTGGAGTGCCTGCAATTCCTTCCGCTGGTTGTGCGGCAAGGCGGGGTTGGGGTAAGCGCGGAGACGGTGCCGGTGGAGGCCTACGGAGAGTTCCTGTGCACGATTTTCGACGAGTGGGTCCGCAACGATATCGGCCGTATCGCTATCCAGAACTTCGACGAGGCGCTAAGACCCTTCCTCGGCGTGGATCATGCCTTGTGCATCTTCAAGGAGACCTGCGGCAATGTCGTCGTCGTCGAGCATAACGGAGATTTCTACTCGTGCGATCATTTTGTCGACCAAGAGCATCGCATCGGCAACATTTTCGAAACACCACTGGCGGAAATCCTGGAGGACCCGGCGCAGCGCGACTTCGGACGTATCAAGCGCGACGGACTGCCCCGATACTGCCGGGAGTGCGAGGTCCTGAGCTCGTGCAATGGAGGGTGTCCAAAGGACCGATTTGCCCGCACCCCCGACGGCGAACCGGGGCTTAACTATCTTTGCCCGGGTCTGAAAAAGTTTTTCATCCATAGCCGCCCACCCCTGCAAAGGATCGCGTCGCTGATGCGGTCGGGCGTGCCGGTGGAAGGGCTCATGGATAGTCTGCGCTGCGAGGATGGCGAAGCCGCTGCTCGAGCAGGGCGCAACGATCCTTGCCCCTGCGGCAGCGGCCTGAAGTACAAGAAGTGTTGCCTCGATCCTCGTAAATCGCAGCTTGAATAACAGCGCTTGTAGTGAAACCCACCGTGGGTTTCACACTTCCTTGGGCAGGGGTGACCCCTGCACCGCAGTGAGAAGACGCGAAAATCTGCGCAGCGCATCTTTTCGCGACTACGCGATGGAAGAGCCCGCGCGGCAGGGGTGACCCCTGCACCCAGTGAAAAGAAAGGATGCGGTCTGACGGCCTGTTAGGACTTTTTTTGAGTCATCCTGAGCGAAGCGAAGGAACCCGGATCCGGGATTCTTCGCTACAGCAACTTTCGCTCTAGAATGACACGGGCGGCCGCGCGGCAGAGGTGATCCCTTCACCCAGGATTAAGGTCGCGCGCGACAACGGAGCGCGGCCTTAACGGTGGGTGCAGGGGTCACCCCTGCTAGAGGGCGCGGAGTTCGGTTGAAATGTCGCCGCGGGTGGCCAGGGTCGCAGGTATGAACCCGCTGGCTGCTCCTATTAGGGAGGCGATCATGAAGCTGTAGGCAACGACTCGCGGCGAAAGCGTCAGGGCCATCGCCAGCGGGCCGAGCGCTCCGGAAAGATACGGCAACACTTCGAATCCCAGCATCGCCAGGCCGCAGCCGAGCCCACCGCTGGTCACGCCGACGATCAGCCCCTCGACGAGGATTCGCGCAATGATCGAGTTGCGCGTGAATCCAATCGCGCGCATCACCGCCATCTCTTGGCGACGTTCGCGCACCGCCATCGCGGCCGTGTTGACGGCGACCAGCCCGATCGTGAAGATCACGATCACCGCGAGAAATTTTGCGCCACTAAGCAGCAAGGAAATATTGCTGGCCATTTCGTTCTTGATCAGCTCGACTTCGGTTTCGGTGACCGTCTCGTGCGCCGAATTGGCGAACATCTCATCGATTGCGCCGATCACTGCGGGCGCCGATTGCGAGCGGTCTATTTTCACCCAGAACAGATTGACGGTGCCGGGCCTGTGGAGCAGTTCTTCCATGTAGTCACGCTTGAAAATAATTCGAGGCCCCGCGGCTTCCCCGTTCAGCACGCCCACAATTGTCAGTTGCAGATCGACCAGATACACCGTCCCGCGCAGCATCACCGTGTCGCCGACTTTCCAGCCGTAATTCTTCATCAAGGTGGTCGAGACGAGGCCCGCGGTGCGCATCCTTTTGAATTCGTGTTCGGCTTGCGTGCTAACTTCCCAATCGGGAAAGATTTCGCGGATATGATCGTCGTCCATGGCGAGGATGCCGATCTGCTCGTTCGGATCGCGATAAGTTCCCATGAAGACGCTGTAGCCCGCCACTGCGTCGACGTGTGGCACGGCTTCGATCTGCCGCCGATACGCTTCGGGCAGCATGTAGAAGAAGCCTGCCTTGCTGTGGCAGATGAGGCGCAGCGAGTTGGCGCGGTCGCGCAGGACCTGGTCGAGCAGTGCGGGCAGGCTGATCAGGGAGGCGAAGATGAATACCGAGACGGTGATCGACAACACGGTAAGAATCGTGCGCCGCTTGTTGCGGGTCAGGTTGATGAGCACGAGCGGCAGGTATTTCATGGCGCGAACTTAATTGTAGTGAAACCCGCCGTGGGTTTGCAGGGGTGACCCCTGCACCCAGTGTTAAGGCCGCCCGCCGTTGGCGGGCGCGGACCCTGCCAACGGCTTAATACTGCGCCGTCGCCGCCGCGACCAGTGAAAAACCCCGCGCGTAGCGATCCGCTCCCCCGCGCGCGATAACGGACACGCTGTTAACGTTGGGTGCAGGGGGCACCCCTGCTGCCAGGTTGAGTGAAGCGTGCGAAGCTCGGCTAGACCAGCAGGGAGCCGCGGAAGGGCTCGTCGCGCGGCGGAGGGAACTCAAGCAGGTTGATGGCCCATTTGTGCGCCTGGCGCAGCGCGTCCTCAGCGCGGCGGAAGATTCGCTCGCGATACATCACGGACCATACGTACGCATCGACCGACGGCTCCTCGCCGAGCGTGACGTCGAGCATCCAGTCCTCGAGCTGCGGGCCGCAGATCAGCAGGCGCACAACGCGCCCGTGATCGATCACGATGCCGCGCGCCTCGCGCGGGATGCGAAACTCGTCCTTGACGCGCTTGATGACATTGGGCGGCGCATGCTGCTCGGTCATCGCGACGTAGGCCCAGTCGCCCTGCGGAGGATTGGCCTCGCGCGCGATGCGCAGGTTGTTGTCGGTCAGGTCTTCCTTGGCGCGATCCTGATCGTAGTCGCGCGCGACCTGGTAAAAGGCCATCGCGACCGGCAACTGCGGCATCTCAGTCTCGGACTTGGTCTTTCTGGGTTTCTTGGTGGTTTCGACCCACCAGCGGTTTTCGACGTTGGGCTTTTGCGGCATCAGGCAACCCGGCGGGATTTGCGAGCGTCGATTCGAGCAGTGCGCCTCGATTTTCGTGCGATCGAAATACGCGGGCGACGCTTGCGGACCAGATTTGCAGCGCGACGCGTGCTCGAGATTCCCGCCCGGGTGCGCGAGCGCGATGAGCCGCGGCGGACGGGGACTTTAAGCCCGGTCACCATCCGGCGCGAGAACAGGTCGGCCTTGCGCTCGGCGTCGGACCAGAACAGGAAATGACCCATCTCGTGGTAGATCATTTGAATCCACAGGCGCTCGCTGAAATAGACGCGTCCGCGTTTCCAGTTTTCGGGATGCACGAGATGGATGCGGCCGTCTTCGTAAGTGCGGCCGGCGGTCTTGCCCCAATCGATGTACTCGAACCATTCGACACGCGGGCGGCGCAGCTTGAAGTATCGGCACATCGAGGAGATGGCGCGGTTGAAATGCGCGGCGCGATGGCCGCGGAAAAATTCGGCGAGGTTGCGATCAATTTCGCGGCGATGAGCGACAGGAGGAACAATCATTCGCACAACCAGGCGACCTCCGCTAACAGGTGATAAAGATCATATGGAGGCGCGTTCGTCAGAGTCAAACCTTTTCAGGAAAATCCGAGTTTATACCGTCGTTTGATTTCCGCATGATGGTAGAAATCGCTTCGCGGCAGCGGATTTGGTGCATCGAACGGACAGAAATCTAACCCAGGGTGCCCGACGCTTTGAGACTGGCGATCTGGTCCCACGTCAGGCCCATTTCGAGCGCGACTTCCTCGGTGTGCTGGCCGAGTTCGGGCGCCGCGCGATGGGGGATTGGATCGGCGCCGCCAAACTCGACGGGGCTGTTCACGACGCGGCATCCGGGAATATTCGGATGGTCCACGGCGGCGAAAGCGCCGATAGCTTCGGCCTGCGGATCGACGAGCACTTCGGCGTCGGTGCGAACGGGCGCCCAGATGAGATTGTGGCGATCGAAAATCGGCGCCCAATCGTCGCAAGTCCTGAGCGCAATCGCGCGATCTATTTCGCCGGTGAGCGCGGCGCAGTTTTGCGCGCGCGCGACTGAATCCTTGAAGCGCGGATCGCCCTGCCAATCCGGTTTGCCGAGCGCGAGGCAGAAATCCGGCCAATAGCGATCGCTTTGGATCATCACGAAGTAAATCCATCGCGCGTCGGCGCATCGATAGGAACTCCACATCGGATTTATGCGCTCGGTCCGCGACTCGGATTGTGGCGAGTGGCCGGTCATGAGCCCGATGGTAAGATCCGACGCGTTCATCCACAGACCCATCGAGAACAGCGAGATGTTGACCTCGCGGCCGCGGCCGGTACGCTCGCGTGCGAGCAGGGCGGCCGAGATTGCGCCCGCCAGGCCCAGGCCGACGGCGTGATCGATCATCGCGGGCCGCTGCCCGGGCGGCGACTGTCCCGGCTCGGCGATCGTCGCCATCAGGCCCGAGCGCGCCCATGAGGCGGCGTAGTCATAGGCAGGGCGACTGCGATCGGGTCCGCGATGCCCGTAGCCGTTGATCGACCCGTAGATGAGCCGCGGATTTTTCGCGGCCAGGGTTGCGTAGTCGAGTTTCATGCGCTCGAGGGCGTCGAGGCGCAGGCTGGTGACGAAGACGTCGGCGTGTTCGATCAGCTTGAGCGCAAAGGCGTGGCCGTCGGGGCGGCGCAAGTCAACGGCGACCGAGCGCTTGTTGCGATTGTCGAGTTCAAACGGCGGACGGATGCGCGCATTGGGATCGCCCATGGTGCGCGTGACGAAGCCGCGAATCGGGTCTCCGGTGGTCGGGTCTTCGAGCTTGATAACGTCGGCGCCCCAGTCGCCCATCACGGTGGTGGTGGACGGGCCGGCGACCCACATTGCAACTTCGACAACTCTGACGCCCTTGAGCGGACGGTCCATCGCAAAGGTCTCCTTCATCGGATGAGACCGAATTCGTATCAGGAGTCGGTGGAAGAATGAAACCGCGCGCGCGGCTTCTTAGTCCGCGTGCGGCCTGAATCCGGCGGTTGAATCGGAGGGTTAGTCGCTAGCGGACGGGAGCGATGCGGCGCATCCCGTGCCGATCGCGCCGGCGCGTTCGATTAACCGTCAAGCGTTGGATCCGGCTCGCTTCCTTGAGCCGCAGGCGCAGCGGAGCGCCGCCGCGGCCGGCGACCAGTTCGGACAGCCGCGATCGCAAGCCCCGGGTATCCATGCTGAGCGCGTCGCATACGTTGTCAAATGACAACGGAGAAGTGACGCCCTTGGTGAAGATCCAGTTCCACGCCTCGTTAAACGAGTTGCGCTTGCGCAGGCTGGTCGAGTTGCCGCATTCCTGCACGACGTTGATCGCGTCGGCCAGCACCGCGAGCATCAGGCGCTGCTCGCTGGAGAGCGATCTCGTGCCGACCATCTCGAAGAACTGGCTGCGAAGGATAACGTCGGGAAAGGGACGCGTATCGGCGTCAGCGATTGCAAGCACGGCGGTATTCATAGTTCAGCTTTCTTCCTCCTCCGAGCGAAGCGCTTGAGCGTCAAAAATTGGCCGCGAGAAATTGGTGAACCCAGCAGCATGCCTTATGCGACGCCCCATTCCGTCTAATATCGACGGAGAAAGAAACTTAGTGAGAAACCTAACTCATTGCAAGGGAACAGTGGCAGCATAAATTCGTGGTCGCGAGCCTTGAATTTAGCCAGGTTTGTTCCAACCATAACGCCGAAATCAGCGAAACGGCGTCGCAGACGCGCACCGGGCGCCGGCGACCGATGCGCTCGAAGGCGCGAAGGGCAGTTGTTGTCGATACGAGCGGACGGTCTGCTATAGTTGAATTGTCAGATGCAAACGCGATGGTGGAAATGGATCAGGCACAAAAACATCGGAAGACACGGCAGGTAACGATCGGCGGCACCAAGGTCGGCGGCGATGCGCCCGTGGTGGTGCAATCGATGTGCGCGACGCGAACGATCGACGTGGATAAGACGGTCGCACAGGCCCATCAGCTGGCCAACGCAGGCGCGGGAATTGTCCGAATCGCGATGGACAACGAGAAGGAAATCCCGGCGCTCAAGGAAATCCGCGCGCAGACCAGGGGCATCGTGCTGTCGGTCGATTTGCAGGAGAACTACAAGATAGCCGGCCGGGTGGCGCCGCACGTCGACAAGATTCGCTACAACCCGGGCCATCTGCACCATATAGAAAAGTCGAAGACGATCAAGCAGAAGGTGAAATGGCTCGTCGATGTGGCGCGGGACAACAACCTCGCGCTCCGCATCGGGGTTAACTGCGGCTCGGTCGCGCCGGCGTTTCTGGACAAGTATCCGGGCGATCAACTGGCCGCGATCGTTGAGTCGGCGGCGTACCATTGCGAGCTGATGGACGAGCTGGGCTTCACCCGTTTCGTCGTGTCGCTCAAGGATTCCGATCCCAACAAGGTGATGGACGCGAATCGGCGCTTCTCCAAGCGCCGGCCCGACGTGCCTCTTCATCTTGGCGTCACGGAGGCGGGGTTGCCGCCCGACGGAATCATCAAGACCCGGATCGCGTTCGAGAAACTGCTGGCGCAAGGTATCGGCGATACGATCCGCGTCTCGCTTACGCTGCCCAATGAGCGCAAGCACGAGGAAGTGACAGTAGGGCACAAGATTATCGAGGACGTCGCGGCGGGCAGGTTCATCTCGGTGCCCGATTTCGGCGCGGGGCTCAACATCATCTCGTGCCCGTCGTGCTCGCGGGTCGAGAACGAGAAGTTCGTCGAGCTGGCGCAGCAGGTCAAGGAACTCACGACTTACGCGCAGAAGTACAAGATCACGATTGCGGTGATGGGATGCCGGGTTAACGGGCCGGGCGAGACCGATGACGCCGACCTCGGGTTGTGGTGCGGTCCGACCACGGTGAATCTCAAGAAGAAAGATAAAAAGATCGGTTTTTTCGGCTACGAGGAAGTGCTGCCCAAGCTGCGCGCCGAGCTGGATCGGTTGATCGCCGAGCGCTCGCCAGCCGCTGCCGCTACGAATTAGGCGAGACGCGCTTGCGCGCGAGATCCTTCGGCTTCGCTCAGGATGACGGAAAAAACGGGCGCGCGGGCTCCTTCTTGATCAATCCCTTCTAACAGGGCGAAGCCCGGCCGTGGCGACGGCAGCGCAGTATTAAGCCGTTGGCAGTGGCCGCGCGCGACAACGGAGCGCGGCCTTAACGGTGGGTGCAGGGGTCACCCCTGCTCAGATCTTCTGGTTGGTTTTGCGCCAGTCGGCGAGGAAGCGCTCGAGCCCGAGATCCGTCAGCGGATGATGGAGCGTCTGCTTGAGCACTGCGAACGGCACGGTCGCGATATCGGCGCCGACCGCGGCCGCGCGCAGCAGATGCGTGGTGTTGCGCACCGACGCGACCAGCACCTCGGCCGGGTAGTCGTAGTTCGACAGTATCTGCACCATATCCTCGACGATCGCGAATCCGTCCTGTCCGATGTCATCGAGTCGTCCGATAAACGGTGACAGAAACGAGGCGCCGACTTTGGCCGCCGCGAGCGCCTGGAGCGGAGTGAAAATGAGGGTGACGTTGACGCGGATGCCGCGTTTGGCGAGCGCGTGGGTCGCCTTGAGGCCTTCGATGATCATCGGGCACTTCACGACGATGTTCTTGTGGACCTTGGCGAGCTTTTCGCCCTCTTCGATCATCGCGGACGCTTCAGTCGAGATGACTTCGGCGCTGATCGGTCCGTCGACGATTTCGCAAATCTCGCGCAGCACGTCGTGATACGGGCGCCCGGTTTTCGCCATCAAGGACGGATTGGTGGTGACTCCGTCGATGATTCCCCAACTGGCGGCCTCGCGAATCTCGGCGACTTCCGCGGTGTCGATAAAATATTTCATCGGGTGGATGCCTCGCGTTTTGACGATTGCGGCCTCAGCAGGTCCGCTCGCGCAAGAGTAACACGAAACGGCGACTTGAGTCCCGCGAGCATCTCGGAAATCGACGCGTTGAGTTTCGGATGGATCAGCGCGGGCGCCAGCTCGCTCATGGGGGCGAGCACGAAGCGGCGCTCATGCAGGCGCGGATGCGGAACTTTGAGGATTCGCGTGTCGATGGTTTCCTTGTTAAAGAACAGCAAATCGAAGTCGATGATTCGCGGCCGGTACTTGCCGCGCGACTGCTTGCGTCCCTTGACGCGCTTGCGGCCCATTATTCGCTCGAGCGCGAGCAGGCGGCGCATCAGCACTTCGGCGGGGAGCTCAGTCTCAACTTCGACGACGCCGTTTAGAAACGCGCCCTTGAGATCGCCCATCGGTTCGGTCTCGTAGATCGAGGATTGGCGCACGATCCTCGTGTCCGGGATCGCGGCGATCCGGGCAATCGCCTCGCGATAATTGGCGGCACGATCGCCTAGATTACTGCCTATTCCGATGAAAGCCCGATTGGGCATCCTCGCCGTTAAAACCGCAGCGCTTTTAATCGGTTCACCGCCTCGACCAACCGTTCGCTCGACACCGTAAGCGCGAAGCGAACGTATCCCTCACCACCCTTGCCGAATCCGGAGCCGGGGGTAATCGCGACGCCGGCTTCCTTCAACACGCGCTCGGTAAATGAAACCGAGGTGTAACCACGCGGAACTTTGCTCCAGACGTAAAAGGTCGCCCGCGGCTTCTCGCATTCCAGCCCGAGCGCGCGGATCGATCCGACCAGCAGGTCGCGGCGTTGCTTGTAGATTGCGCAATATTCGGCGAGCTGGTCGCCGGCGCCCCCTTCCAGGCCCGTGATCGCGGATTCCTGCACCGCCTGGAAAACGCCGGAATCCATGTTGGTCTTGACCTTGCCGAGCGCGCCGATCAATTGGGCATTGCCGATCGCGAAGCCGACGCGCCATCCGGTCATCGAAAAGGTCTTCGATAACGAGTGGAACTCGATTGCGCATTCGCGCGAGCCTTCGGCCTGGAAAACGCTCGGGGCTCGATAGCCGTCGTAGGCAATTTCGGAGTAGGCGCTGTCGTGGGCGAGGATGATGTCGTGCTTGAGGCAGAATTTGACCGCATCTTCGAAACAGGAAAGGTCAACGGTGGCCGCGGTTGGATTGTTCGGATAGTTCAGCCACAGCATCCGGGCGCGGCGCGCCACTTCGGCGGGAATCGAGGCGAAATCGGGAACGAATCCGTTTTCTTTTCTGAGCGGCAGAAAATACGGCTCGCCGCCGTTGAAGACGCATCCCGAGTAGTACACCGGGTATCCGGGGTCGGGAATCAGCACGATGTCGCCGGGATCGACGACGGCGGTCGAGAAGTTTGCGATGCCTTCCTTGGAGCCGATCAGGGCGCAGACCTCGCGCTGATGGTCGAAGCTGACGCCGAAACGCCGCCGGTACCAATCCGCGGCCGCATTGCGAAATCGCGGCAAGCCTTCGTAGTCGGGATAGCGGTGATTTACCGGGTCGCCGGCGGCACGCTTGAGCGTCTCGACGATGTGGCGCGGAGTGGGCAGGTCGGGGTCGCCGATCGAGAGGCTGATAACGTCAACGCCCTTGCTTGCCGCTTCCTTCTTCAGGCGGTCAAGCTCGGCAAAAAGGTAGGGCGGTAAAAGACCCAGTCGAGAAGCAGTCTTGATTTGCACCTGTCGAAACAGCCTTGGTCATAAGTAACATACTTTCCGGCCCGTCGAAACTACCTTGCGCAATAAATCAGCATTCGCGCGCATCGCGAATCCACAGGCGCGCTCGTCGATTGGACGATCCAATTCAGCGGGGATCATTAACTAACTTTACTTAGAGCGCCGGTACTGTTAGAAACTTTACCTGCCGAGCAGTGTCGCGGCGGCGCTTTTTGCACTATTTACAAGCCTGATTTTGAGTATGAACCGCATCGTGCTGGTGCTTGCCCTGTCGATGCTTGTCCTGGGAGGGGCGGTGATCGCGCTGTCGCAGCGGCCATGGGCACCCCGGGCAGACGTAGTTCAGCCGATACCATTTAGCCATCGAGTACACGCCGGGGTGAACCAAATTCCCTGTATGTATTGCCATGCCGATGCAGGCCGATCGTCTGAACCGGGCATCCCGGCGGTAGCCAAATGCGTGGGATGCCACGGCAACCGGATTGCGGGAGGCGGAATCCAGCCGGTGACGCGGGCATGGACGGACGACACGCCGGCGGCGTTCGAGATTCAGTGGAATCGCGTGTACACGCTGCCCGACTTCGTGCGCTTCACGCATCGGCCGCATATTCATGCCGGCCTGCCATGCCAGACCTGTCACGGCCCGGTGCAAACGATGGATCGCGTGGTGCCGGCGTTTGAAATCAACATGGGCTTCTGCGTGGACTGTCACACGGAGAAGAAAGCGACGCTCGACTGCGTTGGCTGTCATCACTGAGTGAGTAGGTAGATGCGCGAGGGACCGTCGATATCCAGGCGATCATTCATCAAGCTGGCCGCGACTGCGGGTGCGGCGGCGGCGATCCCTGGCTGCGAGCCGGCGGCGAGGAAGCTGATCCCGTACGTTGTGCCCGATGAGAACGTAATTCCCGGCGTGCCGAGTTTTTTTGCCACGACGTGTTCGGAGTGCCCGGCGGGATGCGGTGTGGTGGCGCGAATCCGGGAAGGGCGCGTCGTCAAGCTGGAGGGTAATCCGGCCGATCCCATTGGCCAGGGTTCTTTGTGCGCCCGGGGACAGGCGGCGCTGCAAGGTCTGTACAATCCCGATCGGCTTGCGCGTCCGCAGGTTCGCGGCGGCGACGGCGCGCTGCGGAGCGTTTCGTGGGACGAAGCGGGCAAAATGCTCGGCGACCGGCTGGCGGCGGCGTCGCATGCGGGCAGGGATCGCGTGGCGTTCTTCGGTTCGCCGCAGGGCCCGACGTTGAGAAAAATCGCGCTCGCGTTCGTCGGCGCTTATGGCTCGTCGCGCGCGATATTTTACGAGGCTATCAACCAGGAACCGGCGCGGGTTGCGGCGAAAACGCTCTTCGGGCGGCGCGCCCTGCCGTCGTATCGAATCGATCAGGCCGAAGTGCTGATATCCTTCGGCGCGGACTTTCTCGAGACCTGGCAATCTCCGGTGGAACTCGCGCGCCAATACTCGCTGTTTCGCACGCCACATGAGCGCCACGGCACGCTCGCCATTGGCCGCGCCACCTATGTCGGCCCTCGGTTGGGCATGACGGCGTCGAAGTGCGACGACTGGATCGCGACTGCTCCGGGCGCGGAGGCCGACGTTGCGTGGAGCGTGCTCAACGTGCTCATCAAGCAGCGCTGGGTTACGCAGAACTCGGGTCTCGATCTCGCGGCGCTGACCAGGGCGGTCGCGAATTTCGATCCGGCTGCCACCAGCGCGCGCACCGGCGTGCCGGTGGAAACCATTACCAGGCTTGGCGAGACGTTCGGCAAGGCGGACGGCGCGCTGGCAATCGCGGGCACGGATGATTCGTCGGCTCATCTTGCGGCGATGATTCTCAACGCGGTCACCGGCAATTTCGGCAAGACCGTGATGTTCCTCGAAGGCTCGCCGGCCGAAGAGACCAGCACGCCGGATGAAGTGGACGCGGCGGTTGACGCGATGCGCGGCGGCAAGATCGATGCGCTGTTCATCGCGGGCGGAAATCCGGTCTTCACGATGCCGGCGTCGGCGCGAATCGCCGAGGCGATCCGGAAAGTTCCGTTCGTCGTGTGGGCGGGAGGCGTGCCGGAGGAGACCGCCGCGATGGCGAATCTGCTCCTGCCGGCGCATCATCCGCTCGAATCGTGGCGTGACACGGCGCCGCGCGCGGGAATCCGCGGACTGGGACAGCCGGTGATGCAGCCGGTGTTCGACAGCAAGCCGGTGGGCGATATCCTGCTTGCGGCAGCCGCGGGATCGTCGAGCGCGAAACTTCCGTGGGCGAGCGCGGCAGATGCCGTCAAGGCTGAATGGCTGGCGCTGGCTCCCAAAGCAGGCGGCGCTGATCCGGAAGATTTCTGGGTAAGCGTCCGGCGCGAAGGCGGATTGTTCGAGGAGCAGCATCTCGCGGCGCTCAGCCTCGACGCGTCTGCGCTCAAGGCGCCCGCACCAGTTGCGGCTCAGCCGGAACTTTCCGTTTACGCCTACCCACACCTGTTTCTTTACGACGGCCGCGGCGCCGACAAGCCGTGGCTGCAGGAATTGCCCGAGCCGGTCACGCAGATCGTGTGGGACAGCTGGGCCGAGATACATCCCGAGACGGCGCGCAAGCTCGGCGTCGCCCGGGACGACATCATCGAGATCAAAACGGAGCACGGCGCGATCGAGGCGCCGGTCCTGGTCGAGAGCACGGTTCGTCCCGGCGTGATCGCGGTTCCTTTGGGGCAGGGGCACCGGGCGTACGGCCGTTATGCAAAAGACGTCGGCGCAAACGCGTGGGCGATATTGGCGGCCGGCGCGACCAGCGCGGCCGCGACCGCGCGCGCGACCGGCAAGACTCGCACGCTGGTTTCACCGCTGGGCAAGAGCGACATGATGGGCCGATCGATCGTCGAGGCGATGAGCATCGATCAGTTGGCGCGCGGCGTGGTTCCCCGGAGCGAGGCCGAGGAAGTCACCGGGCCGTTCGAAATGTACCCGCCCTGGAAATATCCGGGGCACAAATGGGGCATGACGATCGACGTCAATGCGTGCACCGGATGCAGCGCGTGCGTGACCGCGTGCTACGCGGAAAACAATGTCCCGACGGTGGGCAAGGACGGAGTCGATAACGGCCGAATCATGTCGTGGATTCGCATCGAGCGTTACTTCCCGCCGGCCGCGGAAGCGGCGCAAGCACCGCAGCTCTACCTCGCGCCGATGCTGTGTCAGCAGTGCGATCACGCGCCGTGCGAGCCGGTCTGCCCGGTGTTTGCGTCGTATCACACCGAAGAAGGCCTCAACGGCCAGGTTTACAATCGATGCGTCGGCACGCGCTATTGCGAAAACAACTGTCCGTACAAGGTGCGCCGATTCAACTGGTTCGTGCCGGAGTGGCCCGCGCCGCTCAATCTGCAACTCAATCCGGACGTGACGGTGCGCGGCGTCGGCGTGATGGAGAAATGCACGTTCTGCGTGCAGCGAATCCAGTTCGCCGAGCTCAACGCCAAGACTGAAGATCGCGAGTTGCGCGACGGCGAGGTCGTCACGGCCTGCCAGCAGGCGTGCCCGACGCGCGCAATCACGTTTGGCGACAGCAACGATCCCGCCAGCGCGATGATGCGCCGGCGCGAGGACAACAAGCTGCGCAACTATCGCGCGCTGGAAGAACTGAACACGCAACCGGCTATCACGTATCTGCGCGATCTCTATCGCGAGAAAGGAAAGGCCTGAGTGGCTGCGGCGCCGAAGATAACAGCAGAGCCGAGTTACCGCGACATCGACCGCAGCGTGCTGCGGGTGATGGAACCGGCCGGCCTCGCGTACTGGGCGTGGATCGGTTTCTGCTTCACGCTGGTGGCGATCGCCGCCGCGATGTGGATTCGGCAGATCTACTCGGGACTGGGCGTGACGGGACTTCGCGAGCCCGTGATGTGGGCAATCTACATTACTAACTTCGTCTTCTGGGTCGGCATCGCTCACTCGGGGACGTTGATCTCCGCGATTCTGTTTTTGTTCCGCACCAAGTGGCGCACCGCGGTTTATCGCGCCGCGGAGACGATGACTATATTTGCGGTCGCGACGGCGGGACTGTATCCGCTGATCCATCTTGGCCGCGTATGGTTTTTCTACTGGCTATTGCCATACCCTAATCAGCGATACTTACAACCCGACTTCCGCTCGCCACTGGTGTGGGACGCTTTCGCAGTGAGTACTTATCTGACTATCAGCGCGCTGTTCTGGACGATGGGACTGATTCCCGACGTTGCGAACGCGCGCGAGGCCGCGACCGGATGGCGCAAGAAGTTCTACACGGCGCTGGCCATGGGATGGCAGGGTACCGATCGCCAGTGGCGGCATTACTCAATGGCGTACTTGCTGATGGCGGGGCTGGCGACTCCGCTGGTGCTTTCGGTGCATTCGGTGGTGTCGTGGGATTTCGCGATGGCGATAAATCCGGGCTGGCACAGCACGCTTTTCGCGCCATACTTCGTCGCCGGCGCGATTTTTTCCGGCGTCGCGATGGTCATCACGCTGCTAATCCCGATGCGCAAGCTGCTGGGCATCGAGGACCTGCTGACGGAGTGGCATTTCGACAATCTCGCCAAAGTCGTGCTGCTGACCTCGCTGGTCGTCTCGTACGCGTACCTCACGGAAGCTTTTATGACCTGGTACGCGGGCGATCCGATCGAGCAAATGACCTTCCACATGCGCTACTTCGGGCCGTGGGGATGGATGTACTGGGTAATGGTCCTGTGCAACTGCGTAATACCATTGTTGCTATTTTCCCCGCGCATCCGGGTCAACATGAGGGCGCTCTGGATAATCACAATTTTCGTGAACATCGGGATGTGGTTCGAGCGTTTTGTGATTATCGCGGGTTCGCTGACGGCGAACTTCGAGCCTTCGCAGTGGGCCGGCTACCGTCCGTCGATCACGGAAATCATGATCACGATCGGCAGCTTCGCGTGGTTCGTCGGGCTGTTCTCGCTCTTCGCAAAGTTCCTGCCGATCATATCGATGACGGAACTTAAGGAAGGAATCGTCTGGCTTCGCAAGGCGATCAAGATGGATCGAGTCAGAGCCGAATGAGCACGATAGCGATCATAAGTTCGTTTGCGGATGACACTCGATGCGCGCAAGCGATCGAGGAGCTCCGCGCGGCGCAGGTCGGCAATTTCAATACGTTCTCGCCGATCCCGAGCCACAAAATCGAACATGCAATCGGCAGGTCGAAGAGCCCGGTGCGATGGCTGGTGCTGGCGGGCGGAATTTCGGGCGTGCTTGCCGGGCTCGCGATAACGATTGGAACAACTTACGAGTGGCATCTCAACGCGGGCGGCAGACCGCTGCTGTCGTGGCCGCCGTTCATCGTGATCTGCTTCGAGTTGATGGTCCTGTTGGGCGGAATTTTCGGCTTCTTCGGGGTGCTGATGCTGTCGGGTGTGCCCACGACCGTGAGCGCGCCGGGGTACGACGGGCGCTTCGGCGAGGATCGATTTGGGATCGTGGTTCGATGCGAGGAGGCGGAAGCGGCGCGGGTCGAGTCGATGCTGAAGGAATCGGGCGCGGAAGAAGTCGTTCGCGAAAACGGGGCGCAGCCGCGATGAGCACCAATCTTCAACGGGCGCATCGCGAGCATGCGGCGACGAAGCCGCGCGCCGTCGAGTCGGTGGCCGGCGCGACGATGAGCACGGTGGCGGGCGCGATGATCGTGCTCGGCGCGATCGCGTTCGGGCTGGCGCTGATCCGAGGCGAAGCCGCGATCGCATGGGAAGCCTATCTCGTCAACCTGCTGTTCTTCCTTGGCATCGCGCAAGGCGCGCTGGTCGCGTCCGCGGCGTTTTATCTGACGCAGGCAAAGTGGGGCGGTTCGACGCCGTATCGGCTCGGCGAGGCGTTCGCGCCATTTCTGTGGGTGGGATTTTTTCTGTTCTTTGGGCTGTACTTCGGCCGCAGCCTGATTTTCCCGTGGGTAACGCATCCGATAGCGCAGAAGGCTGCGTGGCTGAACACTCCGTTTCTGTTCGCACGTGATGGAATCGGGCTCGGCGTGATGGCTGCGGCGAGCTTCGCGTTTATTCGCGTCTCGCGTGGGGATGGCGCACGGGCGTGGACGATTGCTACCGACGAGATCGAGTTGCCGCCGCATTCGATACGAGTATTGGCTCCGCTGGTTGCGGTTCTGTTCGCGGCGGTCTATTCGCTGATCGCATTCGATTTGGTCATGTCGCTGGCGCCGGTGTGGCGCAGCACGCTTTTCGGCTGGTATTTTTTCGCCGGGTGCTTCTGGAGTGGATTGACCGCGATGGCTCTCACAGCGACCGTGCTGCGCGCCCGTTTGGGCGGGAACAACTTGTTCACGAATCCCACCGTCATGCACGATTTTGGCAAGATGGTCTTCGCGTTCTCGGTGTTCTGGATATATTTGCTGTTCTCGCAGTACATCGTAATCTGGTACGGCGATCTGCCGGTGGAAACTTTCTTTATCGTTCAACGGGTGCATCACATGCCGTGGTCGCCGCTATCGGTGGCGTGCCTGGTTTTGATCTGGCTGATTCCATTTACCGCGCTGATGAGCGTACGGGCCAAAAAAACGCCGGTGATTCTCGGCACGGTGGCGGTACTGGGGCTGGCCGGGATGTGGCTCGAGCGATACGTGCTGGTGGTTCCGTCGCTATCGCTGGACGCGATCCCGTTTGGCGTCACGCAACTTCTGATATCGATCGGTTTCCTGGGCGCATTTCTGCTGTCGGCAGTGCCGGGACTAAACCGCGTCGCGCAGGCCGCGACCTCGGGAGAACCGGTTGGAGACGACGCGGAATGATCGGGCGCGGTTCAAATAGGTATTCGACCGCGGCGATAGCTATACAAGTGGCTATTGCATTAGCTATTGCAGGATGCTCGGCGGCGGGCCATCCGATGACGACGCTCGCGCCGAAGTCGAATCTGGCGCAGTGGATTCAAACTCTTTTCATCGAGGTGACGGTGTGGGACGCGATCATCCTGGCGATCGTGGTCTTCGCGTTTATCCTGGCGGTGTTCGTCTTCTCGTCCCGGGTAGGCGAAGCCGCGCCGGCATCGACCGCGTCGTCCGATCTGGGTCTGGAAATTGCCTGGACGCTTGGACCCACGCTCGTGTTGGTGATGATCTCGGTGCCGACGATACGGACGATCTTTCGCTCGCAGCCGGTGGTCGCACCCGCGGGGGCCCTGGAGATTAAAGTAGTAGCGCATCAATGGTGGTGGGAGTTCGATTACCCGGACGGTGCGAAGACCAGCAACGAACCGCATATTCCCGTCGACCGGCCGATTCGCCTGTCACTGGAGTCGGCCGACATCATACATAGCTTCTGGGTCCCGCAACTCGGCGGCAAACGCGACGTGGTGCCCGGCCAAATCAATGAGCTGACATTCATGGCGACGGTGCCGGGAATGTATCCAGGACAATGCGCGGAGTTTTGCGGCCTGTCGCACGCGAACATGCGCTTTCGAGTGTTCGTCGATTCGCCGGATGATTTCGCGAAGTGGGATAGGGCGCAGCTGGCCGGGCCGGCCGCAATCCCGGCGGGCGATCTGCTGGCGTCAAACGGCGCAAAGGTTTTCGCCAACAGTCCGTGCACGACCTGCCACATGATCCAGGGCATCTCGAAGGGGTATATCGGACCTGACCTGACGCATTTCGCCAGCCGCACGACGCTGGCCGCCGGGGTGCTGAAGAACACCCCGGAAAACGTCGCGAAGTGGATCGGGAATCCACAGGAAACCAAGCCGGGCGCGAACATGCCGGCGCTGCTGCTGCCGGGGCCAAAGATGAACGCCCTGGTCGCGTATCTCGAGGGTCTGAAATAGGGAGCGTCGAATGGCTGCCCAGCCGAAACCATTGCCAGCGCATCAGCCGAGCTACCTTGAAGGTGGCGGGATACTCGGATGGCTGACGACGATCGATCACAAGCGTGTCGCGGTGATGTACCTCGTCAGCGCGCTGTTTTTCCTGGCGCTCGGCGGATTCGAAGCGATGGCGATTCGGGTACAGCTGTGGCGTCCCGACAATCACGCGCTGTCCGCGGCGGTCTACAATGCGTTTTTCACGATGCACGGGACGACGATGATCTTCCTGGTCGTGATGCCGCTGCTGCTCGGATTTTTCGGCAACTTCCTGATCCCACTGCAGATCGGCGCCCGCGACGTCGCGTTTCCGCGGCTCAATGCACTGAGCTTCTGGCTGGCGCTGGTCGCGGGAATCCTGCTCCATCTCGGCTGGATTCGCGGTGGACTTCCCGATGCGGGATGGTTCGGTTACGCGAACCTGACCGAGCGGTACTTCACGCCAGGCCTCGCGATCGATTGGTGGGCGATCGGGCTGCTTGTGTCAGGCACTTCGACGGTGCTCACCGGCCTGAACTTCCTGACCACGATCGTCGCGATGCGCGCGCCGGGCATGACGTATATGCGCATGCCGATGTTCATGTGGTCGCTGATGGTGACGTCGATCCTGATTCTGATCGCGTTTCCGGCGCTCACGATCGGACTGATCTTTCTGCTCTTCGATCGTTTCTTCGGCACGCATTTCTACGTCGCATCTGCCGGCGCTACCCCGATTCTGTGGCAGCACCTGTTCTGGCTGTTCGGTCATCCGGAAGTGTACATCATGGCGCTGCCGGCCTTCGGGATCATCTCGGAAGTCATTCCGACGTTCTCGCGCAAGCCGCTGTTCGGCTACCCCATGATGGCGTATTCGATCTGCCTGATCGCATTCCTGTCGTACGGCGTCTGGGGACACCATATGTTCGCGACGGGAATGGGCCCGGTCGCGGACTCGGCGTTTGCCATCACTTCGATGCTGATCGCAATTCCCACCGGGGTGAAGATCTTCAGTTGGATCGCGACTATCTGGGGCGGCTCGCTGCGCATGACGACCGCATTCTATTTCGCGCTTGGGATGATACTCGAGTTCACGCTCGGCGGACTCAGCGGCATCATGCACGCATCGGCGCCGATCGATCTCCAGCAGACGGACTCGTACTTCGTCGTCGCGCACTTTCACTACGTGCTGTTCGGCGGCGTGATGTTCACGATCATGGCGGCATTCTATTACTGGTGGCCGAAGATCAGCGGCCGCATGCTCGGTGAGCGGCTTGGCAAATGGCATTTTTGGCTGACCGTCATTGGATTCAACCTCACGTTTTTTCCGATGCATTTTCTCGGGATGTGGGGGATGCCGCGGCGCACTTACACGTACGGCGCCGACATGGGCTGGACGAATCTCAACCAGCTCGAAACGATCGGCGCATTCATTCTCGCCGTCGCGTTCCTGCTTTTCTACGTCAACATTTTCAAAAGTCTCTCCAGCCGGGAAGAGCGGGCGCCCGCTGATCCATGGGACGGACGCAGCCTCGAATGGTCCACGGCGTCGCCGCCGCCTGCGTACAATTTCGCGACGATCCCGCAAATCCGCGGCCGCGACGCGTGGTGGATTCTGAAATACGGGCGCGCCGGTTCGCGCGGCGTCGCAGCCTACATGTCGGGCCAGGCGCCTTCGCAACCGCAGCCCGATCAGCCGGTATCCGTCGAGGACATCCACATGCCGGCGCCTTCGATCTTCCCGCTGGTGTTGAGTCTTGGCGTGGGAGTGATAGGTCTCGGTCTCATCATCGACTGGTATCGCATCATCCTCATCGGCGCGGCGGTCACGGTCCTGTCGATTGTCGGGATGGGATTCGAGTACGCAGACTTTGGCGAACAGTCGCACGATCCGGAGCACGCACCGTCGTCGGGTGGAGTCGACGTACGCAAAATTGGCCTGTGGTCGTTCATCGGCTCGGAATGCGTGTTCTTCGCCAGCTTGATATCGACGTTCATCGTTTATAAATCGCGCAGCCTTGCCGGACCCGGCCCGAAAATCCTCAATATCCCGCTGACCTCGTTCAGCACTTTCGTTTTGCTGATGAGTTCGTTGCTGATGGTGCTGGCACTGGCGGCCACGCAGCGCGGCGACAAGCGATGGGAGCGAATCTGGCTCGCCGGCGTCGTCACATTCGGCCTGATCTTTCTTGGCGGCCAGGTTTACGAGTTCACCAGCTTCTACAACGAGGGCATGGGGCTCACCACCAACCTGTTCTCGCAGTCGTTCTTCGTGCTGGTCGGATTTCACGGCGCGCACGTCGCGATCGGAGTGCTGTGGCTGTCGGTGCTGTGGGTGGCTGCCATGACGGGCAAGCTCGGCAAGTCGCGCGCGCTATCGGTCGAGCTCGCGGGACTCTACTGGCATTTCGTCGACGTAGTGTGGATCATAATCTTTACCCTCGTATATCTGATGCAGGCGGTGCCTGGAGCATGAGCGACATCGCAGACGCCCACGACGGGCAGACTCATCATCCCGGTGCGGCGACCTATCTGATCATCGCCGCGTTCCTCGTCATATTGACGGCGATGGAGGTCACGGTCTTTTACGTGCATGCGCTCCATCCCGTGCTGGTGCCGCTGTTGATCGTACTGGCTGCCGCCAAGTTCGCGCTGGTCGTGATGTTCTACATGCATTTGAAGTACGATCAATGGCTGCTGACCGGCGTCTTCATCTTCCCGTTGATAATCGCGACGCTGTTGCTGGTCTCGCTGATTTTGCTGTTCGCATATCTGTCCAATCACATGGCGCCGATTGGATAGCTGCCGGGCGAGTGTCTTTGACCATGGACATCTTCGGAGAACATCCGAGCATACCGATAGGCATCGCGATCCTGATCGCGATTTACCTCGGCGCGTGCCGCGCGGCCGGCCGCAAACCGACGCGGCGTCAGGCGATGTGGTTCGCGATCGCGATGGGCGCGATTTTATTCACCCAGACCGAGCTCGATGAACTTGCCGATGCGCGGCTGTTTTCGATGCACATGCTGCAGCATCTGATGCAGACTTTCGTGATTCCGCCGCTACTCCTGCTGGGGACGCCGGGCTGGATGCTGGCGCCGTGGATGCTAAGCCCGCCGATCAAGCCCATCGCGCGTTTGCTCACGAATCCGGTGGTCGCGTTCCTGATTTTTTCGGCGGTCTTCGTCACCGCCCACTTTCCGCCGGTCTTCGATCGGATGTGTCGCGACGAGAATTTTCACATTTTCCTGCACCTGCTCTTCATGGCGGCCGGTATGCTGCTGTGGTGGCCGATTCTGAGTCCGGTCCCCGAGCTGCCGCGGCTCTCGTACCCGGCGCAGATCCTTTATCTGTTCCTGCTGATGATCCCGATGACCGCAGTGGCCGCGCCGATCACGCTGGCGACGAAAGTGATTTATCCGTGGTACACCGAGGGCGCGCACGGATGGGGTCTCACGGCGATCGACGACCAGGTGCTGGGTGGACTGATCATGTGGATCGGGCAGGGCACCTATCTGATGATCGTTTTCACATTCATCTTCTATAAGTGGTCGCAGCGCGAAGACCGCGACGTTTCGGTTCCGCCTGAAGCGACGGCTCCGGAGCTTCGCGTGCTGCGATCGCGGCGCGTCGCCGGCTCGTAGAGTCGCCGGCTCATAGAGTCGCGGCTACGAAGGCACGGCTACGAAGGAAGGATGCGCAAATCCGTTCGCGCCGCCGACGGCATCGCCGCCCGGTAGGCGAAGCTGAGCGTCCAAAGCGTCACTGCCGAGTACACGATTCCGCCGGCCGCGATGCATACCGAGCCTGCCACCGCGAGATCGACCGACCCTGCCAGCAACCCGCCGGCAACCATCGCGACCCCGAGGTTGTACGCGATGAATACGAACGGCCGCGTCCGCCGAATCGATAATTCCGCGATCGTAACCGCCGGCCATCCAACCCCGGTCCGCGCACGTGCAACGAATCCCGGAAAAAGCTGATACGACATTCCGATGATGAAATTCGAAATCCATCCGAGCAAACCGATCACGCCGTATGCCGACGCGATGCGGCTGCCGTATTCGCTGTCGGCGCCGGTGACAGTGAGCGTGAGACCCATCGCGATCGCAATCACCAGCCACAAAACCCCGCAAATCGCGTGACGCGACGTCCAATCCAGCGGCATCCGCCGCGTGAGCACCAGCCTTCCGATGGTGAAGATGTACGCGAGGAGGGACGCTGCGATCACGCTGCTCCATAGAGTCACGCCGGCGACCCCGGTCAGCAGAGTCACTCCGAGTCCGATGATTCCAATCGTCAGCGCGTAGAGTTGCCAGATCGCGGCTGCGGGGAGTTCGATCTTCGGCAGCAAGAACGCGGGTAGCATCCGGTAGGACACGGCGCAGATGGTCAGCGTTACCCATCCGAGCGCGGCGAAATGTACGTGACTGGAAAGATTCGTCAGCACGCTGCCGCCGAGGAAATCGTAAGTCTTGTCGAGGCCGAGCGTGAGTCCGATTGCAGCCGCAAGCACCAGAAAGCACACGCCCAGGAACATCCCCGTTTCGGCAACGCCGCGTCCGACCTGCGCCCACAGACATGGGATGATCTCAGCGGCGAACATCAGAACACTTATCACCACCGCGATCGCCGCGAGCCACAGTCCAAGCCAGATTCCGATCTCGAAATGCGCGATCATCCCCGCAACGCCGATCACGTAGATGGCGAGTTGCACTAACGCCATGCGTGGGTACGGAACCGGATGGTGCGTGAGCGCCGGAACGTAGCGATACATCACGCCCATCATTGCCGCCGTGATCCACCCAAGCGTGAACGTATGCACCAGCGCCAGCGGCGTCATTTGATAAAAAAACCCGGCCACGTCCGTGATTACCAATGGCATCGCGGCGACGCCAACGGCGAAGAACGCCACCGCGACCGCAAAGAAATGGATCGGAATGCGGCCGATCCGGAGCAGGTCGGGATGACTCAGATATTCGTGACGATCAGCAGCCCGCGCGGCTTTGGGAGCCGATGCCGGCGAAGGGTGCGAGGCTTCAGCTCGCTCGATTGTTTCAAGTCTGTCGGCCATAACGCGAAAATCGCTTCATCTTATCCTGCCGCCGGCCGCCGGGCTAAGTCCGCGACGAGCGGAAAAAACACCCGAAACGGGTTTGCGATGCTTGCCGCTTGCGGATCTTGACGTTAATAATGCTAATAGAAGTCTTGTGCATTGCTAATGGGCGAGTTTATCCCGGCGTGAATCGGCCGCTCGCGTGACGGAGGAAGATGGCACACTCGAGGGCGCGGATCATCATCGATGGGGCGGTCGCGGGAATCATCGGCGCGATTGTTGTTGCCGTCTGGTTTCTAATCTTCGACGTAATTCGTGGCCACGCACTTGAAACGCCGGCTTTGCTGGCGGCGACGATTCTGCACGGCTCGCATAGTCACGACCTCCATCACGGGCTGAAGCTGCTGGCGCTGGAATACTCGCTGATCCACTTCGGCGCATTCATCGCGTTCGGCATCACTGGAGGATTGCTGCTCGAAGCCTGCGAGACCGAGTCGTCGCTGGTTTTTTCGCTGGCGATTTTTTTCGTCGCATTCGAAGTTTTCTTCATCGCGGTAGTTCTGTTCCTCGGCCCCAACGTCGCGGCGGAGCTGACCTGGTGGGGCATCATCGTCGGCAATCTGCTCGCCACGGCCGCGATGCTTTCATATTTCCTGTGGCGCCATCCTGCGCTCGCGCGCCATCTGCTCGGTGGCTGGATCGCGGTCGCGCGCGAAGGTGTGATAGCCGGACTGGTGGGCGGGATCGTCGTCGCCATCTGGTTCATGGGCTACGACCTCGCCTCGGGCAATTTGTTTCACACCCCGGCGATTCTCGGCGCGATGGTATTTGGCAGCGCGAACGTGAGCGACGGCATTCAGGTGACGTTGCCGCTGGTGCTCGGCTACTCGATTCTGCATTTCTTCGCGTTCGTCATGTTCGGACTGGCGCTGGCGACGTTGCTTGCGTCGTCGGAATCGGAACCGTTCATGGTGCTCGGTGCGCTGTTGCTGCTCGCGGTCTTCGAGGTTTTCTTTGTCGGATTTGTTTCGGTGATGGATCAGTCGGCGCTCGAAGCCCTGGGATGGTGGAAAATCGTCGCGGGAAATATCCTGGCGCTGATCGCGATGGCGACGTACTTCATCCGCGGCCATCGTGGACTCGGTGTCAAGCTCGTTGAGCGGTGGGCGATGCTCGACCACGAGGGCGCCGAGATGGGCGATCTGCCGCCCGCGCCGTCCACGCGCGCGCCCGACAGTCATCCGACACGGCTTTAAGCGTCAGGCTAAATTCCGAGCACGTCGCGCATCGTGTAGAGCCCCGGCTTGCGATCTATCAGCCAGCCTGCCGCACGCAGCGCGCCGCGTGCGAGCGAGTCGCGGCTCTGCGCGCGATGAATCAGCTCGAGGCGCTCGCCATCCCCGCCGAAAATCACCGTGTGATCGCCGACCGCGTCGCCCGCGCGTATCGCGAGCACCGCAATCTGGCCGTCGGGCCGCACCCCGGTGATTCCTTCGCGGCCGAACACCGCGTTGGAAGCGAAATCCACGCCGCGTGCCGATGCGATCGCCTTGCCCAGCGATAGCGCCGTGCCGCTGGGCGCATCGATTTTGGTGCGATGATGAATCTCGATAACTTCCGCGTCGAAGTCGGGCAGGATCGCGGCGACTTCGGCGACGATCTTGGCGAGCACGTTGACCCCGATACTCATGTTGGGTGCGATCACGGTGCGCGTCTTGCCCGCCAGTTCGCGCGCGCGCTTTTCCATTTCGGCGGTGAAGCCGGTCGAGCCGATAACGATCGCGGCGCCCGCTTTCGACGCGGCTTCGAGATGCTCCATCGAGGCGGCGGCCGTCGTGAAGTCCAGCGTGACGGTGTCGGGCCGCGCCAGCGACGCGTAGTCGTCGGTGATTTTCACGCCGAGCGCGCCGACGCCCGCCAGCTCGCCTGCGTCGGATCCGATTGCGCTGATGCCGCGCGCTTCGATCGCGCCGACGATTTTGTGCGCCGGATCGCGCGACGCCAGCGCGACCAGCAGCCGGCCCATCCGGCCCGCTGCTCCAGCCACGATTAGATTAGCCATCGGATTTCACTTTGCCCGCGTGACGCAGGCGGGGATGTGCAGCGCCGTCGCGGCGTCAGGATGCCGCAGCCGCGGCGGGCGCCGCTTCGGCCGCGGGCGCAGCCGCTGCTTCTGCCGGCTTGCCGTGCTTGGCCTTGAAGTGTTCGTCGCACAGGCTGCTGGTGCCGTGGCGATGCTTGCGGCATTTCTCGAAGGTGCAGGTTTTGTAGCGCGCCTTGGGCATCTCACCGGCTTTCCAGAGCCGAAAATGCTGCCGGCAGTAGCCCCTGCCGACCGCTTCGCGCGCGCAATCTTTCGCTTTGCAGTTTCCTTTTTTCGCCATGAATCCCTTCTTGGAGGCCGCTTTCCCGACGCAGGCGCGGGAATTCGCGGCTGAGCAATTCATCTACAATAGTGTTTGCCGCCCCCGCTTCATAGAGCCCGCGCTTCGCCGGCACTGGCTTCGATGAAATAGACCAAATCCCGTCACCCCTGAATCCGGATTTCAGGCCGGATTTTGGGGATGAACTAGTTGGCAATTATGTTGGGCTTGACACTCATCGTCGTGTTGTCAGGCGCGTTATGGGTGACAGGTCGGCGTTTTAAATTAGTTTGCGCAATGCCCGGACATTGCCTGAACGAGCGCGCCATGAACGGGATTGCCGTCACAACGGAAGTTGAGATCACCACCGTCAACGAAGAAGCGATAAGTGGTGCAGGTGCCGTGATGCGCATTCCAACTCCAATCGGCCCGATCAACGTAGAACACGCACTGGGTTTCGTAAAACTGGAACAAGTCGTCATTTTTGAACGTCACGCCTTTATTCCCTTGGCCGAATGTCCCTTGTCGAGAATGCGAATATACCTCTTGTCCAGGGGCCAACTGGGAAACTGCCGTAGAGGGCTTAAGCCGCGCTGCGCAGAGTCTGTCGTCTATTGGTCGAGGGCTGTCGATCCAAGCATTGCCGGTGCGCCTATTGCCCAAAACAATGGACGTATCTACAGCAAGATCGAAAACGTCTTCGGCTTCAGAATTTCCAGTGTTTTTCACGAAATCGTCAGATGGCCCCTGACGTCCGGAGATGATGCTACCGTCCGTTGTGCAACTAAGTTCGCTCAGTGTTGGGGTACGGCTCAAGATTACTCTTGGCCGGTGCTCCTCATGCCACTCGACATTGGAAACGCCCATAGTTACCGCAGCAATGACCGCTCCGAGAATCGCGCTCCCTGCCATTACCTTATTCGCATCCAGCCATCTCCGTGGTGGCGGCGCGGTTTGGGTGCGAGCGCTCTCGTTGCTGGCGCGATTATTCTTTATGCGGGGCTTATAGTTTTTGCGTCCCACGAAATTCGCGGCTGAGCAATTCATCTACAATAGTGTTTGCCGCCCCCGCTTCATAGAGCCCGCGCTTCCCCGGCACTGGCCGTGGCGACGGCAGCGCAGTATTAAGCCTTTGGCAGGGGCCGCGCCCGCCAACGGGCAGGGCTGAGCCCTGCACCCGGTATTAACGCCGCGCTCCGTTGTCGCGCGCGGGCTCTTCTATAGTGTGGTCGCGAAAAGATGCGCTGCGCAGATTTTCACGTCTTCTCACTGGGTGCAGGGGTCAGCCCCTGCCGCCCGCCGCGCAGGCGATTCTTCCTTCGTTCGCGGATGAACTAGTTGGCAATTGTGTTGGGCTTGACACCCACACCTGAAATGTGTATATTGAGCATATGGATACAAAAGGTGAAGCCGGTAAGGCGCTCTGCACGCAACCGAATATCACGCTCGCGGAATTGATGCGGACGTTCAGAGATGAAGCCGCGTGTAAAACCCTGTTGCGCGATATGCGCTGGCCCGATGGCGTCGAATGCCCACGCTGTAAGAGCAAGAAAGTCTATTTGCTCGCGTCGAAGCCGTGGCACTGGGTCTGCAAGAACAAGGATTGCGGCGGGCGCAACGGGTATCGTTTCAGCGTCATTACCAAAACGATTTTCGAGAACACCAATTACCCGCTCGCGACTTGGTTTCAGGTCATCTACCTGATGACTCAGAGCAAGAAGGGAATCAGTGCGCTGCAAATCCATCGGCAGATTGGATCGGGCGATTACCGCACGGCGTGGTACATGGTGATGCGCATTCGCGCCGCGATGAAGGATGAAGGCTTGGCGAAGCTGCTCGGCACGATTGAAGTGGATGAAACTTTCATTGGCGGCAAACGCGGCAAGATGCACAAGGCCAAACGCGATGCGGTTGGATGGGGACAGCGCGGCAAGATTCCGGTTATTGGCGCGATCTCTCGGAAGGGGAATCTGGTTTGCCAGATGGTCGAGGAAGTCAGTGCAAACCAAGCCGAGCGATTCATCCGCAAGGTTGTCGATACCGATAAAGTGGAATTGATCGCGACCGATGAAGGCGGAGAATTTCGGCGGCTGAAAGGCATCGGCTATCCGCATGAGACGGTCGATCACAAGTCCGAAGAATACGTGCGCGGCGTGGTCCACACACAAAATCTGGATAACTTTTGGTCGATGCTGAAACGCGGAATCATCGGCACCTACCACAAGGTGAGCAAGAAATATCTGCCGCTGTATCTGGCGGAATTTCAGTATCGCTACAACAATCGCAACAACCCGAATATCTTCTTCGACGTGATAGCAGGATGCTGAGGTTGCCACACTGGCGGCTGCCTCAGGGGAGCGACAAGGCCGGTAAACTCCACGTTGATCGCGGCGGTCAGTATCGACTACCGTACCAGGATGTTTTATGCCAAAAGCCAAACCGGTGTCACTCCATCCATTGACGTTCCATGAAGCTCTCAAAGCCATTGTCGGCGTCGATCCTGATAGCGTCGGCATTGTTTCTAAGCGGCGCAAACGCCAGCGCCGTGTCAGCAAATCCTCGGCCAAACAAACATCAGGAAGCCGCCGACAAAAAGACCCAGACAGCTAAGCCTCTCCAACCAGAGCCATCGATCCCACTTCGGGATTTTGAAGCCGCGCAATCGGCGACTCTCGACGCGCTCCGTGCTCTTCATTCCGAGCAGGAAGCTCGCGCAAAAGAGAAACACCCCAGCCACGAACCCATCTACGCGCCAGCGAATCTCATCTCGATCGGACTTCTGATAGTCGGAATCGTCTACAGCCGCTTCGCATACAAACAATGGGTAGCGATTAAGGAACAGGCCGACATAGCGTCTAAGATTCTTAAACGAGATCGTCCGCAGATTATCGTGGAAGCGGAACAATTCTCTAATTTTGTACCGCTCTCGGAAGTAAAAGGGGCCGGAATGGCTGCCGCATTTTTTCAGATCAGAAACGCTGGTAATCAGCACGCAATTATTCTGAATGCGGTAGCTGAGGCCGCGACCTTCGTCGAGAAGGAGTTTCCCGCCATCGGGGATTACAGTCGGTGTCGCTCGCTCTTTATCCGCAAATCGGTTCTGAGGCCCGATGAGATAGAAGCCCAGAACATGACGTACAGCGACGGATTCCTGCAAGATGAAGACTTTAAGGGCATCAAGCTTTACAACCGGCGATTGGTGCTCTATGGCCTGATTCGTTATGGCAACAGTCTTGGCGATGAGTTTTTCAGACGCTTCTTTTTTCGTTTCCAGCCGCCCGGCGGCGGCATCGAAACGGGATTCTTCTATCCCTCTCCCGAAGATGCAGAGCGAAATAAAGGCAACTAGTAGCGCCAGCGGCCATGCGATGAAGCCCGCTTGACGCGGGCGTGGTAATGGCGGGTCGCCGCCCCACGACGACGAATCAGAATCCGGCCTGTCGCGTTGCTCATTTTGCGGGCAAACAGTGACGGGTGTCAAGCCCAACATAATTGCCAACTAGTTCAGCCTGACCCCGCCGGATTTCCCGTGCTATGTGTACGCTATGGTCAACCGCCAGGATGCCTCGTACTCGCCCGCCTCGCCCGAAATCCGGCGACTCCGGCTCGCAGCTGAAATTATTTTTGACGGAACAAAGCTAGCCCTAGCGCAGAGCCGTCCCAAAACCACTACAGGTGGTAGAATTTGCTATTTCCAGCTCTAATTGATCAGTCAGAATCGCGCCCAGGTCTTCAGCTTGGTGAACTGAACCAGCACCGATTCGCCGCCCCACGCGTCGAAGCGCGATCACGCGACCGAGCGGATCACCCGGTAGAGCGGTTCGAGCTCGCGAAACGCGTCGAGTACTTCCGCGCGATCGACCTTCAGCGCGTCGCGCACCGCCCATCCGAAGCCGACGTCGATGCCGCCGGTTTTTTTCGCGAGCGCATCCCCGAGTCCGTCGAAGAAGTCTGGGCCGGCCGCGCTCGAGTCCGGCAATGTCCTGCCGTCCCACTTTTGGTACTGCTGGATCCTGGCGCCGCGAAATGCTTTCCCCAGCTCAGCCGACTTCGACTTGACGAGCCGCGCCATCTCGGGGCGCTTGTCGGCCTCGGATTTCACGACCGCGCGCGCGTGGATGCCCGCGCCGGAGATGCATAGTGCCAGATATCCGTAGCGCTTGTATCCCCTCGCCGACGGCCCGAATGCCACCCACGTCTCATCGGGAGGATTCACCGTGCGCCGCATATGCTTGGCGACGTGCGGGTAGAACTCCATGTGCAGTTTCCGCGACAGTTCCGGCGCCAGTTCGATCCCCAGCCGGACCAACCGGGGCCTGACGTGCTCGTAGATCTTCGTCATGCGCGCGCTGAAACCCTCGATCGCGAACACCTCGAAATCGCGGCGCAAAAATCCCAACGTCGCCATCAGTGCGGCCTCACTTTGCGACCCGCCCGCGCTCGAGCTTGCCCCTCACTTCGAAGCGGATGCGTCCACAATGGCATCCGCCGCGGTAGGTTCGTTCGTTTGGTTTTTTGCTCATGAACGCTCTTTTAATAACCTAGCCCTTGCGGCGAGGAAACCGGGCTAGCGTATGAAATTAGGAAGAACAAGCACCGCCGGTGGAATGGCATGCAAATCGCTTCTGCTATAATCCCCAGTGGGTATTGAAACCAGACACGACCAGAGTCGTACTAACCTGGCGGGCGGAGGCCCATGAAGATGAAGCGAGGAATGACGATATTATCGGCAGCGGCACTGGCATTTGCGATGGCGGGTCCCGTGATGGCGCAGGCTCCGCTAACTGGCGGAGCAGCGAACGCGGACTACGCGTTCTTTGATTCGCATCCTAACGTTGCGCGGGCTCTCGAGAAAGATCCGTCGCTGATCGACAATCAGGCGTGGGTGGACCAGCATCCGGCCCTCCACGAGTATCTGAGAACCCATCCGTACATACGCAAGGAATTCAAAGATCACCCGTACAAATTCATGCATCGCGCGGAGCAGATCCAAAATCATCACAACTAGAACTGTCACGACCAGTTGATCCTCCCGTAGCGCAGGAGGCCGGCCATCCGGTCTCCTGCTTTTTTTTGGGTGGTGTGTTCGCGGTCTGCGGACGCCACGGCTTAGCCGGTGACGATCACGTGACGCGCGTGTTAGAATGTTTCGATGGCCGCGATATCCGAGTCACTCTCCAGTCCGGACTTCGACGCTACGCTGGCGCGCCATGGAATTCGCGCGCTCAGCCGTAAATCGCCCGCGACTATCCAGGTAAATGTCGGCAAGCTGTGCAACCAGGCGTGCCATCACTGTCACGTCGATGCGGGGCCGCGGCGGACCGAACAGATGACGCGTGCGACGGCGGCGCGAGTGATCGAAGTGCTCGCGGCGAGTCCTCGAGTCGGAACCCTGGACATCACCGGCGGCGCGCCGGAACTGAACCCGAACTTCGCGATGTTTGTGGAATGGGCGCGTGCGCTTGGCCGCAAGGTGATCGTTCGATGCAATCTGACGGTGACGCAGGAACCCGGGATGGAATGGCTGGTGGATTTCTACCGGCGTTCGGCTGTCGAACTGGTTTGCTCGCTCCCATGCTACACAGTCGAGAACACCGATCGTCAGCGCGGCGCGGGAGTGTTTGACAAGAGCATCGCGGCGTTGAATCAACTCAATGCCGTCGGATTCGGGAGCGGTGAGCTGCGGCTGGATCTCGTGTACAACCCGGTGGGCGCGTCTCTGCCGCCGCCGCAAGCCGGGCTTGAAGAGCAATATCGGCAAGAACTCGCGCGCAATTTCGGAATCGTTTTCGATTCCCTGCTGACAATCACGAATATGCCGATCGCCCGCTTCGCCAATCAGTTGAAAACTACCGGCAATCACTCAGCGTACATGAGCTTGCTGGTGAATCACTTCAACCCCGCGACCGTGGATGGGCTGATGTGCCGCAGCCTGGTGAGCGTCGGATGGGACGGGCGGCTCTACGACTGCGATTTCAATCAGATGCTGGAAATTTCGCTCGGTGACAGTGCGGCATTGACGATCTGGGACCTCAACGATAACGATGTCGGCAAACTTGCAGGCGCGCGCATCGCGACCGGATCGCATTGTTTCGGATGCACGGCGGGCGCGGGATCGAGCTGCGGCGGCGTGCTCGCCTGAGCCGGCAGCCGCTTTTGGTTGTTCATGGCGGTGAAAATCGAAGGCGCCTGCGACTGCGAATTCAATCGTGTGAAGGATGCGTTCGCCCAGAATTTTGAAAAGTGAAACGAGCTAACGCTTCTGGCCGGCAGGCTATGGGTGCAAGCTGATGAAGATCAAAACGAGCATTAACCTCGTCGTGGCGTCGGCCGTTTTCTGGATCGCGCTGATCGGTGCGGCTTGCGCTGCAAACAACCCCGTTCCCGGATGGGATCCGAATGCATTCCGCGACCAGAGCACGCTCCAGATAATGACGATCGGGCCCGAGGAGGGTGAGCACTGGTCCAGGCTGTGGCTGGTCGTTATCGACGGGCAGATATATGTCCGGCTGGGCGATCGATCGCTTGGGAGAGTTCAGAAAAACACGGCGAGTCCCTACGTGAAGGTCAAGATTCGCGACAATGAGTTCGACAAGGTCCGATTGGAGCCGACGCCTGATATGACGGACAAGGTCGCAGCCGCGATGGCCGACAAGTACTGGATGGACATTCTGATTCGCCATGAGTCGCATCCGATGACGGCGCGCCTGGTTGCGGAGCCGGCGCCCTCGCCGGCGAAATGAGCGGCGAGGTAAGAGTCGGACGCTCAGCCGCGCGGGGGAAGGGTAAATCACTTGATTGAATGCGGAACCCACCGTGGGTTCCGCACCTCCATGGGCAGGGGTGACCCCTGCACCCGGTGAAAAGTGAAAAGAGAAGATGCGGGACTTCGTCCCTGTTAGAAGGGGGTAAGGGGGAAACCGTGCGTATGATTGACGGCGCATCGCTTTTCAACGCGACGTTCGCGGCGCTCTGAGGGCGGCAGATAAAGCGATGCCGCCCGTCTGACTTCGACGAGCGGCCGCTTTGTCCCCTTTTCGTGAAGCTCAGATTCCGGCCGACTTGTAGAGCGCGCAGCGCAGCTTGAAGAAGTGAGCCATCGAGGTGAGGTAGCGGACGCGCCACGCCGCCGCCATCTTGCCCGTGCTGAGATCGAGGCCATAACGCGGACCGATCAACTCGTAGGCGGACTTTATCCGGTTGAATAGATCGTCCGAGAAACCCGGCCTGAGTTGCGCAAGGCCGCCAATCTTTTTGATCAATTCCGGGCTGTAGGCTGCGAGCGCGACCAGACTGTCGGCAAACAGTTCATCCTCTTCGAGCAGATGGTTGGCGAACGCGCCTTCCATGAAGGCCGTGTGGGCTGCCCTCTCTCCGACCAACGAGCCGTAGATGTAGTGGCCGAGCTCATGGCCGAGTGTCGCGGCGACCGCGCCGGGATGATGCGCGGTGTTGACGAAGATCACGAACTTGCTTTTGGTGCCAAGCATCGCACGGCAGTAAAATCCGCGCAGCGCCAGTCCGGCGCCGGTGCGATAAGGTTCTGCCCGCAGTTCGACTTCGCGCGGACCGAACAATTTGCCCAGATAGCCGAGCAATTGGGGGCTGCCGAGATCCGCCAGGCCGGCGTAAGCCGAGGTGTATCGCTTGATGTCGTTCTCGATTATTTTCGCCAATTCCTTGAGCAGAGGCTTGGATGGAAGCGCGGGCACGTCCGCATAGTCGGCGGAGAGAACCTTTTTAAGATCAGAAAGCTGATTGAGGACCCGGGTCCCGAGCGAGTCGAACGGAACCTTGATCTCGGCGAGCAGCCTGGAAACGAGATGGTCAACTTCACGAGTCTCCAGCGCCGCAGGTTCTCGCGACGGCATTCGTTTCGCCATGGTTGACGATGAGATCAGGGCTGCACTCATAAAACGACCACGAAATCGAAATGCCAGCCTAACTGGCGTGACAGGAAGTTTATTTTAAAGGACTCGCGGTGCTTTTCAAAACCCATTTATATCCGGCTAAGCAGAGCAAATCGTGTGCCAGACTACCTATAGGTAGTGAAACCAGATGGCGTACCAATAATAGTGTGGAGGTGCACGCCTGCAACTTTGCAAGTGCGCTTTTGAGTCAATTATCTGACGCCGTGAGCAGCCGGACGTGTCCGAAAGGCCCAGCTGACCGCGCCGGCGCCGACACGCGTCGGGTGCGATGCGGAGGCGGACTTCGACGGCGCCAGGGTCCAATCCGGCGCCAACGAGGTCAGCTGATTCTCTCGCATCGTCGCGCCCGAGTTTCGCTGCGCGATATCGCTGTACCCGACGCTGTCGTGGGTTGTACTGTTTAACATTGTCTACAATTAGGCAAGCCCCTCATCATGAACCCAGAGCAGTCTTGATGTTGTTTGGCGTGCCCAGGCCCGTCTCGCCGCTGCGAAATACCGCAATGGTTGCGATCATCGGTACGGCTTGCCATTAGTGTCATCTTCAAAATGTCGAAAACCAAATTTGAAATCTCGCCCGGCATGCCTTATCCGCTTGGCGCGACCTGCGACGGTGCGGGTGTGAACTTTTCGATATTTTCCGAGCACGCGACCGGCGCGATGCTGTGCCTGTTTGGCGGCTCCGCTTTCGGTGGCAACGCCGAGATCGCGCGAATCCCGATGGTCGAGCGCACCGAACACATCTGGCACGTTTATGTTCGCGGCGTTCGGGCCGGGCAGCATTATGGCTATCGCGTCAGCGGCCCCTACGATCCCCCCGCGGGACATCGCTTCAACTCCGCCAAGCTGCTGCTCGATCCGTATGCGCGGATGCTCGATCGCACGCCTCAATGGCACGATTCGATGATCGGCTATCGCGCGACCGCCGTCGACGCTGCGCCTCGTCTGGATCTGCGCAATAGCGCGCCCGCAATGCCCAAGTGCGTGGTGGTCGATTCGGCGTACGACTGGGATGGCGATCGCAAGCCCGCAATTCCGTGGCAGGATCTCATCATCTACGAGGCGCACGTGAAGGGGATGACCGCGCTGCATCCCGAAGTGCCGCGCCGGATTCGAGGCAAATTTGCGGCGCTCGCGTCGCCGGCGGTTATCCGGCACCTGACCTCACTCGGCGTGAACGCGGTTGAATTAATGCCGGTGCATCAGGCCGCCCCCGAACACCGCCTATTCAAAACCGGACTAACTAACTATTGGGGATATAATTCGATTGGCTATTTCGCGCCGGACATCCGCTTCGCATCCGGCGCTACGCCGGGCAGTTGCGTCACGGAATTCAAGGCGATGGTGAAGTCATTGCACGGCGCGGGAATCGAGGTGATCCTCGACGTCGTTTACAACCATTCGGGCGAGGGCAATGAGTGCGGACCGACGATTTGTTTTCGCGGAATCGACAACGCGACTTACTATCGGCTGCGCACCGACGGCAGCGGCCGATGCGAGGATTATACCGGCACCGGGAACTCACTCGATCTGACACACTCGCGGGTCCTGCAAATGGTAATGGACAGCCTGCGCTACTGGATACTCGAGATGCACGTGGACGGATTCCGTTTCGACCTTGCGACCACGCTTGCGCGCGGACCGCGCGGCGAATTCGCTGCCGGCAGCCCGTTTTTTGCGGCGATTGCGCAGGACCCCGTGATCTCGACGGCCAAGTTGATCGCGGAGCCGTGGGATGTCGGCGATGGCGGCTACCGGGCCGCCGGGTTTCCGGTCAACTGGAAGGAATGGAACGCCAGGTACCGCGACAGCGTGCGCGATTTCTGGCGCGGCGCGGGCTATTCGATGGGCGAGTTTGCATCGCGCGTCACCGGCAGTTCGGATCTGTACCGCGCCGGCGGCCGCACGCCGCACGCCAGCATCAACTTTGTCACCGCGCACGACGGCTTCACGCTCGCCGACCTCGTTTCGTACAACGAAAAGCGCAACGAGGCGAATGGCGAGGATAACCGCGACGGCGACAGCAGCAACCGATCATGGAATTGCGGTGTCGAAGGACCGAGCGAGGATCCCGCAATTCGTGCGCTTCGCGAGCAGCAAAAGCGCAACTTCCTTGCGACGCTGTTGCTGTCGCAGGGCGTACCGATGATGCTGGCCGGCGACGAACTCGGCCGCACGCAGCGCGGCAACAATAACGCCTACTGCCAGGACAATCCGATTTCATGGATCGATTGGGATAGCGCCGACGCGACGCTGATCGATTTCACCCGGCGGCTGATCCGGCTCCGCCGCGAGCATCCGATCTTCCGGCGTTCGGGATGGTTCACCGGCGCCCCCGCGAAGGGCAGCCGGCTGAAAGATCTCGAATGGTTCCGGCCCGACGGCGCCGTGATGACCTCCGGTGACTGGGGTGTCGGATACGCTAAAACGCTCGGCGCGTTCATAAACGGAAAAGCAATAACTGAACGCGATCGCGCCGGCGCCCGAATTGCCGACGACAGCTTCTTTGTGATGTTCAACTCGTATAGCGAGCCCATGGAATTCAAGCTGCCGCCGAAAAAATGGGGGCGCAAGTGGACGATCGTACTCGACAGCGCGGATGCGGCGGCGCCGCAGCGTGTACGATCATACGCATTCGAGCAGCGGGTTCATCTCGCGGGACACACGATGGTCGTGTTGCAACGGGAACCGTGAATCGCGGCCTCGCGGTGCCTGGCAGCGGGCTACGAGACGTCCATGCCCTGAGCGTGGAAGACTTGCGCCATATCGACCGCCGGATGAACTTCGAACGAGAGGTCGCGCCAGTACTCGATCATCGTGCGGATGTCGTCGTGATTGGACGACTCGAACACGAGCACGTCCGCAGTATTGCTGTTCAGCACTCCGTAAAAGCCGATGGTCTTCAAGCCGGGCGGCTTGGCGCCCTCGTTCCACCATTTGCGCGATTTTGCGATGATGTCGACATCGGTCGCGGATCCCGGCCTGCTTTTGATGAACGCAATGTAGAGCATCGCTCATGCCTCCTTCTCTCGACGGTCGCTGCCAGGAGCCGTTATAGCACTGCTCGTTTATTGAGTCGCGGGAACCTGGCGGCCGTGATCGGTCGCGAACCAATACGTCGCGATGTATCCCGTCAGTAAAGCGATGAAGCTGGTTTCCTCGAGCGCGCGCGCCAGCCATGGGAAGATGAGCTGGAACTCGGTCGGCGGTGGTATCAGGAAGCGGTTGAAGACGCGGAGCGAAACCGCGCTGAGAACGTAGGCCAACGCCGCCATCCAGACGGCCCGCGAGCTTACCCGCCCGTCCGCCGCGGCCGCGGTCAGTTGCACGAACGGAATAGCCAGTAACACCAGGTAGTGATGCCATCCCACCGGCGACAGCATGATCGAGGTCGCGATCCACAGTGAGTAGGTTCTCCAGCCGGGATCGCGGCGGTTCGCATCCGCCAGCGTCGCGCGAATAGTCATTCCAAGTACTACTATGTCCGCAACGGCGACGGCGTCGCGCCTGATCCAATCGGCCGATGAGCCGGACGCGGTACCCGTCAATGCCCAGAACGTGCGCGATACAAATGGTCCGAGCGAAAGATTATCCACCCGGTTTACTACTGAATAGTCAGTGAGCCACAATGCGCCGTAAATGAAGCTGAGAGATTGCGTTAAACCCAGAACCGCGACAGTTACGAATATTCCCGCTGCGATTCCAGCCGCCGCGAACGTAACCGCCCGCCATTTTCGACGAATCACGAAATAGCCGACGAGCAGAAGCGGGTATGCCCGCAACAGCCCGGCCGATGCGATCAGCAAGCCCGCAGTGCCATCGCGCTCGCGTTCCATCGCGCGCATTGCGCCTGCCATCAGAGCCAAAACTATCAGCTGCGATTGTCCCCAGTAAAAATTCAAATTCACCGGCGCCGACATCAGAATCAGTCCCGCCAGCAACCACGCCGTGCGCCCCGAAAGCCCGCGTCGATGCGCAAGCAGCAGAAACATCGCGATTGCCAATGCTGAAAAGTTGATCGCGGTCCAGATCCAGAATGCGACCCGCGGCCGCAAGCAGGTGAGAGGTTCGAAGCAAAGTAGAAACGGCGGCGTCTCGGAAGCGTGAAGCAGCCCGCCGGTCTCCAGGCTGAGCCGGGCGCCGATCGGCGTCAAATCCGTGGAATATGGATCGATTCCATGCCGGATCGCCCACGCCGATTCGTAATAGTTCGAGAAGTCGCGGCGATGCCACTGTCCGGGCATCTTGCTCAAAGTGCCCGTCAGCATCAGGAGCGCACAGATCCATATCACGGCCAGGATCGCCGGCTGACGCATCGCGGCCGCGATTCGTTCGCCGTTCATGCCCAAGTATGGGCAAATCACGACCTCCGAGAATACAGAGGCGCTCGGCCGTCGCCTTCTCGCCCGCCATCGGCCCCTAATCGCGCTGCAAAGGGCCGAAGCACAAGAATTCGATCATCCTGCGCGGCCCAGTCTGTCGAGCCGCCCCGCGCGGCGGTCAACGCTGCGGCTTGGCTTTCGGGAGTGGAGGTTTTTTCGCGCCGATGATTTGCAAGCCCGAGCCAGGCGGGTGCGCGACGTGCCTGACGCGTCTCTTCGGCGTTGACGTTACGATAGCGCAACCGTCGCACAGCTCAACAAACCCGCCGCATGATGAACAGCGATCTTCAGTCGGCGTGTCGCCGCTCTTTGCTTTCATGGTCCTATGTTTCTCCGCGAGAAATTCTATCTCTAGCCATTAGCATAGTACCAGAGTCAGCTTTTCGCCTCCCAGGGCTTTACGTTTATGAACTCGTCGATCGTGTTGCCGCGCAGACCACACCGGCCGCGAGACTACAAAACCGCTCAGCCACCGCGTTATCTGGAGAACTCAAAATCGGTTTGCGTCAAAAGCGCAAATCCATGGCGCCATGCGACCCAACCATTGGAGGGGAAGATTTTGGTGCCGAGAGCGGGACTTGAACCCGCACGTGGTTGCCCACGGAGGATTTTGAGTCCTCTGCGTCTGCCATTCCGCCACCTCGGCACCCGAAGAAGCCACAGACTCAAGCCGAGTCATCTTAAGCAAAGCCAGCGCCTCCGGCAATGGCGACTGGATAGCACCCGCCCGCACATCGATCGCGACCCCACGACTTGATCGTCTATCCAATCCCGACAAACTGCGCGACGCGGTGACCGGGATAGCCAATCGACGGCGACTGCCGCACTATGATGACGGTCATAAGTTAGTATTGCTATGAATACTAAGTACGATTCTCACTTATATTCTATGATTGTTTGCTTGGTATAGTATCAGGAGAGCACTATATATTTATGGAAGCAGTTGCCGCTCGAATGCCCGCGCCTATCGCAGTTGCGCAACCGCATGTCACGACCTCAGGCCTAAGCCATGCTCTCGGCGACTGCCTGCTCGCCGCAATGTTCCTCCTCGCGACGCTGCCGGCCGCGCGCGCACTCAGCTTCAGCCTGGCGGGCGCCGCTAACCTGGTGTGGCTGACGGGCGCCGCGATCATGGCCGTCATGTCGTTCGCGCGATTTGCCCCGCGCACTTCGACCGTAAATCTGCGCACGCTCGCCGCATCCGGCGGCATGCTATTCCTTCCGTGTTTCATGCGTCCGGCAAACCTGTCTATCGGCGCGCTCGCGACGACCGGGCTTATTTTCGAGTTGTTCGGCGTGGTGCTGACCCAGGTCGCGCGCGTCTATATGGGTCGCAGCTTCGGTATATTGCCGGCCAACCGTGGAATCGTGTCGAAGGGGCCGTTTCGATGGGTTCGTCATCCTATATATTTCGGATGGCTGATACTTTCGATTGGCTATGCGATGTCCTATCCGAACGGGCGCAACATTATGCTGATCGCGGCGACGCTTCCCTTTATGGTCTGGCGAATCAATCAGGAAGAAGCACATTTGAGCACGGATCCCGAGTACCGTCGCTACATGGATCGGGTCCGGTACCGTTTCTGGCCCGGGTTGGTTTGAGCGAGGTTTGATACCGGGCGCCGGCGAGGCCGGTGTGCGGCGCGCATGTCGCTCGCCGCAGCGGCGATTATCTGAGCGGTGCGGTTGCTCGATTCGGATCGTCGCGGTAAAGCGCCAGTGTCACGACGAACGCGCATCCGCCCGTCGGAAGATTCGCGGCTGCGATCTCCCCGCCATGCGCCCGTGCAATTTCCTGGCACAGGCTCAAGCCCAGGCCGCTGCCTTCGCCGGGCGACCCCGCGCCACGAAAAAATCGATCGAAAATATGCGGCAGCTCCGCCGGATGGATTCCCTCCCCGGTGTCGGCGACGCGGATAATCGCGCGATTCGAATCACTCTTCAGCCCTACTTCGATCGACCCATGCGCCGGCGTGAACTTCAGCGCGTTGTCGAGCAGATTGACGACCAGGCGGCGCAGATGCGCCGCGTTGCCGTTGACGAAGACGTCCTCCGGGGCGTTGACCGAAAGCTTTATCTCGCGCGCCTGCGCCAGCGGTCCGACCGTCGCCGCTATCTCGCTCAGCAGCGCGCGAAGATTCAGCCGCTGCCGATCGACCATTACTTCGCCATTGAGCCGCGACAGCATCAGCAGTTCGTCGGCAATTCTGCACAGCGACAGCACCTCGCGATGCGCCGCGCCGAGTGCGGCGCGATTTTCCTCGGCCGAGCGTTCACGCGCGAGCGCTACTTCCAGCTCCGTGCGCAGCACCGCCAGCGGCGTTCGCAGTTCATGCGCGGCGTCGGACGCGAACCTGCGCTCCGTAGCCGACGCGCGTTCCAGACGCTCCAGCAGCGCGTTGATGACTTCGGTGAGCCGTGCGACCTCATCGGCCACCGGCGGGACTGTCAGCCGCGAGCTCAGATTCGCCGGCCCAATCGCGTCGAGCTCCGCCGTCACCGATTCAATCGGCCGCAGCGCCCGGCCCGCCAGCAAGTACCCTCCACCGACGCAAAGCAGCAGCACGATCGGCACCATCAGCAGCAGCAGGTCGCGAAGGCTGTCAACCGATTCCTGAACCAGGCGCGCCTGCACCCCGCTTTGCAGGTACGCGAGCTCGCCGTCGTACATCATCGGAACGACCGCGAACCTGAAGCCGCGGTTGCCGCCGATCGCCGCATGGGTGGGGAGTCTCGGGTTGAACGGCGGCGGGATCGTGTGGATGTCGCCGTAATTTCCAATCACGCCGTTTGCGGTGACGATTTGTACGCGCCGGCCGGGCCCGATATCCGTCTCGAGGCTGAGGCGCTGCAGGATTCCAAGGGCGCTGGCGGTGCCGCCGCGCTCGATTTGATCCGCTGTAGTTTCGGCCTCTTTCAGCAGCGCCGCATCGAGACCGCTCCATTGCTGGCGTTCGAACAGTTGCACGACTGCGATCGCCGCGATCAGCAGGATTGCCGCCAGCACCGCGGCCCAGTAGATGGTTAGCCTGAGTCTGATCGTCATTAGCGGCCGCCGCGCGGCAACGGCAACGCGCGGCGTCATTCCGCGCGCATCGTGTATCCAACCCCGCGCACGGTGACTATCAGCGAACGATCGGCGCCCGGGTCGACCTTCTGGCGCAGCCGATTGACGAATACTTCGATCAGGTTGGTCAGCGAGTTGTAATTCGAATCCCAAACCGTCTCCGCGATCATGTCGCGCGTCACCACCTGCCCGGCGTTTCGCATCAGCAATTCGAGCAGCATCTTTTCCTTCGGCGACAGGTTCAGAGTTTGCTCGCCGATTTTCGCCCGCCGCTTGACGGTGTCGAATTCCAGCTCGCCGACTTTGAGAACCGTCGATGCTGGCGCCCGCGGACGCCGCGCCAGCGCCTTGATTCTCGCCACCAGCTCGGCAAACGCGAACGGCTTGGTCAGATAGTCGTCGCCCCCGCTGTCCAGTCCGGCCACGCGTTCTTCAAGCAATCCGCGCGCGGTCAGGATCAACACCGGCGTCTGATTGCCGCCCGCGCGCATCTCGCGCAGCATCTCCAGTCCGCTTTTCCCCGGCAACCCAAGGTCCAGGACGATCAGATCGAGCACGCCGCGCGCGATTATCGGTCCCGCCGCCTCCGCACTCCCGGCGATCTCGACCGAGAAGTCTTCCTCGACGAGTCCCTGCTTGACCGCATTGGCCAGCCGGGCCTCGTCCTCGATAAGCAAAATGCGCAGCGCGTTCATACCCTCCGATGCTGCCACGCCGGCGCATCCAAAAAAAGCGCTGCGCCCCCCGTCAGATCGCGAAAGCGTTGCCCTATCCGCCGCCGCTTGAGGTAACATCGCGATGGCGCCGGCGCGGCGACTATCCAAACGAATCGGGACGGGATGCCCATGGAAGAAAAAACAGTTCTCTACGAGAAGCACGACCGCGTTGCCAGGGTCATCCTCAACCGTCCGCGCTACAGGAACGCGCAGTCGCGCCGATTGCTCGAGGAAATGGACGACGCCTTCGCCACCGCCAACGCCGACGACGACGTCCGCGTCATCATTCTCTCCGGCGCCGGCGATAATTTCTGCTCCGGCCACGACCTCGGCACGCCCGAAGAAAAAGAGGACCAGCAGCGCCGCCCGTTTCCCAAGAGCGTGCGCGGCGAGTATGCCCGCTCGCGCCAGATGTATCTCGACAACACGCTGCGATGGCGCGATCTCGACAAGCCCACCATCGCGCAGGTGCAGGGCCTGTGCATCTTCGGCGGATGGATGCTCGCGGCCGCGATGGACCTCATCGTGGCTTCCGACGACGCCAAGTTTCTGCCCGCGCTCTTGCAGTATTTCTCGATCCCGTGGGATATGCCCCCGCGCAAGGCCAAGGAAATCCTCTTCCAGAGCCGCTTCGTCGACGCCGACGAGGCCTGCCGCCTCGGCTTCGTCAATATGGTCGTGCCGCGCGCCGAGCTCGAGGCCGAAACGATGGCGCTCGCGAATCGAATCGCCGAGAGCGACCGCTTCACGCTCCGCATGGTCAAGTGGGCGGTCAATTCCGCGCAGGACGCGATGGGCTTCAGCACCGCGATTCGCAACGCCCATTCGCATCACATGGTGCTCGGCATCGGCAGTGTAATCGCCAAGCTGGAAGGCAAGGAGCTTCCCAACCGGATGCCCGGGGTCGATCAGGCGCTCAAGAAAGTGAAAAAATAGACCGCGCAGATCGCTGCCCGCGCTCAATTGACGGCGAACTGCGTTCGATTTGCGACTTTAGAGTCCCCATAAGACCCCTTGCGCACGAACTGCTTTCGCTTTGGTTTCCAATAGTCGGCACCATTGAAGTGTGACGACTTCCATTCGAACACTGAGCTGCGCAATCGTCGTGGCATTCCTTTTTGTCGCGCTCACAGCGATCGGCTCCAGCGCATCGCTTTTGCCCGACGCGAATCCAACTGCCGCGCCTGCTCCTTCATCGGACCCAAAGCCGCCCCATGCCGCGGCGACCTCCGCCGAGCCGATCGCGACGCTCCCGCCGATTGCGCATCGGATCGCAGGTGGAGAATTCGATTTCATCGTCGCCGATGGCAACTCCTTTACAAGTGTCGGTTCGCGATTCGGTGAGAGCCCCAGGATCTTGGCCCGCGACAACGGCCAGCAGGTTACCGACCGGCTGCATGCCGGCGACACCATCCATATCGACGATCGTCATATCGTCCCCGTTGAAGGATCCGATTTGATCGAGATCAACCTGCCGCAGCGGATGCTTTTTCATTTCGAGAGTGGCCGGTTGAGCGGGGCGTATCCGATCGCGATCGGGCAACCGGGGGTGCAGTGGCGGACCCCGATCGGCGCGTTCAAGGTGATCCAGATGCGCGAAGATCCGGCCTGGCGCGTGCCTGCGTCGATTCAGCGGGAAGAGGAAGAGCAGGGCAGGGAGGTCGTCGACGAGGTCGAGCCCGGACCCGACAATCCGCTCGGCAAATACTGGATCGGACTGAGTTTCCCGGTGATCGGGATTCATGGCACCAATCATCCCATCAGCGTTTACAGCTACCGAACCCATGGATGCGTCCCGTTGCATCCCGACGATATCGAAGCGCTGTTCAACGCCGTCGATCTGAACGATCGCGGCGAAATCTTCTACTTGCCTCTGATGCTGGCGCGGCTGGACGACGGGCGGATTTTCCTCGAAAGCGAGCGGGACATTTACCGCAAGGGCACCGGCGGAATCGACGCGGTGCGGGCTCTTGCGCAAGCCGGCGGGATTGATACCCTGATTGACTGGTTCCATGCCGGGGAAGTAGTAAACGACCAGGAAGGAATCGCGCGCGACGTGACGCTCAAGTCCGAGCGCGCAGGGGGAACGCCTGCAGATCCGATCGCGGCGACGACAAGTGAGCGAACACGCACAGTCGCAACGGGGGCATCGCGCGGACTTATCGCGGCGGCGCTTCCTCCACATTAGCGCCCTGGCCGTTGCACAACTGGTTGTGCCTGCGGTCGCGATAGCGCGCACCACCGTTGCGCTTCGGCACCGCTCGCTCAAATTCTACGCTCTGCACACCGGCGAAAGTCTGACCACCACCTACTGGCAGGACGGTCACTACGTTCCCGGCGAACTCGATCGCATCAACTACATCCTGCGCGATTTCCGCGCCAACGAAGTGAAGCCGATCGATCCCACGCTCCTCGATCTGCTGGTGCAAGTCCGGCATCGGCTGAGCACCGCCGAGCCGTTCCAGGTGATTTCCGGATATCGCTCGCCCGTGACCAATGCGATGCTCCATGCCAACGGCGAGGGCGTCGCCGTCCACAGCCTCCATCTCGAAGGCAAGGCGATCGATATCACCGTGCCGGGACGCAGCCTCGCGCAGCTTCGCGGCGCCGCGTTGGCGCAGCAGGCCGGCGGAGTCGGCTACTACCCGCGCACCGGATTCGTTCACGTCGATACCGGCCGCGTCCGCTTCTGGTAGGACCTCGCGCGCGAGCCGACTCGCCGCATTCAATACGCGGCGTCGAGAATCGCGATCAACTGCTCCAGCGTCACGTCGGCGCCCACCGTGTTTGCCCGCTTCACCTCCTCGAGCACCGTCCCCGCGATTCGCGAAATTTCCTCGCGCGGCACACTCACGTCCCGCAGCCGCGTCGGCACCTCGAACTTGCCGATGAACTTCGCCGCGCGATCGGCGCATTCCACCGCCGCCGAGCGTGGACTGCGCGCGTCGAAGCGCACGCCGAATCCTTCCGCGATCGGCCCGAAGCGATCTGCGGCGACCTCGGCCATGAAGCGCATCACGTGCGGGAGCGTGACGCATGACGTGACGCCGTGCGGGACGTTCCACATCGGCCCGATCTGATGCCCCAGCGCGTGCGAGATTCCGCTGCGAGTGTTCGACATGCCGAAAATCGAGAGCCACGCGGCGAGCTGGCATTGCATGCGATGCTCGAGTTCGTCATCGCCGTCCGTTTGCAGTGACGGCAACAGATGCTCCGTCAGTAGCGCGATCGCGCGTGCCGCGAGCGTGTCGGTGACTATCTGATGGCGCGTCGAGTACGAGCCCTCGACCGCGTGATCGAGCGCGCGCATCCCGGTCGAGGCCCACAGCCAGGCCGGCGTTTCGACCGTCAGCGCCGGATCGAGGATGACCACCCGGGCCTGCAGGCGCGGGTCGGCAACTCCTCCCTTCACCCTGGTCGATTCGTCGGTGACGCCGCCCCCCGGCGTGAACTCGGCGGCCGACAACGTGGTCGGCATCGCGATATGCAGAATCTCGCGCGCGCCCGCCGTCTCTGTAGCCGCCGCGTTGAAATCTACGATGCGCGAGCCGGCGCGGCCGCCCAGCAACTGCCACGCCGCGTTTTTCACGGTGTCGATCGGGCTGCCGCCGCCGAAACTCACCATCGCATCGGCGCCGACGCGGCGCGCCTCTGCCACCAGCTCCGTGACGGTATGCGACGGTACATGCTGAGCGGCGCCGGCGAACACGCCCGCGATTGCGGGACCGGCCGCGTTCTTGACCTTGTCGAGCAGTTTCGAGTGGCCGAGCGTCTTGCCGGTCACGATTAGCGCTCGTTTCGCTCCGCGCCGCGCGAGCTCGCGTCCGAGTGATTCTGCCTTGCCGACGCCGAAGACAACCGTCTCGAGTCGCGTGAAATGGTATTCGCCGGCGGTCTTGTTCAATTTAATCTCTCGCACCAGTTCACAAGTTTAGTCTCGGTCGCAGTACCTCTATGACCGAAGGCGGCTACGTGTCAAATCGCGCTTAACCGCGGCTCCGCGCAGTCGTCACGCCGAGCTCAAAACGGAAGCAGGCCCGGAATTCCGGGCCTGCTTCCAAGTCGTGTCGCGATGCGTCTTCTCCCCCGCATCGCAACGAAAAACGATCTGCCGTTACTTCACGCCTCGCCCCTATTGCTTGCAGGTGACGGTTTCCAAAGTACCGCCGACCGAAACCGGGCAATTGCTCGAGCTGACCTGCACAGATGTCGAGATCGAGTCAGCCGTGCCGGCCTTTGCCAGTTTGGGGCAGTAGCAGGCGAGGGTGCCATACACCGTCGAAGGAGTATTGCCCTCAACAATTGCACTTACACTGGGTCCGCTAAGCGGGTTCGAAATAATATCGCCCTCAACCGGGGCGATAGGACCGGAAACCCCGCCCCCCCAGTAGATCTGGCAGGTCGCATCGGTGGGATCCGAGGCCATCGCTATCGTCACGTCGCAGCCAGCCGGGCTGGTGTTGGTCAGACTGATATTCTTCATTGCTCCCAAGCCGTTCGAAGTCAGCGTGACCGCCGCGGTGTTTGTCGAATGCAGGTAGCCCGCCGGCGTGCTGGGGATCGTGGTGCAGGTGACCTCTTCGCCCGGAGGAACCAGTCCCCCGCTCGTCGCGTCGCCGACCGCGGTCATGATCTGGTAGGAACTGGTGTTCGTGGCGCCCCACACAACGTTGCTGGTGTTTTCAACAGCCGTCGCGGAAGCCTTGGCGCAGTTCAAGTTCGGGGAGAGGATCGTGCCCGGGTTGATGAACGCGGCTTGGGAGTTGCTGGTGCCATCCGCATGCGCCGACGATTGCGTGGAATTGAAGTCGCAGTCGTCGTTGGTCGAACCGCTGGTGTTGCCGACGTTGTCATTCCTGTTGAAGCTCAAGCTTCCGCCAGCCAGGCCGCCCGGAAAGATCTGCAACGCACCGACCGCGGTGCCCAAGGAGCCGGTGATCGACTTCGCGGACGTATCACCCGACGGCGCGCCGAAGCCCTCGCACGAGACCACCGACAGCCCCTGATAGGGCGCCGTGCCATAGCCGTCAGTCGAAACCGGCGTAATGCCCTGCTTCTGCAGCGTGATTGTCAGCACCGGGTTCTCCGGCGGAGTGCCCGTCGGCAGCGACGGTCCCGGCAGCGCTACGCTGTTTCCCAAGACGGTCGATTCGCCAGTGCCCGCCTGGAGCGTGAATGACAGAGAGAGGGCTCCTGCCACGGCAGATCCGTTAACCCAGGCGAAGGTCGGAGTGATAGACAGGATCGCTGCGCCATTGGCGCCAACTGTACCACTGAGGGTACCACTCATATGGTCCTCGCCGTCGAAGCACGGGATGCTGCCACAAACCGCCGGGCCGGCGAAAAAGCCGAGAACGTCGTTGGCGTTGTAGATCATCTCGCCGGAGGCGACTGTACACTCCCCCGAGCCCACCGCTGCTGTGCCGAACTTGATCTGCCCGACACCCACGACGTAGAGAAGCGCCGCGTTATTGGTGGTGCTTGGCTCAGCGCCGTGGACCTGGAATGCGTAGCTATGTCCGCATTCTGCAGGAGCCGTAGCGTTGGCCATCGGAGCAGCCGCCAAAGCGAAACCGCTCAATATTACAAGAGCTAAAAGAATCCTTTTCATACATCCTCCCAGAAACATTTAGTGAGTTCGAACCCATTCGATTTCCGAGTATCCCCCCAATTCTGCCTGGCCCATGCGCCAAGTGCGGGCTCTACTGGAAACCGGATCGAGTCCTCCCGGCGCGCTTGCCTCAAGTGACCAAAAGCGGCCAAAAGCGACTAAAACACACCCACCCACTAGTTGTCAACGCAAGACTTGGACCACGCGGGGAGGAAGATGGAACGTTCCCCACGCTCACAGGAAAAGCCGGCGGAAGTGAATTCTTTCCTTTAATTCGTTGGATTGTTCTCCAATCTTGACGTTCGCCGTCCGGATCGTCGTCTTTTGAAAACCCTCAGCTTGTTGCATTCCACGAAACCATCGTTGCACGGCTGCACGTCGTTTCAGAGCGATCGCCTGTCTGGTTTCGTTAAATGTTCGCCGCTCTATTTGGGATTATGAGTTCAATTTTGCCGGTCGGCATTGCAGTCGATGTGCTAAGCCGGCTTCGGTGCGCGACTCCCGAAAATCATATTTTGGTGCTTGTCAACACCGAAAACACGGGGCTTGCTACTTGCGATGCTGATCGAACAGGGCGACACTGATGCGGCTACCTTCGATTGGTCACTCCCGCGTTTGATCGTTTTTACAAGGACAGGTGAAACTTTGAATCTACGACACACTGCCGTCGCTCTGGCGCTTATGGGCTGGTATTTGATGGCGCCACCGCAGACCAGGACCTGGTGGGTCGGCCCGCCACGCGCCGATAATGCGGCCCCGCTTACCAGGTGGGCGAATCAGCAGTCATTCGACAATGCGGAAAAATGTGAGGCAGCCAGGCAGGTCACTGAGGTGCAGGCCGGAGCCCTTTGCGTGTCCACCGACGATCCTCGCCTCAAAGCCTTTTAGTATGTAAAGGACGACAGCAAGAACTGAGCAGGCGGGGTTTTGTGATGCGCTCGCAGAACCCTCGCCCGCCTCGCTACGCTCGGCCGCCTTGTATCTGTGAATTGAGTTGTGCAGAGCGAAGGGAACAACCGGCTCTTCCCGATTACCTTCTAACAGGGACGAAGTCCCGCATCTTTTCTTATCTTAATACTTAAGATGCAGCGGTCACGCTTGGCCGCGCCCGCCAACGGGCAGGGCTCAGCCCTGCCCAAGGAAGTGTGAAACCCACGGCGGGTTTCACATCCCCGGCGCGTCCCCTGCCACGGCTCAGTGAGCGAATGCCGGCATCACTTCCTTCGCGAACATCTCGATTGTGTCGGGCATCATGAAGTTCAGGAAGAAGTACGTCATGCCGAACTTCTCGATTCGAGCGGCGAGTTCGCGCTTGACGTCGTCGGGGGTGCCGATCAGGATCTGAAGCGACGTGCGCACGCTTTCGTTATCTTCGATTCCAAGCGTCTGCGCAGTCCCCGCCGCCATCGCATCTGCCGTGGCGCGATCCTTGGCCATCAGTACAAACCCTCCGCCCGAGAGTTCGAGTGCGTCCGCCGCGCGGCCCGCGGCTTTCAGGAAGCCGCGAATCATCTCGATGCGCTTGAGGACCTTGGCCCGATCGAACTTCAGCGCTTCGACGATATCGACGTAGCCCTTGGTTATCGGCGGGTTCAGATTCAGGATGTCGGCCTCATTTGCCGCGATTTCCAGTACGCGCTTGCCGCCCCCGCCAATCAGGATCGGCGGATACGGCCGCTGCACCGGCTTGGGATCGCAATAAGCCTTGTCGATCTTGAAATACGGCCCATGATAAGTCGGCTCGTCTTGCGTCCACATCGCCTTGAGCAGCTTGATTCCGTCGCCCATCTGCTCGATTCGTTCGGCGTTCGACGGATACGGAAAGTTGTAGGCGTCGTATTCTTCCCTGAACCAGCCGGCGCCGAGCCCCGCGATAAAGCGCCCGCCGCTCAAGTTGTCGATCGACGCCATCGTCTTCGCCAGCAGTGCGGGGTTGCGATAGGACATCGAGGTGACCAGCGGCAACATCTTGACGCGCTTGGTGACTGCCGCGACCGCGCTGAGCATCGTGAAGCATTCACAGTGCGGCGCCCGCGGGTCGGCCATCAGCCCGCGCATGAAGAAGTGATCGTCGATCGAAACCGAATAGTATCCCAGCTCCTCGGCGCGCCGCGCAGTAGCCAAAGTGGCAGCCGGATCGCCATTAGGAAGCCCAACATTGAATTTGATTGGCCGCATGACTGATGCTCCTTGAATTCAGGACCGTTACGCCCGCCCACTTTAGACGCTCAACAGCATTACGGCCAGCGCCGCGCGGCAGGGCTGAGCCCTGCACCCAGTGTTAAGGCCGCCCGCCGTTGTCGCGCGGCAGGGGTGACCCCTGCACCCAATGTTAAGGCCGCGCTCCGTTGTCGCGCGCCTGGGCTCTTCTACCGCGTAGTCGCGAAAATATGCGCGACGCATCTTTCCCTCTCGACCCTGAGAGCGAAAGACCGTCCTCGGGATTTCGCGATGGACACTGGGTGCAGGGGTCAGCCCCTGCCGCCCACCGCGCAGGTGATTCTTCCTTCATGCCGCGCCTGCCACGAGGTAGGGCGGCGCCTAATCCCAGTTCTTCAACTTCGGCCATAGTTGATCGAGTGTTTCACCACCCTTCGGCTCGCGGCAGAGATAGATAGTGAAGTGCTCCGAGGCCATCGCGTAGGGATTGCCGACGGCGCCCACCGCTTCGACTCGCGCGAAGTATTGCTCAAGCCGCTCGCGTGGTATGTCGCCGAGCACGATCATGCTCTCACCCGTATAATCGCGCGGACCCCAATACCAGTAGTTCACATGGCCGCTGATCGCTTTGGGCAGGCCGAGCTTTGGCCCGTAGAAGTCGATCGCTCCTGCCTCGCCGTAGTCCTGTCCAAAAATTGCCGTCCGCGCTCGCTCATCGGCGGGGATACGGTCGTAGACCTTGGCGACTGCCGCAGCCATCTCCGGCCAGCCAAAACGGTCGGCCAACATCTGGGGCAACTCGCTTGCCTGGCGATGCTCGATCTTCGGCTGCGATATGTGAAGGAGGTGCGTATAGCGGAGGTAGGTTTCAGGCGGCAGAATGGGCAGCACGACCAGCGCAATTAACCCACCCGTCACTGCGAGCAAACTGAGATATACCGGGCGCACCCAGCGCCATCGCGGCGCCGTTAGCCAGCGCTCAATCGCGACGGCCCCACCCGCAATCAACATCGGATAGGCGGCCGCCAGGTAGTAGAACCTCCCCTGTGCAAGCAACAGCGCCACGAGTGCTACCACATAGGCGAACCCAAGCGCCTTGAAAGGTCGGCCTTGCTCGCTGAATAGGAAGACCCACAAACCGCAAATCCAGATTGGAAACGCCACCGGCTGCATGCCCAGGGCTTGCTGGCCGAAGAACCCGATCGGGCCTAGAGCAACGTTGCGCCCGTTGCGCTTGATATTGGCGAGCATTTCCAGGTGAGGAAAGTGATGCTGAAGCATCCAGATCAGATTCGGCAGGAAGATTAGCAGCGCCACCATCCCGCCGATGAAGAACCAGCGGCTGCTCATCAACCGGCGCTCGGGCGTCATCAGCAGACCGGCTATCAGAGCAAAGCCGAACAGTAGCATGGTGTCCTTGTTCTCCAGACCTACGCCGGCTATCACTCCGAACCAGATCCAAAGTCTCGTGTCGCCGGTCTTGATCATGCGGATCAGCATCAGCACACAGCCCATCCACAAGAGCGGCTCGACCGAGTTCATTGAGAGATAGCTGTCGAAAGACAGGTAGAACGGCGCAACCAGGACGGCGACTGCGGCGAGCGCCTGCGCAAATCGTCCGCCCCCAAGTTGCCTGACCAATGCGCCGGTAAGAAGGACCAGTCCTACGCCGGCGAGCGCCGGGATAAGCCGAATCGCCAGAAGTGAATCGCCGAAGAATGCGCGCGCAGTCCATGCCTGCAATGCAGTCAAGGGCGGCATATCGACGTATCCCCAGCTCAGATGCTCACTGCAGGCCAGGAAGTAGAGTTCGTCAATGAACAAACCGTAACCGCCGGGATTCGGCAGATGGATTAACAGTTCAAGCGCGCTGACATAGGCGACAACGGCAGGACCGGAGGTGAACCGGCTTTTACTCGCCATTTCCGTTTTGAGTCTCCGAAGCCTCTCCCAATTCTACATAGCCCGCTTCGCGAACATCTCGCGTTGCTTCGCGGGCCGTCCCTCAGTCGGGAGGAGCGCTGCGATTGCATCCGCAGGCACGTTAGCGAGCTCTTTCGGCTCCATCTTATAGAGCCCGCCTCCATAGACCCGTCCCTCCCCGAGAAGAGTCGCAGACGGGATCGAATCCAGGAACTCCCAAATTTGGCGCGCTAGCTGCGGAGCGTCCTCGAGTGCTTTCGCCAGTGCCGGAATCGGGTAGAGCATCAGATATACATTTGCCGCTGTCGCCTGCGAACGATTGAGAATGAAACGAAAGGGTTTTTCTCGCTTAGCGAGGCCCCGCCCCATGTAGGTGCAAACGAAGGGCGCTGGCGGACGGGTTTCCTGCGAATACCAGGGATTTCGACGGCTGCACAAATAAGTATCGGACACCTTTGGCTTGCCCGTTTTCAGATATGCCCAGAGCTTCGGAAATCGCCCGCGCACCTCATTCTCCGGCAGCCTACAATCGAGGATGAACTGTTGCCGTTCAATCTTGGGCACCCCGTCCGCTTCGGCCTCGATCACGTCTGAAGGAAGATGACGCGGCCCCGGCAAGATCGGCTTGAAAAATTCAAGTGGCAGCCCGTGCTCCTCGATCTCTGCGCGCGACAAAATGAAAAATCTGTTGTCGCCAGTAGCGAGGCCGCGCTTGATCGAGAAGAAGTCCGCGAGCCGAAGTCCTTCGGTTGGGTCCTTCATTCCGGCCGTCGCCAAACCCGTCCATTTCCGCTGATTTTGGAGAGCCGAGGCAGGCACAAGCCGCGAATGAGTTGGCCGCTTGAGCGTCCCCCCATAACTCAATTCCACTTGGTGCCTAGGTTCCGCGCGCCGTTTGCGAAACCAGACCACCGCCGAAGACACAAGCGCATCTCCGAATTGCAGATCGCTTGGGTCGAACCGATGAATGCGCAGCAACTCGACTTTATTGAGCAGGTAGCGCTTCACCGGGCCGCCATAGTTAACGTCCATAAATTCACTGGGGATCAACCATCCTGCAATTCCGTCATCTGCCAGCCACGCATGCGCCAACCCGAGGAAATAACAATACAGCCCGGCCAGGCCTGCCATGCGGACACCGGATGCGGCAGTCGTAGCGGCCTGCAGCCGTCCCTTTTCATCCACTCCGATGTGATGATGCCGGACATAGGGCGGATTACAGACAATGAGGTTGAAGCGTTCCGCCGCGATGGGAGGCTTCATCGCCGTAAAGTCGTCGAGTTCGATTTTGAGATCGCGATCGAGCCAGAGTTCGCGCGCGGGATTGCCATAATGAGGATCTATTTCGACCCCTACTGCAACCTTGAGCCGTTCCGCCGGAAAGTGGCGCAGCAGCGCCGCGTAAAAAGCGCCGGTGCCAATTGCGGGATCTAGGAACCGCACTGGCGCGTCCTCCGGCACCAGCGTGCGCGCGTGCGCCAGCATATCAGAAGCAAGAAGCGTAGGCGTCGCGAACTGCCCGAGGCGGTTGCGCTCCTTCTGTGTCTTGCGACCGTCTAGCTCGCCTTGGAGGGCGACTCGGCGTGCTTCTATTGCCGACAGCGTATCCATTCCTACAACCCGAACTTGGCGAGTTCATCGATTCGGTGTTCCCACACCCAATCAATGCCCTCAGCCGCCTCGTATCCAAGATAGCCGCTATCGAAGTATCCGCACAGAAACAGGATGAAGCGAACCTTCGCGCCATAGGTGACGCGCAGTTGACTCACTTTGGCGGCCTCTTCCTTGCGCCGCTTGTTCACGTTGGTGAAGTCGCCTGCCGATTTCGCCTCGATCAGCAAGGGCAGTTCGCCCGCCCTGCTCCTTTTCGGCATGACAACGGTATCGATCGGGATGTTGATCGTCGGCGCAGGACCTTCACGCTTAACCGGCACGTTCAGACGGAAGCCGAACGTGCCAAGCGGCATAGCATCGAATTTGGTTTTCGGTGGGAGAGCACTATAACCGCGCGCTTGTAGCCAAGCTCCTATTGCCGCAAGCTGACGCTTCTCCTGGGCATTGCGGATAATTGGATTTGCGATAGATCCGCACAGACGATCAGCGACGATGGTAGCCGCGCGGTGTATCTCAGGCTCCGTCGCGGCCGCTCTGCGGCCGCGCCATACAAAAATATCCGGATCGGCCATCCGCTCAATGATGGCGCCAATCTTATCGAGATCGTTTTCAAGCAGCGCTGCATTCATGCGCAGCGGAATCGTTCCTCCCTCCATGCATCCGACTAGATTGCGCGATACGCCTGCGAGACCGATCAACCTGTCGACCGCCAGCGGCGGGCACGTCGCCATACGCAATGTAGGCAGGACGCCGGGCTCCTGCTTCAATACGGCCGCGCTCACATCCGTCAGGTTTTTAGTTTTAACGAGAGTCGATTCAACGTCCTTGGTCGTCTTGACGCGTGTTTCGCGGTAGGCGGCGGGCGCGAACTTCAAAAACCAATCATTGTACATATCGACCGACTGAAGAATATCAGCCTTCCAGCGGTCTGGCTTGGTCCTGTTGACGCCTCGATTTTGATTGTCAGACGGCACGCTTGCTCTCTCAATGGATGAGATAAGTCCTCCAGATTCAGGACATTCTCGCCCGCCATTTTAGACGCTCAGTTGTATTTCGGCTAGCGCCCGCGGGCTGCGTCAGGCGGATACGAGCGCGCTGGACGGGATCACGGATGGAAGTTTCGAAGCGAAGTTGAACCGCCGCAGCGATTAATTCGCCTGGGCAGTTTCGTCATCGAAACCGGTATAGCCCGGCTATCTGCCCGTGCGCGCGGGGCTCACGATGTGCGGACTGGCCGGATCTTGCGAAATGCCGGCGCCCGGCATCTCGCCGCTCGTACCAATCGCGAAGCCTTTTTTTGAGGTGATGCTTTTCCTTGAGGAGACGCTCTTGCTCGTCAAAGTGGATGTCTACGGCCGCGCATCCGATCACCAATCCGACCATCATTATCATGGTCTCGACTAAGGCAATCGCTATCATGGCCTATGCTCAGAATCGCGTCGCGCCTGGAGCACCGGCGACGCCAAAGATCGCGATCGCGCCGATCCCTGCTTTTCCTGCGTACTTGTTCATTTGCGTCTCTTCATGCCTGACGAGGAAAACACCAGCACGGCTTACGGTACGCTAATACCTCCAGTATCCGCAATTAAGTGCATCTTATATTCATGTTAACAGCTCGCGCAAGTTCCTTTACGCCTCTCAAAGAATACGTTTTTCGATTTGTGCGAGGATCGGATCGAAGGTTTAGTTGCCCGAGGCGCCCGCCGTTGGCAGTGGCCGCGCGCGACAACGGAGCGCGGCCTTAATACTGGGTGCAGGGGTCACCCCTGCCGCGCCCCGCGCCGGCGCGCGGCGTTAACGGTGGGTGCAGGGCTCAGCCCTGCGGTGCAGGGGTCACCCCTGCGTCAGGGTTTGATTATCACTACCGTGCCGGTGGGAAGCAGCCGCTTCAGCTCTTCGACATCTTCGTCGTCCACCGAGATGCATCCCGTGGTCCAGTTGATATTGCCCCGGTTCAGTACCGGTTCGTCGCTGCCGTGGATTCCGATTCTGCCGCCCACGCCAATCGGATGGCCGTCTTGGCTCGGCACCGCGCCGCCGTCGCGCAATTCCTCGTAGCGGCGCCGGTCCAGCAGGTTTGGATAGTTCAGCGTCAGGAACCAATCCCAGCGGCGGCTCGGATGCTTCTCGACGATCGTGTAAACGCCTTCGGGTGTGCGCCGGTCTCCCTCCCACAGTTTCGTGCCGGGCTCGAAGCTGCGCCCGAACACGGCGTGGTAGTTCTTGAACATCCGGCCCTTGTAATAAACGACGAGCTGGTGGCGCTTTTTGAAGACATTCACCGACCAACTGAGTGGATCCATGAAAGTGATGTCGCGGGTCGCTTTGAAGAGAAGTTGACCCGGAGTCGCCACGCGATCGGTCCGGACCCCGTCGATTTTCACCTGCGCGGGAGGAGTTGGGGTGGCAGTCGGCGTCGGGGTGAGAGTGGCCCACGGATCGGGCGGCGTGGGCGTCGGCATCCCCGGATCGACATATTTCACCACGGTCGGATCGTACGGCGGAGGCGCCGGCTGTGTGCCTGCTTTCTCCGCGTCGGAAGCGGTGATCGGCGTGTCCTGCAACGCGATTGCCGCCGGCGGTTCGGCGCGCACGGGCTCGGCGGCACACACTGCTGCCAAGGTCGCGGCAACCAGGGCGGCGGCGATCGATCCAACAATCCGGCCCATCAACTCCGGCAAAGCTCCAGCATCGAGATCACATTGTCTATTTTGGGAACCCTTGGTGTCCAGGTCAATTGTAAAGTAGCGTCAATCTGCGATTTGTCGGCGAGCAATCCCGGGAGAGGGCAGGGTGAGGGACATTTGTGCGGCGCGAATGTCCGATGCGCCGCGCATTGCGCGATTGAAGATTCCGCGTCCGCATTCTTCACTTGCCGCCTCTCATCTTTGTGTCATTCTGAGCGCAGCGAAGAATCCCGGATTCTTTTTCTTTGCCGTGTGCCCGTGACAGCATTTTTCCGAGGAGAGGTCGGCGCGCGGCGAAAAAAAGGCCGCCCTTGCGGGCGGCCAAGGTGGGTCCACGTCCCGAAGGACAGTGGTTGCCTGCGGAATTCCTTGCGGAACTCCTTGTTATGAGAAGCTGCGCAGGCGCCAGTCAGTTACACTGGATGTTTAGTACCACATCCGCCTAATCTTGCACAAACATTCTCAAGGGGAACCAGCGTGGAAACAGAACTCGTGCTCGGACTGGACCTCGGCACGAACTCCGCCGGATGGGCGCTGATCGAGCATTCGGTAGACGCCGACGGTTTGGCCAAGCCGACCCGGCTGGTCGATGCGGGCGTTCGCATTTTTCCAGAGGGCATCGAAGCCAAATCGAGCGAGTCGCGCAACGTCGCGCGGCGCGCCGCACGCGGCATGCGCCGCCAGCACGACCGGCGCAACCGCCGGCGCGACGCCCTGCGCCATCGGCTCCAGCGCGCTGGCCTGTTGCCGCGCGAGAAGACCGAGCTTGCTGCCGTGTTAAGCGCGAATCCCTATGCGCTCCGGGCGCGGGGCCTCGATGAAAAGCTGGAGCCCTTCGAGCTTGGCCGCGCGCTCTATCATCTCGGCAATCGGCGCGGTTTTAAGAGCAATCGCAAGACCGAACGCAAAACCAACAAGAAGGATAAGGACACCGTACAGACGGCGATCACCGATCTTCAGAAAAAGATCGAGGACGCCAAGGCGCGCACGCTCGGCGAATATCTGAGCCGGATCGATCCGTTCAAGGAGCGCACCCGATGCCGCTACACGTCGCGCGCGATGTACGAACATGAATTCGATGCGCTGTGGGACGCGCAACGGCCTAACCACCCCGCCATTCTGACTGACGATCTGCGCCGACAAATCCACGAAACCATCTTTAATCAGCGTCCACTCAAGGTCCAAAAGAACCTGGTCGGCAAATGCGAACTCGAACCCACCCGCAAGCGCGCTCCCAAGGGCTTGTGGTACGCCCAGCAATTTCGCTTGCTTCAGGACGTGAGCCATCTTGAGGTTCTCGACATCAAGACGGGCGAGATCAGAAAGCTTAACGACGGCGAACGCAAAGAGCTGATCGCGGAACTCCAAAAAAAGCAGACGATGACCTTCGATCAGATTCGCAAGACGCTCGGAATGCTGGACGGGCAGAAATTCAATTTCGAAACCGCCAATCATCGCGACAAGCTCAAGGGCAACAGCACCGAAGCGCGCCTGCGCAAGGCACTGGCCAAGAGCTACGACCAATTGACTGCGCAGACCCGCGACGAGATCGTCCGCGACCTGCTCTACCTTGACGATGCCGATGTAATCCGCAGCCATGCGATCAGTCGATGGAAACTGAACGAGGAAGCCGCCGAAAAGCTCGCCGGGATTGATCTTGAGTCCGGCTATCTCCATCTTTCGGAGCGCGCGCTGCGCAAGCTGATTCCCCACTTGGAACAGGGGCTTTCCTATATGGAAGCGGTAGTGGCGGCCGGATACGAACGGCCGGATCAGCGCAAGATCGAGGTGCGCAAAGAACTGACGCGCGAGGACATGCCCGATCTGCGCAACCCGATCGTGACCGTGGCGATGAACCAGACGCGCCGCCTGGTCAACGCGATCGTCCGCGAACACGGCAAGCCCGCCCGCATCCGCGTCGAAATGGCCCGCGACCTCAAGGTCTCGCTGAAAAAGCGCTCCGAAATTCTTTCCGAAAATAAAAAGAACCGGCTCGAAAACGAAACCACCGATAAAATCCTCGAACAGGACTTCGGCATCTCGAACCCCTCCCGTGACGACCGCGTTCGCTACCGCCTTTGGAAGGAAGCCGGTTACGCCTGCCCCTACAGCGGACAAACGATACCCAAACAATCGCTCTTCTCACCCGATTGGGAGGTCGATCACATCCTGCCGCTGCCGCTGTCGGGCGACGATTCCTACCTTAACAAAGTTCTGTGCGCCACCGCCGCCAACCGTGACAAGGGCGATCGCACGCCATGGCAGGCATGGCATGGCGAAGAGACGCGGTGGGACGAGATTGTGCACCGCATCAAAGTCCTGCCGTGGCCGAAACGAAAACGATTCGAGGTCAAGGAGATCGACACCGACGTTTTTATCGCGCGCCAGTTGAACGACACTCGCTACATCGCGCGCGAGGCGCGTTCGTACCTTGAAACGCTCACCGGCAAGAACGGCGTCCAAGTCGGCAAGGGCGGAGTGACCGCCGCGCTGCGCAGGCGATGGGGCCTAAACGGGATTCTTTCCGATTCGGGCGAAAAGACGCGCGCCGACCATCGCCATCACGCGATCGACGCGGTTGTGATCGCGCTCACTACCGTCGGCGTGGTGAAACGGATGAGCCGATTGAGCGCGCTCGGGCGCAGGCCGGAGGATGCGGGCTTTCCGCCGCCGTGGGAGCATTTTCGCGACGACGTGAAGCGCCGAGTCGAGACGATGCTGGTTTCCCATCAGGCACAGCGCGGCCTGCGGGGCCCGCTCCACGAGGAAACCAACTACGGCATCCTCGGCCTCAAGGACGAAAAGGGAAATGAACTGTTCGCCGTGCGCAAATCGCTGGCAGCGATGACTCAATCCGAGCTTGAGCGCGTCGCCGACAACAACGTCCGTGAGATCGTCAAGGCCCATCTCCGCGCCCATGGCGCCGACCCCGAAGCCCGCAACGCCGAAAAAACGGAGCAGTGGAAAAAGGCGATGACCCCGCCGAATTATCCGACGCTGCCCAACGGCAACGGCGCCCCCGTCCCGATCAAAAAGGTCCGCCTCCATAAACCCTCCGGCGGCATGATCAGGATGAAAAACCGCGACGGCGTCGAATACCGCGCGGTCGAAAGCGGCAGCAACCATCATATCGTCATTTTCGAGCACACCGCCGAGGGCAAGAAAAAGGGCGGCTGGGACGGCGAAGTCGTCTCGATGTTCGAGGCAGCGCAGCGCATTCGCCGCCACGAGCCAATCATCCGGCGCGACCTGGGCGAGGGGAAAAAATTCGTCATGTCGCTGTCGATCAATGAGATTGTGAAAGTGACGGAGAATGGAGAATCAGCGTACTGGCGCGTTCAGAAAATCGACGCCGGGAACATGCGAGTCACGTTTCGCCCGCAAAACGACGCCCGCAAGAGCGAGGACAAGAGTTTCGAGAAGACAATCGGCGTTGGGCCGCTGAAGAAACTAGCCCCTGCCAAAGTGACGATCGATCCGGTTGGCCGCGAGCATCCCGCCCATGATTAAGCGGTTCGTCGAGATCTCGAACGGGCCGGCCCATTTGTCGCTGCGCCTTGGCCAGCTCGTTCTCACACGCGAGAAGGAGGAAATCGGGACCGTTCCGATCGAGGACTTGGGCGTCCTCATCGTGGACCATCCGCAATGCACTTACACCCACGGCGCGCTGACGGCGCTTGCTGAAAACAACGTCGCGGTAGTGGTCTGTGGCCCCAACCATCATCCCGCCGCCCTCCTGCTCCCGGCCGAAAGCAACAGCACGCAGGCGGAATCGATCGCGGCGCAGGCCGCGGCGAGCGAGGCGGTCCGCAACCGGCTCTGGAAGGAGATAGTCCGCGCCAAGATAAACGCCCAGGCAGAGATCCTCGAACGGCTCAAGATCGAAGCCGGCGCGCTCAGGCGCCTGGCCGGTATGGTCCGCGCCGGCGATCCTCAAAATCTCGAGGCGCAGGCCGCCCAGCGCTACTGGCGCGTCGCCATGGGTCCCGGATTCCGCCGCGATCGCGACGGCGATCCCCCCAACAACCTCCTCAACTACGGCTACATGGTCTTGCGCGCCTCCACCGCCCGCGCCATTTGCGGCGCCGGGCTGTCGCCCTCGCTCGGTCTCCACCATCGCAACCGCTACAACGCCTTTGTGCTGGCCGACGACCTGATGGAGCCGCTCCGGCCTTTTGTCGATGCGGCGGTGCGCCGCATTTGGGACAAGAGCGAGCCCGAGCTTACCAAACCGGTGCGCGCGGAATTGCTGGAAATGCTGGCCGCTCCCGTCCAATGGAAGCAAGAGCGCTCGCCGCTGATTGTCGCGCTTGCGCGCTACGCCGCCTCGGTCCGCGAGGTGCTGGCCGGAAAGCTCAAGCGCCCGCAAATCCCCGGCTTGCCCGCGCCTGCGGATGAACAGCCGTGAACTTCGGAGGGATGCGCTCGATGTGGATCGTCGCGATGTTCGATCTCCCGGTCGATACGCCCGGCGCCCGCCGGGACTACGCCAAGTTCCGCAAGGGGCTGCTTCAAGACGGGTTTTCGATGATGCAATATTCGGTTTATATTCGCCATTGCGCCAACGAAGACAACGCCAAGGTCCATTTCTTCCGGGTTAAAGCGATACTGCCCCCCGACGGCGAAGTCCGGCTGATCGGGTTCACCGACTTGCAGTTCGGCAAAATGGAAATTTTCCTTGGCAGGCGGCGCAAAGCGCCGGTGGCGGCTCCGGCGCAGGTGGAAATGTTCTGACTTTCGCCAGCCGCAGCGCCCGTTCAGGGAGAAAATGGCCGGATTTGACCTGCTTACAAGACCGTTTTCTCCCGCGATTTCAGGCGGTTACGGGCCAAGCTAGTGTAACTGACTGGCGCCT
>PLDK01000043.1:0-66562 GCA_003135135.1 Deltaproteobacteria bacterium
TGCCCGGCGGCGTGGACGTGGAGGCAGGCACGTTCCCTTCGACCTGCGTGGGCACTACCTTGCTCAAGCAGACCGCGCAGAAAGAGACCGACCTGTACGATCCTATGACGGACCCGTCAGCGGGCGGTACCTTCACCGCGACCGGCTCGCTCAATCAGGCGCGTGAAGGAGCGGCCCAGGGCGAGCTCGGAGGAACGAACTCCGAAACGGAAACCGACGTGATCGTGATTGGCGGCGCCTGCACCGAGAGCACCGCGAACCTGGATTCGTTTGTTATCGGAACGACAAATGCCGGGGCAGCTGGCCATTGCGCCAGCGGCAGCGCGGCGACCACCGATTACAGCGAGCTGTACAGCCAGACGGGTGGAACCTGGACGCTCGGACCGGGCGCGCTATCCAGCGGTGCCGATGCGACCAATAATCCAGCGTCGGCGGTGCTGCCATAGCTGGACACATCGAGACAGACTGACGTAACCGGCAACGCCGGCCCCCAACAGGGGGCCGGCGTTGCTGCATTCACGGAAGAGGTAAACCCCCTAATCCCCTTCTAACAGGGCCCTTCGCGGGAGTTTATCCTGAGCGTAGTCGAAGGGCTCAGGGCAAACTCCGCCCGCATCCCTGCCTCCTTACTCAGCTGCAGGGGCCAGCCACTGTATCCGAGTAAAAAGAATCCGCGCGTGCGTTAGAATAGTTTCTTCAGCTGATCCAGCGGATTCGGCGCAGGTGTGGACCCGCCTGCGGGTGCGCCGCCGCCTGAGCCGTTGCCGGAGCCGTTATTTCCACCCGAATCGCCGCCGAGAAATTTTCCCAATCCTCCCGGAATTCCCTTCTTGCCAAAAATTTTACCGAGGTACTTCTGACCCTGCGCCTGGACCGCGTTACTTCCGGCGCGATTGGCAAGTTCCGTCACGTTGGGCAGGACCTTCGGCTTGGGCAATTGCCCGACGACTTGCAGCGGGATGTCGATTTGTCCGTCCTGATTCGCGATGAATGCGACCGCCTTCTTCTGCTCGATCAGCTCCTTGCTGAATTGCGGCGAGAGCACGATTCGCGCCGCCAGGTCCATATTCTTGTCCATGTCGAACCACCCGTCGCCGAGCAGATCGTAATCCACGGTCTGCACCTTGATGTCGTGCGACGTAATTCGCTCGCCGGCGAGCACGAAGCTCAGGCTCGCAAGCTGGATGTCGGTGTCGGGGTCAGCGAACAGCTCGGGATGGTTCTTGACGACCGCCTCCGGAACCAGATTGCCGATAGCGGGCAGTTTCTGCACCTTCTTGAGCGCCTGACCGCCGATATTGACGCCGACCAGCTTGCCGTTGGTCAGCATCAGCTTGCCGCTACCCTTGAGCGTCGGCTTCATCTCGTCGAAGCTGCCGGTCTTCCCGGTGACGTTGATGCTTCCACCGAGCGACCCGCGAACAGTTCCGGCGGCCTTGGACTTTTGCGCGTCGAGTGCCTGCTGAAGATCGAGATTGGAAAAGCTGATCGACGCCGTCATCGGGGCCGACGCCTCGAGCCGCGTGTCTCCCGTCGCGACGATTTCGCCCGAAAATGCCTTTACCTTGAGCAGGGTCACCCGGGCGAGTTTGCCCGCGAGCGAAAGCGACAGATTCAGGTTCTGGTATGGGACGTTGGCGAGGTTGCCCGACGGCGATGTGATTTCAGAATCGACGGCCGGAGCCGTCACCGAAGCAATCGAGACAGCTCCCTTGGCAAAAAGCTGATTGATCACTTCGTCGGGCGGCCGCGAGGGCGCGAAATCGGCCAGATGAACCGAGGCCGCATTCAGTTCATAGCTCATGACCAATGGCTGAAACTGATCGACATGCGACTTCAACGTTGCCTGAGACGCGCCCAGGTTGAACGTCAGCGGGCCAATGTCGGCACTGGTGCCCGTGAGTTTGATGTTACCGCTGAGATGGCTCAGCGGCGGCGCCTTCTGATCGGGGATGGACAATCCGACATCCGCCAGCGCGACCGTGCCGTCCGCCGACGCGTTGCCGCCCTCAAGCGTAACGTCGGAATGAATCTCGGTCTTGCCCTCGAAGTTGTATTTGCCGAGAGCCGGGATCATCTTCGCGATCGAAGCGATATCGAAGTTGTTGGTATCGAGGTGGGCCGCCGTCGCGGCGCCGCCGACTTTAATGTTGGCCGCCTTCGCTTCGAGGTCGCCGAGAGTGGCGTTGGCGAGCGTCACGCCGACGGCAGAGCCTGTCCGCGTACCTTCGGCGGATATCTTGAGCGGCAGGTTGGCGGGCTTGTTAAACGTGTCGCCGAAGGCGATTGCTGGTGCGCTCAAATCGCTCGAGAGGTTGAATTTGATCGACTGAACAGTGCCGTCGGCCGAGGCGTCGAAGCTGAACGGGCCGGAAATCGAAAGCTTCGGCCCGATGGCCTTCGCGAGCATCGGGATCGTTTCCAGCTGGGTCAGTAGAATCGGGCCGCCCTTGGCCGTGCCCGACAGCGCAATCGCGTCGATGTCGATGACGCCATTGTTGATTAGGGGCCCGATCGTCGCGGAAAGATCGAAGTTCTGCTGGTCGGCAAGTGCGGCGAAGGTGAGCGCGACGGTGAAGGGCGCCTTAAAGCCGAAATCGCGGACCTTGAGGTCGATCGCGTTGACGGTGGCGGCTTGCGCCGCACCCTGCGTCTCAAATTCCAAAGTGCCGCCATCGATCGTGAAATTCTGCACGAACAGCGAGCCCAGCGTCGCAGGCGCCCGGCCCGCTTCGGCCATCGGCGAGCCTCCGATTATGCCGCTGCCTTTCTTGCGCTTGACTTCGCCCGGCTCCTCTTCGGTGGCGATTTTTTTCCTGCCGAGCGTGGAGACGTTGAGAGTGCCGTCGCGAGTCTGAACGATTCGGATCACCGGCTGGTCGAGCACGACTTCGCTGACTTCGATCCGGCGCGCCAGCAGCGGTATCAGTTGCAGCCGGGCGTAAACATTGCTCGCCTCGATGAACGGCTTGTTCGAGATGTCGGGGTCATCTGCCACCTGGACCCCGGTCACGTCGGCGAGGATTCCCCAGCCGAAGCTCACTTTGATGTCGTCGATATGAACATTGCGTCCGAGCGCGGTGCTGACCTTTTCCAGGATGGGCTGGCGGCGCTCGGCGATGATCGAATTCAGGTTGGTCGCGGCATAGAAGAGGATCGCGCCGGCAAAAATCACGACGGCTCCGACAATTGCTGCGGCGGCTACAATGACACGACGCATATGAGGGCCCTCGCATCAGGCAATTTCGAAGTGGTTCGCGGCATCCCGGCCAGTGTAGTCGATGCGCGCCGAATGCGCATCATTAACGCAGACGATTTTCCTCTCCGATCGCTTCAGATGGCGTCCGCGGTTTGAACCGCGTTGCGTCCCCGGCATAGTCTGTCTAGTCGTGCACGGGTCCGGGACCTGCGACTCCGTCCGATGGCAAAAAAGCGAAAGCATGACCGCCAGGATGACGAACGAGACGGCGAACGAAAGGCGATGCCGGCGCCCGAGCGGGTCTTTTCGTCGCCATTCAAAGACCTGAAGAAAATGCTCGCCGGGCGAGAAGTGTCGCCTTCGCTCCCGCCAATCAAGCCCAAGGCCACGACCCCGGCGGCGCCGGTCGTCGAAAAACCCGCGCAACCCGCGCAAGACTTAGATCAAGACTTGCATGACGAGTTGCTCGACGACGAGTCTTTCCTGCGCCGCGCGCTCGAGGGCGTGCGCCCGCTGAGTAGCAAAGGCAATCGCAGCGTGCGGATACCGCTCGAACCGCCGGTGACTCACACGATCGTCGATGAGGACGCGGAAGTAGTCGCGCAATTGTCGGACCTGGTATCGGGACAGGCGCCCTTCGATATCACCGAGTCGGACGAGTACCTCGAGGGATATCGCGTCGGACTGGACCCGCGACTCGTGTCGCAGCTTCGCCGCGGCGAGTTCGCCGTGCAGGCGCATTTCGATATGCACGGCCTGATCCAGGGCGCCGCCAAGGAAGCGCTCAAGGAGTTCATCATCGCCTCGGTTCGCAAGGGGTTGCGCACTGTGCTGGTCGTGCATGGACGCGGACTGCGATCTCCCGGCGGGCATTCTGTGCTCAAGCACGCGTCGGCAGGATGGCTGTCGCACGGCGCGATTGGCGGGCACGTGTTGGCATTTACGAGCGCGCGGCCGGCCGATGGCGGCGCGGGTGCGACGTACGTGTTGTTGAAGCGGGGAAAAAGCCGCGCGCCATTCGACATTTTGCACGGCGCCAAGCGCCGCGGATAGCCGCAGATAGGAAAAAAAGAAGCGGGGCCCGGTCGGGCCCCGCTGTCACTACGACATTGATATTGTCGGCTTGCGCAATCGCTAGATCTTCGCCTGCAGGAAGAATGCGATCACGAGCGCGTACAGGGTCAGCGCTTCGATAAACGCCAGTCCGATGATCATCGGCACGAAGATCTGGCCGGCGCTGTTCGGGTTGCGCCCTATGGACTCCATCGCGGAAGCCCCCATCCGGCCCTGGGCAAGCGCGCTGCCGAACGCCGCGATACCGATGCCGATGTTCGCGGCGAGCGCGATCAAGCCGCCGCGAAGCGCCGAGCCTGAGCCTGCGGCGGCTGCCGCCTCCTGCGCCATCGCGAGCAGCGGCGACGCGAGGATGGCCATCCCGGCCATCGTCATTACAGTTCCAATCCGTCGTAACATTTTGTCGATCCTCCTTCTGTTTCGCGCGCCCCGGGTGCCACGGCCGGCCACATCTCTTCCTCTACCACCACAAATTCCGCGCGGGATCCCTGGCACGAAAAATCTTTTGCTAATGATCGTGACTCGCGGCGAGTCGAACGTAACTCATCGAAAGAACCACGAAGATGATCGCCTGGATTACGCATACGATCGAGCCGAGCGCATAGAAGGCAAGCGGTACGATCAGCCGCGTCAGCCCGGTGAAAATGCTGAGCACGGTATGGTCGGCAAACATGTTGGCGTAAAGACGAATGCCGAGCGAAAAAGGACGGAACAGATTGTCGGCCAGCTCGATCGGCATCATCAGCACCGCCAACGGCAGATACGGGCCGAGAAAACTTTTCAGATACCAGACGCCCTTCGAGGCGAAGCCCTGGTAGATGTAATAGCCGAAGCAGATGATGCCGAGCGCGAAGGTCAGGTCGGAGTCGGCGGTAGGAGGCTCCATCCCCGGGATCAGTCCGAAGAAGTTGGCAAACAGGATGAACATGAAGATGCATCCGAAGAACGGGACCATCGCGCGCGACCCGTGCATCTCGGTGACTTCACTGACGAAACCGTCGAGCCATTCGACGATCGTCTCGGAGACCGAGCGGATGCTGATCCCTTCGTCAGGGATTACGGGGTCGGCGGCGCCGGCAATCGAGGCTCGCGCGATAAATCCAAAGACCAGCAGGATGCCCATCACGATCCAGGTGCCGATTAGCACCTCGGGGATCCTGCCGCCGCCGATCAGTTCGAGGAAATTTACCGACTTTTGCAATGAGATCTCTCCGCCGCCGCTGTTTCAGGCGGCGCCGCGAACCGAAGCCCGCCCGGTTTCAATAATGATAGCCGCCATCTGAGTCAAGACGCCGACGCCAAAGCCCATCCCGTCAACTCGCGCGCGGGTGAAAACAAGATAGACGAGACCGACGACGATCAGCAGCTTCAGCGGAAGCGCAAGCGCGCCTAACTTGGCGGCCACGCCAGAAATTCCGGCGCCGGACGCAGCCAGGATAAGGCCGCCGAGCACCGACAGTATCCACAAATTTGCAATCACGACTGCGCCACCGAGAATGCATCCCACCGCTGCGGGCGTCGAGGCGAACCAGGCGAGAATCGCGGCGCTGACTACGACGAGGACGACGTTGGTGCGCTGGATCGACGAAATCGTCGGTATTGACCACGAAAACATGGAATCAAGGCTCCTGGTTCTCGCGCTGAAAGAGAGTGAGTTCCTGGATCAGCCGGTAGAAGCCGATGAAAACTCCGAGCAGGAACATCACGAGCGTCAGCCAGGGGTCAGTGTGAAAGTAAAGATCAAGATAATGCCCGATAATTGCGCCCGCGATCATTGGCCACGCAAACTCGAAGCCAATCGCGGCGAACCGCATCATTCTACCGGTGCTTAGCGCCATCGAGGTCTTAAGATTTCGCTCGCGCGAGATCGCAAACCGATTCGCGAGCGGCGGCAATAGTGCGGTCGATGTCGGCATTGGTATGCGCCGTCGAGATGAACATGGCCTCGAACTGCGACGGCGGTATATTTATCCCGCGATCCAGCATCCCGTGGAAGAACTTCGCGAATTTACCGCCGTCGCACGCGCGAGCCTCGTCGGCGTCGCGTACACGCTCCGGACCGATAAACATCGTCAGCAACGATCCTGCGCGATTGACGCATCCCGACCTGCCATTTTTTCGCAGTTCTTTCACTGCTTCGTGCAGTCCGGCTTCAAGGCGCGCGCCGGCGGCGTCGAGCGCGGCGTACGGATTGGTTTCCTTTAGAATAGAAAGGGTTTCGAGCCCGGCGCGAACCGAAACCGGATTTCCCGACAACGTTCCCGCCTGATAGACCGGACCAATCGGTGCGAGCAAGTCCATGATCTTGGCCGGGCCGGCGACCGCGCCCACCGGCATCCCGCCGCCAATTATTTTCCCGAGCATGATGAGGTCGGGCGCGATGCCCATGCTTTCAGCAACCGATCCGAAGCAGAGCCGGAACCCGGATATAACCTCGTCACAAATCAGCAGAGCGCCGTTGTGGTGCGCGATTTCGGCAAGCGCTTTCAGCGAGCCGGGATCGGGATTTACGACCCCCATGTTGGCGGCGACGGGCTCGACGATCACGGCGGCGATTTTGTCAGGCGCGGCGCGGAATAATCCTTCAACTGTTTCAATGGAGTTATATCGCGCAACCATCGTCATCGCGGCAAGCGCCGATGGAACGCCGGCGCTGTCGGGTTGACCAAGAGTCATCCCGCCGGAACCGGCGCGCACCAGCATCGAGTCGCTATGCCCGTGATAGCATCCGTCAAACTTTATTATGTTCGGACGCCCGGTTGCCGCGCGCGCGATCCTGAGCGCGGTGATGCCGGCTTCCGTTCCCGAACTGACGAGTCTGACTTTTTGTGCACACTTGATCGCAGACGAGATCAATTCCGCGAGCTCGACCTCCAGGCGCGTCGGCGCGCCGAAGCCCAGACCGAGCCGCGCCTGCTCGGCGATGGCTTGCGTGACGCGCGGATGGGCATGTCCGAGGATGGCGGGGCCGTAGGAGCATACGTAGTCGAGAAAACTGTTGCCGTCGGCGTCGATCAAAGTAGCGCCGCTGCCACTTTCGATAAAAATTGGCTTCGCGCCAACGGCCTTCCAGGCGCGAACGGGAGAATTCACCGCACCAGGAATCTTAACATTGGCGCGATTGAAGAGTTCATCTGATTTTTTGCGGGATGTCATCGCAATTCTCCTGAGGATCCGGCGCGATCAAAAAAAAATTCGATCGCGAAGAAAAATTCGATTGCACACGTCATGATGAGACCGAATTGCGCCGCGACGCGAAAAATTGAGATCGCGCGCGATGGCTTTCAGAGCGGATTCAGGCGATCGCAGGATCCGCGCGAAATTTCGTGCGCGCGGCGCGCGATCGCTCGCGCGCGAAATTTCCTTTTCGATCCGCGCGCATAGCGCCAAAATTTTTTCCGCGCTTGTCCTCATCGCGAAATAAGTTTATCACGTTGCCTTGGCCGCACACTTCCTACTTTGAAGAACCATTTTCCGCTCAAGGGTTCACTCGCGGCGCGTTGGATATGACTTTTAAGCGCGTGTATATCGCTCGCATTCTTGGCCGGACTTTTAACCCTAACAGAACCGATAGTAACCCGGACAAGTTGATAGTCCGGCGGGGAGCACCGTCAAATTGTCGGCTGCAACGAGGGAAATTTAGCTTATCCACAGATGTGGATAAGCTTGTGCGTAATTCGCGCGCTATTTGATGCCGCGCACTAGTCCCGGACCGAGGTGGGCGGTCCGCGTTTCGCAAGGGGAGACGATATGAATGGTTTGTGGCAAAGGGCCGCTGACCGCATCCGCGATGAGCTGGGTCAGGTCGGCTATGAGACTTGGATTGGTCCGCTCAATTTTGTCGCTCATCAAGGATCGACCGTAACAATCGAGGCGCCCAATCGGTTTTTCCGCGATTGGATCAACGAACGTTACCTGAATCTGATGCGCACGGCGCTGTCGCTGGAGGCAGGCGAGGAAATGGAGGTGCGGCTGACTCTCGGCGAAAATGCTGCCGTGGCGACGCCGCAGCAACGCCCAGCCAATGGTCATGCCAACGGCCATGCCAATGGCAATGGTAACGGCAAGGCGTCCGCGGCGAATCGTGCGACGGCGGCAGCCGCGCCGCGTGGAGATCGGCATCCTACCCTGAACCCGCGCTACAGTTTCGCGGAGTTCGTAGTGGGATCGGCCAATCAGTTCGCGCATGCTGCGGCGATGGCGGTCGCCAATCAACCGGGCGAGAAATACAACCCGCTTTTCATTTATGGCGGGGTCGGCCTGGGCAAGACTCACCTGGTGACTGCAATCGGGCACCATATCTGGGCCAGCGGCGATCGGCCGAGGAAAGTGCTGTTCATGCCGGCCGAAATTTTCATGAACGAGATGATCAATTCGCTGCGCCGCGACAAGATGAACGAGTTCCGCGAGAAATTTCGCCGGGTCGATACGTTGATCCTCGACGACGTGCAGTTCCTGGCCGGCCGCGAGCGCACCCAGGAGGAATTCTTCCATACTTTCAACGCGCTTCACGCCGAGCAGCATCAGATCATTCTGACTTCGGACAAAATTCCACGCGATATCCCCGGGCTCGAGGACCGGCTGCGCAATCGGTTCGAGTCGGGATTGATCGCGGATATCGCCCCGCCCGACCTCGAGACGCGCGTGGCGATCGTGCAGAAAAAGGCGGCGCTCGAGAATCTGCGGATGGCGCCGGAAGTCGCGATGTATATCGCGCAGAGCGTCTCGTCAAACGTGCGCGAGCTCGAGGGATGCCTGACGCGGCTGGCGGCGCTGGCCTCGCTCCACCAATCGGCAATCACCGTGGACTTCGCGCGGCAGGCGCTGCAGGATCTGATTCGAAATGCCGACGCGAAGCCCGACGTCGAATCGATTCAGAAGACGGTAGCGGATTTTTTCCATATCCGCCTGGCGGATTTGAAGTCGAAAAAACGCACGCAGCACATCGCGTTTTGCCGTCAAGTAGCGATGTATCTGTGCCGCAGGCTGACCGACAGCTCGTTTCCGACGATCGGCGAGCATTTTGGGCGTGACCATTCGACGGTGATTCACGCACACAACCTGATTATGCGGCGCGTCACCAGTGATCCGGCATTTCGGCTCTCGATCGAGAAAATCGAGCGCGAGCTTAAATCGATTCGCGCCAATGCCGCGTGAATCGAGGTGGAGGAGGCTGTGGGTGAGGTGGGCATAAGGCTATCGATATCGACAGGGCCGGTGCGCGCAAGGCCGGCCCTGTCGGTCAGCCGTTTTTCCGCTCACAGCTTTTCAGCGATGGATCGGCTTGCATTTTCGGGCGCTTGCGCGATCAATCAACAAATCCACAACTCCTACTATTACTGCTATTCTTTTTTAAAGATCTAAGATCCAGGAATAGGAGACGGGCTAACAATTCATGGGACTCTCCATCGAGCGCGCTTCGCTGCTTAGCGGTTTGGGACTGGTGCAGGGCATCGTGGAACGGCGCACGACGGTTCCGATACTCGGCCATGTCCTGATCGAACCCAATGGAAATACGCTGACTTTGAGCGCAACCGACCTCGAAGTCGGAATTCGCACGCAGGTCGCGTGTTCCGGCAAGGAAAAAAGCCTCACGCTGAACGCGCGCAAGCTTTTTGAAATCGTGCGCGAGACCGAAGGCGATGAAGTCGCGCTGACGTCGCTCGACAGCGATTGGGTCGAGCTGAAGTGCGGCCGCGCGAAGTTCAAAATGATGGGCCTGGATCCGCGCAGTTTCCCCGCCATGCCAAGTCAGAGCGCCGGCAAGGACTCAACGCCGGCAAAGAAACAACTGAAGGCTGAGTTGACGATTCCGGCGGCGGTGCTGGCCGGGATGATCGACAAGACGATTTTCGCGGTCAGTCCGGATGAAGCCCGCTACAACCTGAGCGGCGTGTTCGTTGAATCCAACGCTCCAGGATCGGTGCGGATGGTCGCCACGGACGGCCATCGGCTGGCGATGATCGAGCGCGAACTACCGGGATTCAGGTTGGAGACCGGCGCGATCATTCCGCGAAAGGGACTCTCGGAGCTGCGCAAAATTCTCGATGAAGGCGGCGACGCCGAAGTGCGGTTGAACCTCGAAGGTCAGCTCGCATATCTGAAGCGTGGGGCGACCGAAATCTCGATGCGGCTGGTCGAGGGCGAATTTCCCGATTACCGCGGCGTCATCCCCAAGCAGTCGAGGTACAAAATTACCGTCAAGCGGGATTTGCTGTTCGCGGCAATCAAGCGTGCGGCAATTTTCTCCAGCGAGCGTTATCACGGCGTCAAATTCGCGCTATCGGCCGGGACGCTGACCGTTTCATCGACAAGTCCGGAAACGGGTGAAGCAAGCGAGTCGCTTGACGTCGATTTCAAGAGCGAAGAATTCGCGATCGGGTTCAATGCGGCATACGTGCAGGACGCGCTGGGCGTAATTCCGCCGGGTGGCGATTCGACCGTGGAGCTCGGGCTCAGCGATGACGTTAGCCCGGGCGTCATCAGGACGGAGTCGGATCAGCGCTACACGTACGTCGTCATGCCGATGCGATTGTGATGCGCACTGGCTACGGCGCGCTGCCGACCCGGACCAGTACCACTTTGTTTCGGTAGTTGTAGTCGGTCTCCCACGGATATGACGCCTCGCTAAGCTCGACGGCGGTGGGAGTGTCGAGCTTGGGCATGTCGCGCCGTCGAACAATCATCCACCGGACGCTCCCCTTAGCGATCGCGTCCTGCAAATCCTGCTTCCTTTCGAACTCGGGGATTGGCTTTGGCGGATTGAGATAGAACAGCGGCCCCTCAGTCTTGAACAGCACGAGCCGGTCAGTCGAACCGCCGATCTTGTTCAGGACCGCGTAGCCGAATGGCTTTTCGCCGCGATAAGCCTCCGCCGCAGGCATCGCGAAGATAAAGACATAGACCATCGCAAGATACGCGACGGCGCCCACCGATATCGCCACGCGAGAGGGGCTGAATTTGCGGATCGCGTACACGACGGCAGCGACCGATACGACCCAGAACACGATGAAGGCGGGTTCGGCGGGCAGTTGCGGGAACGAGTCGTAGGGACGCGGAAGAATCGCCCATGCCGGAATCAGCAGGACGATGCCGGCGATCGCACTGAACGCAACGATCGCATAGCCGATAGTCAGCAGGCGCCGGGCGATCATCGAGCGTAATTCGCTTTCGCGGGGATACGCCAGCGTTCTGGCGACCAGGATCGCGGCGGCAGGCAGGATCGGCAGGATGTAGTAGCTGCGGCGCGATCCCGAGACAGTGAAAAATATGAACGTCGCCCAGAAATAAACCAACGCAAATCGATCCGCGCGAGCAGGTTCCGCGCCTGCCCGACGCAGCGCGTGCGTTTCCACCAGGGCCGCGGGCAACAGCGCTGACCACGGAGCCATCAGGGCGAAGATGACGTAGACATATAAGTAGATAGGTCCGCGATGGTCGAACGGGTGGAAAAACCGCACCACGTTCTCGCGATACACCATCTGGAGGCCCTTTTCAGAGCCCATCAGGCGCGACGAGATCTGGAACGGCAGGTAATACACGAGGCCGCCCAGCGCGACGGCGACGACGGTGTACCAGTTGAAGAACCATCGATTGCGCTCGACGAGCCGTCGTATCCGCTCAACCAGGGAGCCACGGGAAATCGCCTCATAAAACGGGACCACTCCGTCGCGCAGGCATGAATACACTCCAATCACCAATAGCGGGAGCGCGAATCCGAGCAGACCTTTGGTGAGCGAAGTCGCCGCCATGATCAGCCACAGGCCGACGACCCACAATCCACCGCCGCGCTCTTCGTTGTGATTGAAGAGCAGCAGTGCGGCTAGTTCGCCGGTGAGCGTTTCGACGTCGGCACTGGCGTGGCGCGAAAAGAATACGAAGCTGAAGCTGGTCGCGAGGATGACGCCGGCGAGGATCGCGGTGCGAGCGTCGTAGAGGCGTCGCACCAGCAGCATCAGTATCGCCACTGCCAGCAGTCCAGCTATCGCGCAGGGCAGGCGCGTGGCAGCCTCGTTGAGGCCGCCTGTGAGCGATGCCGAAAAAATTACCAGCCAGTAGGAGCCGAGCGGCTTGTCGTAATAAACGTGACCGTTGATCGTCGGCCAGAAGTAGTTGTGCGTCACCAGCATCTCTCGCGCGATTTCGGCCCACCGGAATTCCGAGGACCACAGCGCTCGCGCACCCAGGCGGGCGAAGAAGAGAATCGCGGCGAGAATGAGGACGCATCCGGCGCGCAGCCGGAATCGCGAATCGTTGTCGTTGCCGGCGGCGCGCTGCAATGCGGCGGAGTCGCGTGATGTGGAAGCGGAGCTCATAACAGCGAATTGTAACTGGCGCGCCCGATGCTCTGCCATATGCTGACTCGCCCGGAATGACAGCGCGCGGGCAGGCAGATAGGATGAAACGAGATTCATGAGCCAGGCGAAAAATCCCGAAGGTCATTCCGGCCGCAAGCCGAACCGGTTAATTAACGAACAAAGTCCGTACCTGCGCCAGCACGCGTACAATCCTGTCGATTGGTATGCGTGGGGTCCGGACGCGCTTGCGCGCGCGAAGGCGGAGAACAAGCCGATCATGCTGTCGATCGGCTATTCGGCCTGTCATTGGTGCCACGTGATGGAGCGGGAGTCGTTCGAGAACGATGCGATCGCGCGACTGATCAACGAGAACTTCATTGCGATCAAGGTCGATCGCGAAGAGCGGCCCGACCTCGATCAGATTTACATGGATGCGGTGCAGCTGATCACCGGGCGCGGCGGATGGCCGCTGACGATGTTCCTGGCGCCGGACGGACGGCCGTTTTTCGGCGGGACCTACTACCCGCCCGAAGATCGTCACGGGATGCCCGGATTTCCGCGCATCCTAGCTGCGGCTTCGCACGCGTATCGCGATGGCGCCAAGGAAGTCACCAACAACCTCGAAAAGCTGACCGAGGCGCTCGGCGCGCTCACCAACTACGTGCCCACCGGCGGCGACTTGAAGCCGGGACTGGCGGCGGAATCGGCGCGGGCGCTCGCCGCGCACTACGACAGCATCAACGGCGGACTGGGCCAGGCGCCAAAATTTCCCAACACGTTCGTGTTCTCGCTGTTTCTTCGCGTGCACGCGGCCGACGGCGACGAGGCAATGGCGGAAATGGTTCGGCACACGCTTTCGAAGATGGCGCGCGGCGGAATCTACGACCAGGTTGGCGGCGGATTCCATCGCTACAGCGTCGATGAGCGATGGCTGGTGCCACACTTCGAAAAAATGCTCTACGACAATGCGCTGCTGGCGCGCCTGTACCTCGACGCCGGCCGCGCGCTCAATGAGCCGGAGTTTCTCGGCGTCGCGCGCGAAATCTTCGATTACGTTTTGCGCGAGATGACAGGTCCCGAGGGCGGCTTTTACGCCGCGCAGGATGCGGACAGCGAGGGCGAAGAAGGAAAGTTCTTCATCTGGACGCCCGCGCAGGCCGACGCCGTCCTTGGTCCCGAGCTCGGCGCGATGGCCCAGCGCTATTTCGACATCACGATCGAAGGCAATTTCGATGGCGCGAATATTCCGCATCGCACGATCGAACTCGCCGACGCCGCGCGGATGTTCAAGGTTTCGGAAGATGACACGGCGTCGAAGATTCGCGAGATTCGCGACAAACTGTTCGCGGCTCGCGAACAAAGGGTGAAGCCGGGGCGCGACGAAAAGGTCCTGGTGGCATGGAACGCGATGATGATCGGCGCGTTTGCGGAGGGCTATCGCGCGCTGCACGAGCGGCGGTATCTCGAAGCGGCCCAGCGCGCGGCCGATTTCATGATGGCGTCGATGTGGGATGGGCGCGCGCTCAAGCGCTCGTTCAAGGACGGGGTCGCGCGGCACAACGCCTACCTCGAAGACTATGCGCAGTTGGCGGGCGCGATGCTCGACGTGTACGAAGCGTCGCTCGACGCGAAATACCTGGCGCACGCGCGGATGCTCGCCGGCGTGATCCTCGAGCGATTTATCGACAAGGAAAAGGGTGGATTCTTTTTCACCTCGGACGATCACGAAGCGCTGATCACCCGCTCCAAGGCGGCTTTTGACGGCTCGACGCCGTCGGGCAACAGCGCGGCCGTGATGGCGATGCTCAGGCTGCACGGCTACACCGGCGAGGAGCGCTACCGGGTCGAGGCGGAGCGGACGCTCAAGCTGTTTCGCGAATTTATCGAGAAGCAGCCGTTCGGGTTCTCTCACATGCTCGAAGCGGTCGACCTTTACCAGCGCGGGCCGACCGAAGTTGTGATTATCGGCAGCCGCAACTCCCCTGACGTGCTCGAATGGACGGAGCGGCTCGGCCTCATCTACGTTCCGAATCTTTTGATCTTCGTTTCCGTTGCGGACAATGCCGATGCCGGCGCCCAGACCGGCTTCATCCCCGAGCAGGTGCGCGGCAAGCGGCAAATCGACGGCCACGTGACTGCTTACGTATGCCGCGAGCACACCTGCACGCCGCCGATTACGACGTTCAAGGATCTTCAAAAGGAATTGGCCGACTAGCTCGGGTGATGGACCGCGACGCGCACGACGTTACCGCGGCAGGCGCAAAGCCGACGCCGCATTTCCCGCCAATCGTGGTGAACCGTGCGGCGCGCCGCCGGCCGCAAGCGCGGCTGCGAGTTGTGCTGCTCAACGCTGCCGGCGGGCGAAAGTTCCGCGAAATCCTGGCGTGTCTCAGGCGTCCGCCGCTCCAAGGCGCCGATGTGATCCTGCTATGCGAGGTCAATACGGGAATGAGGCGGAGGCCGGGCCGTGATCTTGCGACGGATCTCGCCGAGGCGCTCGAGATGAGCTGCGCGTATGCTCGCGAGTTCGGTCTTAGACCCCCTGGGATCGAAAGCGAAATCGTCTCGTACATGGGCAATGCGATCCTGAGCGCCGCGCCGTTCGAGGATGTGGCCGCCGTCACGATGCACAAGCCGCCCACGCCCATGGCGTGGCCCAGACGCATGCAGCGCTGGTCGCGCGTGGGCGCGCCAACGGGATTGGTCACCAGAGTGAAGTTCGGCGGCGAGGAGTTAACCGTCGGCGTCACGCATCTGCACAGCCGCTGCACGCCCGTCGAGCGAGCGCGCCAGATGGCGAGTTACCTGGAATCGTTCCCGGCGGCAGGCCGCGCGATTTTCGGCGGCGACCTGAATACGACGACCACTGAGCTATCGAGCCGGGCGTTGATATTGGCAACGGCGCGGCAAATGATCGCGAATCCGGACCGGTTCCACGCGCCTGAGTCATACGAGCCCCTGTTCGGCCATCTACGAGAGCACGGACTCGAGATCGAGGGCGCCAACGTGGCCAATCGCGCGACCTTCACTTTTTCCGGACTGATTCCGCGATCGATGAGGCCAAAACTCGATTGGCTTGCAGTCCGCGAGCTTCGTCCGATCGCGGGAACCGCGGCGGTGGTGCCGCCGCGGTCTCCGATTCTGATGCGCCGCGCCTCCGATCACGATTTCGTGACGGTCGATCTCGAACTGTAATCGCGGCGCGCGCCAGTGAAATAGTGAAATCGTTTCGGTGTTCTACGCAATCTCCGGCGGAGGGGCGAGCGCGCCGCGCGCGCTTTCATAAGCGGCGGCCACGCGAATTACCGCCGGCTCTCCGAACGGACGGCCGATTACCTGCATCGCAATCGGCAGTCCGTCGGGCGAAAGACCGGTGGGAACAGCTATTGCGGGTTGACCGGTCGAATTGAAGGGCTGCGTGAAGCGCAGAATCGCCGCGACGACCTCCACCGCGTCTTCGCGCGCTTCCAGGATTTGAGTGGCGCCGATTTTGGGCGCGACGATCGCGCTGGCCGGTGCGACCAGCACGTCGCGATCGGCCAGCACCGCGATCGACTCGGCCAGCGTGCGCGCACGGGCGCGCTGGGCGCGGATGTAGCTGGTGGCGTTCATCATCATTCCGATCTCGAGTAGCCGGCGAACGTCGTCGCCATAGTCCTGGGGACGCGTGCGCATCCAATCCTGGTGAACCTCGAGCGCCTCGGCCGAGGTGATGATGCTGTTCATGATGGCGGCCAGCGGGAGCGAGGGAATCGTCACGTGGTCAACGGTCGCGCCGAGCGATCGAAGCGTCTCGAGCGCGGCATTGAACGAGTGCGCGACGTCGTCGCTCAGTCCGTAGTCAAGTTCGCGAATCACGCCGATGCGCATGCCGGAGATTTGGCCGCCGACTCCGGCTGAGAAATCGGGTACCGGCTGGCGGCTCGAGGTGGAATCGTTGCGGTCGGCGCCCGCGATTACTTGCAGCATCATCGCGGCGTCGCGAACCGTGCGCGTGATGGGGCCGACGTGATCGAGCGTGGAGGCCAGCGGGATGACGCCGTAGCGGCTGACGCGGCTCCAGGTCGGCTTCAGCCCGACGCATCCGCAAAGCGCGGCGGGAATCCGAATCGAGCCGCCGGTATCGGTGCCGATGGTGGCGGCGGCGCTGCGCGCAACGATCGCAGCGGCGGCGCCGCCGCTCGAGCCGCCGGGGATTCGGTCGAGCGCGTACGGATTGCGGACGATTCCCCAGTGCGGATTCGACGACGTGATTCCGTAGGCGAACTCGTGCTGATTGAGTTTGCCGAGCAGCACGGCGCCGGCGCGCTTGAGGCGCGTCCACACGGTCGCGTCGTATTCGGGTTTGAAATCGGCGAGGATTTTCGAGCCGCCGGTGGTGCGAACGCCCTTCGTGTAGACGAGATCCTTGAGCGCGATTGGAACGCCATGGAATGGTCCCCGCCATTTTCCAGCGGCGATTTCGGCCTCGGCTTTTTTCGCCGCCTTGCGCGCGATCGTGTCGGTGACGGTGATATAGGCGCGAAGCGATCCGTCGGTTTGTTCGATTCGGCCGAGGTAGGCCTCGGTCAGCTCGACCGGTGAAATGTCGCGCGCGCGCAGCTTGCCGGCCAGGGTAGCTACATCGAATTCGAGCAGTTCCTGAAATGGAATCGACATCGGAATAAATCCTCGAAGTGAGTATCGAAGCGGGGGTTACGACCCGGCTTTGGCAGCGCGGGCCGCCTCGGCCAACAGGACCGGATAGCTGAAGGGCGGCTCGATCCCGGCAAGGCCGATCGACTCCATATGCCCGGCGAGCGTGAGCATCGCGCCCGCACTGTGCGCGATTGCATCCGCGTCGGCGTCGGAGATTTCGTAGCCGTAGAGATCGCGCATTACCTGTTTGACGGTTTCGCCTGTAACCAGTGGCATAGTGTCGCTCCGAGTCGGACTATTTCAGTTTGTTGCTGGATTCGACTATCAAGTCGCACACACGGCGCGCGTCTTCAAGCGCGATTAGCCGGTACCACTCATTTCCGGTCCAATCCGGCGGGACGGAAGGGTTCGTGAAGGGCAGAGCTCCTGATCGATGCACCGGGGGTATCAATTCCACAGAGCGGTGGATGCGCCGAACGCAGAGGCGCGGAGTGTTCAGGAGGTCCAGCAGAACGGCGGCCATCTCCAGCTTTCTAAATCCCGAGACGATGATCACGCGTTGATTGGTGACGCCGTAAAACGTGTTCGACAGATAGGAATGGAAGACGATCGCCTCCGCGATAAGAACTCCGACCAGCACGGCGAGCAGAATTGAATTGGTGTCAGCACGCTCGGCAAGGCCGGGGCCGAGCGGGATCGAACGCATCACGAGCGCGGCGATCGCAACCAGTATAATCGCGCCCGCGCGCCATCGAAGAAGCTCGGTGGTATCGTGCGGGCGTCCGCACCAGAGCAGTTCCTCGCGCACGAGCAGATGCGGATTGATGACGGCGGCCGCCTCAGGATCCATCGATCACTTGACGACGCCGGCGGCGCGCAGCGCGGCGATTTTTTCGGCCGGGTAACCGAGGTACTCGCGGAGGATCTCGTCGGTGTGCTCGCCGAGCATCGGAGCGGCGCGGTCGATCGCGACGGGGGCCGCGGCAAACTTCGTCAGCATTCCGGTTTGCTTCACGCGGCCCCATTGCGAATGAGACAACTCGGCGATCAAATTGTTGGCGACGACCTGCGGATCGTCGAACAATTCAGCTATATGATTTACCCGCGTAGCCGGGATGGCGGATTTCTTCAACGCCGCGAGTGCGTCGTCGCGATCGAGCTTGGCAAATTGCTCCGCGAGCGCCGCCGCGAGCGCGCCCTCGTTCGGTTCCGCCGCGGCCGCATCCCAGTTGGCATTGGGCAGCCCCGGCAGAATAGTCAGCAGCGCGTTCCATTGGGGTTCATCGGTTAGCGAGATGAATAGCCATTTGCCGTCGCGGCTAGAGTAGGCGCGCGAAAGGGCCGAGCGCCCGCGATACTCGGCGCCGCCATTTTCCATGTCCGGCCGGCCCGGATAGAACGCGAACTCGCCGGCCTGAAAAGCCATCGCGGCTTGCAACAGCGAGGTCTCGCATAACTGGCCGCGTCCGGTCCGCTGGCGCGCACGCAGCGCGAGCACGCATCCAAACGCGGAGAGCATCGCGGCGCCGTAGTCGCAAATCGCGCAAGTCAGGTACACCGGATGCCCGTGATGGCCGCCCTGCGCCGCCATCACGCCCGAACGCGCCTGCAACAGCGGATCGAAGCCCGGCTGATTGTGCTCGGGTCCGCGATTTCCGAAGCCGTTGAGCGACATATAGATGATGCGCGGGTTGCGCGCCGCCAGGCTTTCGTAATCGAAGCCGAACTTGCGCATCCGGCCCGGGCGCAGATTCTCGACCACGATGTCGGCCTGGTCGGCGAGGCCATGGATGATTTCGCGGCCTTGCGCGGTCGCAAGATTAAGCGAGATACCGCGCTTGCCCTGATTCCAGCCGAGGAAGCCGAAACCGAAATGGCGAAACGAATCGCCCTCGAGGCTTTCGATCTTGATGACCTTGGCGCCGAGTTGCGCGAGTATCATCGGGCCGTACGAACCCGCGATGTAGCTGGCGAAATCGAGCACGGTGACTCCGTCGAGCGCAGGGCGCTCAGCCGGGCGCAGGTCCTTTTCCGGCGATGGGTCGCGGACTGGCTCGGCAAGCCATTGCAGCGCCGCGCGATCGTCGCCGGCCCGGGGAGCGGGACCGGTGATTTCGCCGGGAGTGTCGCTCAGGAACACCGGCAGGCCCATCTGAATCATGCGGCCGAGAGCGGGGTCGTCGATTTCAGTGCGCATCCCGAGCGCGCGCGTCTGTGGGTGATCGATGAAGTCGTGGCGGGTCATCACCGGGGCGCACGGGACGTCGTATTCGCGCAGGATGCCGAGCCATTCGTCGCGCGTGCGCGTGCGGATGATCGGCTCGACGATGTCTTTGAGCGGCTCCCAGAACCAGGGCGCGATCCCCCACGGCGCATCTTCGAAACGCTGGTCGGCGACCAGATCGGGGCGATCGATTGCGATCGCGAACTTGCCCCAGAAGGTCGTATTGCCGCATGCGACGAACAGGTATTTGCCGTCGGCGGCCTCGAACAAACGATAAACCGGAATCGGGCCGAGAGGATCCAGCGGACCCTGATAGAGGGTGGTCATTGCCTCGCTACTCAGGATTGAGCCGGTCTGGAGCGAGAACGCGCCGGCCAGAATCGAGACTTCGACCGCGCCACCCGCTCGATCGGCGCCGCGCGCCAGAATCGCGGCGACGGCCGCAGTCGCCGCCATCACGCCCGCCGAATAACTCGCCGCCGGAAAAACCAGCGCGACGGGATTGCCGCTGCGCGCCCACTGGCTGCCGGTGATTCCGCCGCGGGCGGCGACCAGGTCGTCGTTCGCATCGAAGTCGGCGTCGGGGCCGCGGCTGCCCAGCGGGGGCACGCCGAGCGCGATCGCGCGCGGATTAATCCGGCGAATCGATTCGGCGTCGAGGCTCAGTTGTTTCAGCCGGGCCGGCGTGAAGCCGGTGACGACGATATCGGCCCATCGAACCAGGTCCGCGATTCGAGGCTGCGACGGGCGATCGTCGAGGTCCAGCTCGAGCGCACGCTTGGAGCGGTTGAGGACGTGGAAGTGCGGCGTGCCGCGCTCGCGCGAACCGCCCGGTGGCTCGATCCTGATGGCGCGCGCACCGTTTTCCGCCAGCAGCATCGTGGCGTAAGCTGCGCCCAGGTGAGAAGCGAATTCAACGATGTTGATTCCGTCGAGTGATTTACCCATTGAAAATTGCCAAGCGCCGTTTTGGGAATTGGATTGTCGTTGAGCGGAGGCGGGAAAAGCAAACGATCGCGCCCAAGCGCGAGTATGCACGGGAATCGGGGTCCGGGCGGACGAATTCAACTCACGGACACGCCGGGTTCATCCTCCCTTAATGTCTGATGCATAGCTTTTGCGCGCCGGACACGGACTGGCGCAACGGATACGACTAACTTCGAGGCAGGTTCAAAAGATGCTCAAACGACGACTAATCGTAGCCCTTTTCATAGCCCTGGCGATCGCAGGGATCGGCCGCTTGGGATTCGCCGACATGTTAATCAATGGCGCCGGCGCCACGTTCCCGTACCCGATCTATTCCAAGTGGTTCGACGTTTACGCGAAAGAAAATCCGGGCATCAAGTTCAACTATCAATCGATCGGTTCGGGCGGCGGAATCAGGATGCTGTCGAATGGCACCGTCGATCTTGGCGCGAGCGACGCTCCGCTGACCGATCAGCAGCTTTCTGAAGCACCCGGTAAAATTCTGCACTTTCCCTCGGTGATGGGGGCGGACGTGCTCGCGTACAACCTGCCCGGATTTACCGGCACGCTACGTCTGACGGGTCCGATAATCGCGGACATTTATTCGGGGAAAATAACCAAGTGGGATGACGACAAGATCAAAATGCTAAATCCGGGCGTGGCGATCCCGTCACAGGACATCGTCGTATGCCACCGCTCCGACGGCAGCGGCACGACATATATTTTCGTCGATTACCTGTCGAAGGTCAGCCCGAGCTGGGCGTCGGATGTGGGTAAAGGAACCTCGGTCAAGTGGCCGGCCGGACTCGGCGGCAAGGGCAACGAGGGCGTGACGGCGCTGGTTCAGCAAACGCCGGGCGCAATCGGGTACGTCGAGTTGATCTACGCGCTCAACAACAAGATTCCGTACGCCGTATTGCAGAACAAGGCGGGCAACTGGGTGACTGCGACCCTCGACGGCGTGACCGCGGCGGCGGCGTCAGTGGCGGGCAATATGCCGGCCGACTTCCGCGTGTCGATCACGGACGCACCGGGAGCGGATGCGTATCCGATCTCGTCGTTCACGTGGCTGCTCGTTTACCAGAAGCAGACGAACAAGGATGTCGGCGGGCAGATCGTGAAGTTTCTGCACTGGGCGCTGACGGAAGGACAGAAGTACGCGCCGGAGCTCAAGTACGCGCCGCTGCCGGCCGAAGTCGTGCAGAAGGAAGAGGCACAGATTCAGCAGATTCAGATTCCGTAACGGAATAGCCGCAAGCACGCACAGAGGCGCGGGCGTCGGAGATGGCGCCCGCGCGTTTTTTTGCCGGATGCGCCGGGACAGCGCGTCCGATCAGGTGTATGGTCGAAGACGGTGATGCGACAACGACAAATGCACTTGACGGCGAGAGCAACTGCGGCGATCGCGGCGATCATCATGATGGTCGCGACGTGCGCCGTCGCGCGGGCGCAGAATTACGTGATCGATCAGGGCGCCAGCGACGTGCTCATCAGGTATCTCCATCTGAACAGTCTGCCGATGGTCACCGCGGAGTTCTCCACCTCCCCGGGCGGCAGCAAGCAGGTGATACTGACCGGGTTTGTGGCGACGCAGTTCGGGCGGCATGATGCGGAACGAATCGCGACCGCGTACTTGAACGATCCGAGCGTCAATATGGTTGACCAGATCCTGATCGATCCGCACGTCGAAGATATGCGCACGGCGGCGCCGGGCTCGGCAGCCGCGCCGGGTTCGCAATCGCCCAACAGTCCCAATCAACTCTGGAACAATACGATGCAAGGTATCTACAAGAACGGCGCGCAGAACCCGCCGGCAAGCGGGCTGATGCTGCCGTAGGGCGTCGGAGCAATCGCGGGCATCGCAACTTGCGGCGCGCGCCGTGGTAGGATCCCGCTTGACGTGGCCGACAAGGTAATTTACCTGCGCGAAAAGCCGGTGTCGCCGGCCGACGAGCGCAACTTCAAGATCAAGTACGCCGAGCTGCTGAATCCCGCGCAGCTAGCCGCCGTGACGCATCGCGAAGGCCCGCTGCTGGTCGTAGCGGGAGCGGGATCGGGCAAGACTCGCACGCTGATCTATCGCGTCGCGCGGCTGATCGAGAGCGGCGTGCAGCCCGGTGCGATCCTGCTGCTGACGTTCACCCGGCGCGCGGCGCAGGAGATGCTGCGTCGCGCCGAGCAGTTGGTGGGAGATCGCGCGGGCGCCGTCGCGGGCGGCACGTTTCACTCATTCGCCAACAATGTGTTGCGCCGGATGGGCGCGCCGATCGGCCTCAAGCCCAACTTCACCATACTGGATCGCTCCGACATGGAGGACGTGGTCAATCTGCTGCGGACGCGGATGGGACTGGCGTCGCGCGAGCGCCGGTTTCCGAAGAAAAGCACGATTGCCGAGGCGATCAGCATGGCGCGCAACAAGCGGCGCGCGCTCGAAGAGGAAATCGAGATCGATTTTCCGCATCTCGGTGAGCATCAGACCGAAATTCTCGAACTCGCGAAAAATTACGAGAGCTACAAGCGCGAGCGCGGCCTGCTCGACTACGACGACCTGCTGTATCGGCTCGCCGAGTTGCTCGAACAATACGAGAACGTGCGGCGCCGGCTGTCGGACAGCTATCGCTACATCATGATCGACGAGTACCAGGACACCAACCTGATTCAGGCCGACCTGGTGCGGCTGCTGGCGATGAATCATCGCAACGTGATGGCGGTTGGCGACGATGCGCAGTCGATCTATTCGTTTCGCGGCGCCAACTTCCGCAACATCATGGATTTTCCCGCAATTTTTCCCGGCGCGAAGATCGTGAAACTCGAAGAGAACTATCGCTCGATCCAGGGAATCCTCGACGTCGCCAACGACGTGATTTCACGCGCCGGCGAGAAGTACACCAAGGCGCTGTTCACGCAGCGCGAGGGCGGCTTTCGGCCGTTCCTGGTGCGCGCGCAGGACGAACACATGCAATCGCGATTCGTCGCCGAGCGCATCCTGGAGCTGCGCGAAGAGGGGGTCGAGCTCGGCGAGATCGCGGTGCTGTTCCGCTCCAGCTTTCACTCCTTCGATCTGGAACTCGAGCTGCAGCGCCGCGACATCCCGTTCATCAAGCGCGGCGGATTCAAGTTTATCGAAACCGCGCACATCAAGGACGTGCTGGCGCATCTGCGCGTTATCGCCAATCCGGCAGACGCCGTGTCATGGCTGCGCGTGCTCACGCTGGTCAAGGGAATCGGTCATCGCACGGCAGAGCGAACGATCGACGCACTCATCGCCGCCGACGATTCGGCGGCCGCGGTTGCGAAACTTGCCGACAAGGCCCGCGGCGGCGCAGATGGCGGCCTGAAAAGGCTTGGCGCGCTGCTGGCGGAATTGCGCAGCGGCGAGAAACGGCCGCCCGAGCAAATCGCGATGACGCTCGAATACTATCTGCCCGTAATGCGCGAGGCGTACGCCGACGATTATCCCAAGCGCGAGCGCGACCTCGAACATTTTCAGAATCTGACAGAGCGCTACAAGAGCCTCGAACAGATGCTGGCCGACATGGCGCTCGAGCCGCCCAACGATTCACTCGACGGCATGCTCGCGACGGACTCCGATGACGAACGCCTCACGCTCAGCACGATTCACTCCGCCAAGGGACTCGAATGGAAAGTCGTGTTCCTGATTTGGGCGGCAGACGGACGCTTTCCGGGACCGCAAAGCGTGGGCGAAGACGAAATCGAGGAGGAGCGCCGCCTCATGTACGTCGCGAGCACGCGCGCGCGCGACGAGCTGTACCTGTCGTATCCGATCCATATGTTCGACCGCAGCTTCGGCTTCGTGATGGGTCGAGTGTCGCGCTTCCTCGAGGACGTGCCGGCCGAGCTGCTGCAGACCGCCACGCTGCAAGAGTCCGAAGAGTCTTAGTCGGAGGCCGAGATAAGTGCGACGGCGATCGGTCGCCTTCGGGTTGACAGAACCCTCACCTAACCTCTCCCGTGAAATAACGGGCGAGGGATCAGAGAACCTACTCGCCGAGCACCTTGATCAGCACGCGCTTGGGGCGGCGGCCGTCGAACTCGCCGTAGAAGATCTGTTCCCACGGGCCGAAGTCGAGCTTGCCGGCTGTGATCGCGACTACTACCTCGCGGCCCATCACCTGGCGCTTATGATGCGCGTCGCCGTTGTCCTCGCCGGTGCGATTGTGATGATAGCGCTCGGGGCTTGGGTCGTACGGCGCCAGCCATTCCAGCCATCGCTTGTAATCTTCGTGAAGGCCGGGCTCGTCGTCATTGATGAAGACCGAGGCGGTGATGTGCATGGCATTGACGAGGCAGAGACCCTCGCGCACGCGGCTTTCCTTGACCGCCTTTTCGACTTCACCCGTGATGTTCACGAAGTCCATCCGGTTGGGCACCTTCATGGTGAGATATTTCGTATGCGACAGCATGCGGCGTCCTCCGATGATCGATTGATGACGGTGACATCGTAGCAGTGTTGGTATTTCATTCGGCGGTTCGTCTCAAGGACGTGCCCACTCACGGGCGCTTAGTCCCTAGCACGAACATGGTGACCGATTTGCCACCCCGATTAGCTGCCCACAGGTTCCCATGGCGATCGATGGCGAGGCCCCAAGGATGGTTCAGCCCCGCTCCGGTGAATCCGCCGGCAGGCGAAATGAAGCCGCCGGGCGGTGTGCTCCATGCGCTCAGTTCGGTGAGAGTGTTCGAGCCGTTGTTTGCCACCCAAATTTGACCAATTCCTCCGCTTACGATACCTGCGGGGTGGTCGAGACCGCCCCCGGTGAACGGTGATCCCGCGACGGCTTCTTCCTCGCTCGATCCGGCGAACGCGCTGACACTGTTGTTTCCGCGATTCGTGATCCACATGGTCATCCCGAGCTTCCCGGTCCAATCTTCAACAAAGTACTGAGGGTTGCTGATTCCGCCTCCATGGATTCGATTAACGACTCCTCCGCCACGACAATCAGCTCCAGGGGGGTCGACCAGAACCAAGTCGTCAGCTCCCGAGTTGACGACGCAGAGGGACGAGGCGCCGAAATAGCAAGTGCCGATGGCGCCCGGCCGGTCGAGTCCGATGTGCTCGAGGGCGGGTCCACACTGAGAGGCGTCCGACCGAAAGAAACTTACGGCCTTAGATCCGGAACTGACAACCGCGATGCTATCGTAGCCTAATTGGTGGACTCCCCGAATGTGTGAGACCCCTTCTATGGAGGAGGGTGCATCGAGGGAATTGCCTATTATCTGTTTCAATGACGCGCCACCGGATGCGCCGGGGAAAATAAGCGTTACGCTCTTTCCTCCCAAGTTGGCGACCCACACTGAAGGAACCGGATAGGTCGGACCGAGTGAAGCTTCACTGGGAAATAGCGGTATCAGCCTGATACCAAAGGGAGAGCGCAGGCCGCTACCCAAGAAGCCTGCGTTACCCGACAAGGGCACCCCGAGGTGTTCAGGCTTGGTGCTCAACTCGACGACGCTGTCGCCGCCGGTATTTGCGATCCAGATTGCGTCGCGGTCAGGATCGGCAGCTATCTCTGTTGGATTTTTAAGTCCTCCGCGCGCGAAGTTCACGGAAAGCATCCAAGCGTTCGGCGGGTGCGCAAGCACCGGGGTGTAGGGTGGATCGACTGGTACCAGGTCAAACGCGGAGTTCACGCTACGGGTTCTGTAGAAGACTAGATTTCTCATCGCCATCAGAGTGTCAGTCGGAAGCACTGGCGGCGAAGTGGATTTCAAAAATGGAAGACCTGTATCCGGAGTTCCTGCGAACAGCCGGCCGCATGCGGGCGCATCGGGACTGTCTGATCTGACGCAGCCCGAAAGGATATCCGCGAGTGTGTTGATCAGTGCGGAGCTATTCACACCCTCGCTAAGAAGCGGCTGCACGCGGCCAGTCTCAGGGCTCACGAAGGCGCTCATCATCGCGAGATCGCCCGGGTCGGCTGGCCCGAGTTCTTCCGCGCGCGGTGGTCCCATCAACCCGACCAGACTCATCACCGATGCCGCTGTGGTGAGCTCGTTTATAGTTACCCAACCCGAGGGCGGAGGATTTGCCATCGAGAGCATGAGCTTTATCGCCGGGTTGGCCCGCGCCCCCACGCGCCCACCAGTTGCGATAAGGTAGAATGTTCCTGGGCGCGGTTGCTCTCTTGTTACCACCGATTTTTCTCCAATGGCATTACGAACCTCGGTGGCGGCTTGAGAGAGATCGATCGAGAAGAACCCGTGAACATCGGTTCGCGCATGCGCGACCGGAACGTTCACCGAGATACAGGGATCAGGAATGCATTGGCCGACCAAACCGTAGAGAGTGACCTCAGACTCAGCTATCGGACGATCGCCGCTCATCACGCGCCCGATCAGAGTCGATGGCGCCATAGCGCCTTTCGGCGCGTTCTGCGTGGGCGGCCGAGCGGTTGGAGCAGCAAACGGCGAAGACTGCGGAGGCGGAACCGGTGTCTGGAGCTGCGCGCCGCATAAGACAGCGAGCCCGGCCAGTAGACCGGCAGTGCGAAAAATCTTGCTGCCCGGAGGTGAGCACCCAATCCAGTTCATTAGATTCGCCCGTTCTTCCTCATGCCATTCTGCTTTGTTCACTTAGCGGCTTCGAACTTGGCGTAGCCGGTCAAGTCCTGGTCCGCCGTTGTGTGCATCGGCATCGAGATTTCGCGGAGCACCGGGACTTTCTCGGTGATCGTTCCGGTCGCGGGCGCGTCCTTTGGCACCGTGATGACGCGAGTGCCGACGAAGCGGACCACCATCGGCAGCATCCCGCCCGTATCGAGGTAGCGCGTGCGTGTCGCCTCGAAGACACTATCGCTCTTGAAGAGTTTCGAGCCGGCGCGAATCAGGTACTCGTTATTGGAGAGCGGGCGGACCAGCGTCGATTGGCTCATCACATATAGATGTCCGACGGTCGGGCGCAGAAATCCGGGGTAGAGCGGATTCACGCCGAGCCAGTACGGCACGATGATGCGCCGTCCGGGCTTCCAATCGGTGAGGCTGATGTGCGCCTCGTGATCGTTGTCGGCGAGAATGAAGTCGCGGCCGGCGAAATCGCGCACGATGTCGCGGCTCAACTGATCCTCGGGCGGCGTGGTTATCTCGCCGGTGGGTCCGAAGTCGAGCGCCTTGTCCGGCGTGCATCCTGCGACGGCCGCCATGAGCGCAAACGCGAGCGCTACGACGATCGCCATCCCCCGGCGAATCATGTGCGGTATCTCGCGTAGCTTGCCGGGGTCCTCCCGCCGAGCGTCCATTTCATCGGCAACGAGACCTCGCGCAGCACGGGAATAGTCACGGTCTTGCCGTCGGGGCGTGTGAATTCGCGCTTGCCGATATACTGAACGATGGTGGGTAAGATTTTTCCGGGCGCCAGATACCGCGTGCGCGTCGTGACGAACACCGTCTCCTGCTTCACCAGCGAGCTGCCCGCCTCGACCATCCATTCGCCGGGGGTGTCCAAAGGCTTTTCGAGAGTCGCCTCGCTGATGACGTAGAAATCGCTTTCTTTGGGCGCCATCACTCCAGGCACCAGGATGTTGACGCCGAACCAGAACGGCAGCTTGAGGAACTTGTCCTTGGGCCAATCGAGCGGGCGCACTTGCGCGATTTGATTGTTGTCGCCGAGCACGAAGGCGCGGCCGCGAAAGTTGAGCTCGACTTCCTCGGCGCTGGCGAAGATGCGCGGCGGCGCCTTTACGGGGGGCGCGGATTTCCCGCATCCCGCAATGGCGGCGGCAATGACAGCCGCGGCGAACGCGAGAGCGGCTGCGGTCTTCAGCTGTTTCATCGGCGGCGCTCCCTGGTTTGCGCGCATCCGCCGATGATATTAGCATAGGCTGACGCAATGAATCCGAATCGCACGGCATCGAACGGTGCGCCGGTAACCGTGACTCTGTTGGGCACCGGAGATGCGTTCGCGAGTTTCGGCCGTTCACAATCGGGCTATCTGATCGACGCGCCTGGCGGGCGGATCCTGATGGAAGCGGGGCCCGGCCTGCTGCCTGCCCTCAAGAGCAACGCCATCGCGCCCGACAGCTTCGACCTGCTGCTCATCAGCCACCTGCACGGCGATCATTTCGCCGGCCTGCCGTTTCTGATCCTCGACTACATGTGGGAGACGCCGCGCAAGAAGGTGCTGACCGTTGCGGGTCCGGCCAAGCTCGAGGAGCGGACGTGGCTGCTGATGCGCACGATGTTCCCGCATTTCGAACTCGACGAAATCAAGCGCAAGCTGAAGTTCGTGGTGCTCGAGCCGGGCAGCTCGACGCGGCTGGGCAAGTTCAAGGTGCGCGCAATCCGCAGTCCGCACACCAAGCCCGACATCTCGCTGTCGTTCAGAATCGACGGCGGCGGGAAGTCGATCGTTTTCTCGGGCGACAGCGGATGGAACGATGAGCTGGTCGAGCTCAGCGCAGGCGCCGATCTGTTCCTGTGCGAATGCACCTATTACGAGAGCACTCAGCTGACCTTTCATCTCAACTACCCGCTGCTGGCGGCCAATCGCGACAAGTTCAAGGTGCGCCGAATGGTGCTGACGCATCTCGGGCGCGAAGTGCTGAACCGCGCGGATGAGATCGCGCTTGAAATGGGTTATGACGGGATGAAGATCGAAATCTGAGCCCGCGCGCGCATCGGCGCAGAGAAGGATACTCGCCATGGGTATAGTACAGGGCAAGCGGGCGTTGATCGTCGGCGTCGCAAACGAAAAAAGCCTGGCGTGGTCGATAGCGCAGACACTGGCCGCCGAGGGCGCCGAGATCGCGCTGACCTACCAGGGCGAGATCCTGGAAAAGCGCGTCCGTCCGCTGGCGGCGCAAATCCAGGCGGACGTGATCGGCGAACTCGACGTGAACAACGACGCGCAAATCGCGTCCGTGTTCGCCGCGCTCAAGAAAAAATGGAACGGGCTGGACCTGCTCGTGCATGCGGTCGCGTTTGCCGAGCGCGAAGATCTCCGCGATCGATTTCTGACGGTCAGCCGCGCCAATTTTGCGAAGTCGATGGAAATCAGCGCCTACTCACTGGTCGCCCTCGCGCGCGCCGCGGAACCCCTGATGGAAGCGCGCGGAGGCGGATCGATCCTGACGCTCAGCTACCTCGGCGCGGTCCGTGCGATCCCCAACTACAACATGATGGGCGTGGCCAAGGCAGCACTGGAAGCCTGCGTACGCTACCTGTCGGTCGATCTGGGGGCCAAGAATATACGAGTCAACGCGCTCAGCGCCGGGCCCGCGCGCACGCTCTCGTCGTCGGCGATTCGCGACTTCCATACGATGGCGCACGAGGTCGAGGCGCGCTCGCCGCTGCGGCGCGCGATGAAGATCGAGGAAGTCGGCAAGATGGCGGCGGCGGTGCTGAGCGATTTTTCGAGCGGCGTCACGGGCCAGACGCTCTACGTGGACGTGGGCTACAATATCGTCGGGGTCTAGCTGCAAGGAGTATCGCGATGCCAATCGTCACCGTTGCGCAGCTATCGGACAACTACGCGTACCTGGTGATCGACGACGGCAGCAAGGATTGCGCGGTGGTCGATTGCGCCGAGCCCGACAAGGTGATCGCGGCGGCGAAATCGCACGGCGCGAAAATCGTCGCGGTGCTGACTACGCACTGGCACGGCGATCACTGCGGCGGCAACAACGAAATCGCGTCCAAAGTGCCGGGAATCAAAGTGTACGGCGCGAGCGCAGAAGGCGGAAGGATTCCCGCGTTGACAAATCCGGTCGCGGACGGCGGCCAAATCCGAATCGGCGCGCTCGAAGGCCGCGTGATCGGAATCCCGGCGCATACCAACGGACACGTCGCCTACTATTTTCCAACGCTCAGTGCGGTGTTTACCGGAGACACGATGTTTGTGGGCGGATGCGGCCGCGTGTTCGAGGGGAAGGCATCGACGATGGTCGCGTCGCTGAGAAAACTCGCGGCGCTGCCCGACTCGACCCAGGTCTATTGCGGCCACGAGTACACCGAAAAAAATCTGCGCTTCGCGCTGACACTGGAGCCGGGGAACCAGGCGACGGCGAAAAAGCACCAGTGGAGCCTGAAGACGCGCGCGGAGAAAAAGTTCACGGTGCCGTCCACCATCGGCGACGAGAAGCAGACCAATCCATTTCTGCGCACCGACAGCCCCGAGTTGCGCGCGAATCTGAAACATCGCGATCCGTCGGTGGGCGACGATCCGATCGCGATTTTTGCCAAGGTCCGCGAACTCAAGGATCATTTCTAGCAGCGGCCAGCCCGTGCACCCTTGCCGGAAATAAAAGAGCGACGACGAGAGCTGAAACTTCGGTTTGCTGCTAGAACGGTTTCATCACGGCCAGCATCAGGATCGCGATCAACAGCAGGCTCACCAGCCCGTGGATGACGCGATACTCGCGACGCGTTGACTCGCTTGGGTGATCCTCGAGGAAAATAATCCGGCGATAAAACCGCACGTGATAAAAGAGCAGTATCGCGACCAGCAGCAGCTTGAAGTGGAACCATCCCTGCCGCAGCACCGGCGGATTCGTCAGGATCAGCAACAGTCCAAGAACGATCGTGACGGCGGCGCCGACGTTGGTCGTGGTCTGGAACAATCCGCGCGCCACGCCGAGGAAGCGTTCCTTGGGCAGTCCGACTTCTTCGGGCACACGCGCCAGCAGGCTGGCGATCATCATCAGTCCGCCCAACCAGAAAACGACGCCGAAGATATGAAGTGCGAGAATGGAACCGCGAAGCGCGTACATCGTGTTCCCCCGTTATGTCAGGATGCGCGGACATCGATTGCGCTGGTGGCCGCGAGCGCGAGCATAACTACGGCGGCGCCGCCGAGATAGGGCGCCGCGGGTCCCAGCAGTTGATACGCGAGTCCGCCCGCGATGGGGCCGCAGATGCGCGCGAGCGACATGGCAGACTGATTCACCCCCATCACTTCACCCTGCAAATCGCGGTCGGTGTTGCGCGAGATGAGGCTGGCGATCGACGGGCTTGCGAAACCGTAACCCAGGGAGAGCGCCGCCAGCATCGCGAGCAACGCGCCGTGCGATGAAATCGAGCCCATCGGCGCCAACCCAACGATCATCGCGAGCAATCCGATTTTCAGCAGCCGCAGCTCGCCGAATCGGCCCACGATTTTTCCCAGCAGGTAGCCCTGCGCCAACGCCTGCATCAGGCCGGCGAAGGCGAGCAATACGCCGATGCCGAACGTGCCGTAACCGTAAACCACGGGCACCATCAGCGCAAAGGTCGTTTCGAGCGCGGACAACGAGAACGTCAGCAGAAATGCAATCGCGAACATCCGCGCCAGCCGATGGCGGAGCAACTCGCGCGGGAGCGCCAGCAGCGGCGCAATGAAATGGGAGAGGTCGAGCGGCGTGGAGCGATCGGCATGATGCGACTCGGGCAGTTTGACCGCGGCGAAGATGAAATTCGCAAGCGTCAGCGCGCTGGCAAAGAACACCGGCACCCGCAAACTCGAATACCCCATGATTCCGCCGAGCGCCGGCCCCAGCACGAAGCCGAGTCCGAACGCCGCACCGATGAGTCCCATGCCCTTGGCGCGATGCGCGTCATCGGTGGTGTCGGCGATGTAGGCCTGCGCGGTCGAAATCGTTGCGGCGCATGCGCCGTGCATCGCGCGCGACGCGAGCAGCCAGAAAAACGTTCCGGCAAATCCGTAAATCAAGTAGCCGATCGATGAGCCGAGCAATCCCAGCAGAAGGATCGGCCGGCGTCCGACGCGATCGGAAATTCGGCCGAGGATCGGCGCAAACACGAACTGCGTCAGCGAATAGATCGCCATCAGCGCGCCCACGCCGACCGCGCCGACGCCCATCTTGTGCGCGAACATCGGCAGGAACGGAATGACGATGCCGAAGCCGAGCAGGTCGATGAAGACGGTCAGAAAAAGTATCAGCCGCGAGGCCGCGGCCGGCTCGGCGCGGGTGGGCGCTTGCTTGACTGGTTCGATACTTGGCATTGATTGAAGTACGCCGGTTGAAGAGAATCCTACGCCAGCCGCGCAGTCAAGCAAATCGAGCGGAATCACTACGAGGGCTTACCGATGGCGACTTCCTACCAGGGCGAACTCAAGCGCAAAAAAGTCAGCGCCGATGAGGCGGCGGCGCAAGTCAAATCCGGCGATTGGGTCGAGTACGGATTCGGACTCGGGCAGCCGGACTTGTTCGATCGCGCGCTGGCCGGGCGAGTGCAAAAGCTCAAGCGCGTAAAGATCCGCGGATGCCTTGCGATGCGCCCGCGCGCGGCGGCCGAGGCGGATCCCGAACAACGTCATCTGGTTTACCTGTCGTGGTATTTTTCGGGGCTGGAAAGAAAGATGTACGATCGCGGCCTGGCGCATCATATACCGATGAACTTCGGCGAGGCGCCCGACACCTATCGCCGCTTGATCGACGTGGACGTCGCGGTGTTGAAGACGGCGCCGATGGACGAGCACGGATTTTTCAACTTCGGCCCGTCGGTCACCTATCACAAGGCGATCAGCGAAAAAGCCAGGACCATGATTGTCGAGACTGACGCGAGCGTGCCATACGTTTTCGGAATCGAAAACGCGGTGCATATAAATGATGTCGAGTTCGTGCTGGACGCCGGCGCATCCGCGATGCCGGAGCTGAAGAATCCCGCCGCGAGCGCGGTCGATCAGAAAGTCGCGGAGCTGATCGCGCCGGAAATCCCCAGCGGCGCGTGTATCCAGATTGGGATCGGCGCGATGCCCAACGCGGTCTGCGAGCTGCTGGCGGTGGCTCCGATCAAGGATCTCGGCGTTCACACCGAAATGTTCGTCGATTCGCTCGTGTCGCTTTACCAGGCCGGCAAGGTGACCGGCGCCCACAAAGCGACCAACCGCTACCAGATGGCGTACACGTTCGCGGCGGGTTCGAAACGGATGTACGACTTCCTCGATCGCAACGCCGCATGCTTTGCGGGATCGGTCGATTACACCAACCTGCCGCATCGCATAATGCTCAACGACCGCGTCATCTCGATCTGCAACGCGGCGCAAATCGATCTCACCGGACAGACGTGCTCCGAGTCGGCCGGAATTCGGCAGATAAGCGGCGCGGGAGGACAACTGCAATTCGTGCGCGGCGCGCGCGACTCGCGCGGGGGCAAGTCATTTCTATGCCTCGCCTCGACCCACGAGCGCGATGGGCGGCGCGCCAGCCGAATCGTCGCGCGAATCGACGAGTGCAACATCGTGACCACGCCGCGCGTCGACGTGATGTACGTGGTGACCGAGTATGGGATGGTCAATCTGAAAGGCAAATCGGTTCCGGAGCGCGCACGCGCACTGATCTCGATCGCGCATCCTGATTTCCGCGAAGAGCTGGAACGCCAGGCTCGCGAGTATCGGCTGATCGCGCGCGCGGTTTTCTGATATTCGCGAACAGTTCAGCGCGACGGTGTTTGGTGGTCGTCTTCGTCGGCGAACTTGTACACCAGTTCGTCGGGGCGCGCGTAGCCAAGCTCGCGGCGAATGAGGCGTTCGATATAGCGGTCGTCGGAGCGAAGTTTCGCAATGCGGATTGTGAACGCGGCGTTGTCCGCCGCCAGCTGATTGCGGCGCTGCTCCAATGCGGCGCGATGGCTCTGGAGGGCGATCAGGTCGCGCGGCCCCTGCTGGCCGAGCAGGGCGCTTAATAGCAGCATCACGAGAACCCCGCCGAAGATTAGGCTGAGCCACTCGCGACGCAGTAGGAAGCTTAACCGCCTCATCCGACCAATCGTAATTCAAGCGCCAGCCCGACTTCAAGAGGTCAAATTTTGAACGACATTCTAACGACATTCTAAAGACCCGAAACAGACCGGTTCGGTTGCACTCTTCCGACTTTAAAATTTCTTTATAAATCGCCGTACAGCCCTTGATTTTAGAATAACATGTTTCTATAATCGGCCCGAATCGATGAGGGATGAATCCTCATCTATAAGAAAGGGTGCTTGTCCAGCAGCAGCCTAGGAAGAGGAGGTACTTATGCCAGTGAGGAAGAAGATACAGGCCAAAAAGGCCACCAAGTCCAAACCGATGCGAAAGAGCAAAATGGCTAAGAAGAAAGCAGCCAAAAAGACCAAAAAGAAGTAACCACTTAACGAGTTTACCTTCGGGCCAATACCCCGAGGGCTGGCTAAGGCTGCCAGGATTGCTGCTGGAATAAGCCGAGGCTGAAAGGCCTCGCAACACGGGAGAGCCCCCTCGAAAGAGGGGGCTCTTTCCTTTTCCAGTGCTTGCTTGCGAGCGCGCGCGTTCAACATGATAGGCTTCGAGTCGGCGCGAAGTTGCGCAAGCCTTATGTCCGCGTTGGCAAAAGATTTTGACGCGATAATTGTTGGCGCGCGCGCCGCCTTTCCATCGTTCAGATTTGCGCGCCTGATGGCGGCGGCGTCGCGGGCCGCATAATTCGGCAGACCAGTGGACGACGTCGAACTCGGCCGCTTCCCCGCGCAATGCGAGCGCCCCGAGCCGCTCAAGTTCGCGTGGCCCATCGTGCTGCTGCCCGAACTTTTCGCCACGCCGCGGCATCTTGCGCTGGTGTTCGGTTATCTCGCGTCGATCGGATGGGAAGTATTCGTTCCGGATTTGCGGGCGGCGTTTGGCAAAGGCTCGGCGCCTCCACTGGGGAAACTTCGCTTCAATGATTTGACCGCGCTGGCCGGCGAAGCGATCGACGGGATTGGCCGCGATGCGATCGTGGCCGGTCACGGCGTCGGGGGACTGGTCGCGCTCAAACTCAGCGAGCATCGCCGCGTGAAGGCCGCGGTCGCATACGCGCCGCCGGCGCCGGGCTTTCGCACGCCGCTGGTGGGAGGAGTCGCTAATCGGCTGGCGATGATGTGGCGGCGGCCGATCAGGCCGCCGCGCGGCAGAGTACTGTTCGAGTTGATCGCCGATTCCGATCCGTTCACTCGCGACGGTTTGATAAATGCGATGGTGCCCGACTCGGGTGCGATCGCCGCCGACGTAATGGCCGGCGCGATCGAGTTTGCGCCGCCGGACAGGGCCGCGCCGCGCCTGATCGTGGCGGGCGACTCGGACATCTTTGCGCCGCTGGCGCGGACCTCGCAGTTTGCAGAGTCGATCGGCGCGAAGCTGGCGACGATCGCCGGCCGCGGGCATTGGCTGATTGGCGGGCGCGCGCTCGAACGCGCGATGAACGAGACGCAGCGATTCCTGGTGCGCGCGCTCGGCCAGGATTTGCTGCTGCTCTATCCCGAAGAATGGAAAAACGAGCAGGACGATTAGCATGCGGTTCGAAAAGTAAGAGAATGCAAGGCGGGTGAATAACCGATGGCAAATGAAACTGCGCAGAAAAATCTGATCGTCGAGGAAGCAGCCGGGCTCGTCACGATCACGATGAATCGTCCCGAGAAGCGCAACGCGCTGTCGACCGCGATGATGACGGAACTGACCGCCGAGCTTCGCGCAATCGGCAAACGCGGCGATGCGCGCGCGGTGATAATCGCGGGCAACGGCCCCGCGTTCTCGGCCGGTCACGATCTCGGCGAACTGAAGGGGCGCGAGCTTGCATTCTACCGGTACGAATTCGATCTGTGTGCGCAACTGATGCAAACGATTCAGGCGATCCCGCAGCCGGTGATTGCGCGCGTGCATGGAATCGCCACCGCCGCGGGATGCCAGCTTGCGGCGACGTGCGATCTCGTGGTCGCGGGCGAGAGCGCGAGTTTCGCCACGCCGGGCGTGAGGATTGGACTGTTCTGCTCGACGCCGATGGTTGCGCTGACGCGCGCGGTCGGCAGAAAGCATGCGATGGAAATGCTGCTGACCGGGCAACCCGTCAATGCGCGCACGGCGGCCGAGTGGGGACTCGTGAACCGGGTGGCGGCGGACGCGGAACTGGTCGCGGAGACGCGCAAGCTGGCGATGCAGATAGTAGAGGCGAGCCCGCTAATCATCGGAATCGGCAAGCAGGCGTTCTATGCGCAGATCGATCTCGATACTGCAAAGGCCTACGACTATACGAAGGAAGTGATGAGCCAGAATGCGATGGCGGCGGACGCGCAGGAAGGCATCGCGGCGTTTCTGGAAAAGCGCAAACCAGTGTGGTGCGGGCGGTGAAGCGGGGCATTTTGGTTGTGAGGTTGCCATTCTGAGCGACGGGTAGATTGGGCGGAAAGGGGCAATTCATACCACTGGTTGTGGTCCGGTGACGGGTATGCCACTAACGCTAGCTTTGTTCCGCCAAAAATATTTTTGTCGCATGTCGTCTCCTGCCAAGTTATTCCCGCGGCGATGAAGTTGAGTCCGAAGAGCCCGGACGACTGCGCGCGGCCCGGATGCGCTCCAGCAAATCGAGGGCGCGGAACAGATTGCGCTTTACGCTTCGTTCGAAGCGGACGATTTTATCCACATCCGAATAGCTCGGCAGGGTAAAGGCGTCGAGTCCGCTGCGCCGGAGCTTGCGAGCAGTGCGCCGACGGTCGCCGTAGTGATCATAACCCATCGTGGCGAGGAGCGATTCGGTGGGTCTCTCAGTGGCGGCGTTGCGGCGGTAAGCGTCTTCATCGAGCCAGGTTTCGCGGCATTCGTAGCGCAGCAATCGCCGGACCCGCCAGCAACATGCGGCTACCTCGTCGATCAGGATGCGCTCGCGGGCGGACTGGGGTTGGAACTCGTCGAGCAAAGCGTCGAGGATCGAATTGAATTGCTCGGCGCGGAGCGGGCCGTCGAGTTCGGGGTTGACGACGTCGCAGGCGAAGAAACCGTGCTTGAGGGCGTTGAGACGCGCAACGGCCTTGCCCTCGGGCGTGCGCGGGCCCGTACATTTCATCGCGTTGGCACGGCGCGCCGCAAGCCGGCGCGGCGAAAGCGCGGGCATTCGGTTGTCGGTCGAGTCGGGCGCGTGTGTGGGATCATGACTGTTGTCCATAGAGGACGCGTAGCACGGAAGGGCCGGCGCGGGCAGGCTGAACTAGTTCATCCCCTTAACGAAGGAAGAATCACCTGCGCGGTGGGCGGCAGGGGCTGCGGCCCCTGCACCCACAGTGAGAAGACGCGAAAATCTGCGCAACGCATCTTTTCGCGACTACGCGAGGGAAGAGACCGCGCGCGACAACGGAGCGCGGCGTTAATACTGAGTGCAGGGCTCAGCCCTGCCCGTTGGCGGGCGCGGCCCCTGCCAACGGCTTAATACTGCGCTGCCGTCGCCACGGCCAGGGGCCAACCCCTGCACCTTAGTAAGCAAGAAAAAATAAAGATGCGGGCTTCGCCCTGTTAGAAGGGGTAAAGGGGGACGGGAAGTCGAGGACGTGGACGCGCACTACCGAACCCTCCAGGGCAACCGGGTACGCGGCGATTCAGACTGATTGTCGAGCGGGGCGGGAAAGGAACGAACAAACCGCGCTTTTGACGCGCGTGGCTACTGCCCAATATCTACAATTTCGCAATTGTCGAGTTGTACATCATATTTTCCTACGCTCTTAAGTTTTCCAATCACCGTGATTTTGTCGCCTTTTTGAAAGACAGATAAACGATCACTCCACTTCTGGTCAAACCACATCATCACAAACGCGTCGCCGATATTTTCTGTCTCAAAACTCACAATTGATCGTCCGCGTTCGGTCGAACTAACGCTTTGTATCTTCCCGGAGATTTTCAGCGATTTTCCGATATAGCGGGCAATCAGTGTTTCTGCTTGAAGTTCCGTCCGATTTTTTCTGAGATCGGCCAAATATTGTGGCGTTGTATCTTCTGTGATGGTGGGCGTTCCAAGAGTAACTTTAGGAGTTATCGAGCTGACGATTTCAGGTGCCGGTGCTGCGGTCGGAACGGACGCAATTGAAGGAGCCAACGGTTCGGTGGGGCGAGATTCGCCAGTTGACATGACCGATGGTGCGGGCGTTGCCTGTTGTCGCATAATAATGAGAATACCTGCGACTACTGCGCCCGCTACCAAGCCGGAGCCGAGTACATACGAGAGTACCGCCAGAACCGGATAGTCAGCCTTCACAGAGTAGCCACCGTAAGCAATTCCCAACCCGCCCAAAATGAGAGTCACAATAAGGCCAACGACGCCAAGTACGGTACCCGTATCCATGAAGTCCCCCACCGTTAGGAATGGCCATATCCATATCCCAAAACGGGGGCTTCCGTCTGCTAGGGCAAGTGGCGTCATTTGCCGCCCCCGGTGGCGTCTTTTGGCCGAACGACGCCCGCGATGGCCGCGGCGTGACTGATCGGCTATGGTCGGTCGAAGAATTGATTACCGAAGCACAGTCCCAGGGAGAAACCGCATGAAATGGCGAGCAAAATATTTCGATAACAGTTCAGACTCGGGGCCGTCGAGAGTCGAGGTAATTGAAGCAGACGACCAAGACCAGGCGACTGAACGGGCGAAGGAACGTATGGGCTCTGCAATGAAGGTGGACGTGGAGCCGGTCGATTCTAATTAGGAGACGCGTTATGACAGCGGAGCAAGACCTTATTATCGAGAAGGCTCAGCAGAGCGGGTTTTTTACTGCGAGGAATGCCGGTTAGTCTGGTTCGGACGATCGGATCTTTCCGAAGAGACGTGTCCAAACGCGCCGCACGATAAGCGTCCAGCACAAGTCGCAGTTCTTTGCAGAGTCTGCGACCTCTTGGTGACAGCCAATGACTTCGCCCAACATCTTTCGCATCTGAGGTGAAATTAGGACACTAGCCGCGAGGTGCGCCGTATTGATCGGGGGGGCGGTGGTTGCTAAAGTCGCCTATGGCGCATCTGATTAAACGGACTGCGTACCAAAACTGAATGCAGACTTGAGCCCGCGGGAAATCCGCGGGCTCTTTTTTTATTTGTCACCCAAGGAGGGTCATCCAATGGCGTATCAGGAGCTCCGCGAAGCACTTACCTTCGACGACGTTCTCTTGCTCCCGCAATCGTCCGACCTGCTGCCGGCGAATTGCGACGTCTCGACCGCGCTGACGCCCAAAATCCGCCTGCGTATCCCGCTCGTGTCCAGCCCGATGGACACCGTCACCGAATCGCGCACCGCGATCGCAATCGCGCAAATGGGCGGGATCGGCTTCGTGCATCGCAACCTTTCGATCGAAGAGCAGGCCGCCCAGATCGAGATCGTCAAGAAATATGAAAGCGGAATGATCGCCGATCCGATCACCGTCAGTCCCGAGCAGAAAATCGGAGAGGCGGTGGCGGTGATGGCACGCTACCGGATCTCCGGGCTGCCGGTGGTCTCGGACGGGCGGCTGGTCGGAATTCTGACCAATCGCGATCTGCGCTTCGAACGGCGGCTGGACAAACAGGTGCGCGACGTGATGACGAGCAAAGTGATCACGGCGCGTCCGGGGATCGACCTCGAACACGCCAAGGAACTCTTGCAAGCGCATCGGATCGAGAAGCTGCCGCTGGTCGACGACCAGAATCGGCTGCGCGGGCTGATCACCGTCAAGGACATGGACAAGGCCATTCGGCATCCCCACGCGAGCAAGGATCAGATGGGGCGGCTGCGGGTCGGCGCGGCGGTCGGAGTCGGTCCGGAGCGCGAGGCGCGGGTGGCCGCGCTGCGGCGCGCGGGCGTCGACGTAATCTGTATCGACACGGCCCATGGGCATACCCGCAACGTGATCGACGCGATCAAGACGACCAAGCGCGAATGGCCCGAGGTGGAAGTCGTGGCCGGAAACGTCGCGACCGGCGAGGGCGCCAAGGCGCTGTGCGACGCGGGCGCCGATGCGCTGCGCGTCGGGATGGGGCCGGGATCGATTTGCACGACACGAGTGGTGTCGGGAGTCGGCGTGCCGCAGATCACGGCGATAATGGACACGATCGCGATCGCCGAGCCGCGCAATATCCCGGTGATAGCGGACGGCGGAATCCGGTTCTCGGGCGATATCACCAAGGCGATTGCGGCCGGCGCGACCAGCGTGATGATCGGCGCGCTGTTCGCGGGCACCGAGGAAAGCCCCGGCGAGACGATTCTCTACCAGGGGCGCACGTACAAACTTTATCGCGGGATGGGATCGATCGGCGCGATAAATGAGCGCACCGGAGACCGCTACGGGCAGCTCGACGTGCCCGAGGGCAAGCACGTGCCCGAAGGAATCGAGGGGCGCGTACCGCATCGCGGGTCGCTGGCCTCGAATATCGAGCAGCTGGTGGGCGGTTTGCAATCCGGGATGGGATACCTGGGCGCGGCGAACCTGGCAGAGCTTCGCAAGCGGGCGCGCTTCGTCAGGGTCAGCGACGCCGGAATGCGCGAGAGCCACGTGCATGACGTGTTTATCACCAAGGAAGCGCCGAACTACCGGCCGTAACAGGCAGGGGTGAGCAGGGGAAATTCACTTGATTGAATGTGAAACCCTCGGTGGGTTTCACGCTTCCTTCGGCAGGGGTGACCCCTGCACCCAGTATTAGAAGACGCGAAAATCTGCGCAGCGCATCTTTTCGCGACTACACGATGGGCAGGGCTGAGCCCTGCACCCAATGTTAAGGCCGCCCGCCGTTGGCGGGCGCGGGCAGGGGTGACCCCTGCACCCAATGTTAAGGCCGCCCGCCGTTGGCGCGCGCGGCCCTTGGCCGTTGGCACGGCTGGCCAGTATTAAGAAACCCCGCCCCCGCGGTTCTTCTATCGCGTAGTCGCGAAAAGATGCGTTGCGCAGATTTTCGCGTCTTCTCACTGCGGGTGCAGGGGCTGCAGCCCCTGCCCAAGGAGGTGCGGAACCCATGGTGGGTTCCGCTACACTCAAGTTTTCCGACTGCGTGTGGTCTTGATACTCGAACGTGCGGGTGCGGCGTGTCAGAATCTTCGCCATCAAGGCGCGCGGCGCGACGGTCACGATGGCAGAAAAAAAGCGACTGAGGGTGGGTGTCCTGTTTGGAGGACGCTCGAGCGAGCATGAAATTTCGCTGCGCTCCGCGCTGACCGTGATGTCGGCGATGGATCCGGCGCGGTACGAGATTGTTCCGATCGGGATTGGCCGCGACGGGCGCTGGTATCTACAGCACAACGCACTCAAGCTGCTCGCCGAAAAGACACCGCATCTTGCCGCGCTCGACGCCGGCGGCACGCAGGTGACTCTGCTGCCGCATCCGGAGGGGCAATCTCTGGTCGCGACGCCGGCAGACGGCGCGCGCGGCGAAGTGACGCGCACACCAGGTGCGATTCCAGGCGCGCTCGACGTGGTGTTCCCGGTGTTGCACGGCACCTACGGCGAGGATGGCACCGTGCAGGGGCTGCTCGAGTTGGCGGGAATCGCGTACGTGGGAGCGGGCGTGCTGGGCTCGGCGCTCGGGATGGACAAGGACGTGCAAAAGCGCATCCTGCGCGACGCCGGCGTCGCAGTGGTGAAATATTTCGCGATCGATCGGGCCGACTACCATGACACGCCGGGGCTTGGGGCGCGGCTGGCGCGCAAACTTGGCTATCCCGTGTTCGTCAAGCCCAACGCGCTGGGATCATCGATCGGAATCAGCAAGGTGAAGCGCGCCGCCGATCTCAACGCCGCGCTCGACGACGCTTTCCAATACGATCGCAAGGCGCTGATCGAGGCCTCGTGCGAAGGCCGCGAGATCGAGTGCTCGGTGCTGGGCAACGATCGTCCCGAAGCGTCGGTTCCCGGCGAAGTCCTGGTCAAGGGCGCGCATGAGTTTTACGACTACGAGTCGAAGTACGTCGATCCCGAAGGCTCCGCGACGAAAGTTCCCGCCGAGTTGCCGCCCGCCAAGGCGAAGAAGTTGCGCGCGATGGCGGTGTCGGCGTTCAAGGCATTGTCTCTGCGCGGGATGGCGCGGGTCGATTTTCTCGCGAGCCGCGATTTGCGCGAGATCTACGTGAACGAGGTCAATACCATCCCCGGCTTCACCGCGATCAGCATGTATCCGAAGCTGTGGGAGGCGTCGGGCTTGCCGCTGCCCAAGCTTATCGATCGGTTGATCGAGCTGGCGCTCGAAGAGCATCGCGAGCGCGCCTCGCTCAAGATCACGTATCATCCGAAGTCTCTTGCCAAGTCGCTTCCCAAGTCTCCTGCAAAGCCGCGCGACTCGGCCGATTAGATGGCGACGGGGCGGCTACTGATTGCGACTACGAATCCGGCGAAACTTGCAGAGTACCGATTGATCCTGCGCGGCCTCGGGATCGAGCTCGAACTGGTGTCGCTCGCCGAGCTCGGAATTTCCGAGACTCCCGAGGAGACCGGCGCGACTTTCACCGAGAACGCATTGATCAAGGCGCGTTTCTACTTCGAGCGCGCGCGAATTGCGACGCTGGCCGACGACGGCGGACTGGAGATCGACGCGCTTGGGGGAGAACCCGGCGTCCGGTCGCATCGATGGCTCGGTTCGGGCAGCGATGATCCGGATCAGGCGCTGGTGGATGAAGTTATCCGGCGGATGAAGGGCGTCGAGGCCGGGCGGCGGACGGCGCGAATCCGCGCCGCGATCGCGTTGATACACGAGGAGGGCGGCGTGATCCGCGAGCAGACGGCGGAGGGCGCAATCGAGGGTGCGATCGCCGAGCGGGCGTACTCCAAAATTCGCGCGGGATTTCCGTATCGCGCGGTACTGGTCATTGCCGGGCGTAACTGTTATCTGGGCGAACTCGGCGATGAGGAAGAGGCCCAAATCAGCCAGCGGCGGATTGCGGTGTCCAGGTTGCGCGACGAGCTGGAGCGGATAGCCGCAGGCCGCGCGGCCCAACTATTATGATCGAGGAACGCGGGTTAAGATCGCCCAAGCAAAAGGTGAAGCTCAAGCGCAAGGGCAAGGTCGTCGTGTTGCATCTGGCGGCGCGGTACCCGTTCGCGGGGGTGATCTGGCAATTGGTTCATCACTTGTTGGGACTCAGCCAGCTTGGTCTCGACGTTTACTACATCGAGGATTCTCGCGCTTACGTGTACGATCCGACGATCGAAAGCGCCACCACGGATCCGTCGCGCAACCTGAAGGTGCTGGGCCGTGTGCTCGAGCGCTTCGGCTTCGGCGAGCGGTGGGCTTTCCTGGACTCGGTGAAAGAGCAATACGTCGGGATGTCGCGCGAGCGATGCATGGATCTGTTTCGCGACGCCGACGCGGTAATCAATCTGTGCGGCGCTACCGAGCCGCGTCAGGAACACGAGCGCAGCCGCTGCCTGGTGTATCTCGAGACCGACCCGGGAGTGATGCAGCTCGAGCTCAAGCGCAAGATTCCGACCACGATGGCGTTTGCCAAATCGCACAAATTGTTTTTCACGTATTGCTACAATATCGGCGCACCCGACTGCCTGCTGCCCACCGCCGGCCTGGATTGGCATCCGACGCGTCCGCCGGTGAGTCTCGACCAGTGGCATCCGGGCGTCGGAGCGGCGGAGCCGGCGGCGTTCACGACCGTCGGCACGTGGCAGAATAGCGGCAGCGACATGGAAATCGCGGGCGAGACCTACTACTGGTCCAAGCATCTGAATTTCCGCAAGGTGCTCGAGGTCGCGGCGCGCGCGAATCAGCCTATCGAGATCGCCACCAACCTGACCGGCGGCGCCGACTACGAACGCGCGATCGCCGGCGGATTTCGCCTGACGCCGGCGGTGCCGATGTCGCTCGATATCGATGCTTATCGCGAGTACATCAGCCGCTCGCGCGGTGAGTTCACGGTCGCGAAGGACATCTACGTGAGGCCGCGTACCGGATGGTTCAGCGATCGCACAGCTTGCTACCTGGCGGCCGGACGTCCGGTGGTCACGCAGCGGACCGGGTTCGAAAAGTTCATTCCCACCGGCGCCGGGCTGCTCGGGTTCGACACGCCGGACGAGGCGGTCGATGCGATCGGGGAAATCAACGCCGACTATCCGCGCCATGCCCGTGCCGCGCGCGAGATAGCCGTGGAGTATTTCGACCCGGTGAAACTGCTCGACGAAGTCGCGGTGGCGGCGGGGATCTGAACGATGGCTCCGACACCCCTTCAGACGATGCTGGGATTGAGCGGGCTGCACCGCGATTTGCGCGGCTTCGTCGAAAGCGTGCTGGTCCTGGGAGGCCTGCTGGGCGCCTTCGCCGTGCGCCGGCGCAAGCGCGCGGTGACGGCGACGACGTTCCTGCTGTTGTCGGGCAGCGTTCTGATCGATGCAGGTTCGCGCTTCGTCCCCAACGAGACTATCGCCGAGAAGATCGCCGTCGCGGCGTTCGTACTGTTCCTGTTCGGGGTGATCCGGCTGGTGCTCGAAGCCGTCGACGCAGCGACGCGCCGCGGCAAGGTCCACTTCTCGACCATCGGCAAGGACATGCTGATGCTGGTGTTGTGGTTCGTGGTTCTGATGGTGGTGCTGTACACCGACTTTGGCGTGCAGCCGCTCTCGATCCTGACCACCACGACGGTGTTCGCGGCGGTGCTCGGCTTCGCGCTGCAGGAGACGCTGGGCAACATCTTCAGCGGCCTGTCGCTCTCGATGGGGCACCCGTTCGAGCCGGGCGACTGGATCCGCAGCGGCCAGCATGTCGGGCGCGTCAAGGGGATCGCGTGGCGCGCGACGACGATCGTAACGCGCGCCAACGAACGGCTCGAGATTCCCAACTCCGTGATTGCCAAGGACACTCTGTTCAACTACACCACCGGCGCCGTGCGCGACGAAATTGCAATCGGAATCAGCTCCGGCGTGCCGCCCAATCATGTGCGCGAAGTCGTGCTCACCCTGCTGCGCGATGTGCCGCAAGTGCTGCGCGAGCCGCCGCCCGAAGTTCTGACGTGGGACTATCTCGATTTCTCGGTCCAATACCGGGTCAGATACTGGATCGGGGACTACGGCGTGCAGGAATACGTGCGCGATCGCGTGGCGTCGGGACTGTGGTACGCGCTGAGGCGCCATTCGATCGAGATTCCGTTCCCGACCCGCACCGTCCATGTGCGCGATGCGCGCCAGGATGAAGAAAACCGAGCCGACGCAGACCTCGAGCGGGAACTGATGGCCGACCTGCGCCAGGTCGATTGGTTGCGCGGCCTGAACGACGACGAGCTTCGGCTGCTGGTGCCGACCGTCGCCGTGCGCCAGTTCGGCGCGGGCGAGATGCTGATACGCGCGGGCGAACAAGGTGACTCGATGTTCATCGTGCGCAGGGGAACGGCCGAAGTTTTCGCCACCACGGCCGACGGCCAAACTCGCCACATTGCCAACTATAGCCGGGGGGATTTCACCGGCGAGATGGCGCTGATGACGGGCGACCCACGCAGCGCAAGTGTGCGTGCGATCACCGACCTGGAAGTGATCGAGATGGACCGCGAGGGATTCACGCGGCTGTTCAAGGAGCATCCCGACGCGGCGGCCGGCATCGGCGATATTATTGCGGTACGAAACCGGGACCGTCTGGAAAAGCTCTCATCCGGCGCGACGATGGACGGCAAGGGCGGGCCGCATCGATGGTTGCTCGCCAAAATGCGCGAGGTGTTCGACTTCTGATCATCCCCGGCGCCAGCAGGCTGTTGAAAAAGTAATTTTCAACGCCTGCTCCCTCTCTCTTGTCTCCCCCAAAGGGGTTTTTCACTGGTCTCCCCCAAAGGGGGAGATGTTGTAGGTAAGAAGCCATCTTTTACGCAGGGTGTTGAATGGTTCAAGATCCGAACTGCCCTTCGACATGAGTTGTTCAACACCCTGCTAGGCGATTGCGGCCAGCGCGACTTGAAGCTCGCGGAGATTTCGCGACGCCACGAGCGCGTTCACTTCGCGCGCGTATTGTTTGATCGCACTGTCTCCCGTGCCCCAGCGCGCAGGATCTTCCGGATTCAGCCACACCACGGCGCGGCAAGCCCGCACGATCTCGCGGACCAGGTCGGCGCGCGCGGGCAGCCGGTTGTTGCGGCCGTCGCCCATGATCACGACGATCGCGGCGCGAGTCAGCAATCCGGTTCGGCGCTCCCAAAGCTCGCCGAGCACACGGCCGAAATCCGAGCGCGCGTACAGGTCCAGCGCCGGCGTCATTACCAGGTGTCCATCCTCGAAGTCCGCCTCGGCCAGATGGTCCACGTACACGAAACTGCTGACGCGGCGGAAGCATCCGCGCGCGCCCGCCATCAATTCAAGCATCAACTGCGCCGCGTAGCGGACGGAACCCGAGATGTCGGCGAGGATTACGAGATCGACATGGCGCGGACGCCGCGCGCGGAAGTTGAGATCGATTAGCGCACCGCCGCGTTGCAGCGCCGCGCGAATCGTGCGCCGGAAGTCGATTCTGCCGGTTCGCGCCAGGCGCAGCCGCCGTCCCAGCCGAATCCGGAAGCGGCGAATCAGCGGCGCGAGCGCGTCGCGCGCCTCGTCGTAGTCGAGGTCGGAGAATTTGTCGAAGGGCATCCGCTCGATCGCGCGGATTCGCGCAACCCGGGTCGCGTCGATGCCTGGCGTCGGCGATTCCTCGCGCGCCTGAGCCTCGCCGCGCTCCTGGCGGCCGCGCATCCGATCGGAAAGTCGCTTGGCCTCTTTGCCCGGTTCGGCGTCTTTTCCCTTTTCAGCGTCATGGCGGCGCGCCGCCGCCGCTTGCTTGGCAGGCTTCGCTTCTGACGGCAGCGATTTCTCTTCGCGATCGCGCGCGAGCGCATCGTCGCGCGGCAACGCAAACGGATTCTCGCCGGGACGGCCGCGGCCGCCGGCAGCGGAGACGGCGTCGGCGCGATGGTCGGGATGCTCGCCGCGATTTGCCCGTGGCGCGGCGAAAAAACGGTTGAACGATTCGTCGAAGATCGCGCGGTCGGCTTCGTCTTTGATCAACGCCGCCGCCAGCGCCTCGTGCATCCGCGCGCGCTCGAGCCCCACGGCCGCGACCGCGTTCATCGCATCGATCGATTCCGCGACCGAGATTCTGACGCCGGCGGCGCGCAGCGCGGCGATGAAGCTGACGAGCTGATCGCGAAGCGGGGACATCCAGCAACGCCGCGGATTTATCGCCGGTGCGGCGCGAGCGCCGAGGCTTTCGACTCGACCTTGACGCGATCGTCCTCGTGCTTGAGCAGCACGCCCAGCGCCGTGCGCACCGCGTCGGTGTCCAGTTCGCGCACGCCCAGGTGCACCAGGGCGCGCGCCCAGTCCAGGGTCTCCGCGATCGACGGAGGCTTGCGAAGCCCGAGTTTGCGAATCGCGCTGACAAAGCGTGCCGCCTCGGCCGCCAGCTTCGCGTCGAGCTCGGGCACCTTGAGCTCGATTATTTTTCGCTCCTGCTCGGTGCCCGGAAAATCGATGAACAGATGCAGGCATCGGCGCCGCAGCGCCTCCGACAGTTCGCGCGCGCGATTCGAGGTCAAAATCACCACCGGCCGTTCGTGGGCTTTCAACGTTCCCAGTTCGGGCACGCTTACCTGGAAGTCGGAAAGCAATTCCAGCAGAAAGGCCTCGAACTCCTCGTCGGCTTTGTCGATCTCGTCGATCAACAACACGACCCGGCTCGGCGCGGTGATTGCTTTGAGCAGCGGACGCTCGAGCAGGTAATCGCGCGAGAAGATATGCTCGTTGAGTTCCTCCCATCGCAGCCCCTGCTGCTCGCCGGCCTGCATGCGCAAAAGTTGTTTCTGATAGTTCCATTCGTAGAGCGCGCGCGCCTCGTCGAGTCCCTCGTAACATTGGAGCCGGATTAGCTCGGTGTTGAGGATTTCCGCCAGCACCTTGGCGACTTCAGTCTTGCCCGCGCCGGCGGGACCCTCGATCAGGAGCGGCTTTTCGAGCGCGAGCGCCAGGAAGATCGCCGTCTCGACGCGCTCGTTGGTGATGTAGCGGGCGCGCTTGAGGCCGTCGGAGATTTGTTCGCGCGTCAACATTCTTTAATTTCCCTCGACTCCGCGTGTGCTGCGCCTCGGGGCGCCTGCGGCGCTGCGCTCGGAAGCGCCCACTTCGTGTGCTTGCCTGCCTTCAGCGGCGATTGATTTTCGGGGCGCGACGGCGCTCCAGAAAAATCCGCGCGCGATGCTTGAGCCCGTCGCGCTCATCGCGCGGAGTCGCGCGCATCTCTTCGGTGCAGGCCGCCAGCTCTACGCACAGCCGCTCGACGTCAACTCCGCCGCGCGCGGGCTTCAGGTCGTCGAGCGCGAGCATCGCCTGCGACATCAGGTTGATCGACGCCTGCCGGCCGCCGCGTTCGAAGCGCAGATGAAGCGCCGCGGCGATCTGATTGAAGGCCACGATGAGCGCCTTCAAATCGTTGTCGTCGGCGGCCGCGTGCGACGCCGTCTCGAACATCTCGGCCGCCTCGAAATACGCGCCCCGATTGAATGCCGCGATCGCGTCGGCAAACGACGGCGGTGGGGAATAGTCGCTCACTGGAACCTGGAAAGCTACAACTGCTCTTTTTCTTCGACCGCTCGATACTCGGCCTCGCCCAGCGCCTGCGCTTTGCGCGAGCCGTAACGCTCGTAAAGATCGAACAGGCTGGACTTATGCGGGCGGACCTTGCCCAGCGGGCACTTCTGCCATTCGTCGAGCGACTCGTCGCAATAGCCCATGCGATTCTCGCCGCACTTGGGCTGCAGAAACACGGCGATTTCCGGCAGCACGTGCTTGATTTCCGCGCGCATCATCGCGACCATCCGGCGGATTTCCCACTGCGCGCGCACGCACAGGCGCAGATCGCAGATGTGCAGCATCTCGGCGAAATTTACCATCACGTGAAAATTCGTCGGCGCGGCGTTGGGCAGCACGAAACGCGCATCCTCGGCTGGAATCCCCGCTTTCAACGCCTTCGCGTAGAGCTCGGAGGTCTGTGAAAGCAAATCGGAGAATTCACTCTCCAGCCCCGCGCGCGACCACGAATCCGGCAGCACGAATGCGAGCTTGTCGCGCTTGAATTTCACATAGCGCTGACTCTGCTGCTCGAAGCTGATTCCGATCCGATGGCGGACGAACTGATGCGACAGCGAGCGCGACACGTTTGCGATTGCGAACCAGAAAACGATTTGCTCCAGCGGAGAAGCGTGGCCGGTCTTCAGCCGCTCGGTGATGAACTCGCGAATCTTCTCGCGGGTAATTTTCCCGGATTTGATCTTGTCCCAGACTTCGATTGGCGTTTCGGAGGAATAGCAGGTGCGAAACGCCGCGTAGAGCTTTTCGAGCGGCTGCTGTGCGTAGTCGATCAACTTAACTTGCATTTTCGCCTGATTTTCCACGCGAACTTCACGCCTCCCGCAAATGACCGGGCGCTTCACGCCACCACTTATTTTTAATCTTATTCCACGCCGCAGCGCGACTGCATCATGGGGCGTCGGCGCTTAATCCACAACACGTTTCGATTGCGCCAGCCGCGTCAAAGTGCGATATTGCCCGTTTAAAGCCGCCGTGTCTACTATTTCTACAATCGACGCCATCTATCGGCATCTCCTGAAGCGATACCTGTTCCGCCGCGATGCCGAGCGTGCGCATCGGACGATGCTGCGGATGCTTGCGGCGATGCCGGCTTTTTCGGCGCCGCGGGACAAGCCCGAGCTCGGAGTCAAGCTGTGGGGAATCGATTTCTCAAACCCGATTGGGCTGGCGGCCGGAATGGACAAGGACGCCGTCGCGGTCCACGGATGGGAGACGCTCGGATTCGGCTTTGCGGAGTTGGGAACGATTACGCCGCGCCCGCAGGCGGGAAATGAAATACCGCGGATATGGCGGGTGCCGGAACGTCGCGCGCTTATCAACCGGCTCGGGTTTCCCAGCGAAGGGATGGATGCGGTCGCACCGCGACTCGAGCAGCTTCGCAAGGCCGGAGTTTCGATTCCGCTTGCGCTCAACTTCGGGCCGAACAAGGACACGCCGCTTGAAGGGATTGCCGCCGACTATGGCGCCCTGATCGCGCGGCTTGGGCCGCTGGCCGATTTCATCGTCGTCAACGTGAGCTCGCCGAATACGCCCGGGCTGCGCAACTGGGAATCGCCGAGAAAGATGAGTGAGCTTTTCACGGCGATACACGAACATGCCGGCAAGTTGCCGCGCCCGACGCCCGTGCTGGTGAAAATCTCGCCCGACCTGGAACGCAACGAGCTGTTTCGAATTTGCGACAGCGCGCCCGCGCTGGGCATAGATGGAATCGTCGCGTGCAACACAACTGTCGCGCGCGAGGCCGTCGGCGTCTCGTCGCCGCACCCGGGCGGACTCAGCGGCGAGCCGATCCTGATTCGCACGCGCGAGTTGATCCGCGACATGTATACGCACACCCGCGGGAAAATCCCGATCATCGGCGTCGGCGGAATCGCCAGCGCCGAGGATGCGTGGCTGCACATCCGCGCTGGCGCCTCGCTCGTGGAGCTTTACACCGGGCTGGTCTACGAGGGTCCGGGCCTGATCGCCAGAATCAAAACGGGACTGGCGGACTTGCTCCATCGCGGCGGATTTCGTTCTATTAGTGAAGCGGTCGGAATCGACAGATAGGTCCGCGCGCGGCGGAGGCGATTTGAACCAGGGAAAAACTGCCCGCGACGAGGGCAAAACAGAGTTGCTCGTCGATGCGCGATGGCTGCGCGAGCATCGCGACGGCGCCAGTCTGATCCTTATCGATACGCGGCCCGTCAAGGATTTCCACGGCGGGCATCTAAGCGGCGCGCGACACTTCGATCCGTTCGCGTTTCATCATACCGATACGTCGGAGCGCGGCATCGCGGAGTTCGGCGCGCAGCTCCAGTGGATATTTTCGGCGCTGGGAATCACCGGACGCGAGACCGTCGTGTTTTACGAGAATGAATCCGGAATGCGCGCGGCGCGCGGCCAGTGGGCGCTCGAATACGCGGGACATGCAAAGGCCCGAATGCTCGACGGCGGACTCAAGGCGGCCGGTGAAACGTTGACCACCAGAGTTGACAAGTTCGCCGCCACGGACTTCGAGCTCAGTGCGCGGGCGGAAATTCTCGCGACATATGCGCATCTGCTTGACCGAATCGGGCGTCCCGGCGTGCAAATCTTCGACGTTCGCAGCGATGAGGAATACTTCGGCGAACGCGTGCGCGCGAAACATGGCGGCGCGATTCCGGGCGCGCTGCATCAGGACTGGACGGCGGCGCTCGCCGCCGATGGAACCGTGAAATCACCCGCCGAGCTGCGCGCCCAGTTCGAAGCCCTCGGGCTGGATCCTGCCGCCGAGATAGTGACGTACTGCCAGGGCGGATACCGCGCCGCGCACGCGTACCTCGCGCTCAAAATTGCGGGCTATCCGAAGGTGAGAAATTATCTCGGGTCGTGGGCGGAATGGGGAAACCGCGACGACCTGCCGATCCAGCATCCACGGCGCAAATAGCGGGACGCGTCGATGCCCGCGATCCTGATTCTCGCCGGCTTCGAGCCGTTTCGCGGCGAGCGCATCAATCCGTCGTGGGAAATTGCCCGGCGGCTCGACGCCGAGGTGATCGGCGGGCTGCGGATAAAGTCGCTGCGCGTGCCGGTTGGATGCGCCAGAGCTGCGCGGCTAATTACCGGCGCGATCGCGCGCTGGCAGCCTCGCGCGGTGATCGGATTGGGCGAGGCGGGCGGCAGGCCGGCGATCTCACTGGAAAGGATCGCGATCAATCTTGCCGACGAACGCGGCGCGCTTGCCAAGAGCGGCGACCCGGGCTTCACGCCAGTCGTTCGCGGCGGTCCGGACGCGTACTTCTCGCGATTGCCGATGCGCGCGATCATCCGCGAACTCGATCGCAAGGATATTCCCGCGAGCGTTTCGCTGACGGCCGGTGCGTATGCGTGCAACGCGCTGATGTATGCGGCGCTGCACAGTCTGCGGCGCAAGCCCGGCGTCCCGGTGGGATTCATCCATCTGCCGTATGAGGCGCGCCAGGCCCGGCGGCATCGCAACCTGCCCAGCATGGCGCTTGCGACGATGGAGAATGCGGTGCGCATCGCGATCGCCGAGACCGCGCGCTCGGCGAGATAGACTCGCGGAATTAAGGGTTTACGAACAGCTTCTGCGCGGAGGAAAGACCTCTGCGGTTTTTCTTGGTTCCTTCGAGGACAGGGATGAACTTTTACGCCTGATCAGAAACTTCGTCCTATGGTATCCTCCACTTTGCCCCGCGCGGGCCACGGCAGGCTCCTTGCCATTTTTGACCGAACGGAGCTCCTTTTATGCAAGTACCTCAAAGGGCAAAAGGTCCTCCGAATGCAAGCTTCCCAGTCTACCAAAATGAGAACACTTGTGTTAAAAACTCTCTGATTCGCCAGTTTAGCAAAAGTAAGGGGGAAGCAGCGTCTTTAGTTGTTAAGAAACGTCCGCTAGCTAATCGTTCGTGCCAATAGGCGGGCGACTGCATTCTGAGGAGTTCGGGCGTGTATGGCTTACGATGACCGAAAGCCGTTGATCGACAAGATCCAGGCCTTGCGCGGCGACAGAATATTGGTCGCCTTCTTGAACCTCGATCGTCCTAGCAATCCGCCGATTCCGGGGATGATGACGCAGTTCCACGCCGACGTGAAAGAGTCACTTTTCCGGGTACTCAAAGAGTCCGTGCCCGCCGGCGCGAAGGTGGACCTGTATCTCTACACTAGAGGCGGTGATGTAAATGCGGTTTGGCCCATTGTCAGCCTCCTCCGCGAGTTTGACTCAGATTTCGAGGTGCTTGTCCCATTTCGGTGCCACAGTGGCGGCACGCTCGCGGCGCTCGGCGCGCGCAGAGTCGTTCTCGGGCCGCTCTCGGAACTAAGCCCGGTAGATCCGAGCACTGGCAACCAGTTCAACCCCGTTGATCCTTCAAATGCGACTGCCCGTCTTGCGATCAGCGTGGAAGATGTCAGATCATATCGACAGTTTGTGCTTGACCAGTTGACCGATGGCAAAGCTGCGGAACCAAGCGTGCTGGCCCCTTTTATTGAGAAGCTGGTTGCAACCGTTCATCCGCTTGCCCTTGGAAATGTTCACAGGGTGCACCAGCAGATTAAGCAGCTGGCCACCACCTTGCTGAATCTTCACTCGATCAAGGGCAGAGACATTCCATCCATCGTCGACCAATTGACTACCCAATTCTATTCCCATCTGCACATGATAAACCGCAACGAGGCTCTGAAGATCCTTGGGAATGAACACGTGGAGTTTGCGTCTCCAGAATTGGCAGACGCGATGGATCAACTCCTCCAGCGCTATAAAGGCGACTTCGGTCTTCACACGCCGTTTATGCTGAGTGCGCACCTAGGAGATAACCTCGAAGAGAGCGTGCGGTTTGTCGGCGGCGTGGTAGAGTCGCGATCGTGGTCATATCTGTATGCCACCAAGGCGCAGATAAGACAGCAATCGAAGTTGCCTGCTAACGTACAGTTGCAGATACCAGTTGGTCAGCCGGTCCCACTAATCCCCGGCTTGCCCCGTGATTATCAATGGCAAATAACCGATCAGAGATGGGTGCATAACTTAGACCCGCAGGGAGTGACGATATAATGGAATTCGTACAATTTCAGATTGAGGTCTCGACTGGCGAAGAGGAACTTAACCTCTTCTGGGCCGGGCAACCCACAATCGCAAATGAGATCGATTCGAATTTTATTATGCAGCCGGGCACCTACAGGGTTGTAAACGGTGAGGTTTATCGCATCGTCGGAGGGGCAGCGCCCCTCAGTGAGCGATAGGTAATCGCAGCGCGCAGAGCTGAAATATCGCGGCTGGGCCGCGTTGTACACGAGCGAACCGTGCTCGTGGATACGTCAGCAGTCATCGCGCTATTTGACGACCACGACCAGTGGCATCGGGAAGCAAAGCGGTTTTTCGACCAAGAGGACTTCTCTTGGGTGACCGTGGATGTGACTGCGCACGAGGTTTATACACGCGTGCGTTATGATCGCGACTGCACCCATGCGCTGCAACATTACGATTTCCTGCGTTCTGGCAAAATAACCGTCATTTCATTTGCACGTGAAGATGAAAGCTCTGCTAGGACGATCTTGGAAAAATATTCCGACCAAAAGATCAGCTTCCACGACGCCCTTTGTGCCGCCGTTATGCTCCGTATCGGGGCGTACAGAGCTTTTGCTTTCGACAAGCATTTCTGGATCATGGGATTCGAGATGCTGCCGGGTTGAACCTGATTCCCTCGGTCTGATCGCGCGCGACGCACTATCCTAACTGGGGCGATGTCAGCGGACACGAAGTTCTGAATCGGTAAACTTCGTCGCTTGCGCGCTTACTTGATTGCGACCGCGTTGGGAGGCGAGGCGATGCCGCCCTCCAGATTCATCGGCGCCGACACCAGCATGAATTCGTAACGCTTGTCGCCGGCGCAATCCACTGCGAGTTCCTCGAGGTTGAACTGCTCGCCGATAGGCAGGCCGAGCAGGCATAGCGTGCGGTAATGCAGCGCGCCCTCGTCGGAGAAATCCCACGGCCACGGCTCGACGGCGGGACAATCCGTGCCCACCGCGGCGAGCCGATGATCCCAGAACCATTCGACCATCGCGCTGCTGTCCTCGATGCCGCAGGCTTTGAGCGCGCGCGCCGGCGCCATCGCGGCCTTGTGCTCCGGTGACGCGGCCACGTACGCCTGCATCCAGCCGGTGCGAATCAGCAGAATCGTGCCGGGCTTCAGCTCGACGCCTTGCGCGACGGCGGTCTCCTTCAAATCGTCGAGGCTGTATTTTTCCGAGGTGAGCGGATCGATCGTGCGGCCGTGCGAGATACGGTAGCGAAACGCGTCGAGCAGGACGGCGCGGCCGACAAACTTGTTGGCCCATTTGTGGATGCTCAGGCGACCGCCCGGCCCGTCCTTGATCTCGCTGGATTTCACTCCGTTGTAGAACGCCTTGTAGCGCGGGCTGCCGACATGGGCGAGGCCGTCCCACTGGCTTCCTTCCTGCGTGTTGTAGCTGTCGAGCGAATCGTCGAAACCGAGCAGGCCGAAACGCTCGAAGCTCATGATGTTGTGCTTGGCGGGAGGCCGGGCGAACAGGGGAGGATTGGCGTAATTGATTTTGGTATCGAGCCGGAAGACCATGCCCTTGCGCACCAGGCGCGCGGCCTCGATTACGCCTTCGGGGGTCAGGAAATTCAGGCATCCGAGTTCGTCGTCGTCGCCAAACACGCCCCACGAAGATTCTTTGGGCTTGTCGGGTCTGATCGGGAGTTCGGAGAAGCGGGGGACCTTGTTGAGATCGATCTTGGCCATCGCACCAGCTCCTTGGCGGAAATTGCGGTCACTCAGGGCGTCCATTCGTAGAGCACGTCGGCTTCGCGCTCCATGTTAGTGGCGCCGTCGGTAAATTTCTTTGCGATGAAGCCGCGCGCCTCGTAGAAATGGCGCGCGGGAGTGTTGCGCTGGAACGCCCACAGGCGAAGACCGGCGGGGCGAAGTTGCCTGGCGTGCGCGAGCATCGCGCCGCCGACGCCGCGGCGCTGATCGGCGGGGGCAACGTAAAACTGATTGACCTCGTCGCCGTCGAGCACCAGCACCGCCACGATTCGCCCGCCAACCTCTGCAACCCAGGTCTCGTGCTCCGGCACCATCCGATCGATCACAAAGGAGCGAATCTCCGCGTCAGTGCCGACCGTGAGGAGGTAGGCGGCGGCACCGCGCCGCGAGGCGATATACACCGTCGCGACTTCGACCGCATCGGCAGCCGTCGCGCGGCGGAAGGTGACGGGTTGCTGCGAGGTGTCGTGCGAAGCCATTAATGCCGGTCCCCGCCCGAGCGCGGCGCGGTATTCTGGATCAATTGAAGAAATTATTCTAACGCACGCGTGCGCCCCTACAAATTCATCTGCACGATCGTCGCGCCCGCGCCGCCGTGATGCGGTTCGGCGACGCGAAACGACGCGCAATACGCCGACGCGGCCAGGTATTCGGTCACGGCTTTCCTCAGCGCGCCCGATCCAATCCCGTGGACAATCCGCACCTCCGCACGATTGGTCAGGAAGGCGGTATCGAGAAATTCCTCGAGCTTGCGCAGCGCGTCCGTCGTTCGCATCCCGATCAGGTTCAGCTCGGCGCCCTCGCCGCGATCGGCGCTGAAGATGACGGTCGCCGTCTTGATCCGCGCGGGGCGAGTTTCAGGCGCGATCGCCGCCGACCTGCGCAGGCGCTCGGGCGCGACTTCGATCCTGAGGCCGCCGCGGCTGATCACGGCGCGTCCCGATTCCAGCACAATTAATTCGCCGCGGATGTCGCCAACCTCGACGCTATCCCCGACCTTGAGCGGCGCATCGGACTCCCCCACGGCCTGGGCAGCCGGCGCGAGGTTCTCGAGTTTCGCCGCCGCTTTGGTGATGAACCCCTTCAAGTCGGTGCGCGATTTCGTCCGGGTTTTCAGCTCGTCCATCAGCGCCGCACCGTCGCGCCTGAGCGACTCGATCAGGTCGGCGACTTCGGCGCGCAGCCGCTTGCGTTCCAGCTCGGCGCGCTCGCGCGTTTTTTCAGTGTCCTGAAGAACTTCCTGCTCGACGCGGGCCAGGCTGGCCTCGCGCTCGCGCAACTTTTCGGCCTGCGCATTGAGTTTGACGCGCTCGCCGTCCAATCTTTTCAGCGCGTAGGTGAGCTCGAGCGTCCCGGCGCCCATCGATTGCTCGGCCGCGCTGATTATTTCCTCGGGCAACCCGAGCCGGCGCGCGACCGCGAGTCCGTAACTCTGCCCGATGGTATGCGGCCTCAGCCGATATAACGGGGTGAGGCGGTCGGCGTCGAAATCCACGGCGGCGGCCTCGAACCCGGCTTGAGAATATGCGTGGAGCTTCACCGCGGTGGAATGCGTCGCGATCGCCAGCATGCAGCGCCGCGTCCCGAGATGGTTCATCAGGCCGATTGCGAGCGCCGCGCCCTCGGCGGGATCGGTGCCGGCGCCCGGCTCGTCGAGAATCACCAGCGCCGGCTCGACGAGCGATCTGATTATCTCCGACAAGTTGGCGATATGGCCGGAAAAGCTCGAGAGGTTGGATTCGATGGACTGTTCGTCGCCGATGTCGGCGAACACGCTGCGAAAAACCGTCGCCTTGCTGCCGGCGAGCGCCGGAATCAGCACCCCCGCCTGCGCCATCAGGGACAGCAGCCCGACCGTCTTGAGCGCGACCGTTTTCCCGCCCGTGTTCGGCCCCGAGATGACGATGCCGCGCTGTCCGGCCCCGATTTTCACGTCGATCGGGATCACCTCGCGGCCGCTGGTCATCAGCAGCGGATGCCGCGCGCCGATAAGGTCGATTCCCTCGTCAACCAGCTGCGGCTCGACGCATCGAAACCGCTCGGCGAAAATCGCGCGCGCGTTGAGCGCATCGAGCGCCACCATCGCGTCGAACGTGAGTTGCAATTCAGGCGCGTATCCGCCGACCATCGCCGTCAGCTGCGCGAGGATTCGGGTCTCTTCCGCCTCCGCTTCGCGCTCGAGCATCATCAGCCGGTTGTTCAGCTCGACCGCCCACATCGGCTCGACGAACAGGGTCTCGCCCGAAACGCTGCGGTCCTGCACGATTCCCTCGAATCGTTCCGCGTAGTTCAGCTTCATCGGCAGCACGAAGCGGCGGTTGCGAATCGTCACGATGAAATCGGATACGAATGACTCCATGCCCGACGCGTTGAGCGAGCGCAGCAGGCGCGCTTCGAGTTCGGCGCGCTCGTCGCGCAGCCGGCTGCGCAGACGTTTCAGCTCGCGGCTGGCGTCGTCGAGAATTCCGCCGTCGTCGGCCAGCGCACCGAGCATCGCGTCGGCCAGTTCCTTCGGCGCGAGCAGGTTGTGCACCAACGCCGCGACCTGCGGGAAGCGCTCGACGCGCGAGCGCATAAAGCCGCCGACGTGGCGCGAGCCCACGATAAAATCGCGCACCTTGACCAGCGCTTCGCCGCCGAGGATCGCGCCGGCGCGCGCCGCCGCCAGCAGGTACGGCCGCTGATCGGTGAATTCGCTTATCGGGATCGAGCCGGCATGCGATCTCAGAGCGGCCATCTCGGCCGTCGAATCAAGCCGGCGGCGCACTTCGACCGCGTCGATCGACGGGCGCAGTTCGGCGGTCGCCGCGCGCCCCGGCTCGGAGGCGCAAAACTCCATGACGAGGTGAATCACCTTGTCGAACTCGAGCGCTTTCAGATCGCGTTCCCGCATCGCATCGGAGCCGCGCGGCGTTTTGCCTATTGGGCCGGCCCTCAGGCTAATATCTAGCCCAACTTTGGTCCGCAGGCATCACGGATTCTCAACAGGCATCAAGGATACTCAAATGGATCGGATAGAATCCCGGCTGGATACCAACTCCGAAGAGTTTCGCCGCAACCGCGACGCGATGGACTCGCTGGTCAAGGGCCTGCGCGACGAAATCGAGCGGATTCGCCAGGGTGGTTCCGCTCCCGCGCGCCAGCTTCACGTCGAACGCGGCAAGTTGCTCGCGCGCGATCGCGTAAAGAAACTTCTCGACCCCGGCAGTCCGTTCCTCGAACTGTCGCCGCTGGCCGCGATTGGGATGTACGACGGCGACTCGCCGTCGGCGAGCATCATCACCGGCATCGGTCGAATCCACGGGCGCGAGACCGTCGTCGTCGCCAACGACGCGACCGTCAAAGGCGGCACCTATTTTCCGATGACCGTGAAGAAGCATCTCCGCGCGCAGCAGATCGCGATCGAGAATATGCTGCCGTGCGTTTATCTGGTCGATTCGGGGGGCGCCTTCCTGCCGTTGCAGGCCGAGATTTTCCCCGATCAGGATCACTTCGGGCGGATCTTTTACAACCAGGCGCGGATGTCCGCGATCGGGCTGGCGCAGGTCGCGGTGGTGATGGGCAGTTGCACGGCCGGCGGCGCGTATGTGCCCGCGATGTGCGACGAGAACGTGATCGTCCGCGGGCAGGGAACGATCTTCCTGGCCGGACCGCCGCTGGTGCGCGCCGCAACCGGCGAGGAGGTCAGCGCCGAGGATCTCGGCGGCGGCGACGTGCATACGCGATTGTCCGGCGTGAGCGATCACCTGGCCGACGACGACGAGCACGCGCTCCAGATCGCGCGCGCGATCTTCGAGAATCTCGGGCCTCGCACCGCCGCCGCGATCGCGCAGGACACCCCCGAGGATCCGCACTACGATCCGGCCGAACTGTACGGCATCATCCCGGTCGATACGCGCCGGCCCTACGACGTGCGCGAGGTGATCGCGCGGCTGGTTGACGGCAGCAGGATGCATGAGTTTAAGGCGCGTTATGCAACCTCCATCGTGACCGGCTTCGCGCGAATCCACGGCTATCCCGTCGGCATCGTCGCCAACAACGGCGTGCTGTTCAGCGAATCCGCGCTGAAGGCCACCCACTTCATCGAGTTGTGCTGCGCGCGGCGCGTCCCGCTGCTCTTCCTGCAAAACATCACCGGCTTCATCGTCGGCAAGCGCTACGAACAGGGCGGCATCGCGAAGGACGGCGCCAAGATGGTCAACGCGGTCGCCAACGCGCAGGTGCCGAAGTTCACGGTGATCATCGGCGCGTCGAACGGCGCGGGAAATTACGGGATGTGCGGGCGCGCGTACTCGCCGCGATTGCTCTTCATGTGGCCCAACGCGCGGATCTCGGTGATGGGCGGCGAGCAAGCCGCCAACACGCTGCTCACGGTGAAGCTCGATCAGTTGAAACGCGAAGGCGCCACGATGAGCGACGCCGAGCAAAAGGAATTTCTCCGTCCCACGCTCGACAAGTACGAGATCGAGTCCAGCGTCTATTACTCGAGCGCGCGGTTATGGGACGACGGGGTGCTCGATCCGGTCGAAACGCGCGCCGCGCTGGCGCTGGGGATCGCGGCCTCGATGAACGCGCCGATTGCCGAGCACCCCGGCTTCGGCGTCTTCAGGATGTGAGGGTGGTTTCCGGTCCCTACGATTCCCCGGGATCGCGAAGGTTCGGGCGCGAAATACCCGGCGCAAATTCGCGGACTATCGAACCGAACGAAAGTTAAAACGATTGGCGGGATTTAGCGCGTGATAGGGCGCGTTGGGGAAGCCGGAAACCAGGCACGCCCGCGCTAACGGTCGCGGCGGTCAGCGCGCGAAAAACGAGTAGCTCCTTGGCGCGTGCTCCTTAAGGTATTTGCGCAGCGATTCGACACCCAAGTTCCGAGCCGTGGTTTGCTGCCGACCGCCCGGGCAGTTCTCTTCGACCCACCATCGGTTTTCATCAAGCCTGATGTAGACCTTGCTGTTGTTCCCGACCGCGGCGCTGCCGCGATGCCCAAATTGGTCCAAACGCAGGCCGAACTCGTTCATCAGTTCCTGCCAGTAAATCCAGGTTAAGGGAGCGGCGGTCGCCGCTCGAGCAGCAGGAATCTCCCGTGCCTTGATTTCATAGCGATCCATCAGCGCCTTCTGCAGGCGGCGCGCAGTCTCAGCCTCTGCCGGCACGGCTCCGTTACCGGTGTTGACCTTGCGCAACAGTGCGATCTTTCGCCGTGCGTCTTCGGCCTTCATCGAAATACTTCCATATCGATTGTTGATTCTGTGATGGCCAATAAACTTAGTTGAATCGCATATTTATGTCAAGATTTTTAATGAGGATTTAAATTTTTAGTGCTCCCCGGGACAATGGTGCGCCGCAACGGCGCGGAAAATACCGCGCGCTCAGCCTTCCGGCGCAAACATTTTGTCGGCCCGCACCAGCCGGTCGAACTCCTCTCCCTTGAGCAACTTCAACGCAACCGTGGCCTCGATGAACACGCCGATTTCCGAGCACCCCGGCTTCGGCGTCTTCAGGATGTAGGCTGCGGCGCGTTCCTCTCACCCCAGGAAGTGCACTGCGATTACGACGTTGGTCACCACGAACGCCGCCGGGATCACCCATCGCGAGTACTTGCGAATCCGCAGCCCGATATCGCGCCGCGCCTGCGAGCGATGCGTCACGTGGACCGTCATCAGCTCCACCACCGCGAGGAAAACGTAGATGTAGCACTCGAGGAAAAACGCATCGATGTACGTCAGGTAGGGCAGCCGCGGCATCGTCGCGGAGATCGCAAACGCGAAGGCAATTACAGTCAGAATCGTCGTGACCGCGACCTGGATCTGGTTGGACAGGTCGCCCGCCTCGATCCAGAAGACCGCCCACGACAAAAACACCATTAGCAGCAGCGGCAGGAACACTTTCCACAAATAGAAGGTCGAGCGCCGCACGACGTCGATTTCGAACCTGGCTTCCGGCATGGTGAAGCCGCCATAGGTCGGCGCGATAAGCAGCTCCGAGTGCATCGAGATCAGATGCCATTGCGCCAGCGAGGAGAAGGTCTTGAATTCGCTGGCGCTCCACGTCGAGATTTTGTCCAGATGAAACTTCATCCGCGGCCCGTCCACCAGGAAGGGATGAATGATGACTATCAGCCGCTGCTGATCGAACGGGAAGCGTCTCAGCGCGAACTTCGACGACAGGCTTGCGATGAAGCGCTCCGCGTACCTCACCGTGCCGTCCGGGCTTACCATGATCGCGATTTCGTCGCGCGAGCGGGGCGCCGCCGCATTGATCATCTCCAGTTGAGGCACCCAGATCTGGCCCATTGCGTAGTTACGCACCTGGTCGTCAGGTCCATGCGGGGTATAGGCGAGCCGCTTGTCGATCCATCGCGCATACAGGTAGCCGTCGAGGCGAAACTGCTCGCTGAATTCGTCGATCGCGGCGATGTTGATGACGTGCAGGCCGAGCACGACGTCGATCGGCTTGCCGTTTTCAAACGGCGGTTGCAGGATCGGATTGGTCGCGATGCCGGTCGGAGTTGGCGCCGCTCGGCCCGGCGCCGGCGACAGCATCGCGCCGACTACGATTGCAAGCGCAAAGGCAACGATCCCCCGCCGCATCCCGGCTCAGCCTTCCGGCGCAAGCATTTTGTCGGCCCGCACCAGCCGGTCGAACTCCTCTCCCTTGAGCAAGTTCAACGCAACCGTGGCCTCGCGCAGCGTGATTCCTTCGGCGTGCGCCTTCTTGGCGACCTTGGCCGCGTTGTCGTAGCCGATATGCGGGCTAAGCGCCGTCACCAGCATCAGCGAATTTGCGACGTTGCGCCGCAGCTGGTCGCGATTGGGCTCGATCCCTTCGACGCAGTACTTGCTGAACGAGGCGCACGAATGCGCCAGCAGCATCGTCGAATGCAAAAAATTGTGGATGATGATCGGTTTGAAAACATTGAGCTCGAAATTCCCCTGCGAGCCGGCCATCGTGATCGCCACGTCGTTGCCGATCACCTGTATGCAGACCATCGTCATCGCCTCGCTCTGGGTCGGGTTCACCTTGCCCGGCATGATCGACGAGCCCGGCTCGTTCTCCGGCAGGATTATTTCACCGAGCCCGATGCGCGGTCCCGAGCCCATCCAGCGGACGTCGTTGGCGATCTTCATCAGCGAAACCGCCAGCGTCTTGAGCGCTCCAGAAGCCGCCACCAGCGCATCGTGCGCCGCCAGCGCCGCAAACTTGTTCGGCGCCGACTTAAACGGCAGCCCCGTGTACGCCGCGATCTTTGCCGCCGTGCGATCCGCAAACTCGCGATGCGTATTGAGCCCGGTGCCGACCGCCGTGCCGCCAATCGCCAGTTCGAGCAAGTCCGGCAGCGCCGCTTCGATGCGCTTCAAATCGTAGTCGAGTTGCGCGACGTAGCCCGAGAATTCCTGCCCCAGCGTCAGCGGCACCGCATCCATCAGATGCGTGCGGCCGATCTTCACGATGGCGGCGAACTCGTCGGCTTTGCGGGCGAGCGCGTCGCGCAGCTTTCGCATCGACGGAAGCAGGTCGTGGGTGACTTCCGCGGCCGCCGCAATATGCATCGCAGTCGGAAAAGTGTCGTTCGAGGACTGCGACATGTTCACGTCGTCGTTGGGATGGATCGGCTTTTTGCTGCCGAGCACGCCGCCGGCCATCTCGATCGCGCGATTCGAGATGACTTCGTTGGCGTTCATGTTGGTCTGCGTGCCACTGCCGGTCTGCCAGATGCGCAGCGGAAAGTGATCGTCAAGTTTGCCCGCGATCACTTCGTCGGCAGCCGCGGTCACCAGCTTGGCCTTGTCGGGCGCCAACTTGCCGAGATCGCGATTAACTTCCGCGGCCGCCTTCTTCAAAATCCCGAACGCGCGCACCACCGAACGCGGCATCCGATCGAATCCGATCGCGAAGTGCAGCAGCGATCGCTCGGTCTGCGCGCCCCAGTAGCGGTCGCACGCGACCTCGATCGCCCCCATGCTGTCGGTTTCGACGCGCTTGCCGGTCTGCGGCGCCTTGCCGGTCCCGGCCGGCGTCGCGGTCAATCCGCACTTGGCGATGCTGGCCTTGCGCACCTTCGATTTCGTATTGGCTGCCATCTTCTATACCCCTGTTGGATTTCCAACGTCCTCGCGGCGATTATCGTAACCCGGCTGGCGCCCGACGACAGTGATTCCTCATCGGGATTCGCCCCCGACGCCCTTTTCAAAGGCTCGGTGCCGATATAGGTTATGACGCGTACTTTGACAATAGCGACTAATTTTCGATCGAGATACTTTTAAGCATTTTTTTAGGAGTGACTGTCAACTATGCCCTGGACGATTACCCGCCTTTGCCGCGATTGCGTTGACACCGGATGCGTTAGCGTGTGTCCGGTCGATTGCATTTATGAATACGTCGGCACCGACAAGGAAAAATTTCCCAACCAGCTCTACATCGATCCCGACGAATGCATCGATTGCGGAGCCTGCGAGCCTGAATGTCCGTGGGAAGCGATTTTCGAGGAGCCGGCCGTTCCCGATGTGTTCAAGGACGACATCGCGCTCAACCACGCTCTGCTCGAAATCAAGGATCAGTTCAAGGTGATGCCGTTCAAGAAGGTCGAGCACCCGACGCCCGATCAGATCGCCGCGAACAAGAAGAAGTGGGGCCTCGAAACCTGAACGTGCGCCGCATTTCCGTCTAAATTCGATTGCCCCCCTTTTCACACGGGAAGGGGGCAGAGCCGCGCGTCGTTGGGCTCCTGAGGCGTTGGCCGGTTTTGCGCGCCCGGCGGCAAATGAGTACCGTCAGTCTTTCTTTGATGAGGGTTTGCGGTCGCGGTATTTTCGAAACCACTTCCACGCGCGCGCATCTGCTTGTCTCAGGGCTGCGTAACATTTGTTGCAGAGAGACACGCCAATCTCCGTGATGCGAAACTGGAGAAGATCGTCTATCCAGCGATGCTTGCCGGCATTCCCGCAGCGTTCGCAACCGACAGCGTGGCATGAGTTCATCGCCGCTTCATCTCCTTGGGGCGTCTACTTCGTGTTGTTGGGGAGCAACCGGGCGACCGTGAGATCGTCGGCGATTTCCGTGAATATCTCGGTCAGGCTACTGGTCGGTCGAGCGGCTGAGATGCAGGAACCAGTGCCTCCCTTCGCAGTGTAGTCGGAGAAAAAATTCGACGGATTTGGGATTGTACCGGGCGAGGAAGCGATTTTCTGCATCGTCTGGCATGGAGTGATACTCGGGCTGACGTCAGTCGTGCATCCCGAGGCCTCCGCGCCGTAGGCGACCGCGTAAACCGTGGTTCCTGCTGTCGCAGCTTTCTGAGCCTCCGTGACGGCCTGCGTGCACTCCTGCGTGTACGGGTAACTCGTTGCCCCGGTTCCCATATTGGTTTTGGTAGCAGTCGCGTTGCCGTCGCTGAGCAGGATCATCACGTTCTTCGTATTCGGCCTTGCGTTGGCGACGAGGTTCGCTTGTGCCGCATCGATCACGCCCGCATAGAAGGTTCCCTGGCCGCCGGGAGCGGCCACACCAGCGCTGCAACCTCCACCAGCCGCGATCGTAAGGTAGGCGGCGGTGTTCAGCGCAACCGTGTCGGAAGTGCGGTAGTTACTCGATAACGCAATGATCTGGTACACGGGCGAATTGTTGTAGGCGATAGAGTCGCCCGAAAGGTTTTTGGTGGGGCAAGCCCAATCATACGGGACATACGTGGTCGATATCAGCCCTGGGAATACCATCATGCCGACTTTATCGACCGGGTTCGGGACGTTGGCGCCGACGGTGGCCGTTTCGCTGGTGGCCGTGCCGCAGCTTGTCATCCCCGCGGCGCATGGCGAGAGCGTGCCCAGCAGGGTCCGGATGCCGGCCAACGCGCAGGAGATTCTGGTGCTGGAGCATTGGCTGTCGGTGTCCGTATCACCCATCGACGACGTTGTGTCGAGAATGATTTCGACGTTGTAGGGGCCGTTATATCCGCCCTTTGCGCTCGCCGTCGCGGTTGTCGAGAGGGTCCATGTATTGAAGCCGAGCACCCTGGCGAATAGCGAGTTCACGGTGGCTGTCTCCGTCACGGTGAGGGCGTTTGCGCTCGACGGAGAGGCGGTACAGATGATTCCGGTGGTCGTCAGACACTTCACCGCAGCCGTGATCGTAACGTTGCTCAGATTGGAATAGGCGTTTAAGTCCCCATTTGCGGCGCTGTAGCTCGTCGCGGTGGCTATTGCTTCGCTGGCTGTGTCATTGGACAGGACCGCGCCTCCCGCTAATGCCGCTTCCTGGGTCGCAGACTGGAGCTGTTGATAGGCGTAATAGAGAGCGCCGATGTCGATCACTAACGCGGCCGCTCCGAGCAGGGCGACCATGGCGATCATTATCGTCACGATCGACTGGCCGCGCTGGCCGTCGCGCAACCGGTGGACAATAGTTTCATGGTTAAGCTTCATTGGATTAATGCCGTCGTTTGCGCCGTTAGCGAGAAGCCGCTCACACCGAATCCGAAGATTCCGAGGCTGCACGGATATGTAATCGTTACCTGGGCGGTTTCGGATTCCACCAGTTGCGCGGTACTGCAGCTCGTCCCCGTATACTTCTGTCCGTTCAGTACAATCGTGAACCCGAGATTCGCCGCAGTGAGGTACGGCGCTGCGGAGTAGAACGCGCTGCTGGTCGTCGCGCACGGGTCGGTGGTTTGCCCTCGGCTAATCGAAAGAAGCTGCGCCGCAGCGTCCGTAGCATAGGTCAGCGTCAGCTCGTTATTGAAAGCAACCCCGAACATTACCAGGCCTGTAATGAGGGTCAGCAGCAGCGGCAACCCGAGCGCGAACTCAACCATCGCCTGGCCTCGCTCGCGTAATCTGCGACGGCGAAAGCTTCCCATCCGCTCCCCAGCGTCAGCATCGACACCCATCGCCTGTGCCAGCCTATAAGCCGGCTCGGGAATGCTGACGATCGCCTCGACGGACGCCGTGCTTGACGTATTCGCAATTGCCTTGCGATGCGCCTCTGGAAACTTGCTCATCATCAGTGCCTTTCAGCGTACAAAGCACTGCCCGTGCCATCGGATTAGTCTTCCGATCGCCACAATACGCGCGGCCAATATGTCCCAGGCTGACTGCTGACTGTCCGGTTATGAGTCCAAGGAAGGAAGAATCACCTGCGCGGTGG
>PLDK01000043.1:66568-77717 GCA_003135135.1 Deltaproteobacteria bacterium
TTTTCGCGACTACGCGGTAGAAGGGCCCAGGCGCGCGACAACGGAGCGCGGCCTTAACGGTGGGTGCAGGGGTCACCCCTGCCCGTCGCCACGGCCAGGGATCACCCCTGCCCCGCGCTGCCTTACACGATCCGCTTCTGCCCGTGCTTGAATCCGCCCTGTTCGCCAATCGCCTCGTTACCGCGCTCAGGCTCTATCCGTTCGCGCTCGCGTTGGGATTCGTGTTCAGGCTCGCGCCGCCGTCCCCGCGGCGGTGCCTCTGCGTGCGGCTCACGACGGCCGCTCTCGGTAGGCATTATCTCGATCGATCGCAACAATCCTTCGCCGGCCGAGCGCGTCGTGATCATCGGATCATCCTTGAGCGCCAGATGCACCACGCGCCGATCGCGCGCCGGCATCGGATCGAGGCGCACCGGCTTGTGCTCGCGCTTGGCCTGCTCACCCATCGACAGCGCCATCCGATGCAATTGCTGGCGGCGTCGCGCGCGATACGATTCAGTCTCCAGGGAAATCGGCGCCGCATCCTTGATTCGCCGCGCCAGGATCCGATTGACGATGTACTCGAGCGCGTCGAGGGTCTGTCCATGGCGCCCGATGAGAATTCCCGAACCGTCGCCCTTTATTTCGAGCTCGACCGTCTCCGCGTCCACTTCTATCTGCCGCACCTCGGTGCGCTCGCCCATCGCCTCGAGGATCTGCTTGAGGATTACCATCGCCTCCCGGCGCTGCTCCTCGACATCGGCGCTTTTGCGCGCCGCCGTGGCGCTGTTTTCGTTGTTCTCGTCACCTGGCGTCGGCGGCTGATTCGCGCTACGCGCGCCTGGTTCGCGCGCGTCGTTACGCCCGCGCGGTTGATTCCCGCGCCCGCGAGACCGCCGGTCAGGCGCGGCTTCCTTGCGCGCCGGCGGCGCGGCTTGCGCGACTTGGGGGACTTGCGGGTTCGATTCCGCTTGGCCGCCGCCCGCCGCCTCCGCGCGCTTGCGCGTTACTCGCACCCGCGCCTGGCGTGCGCCCAGTCCGAGCACGCCCGCGCGCGGCGTGGCGAGCACTTCGATCGTAACCTCGTCCTCGCGCGCGCCGAGCTGCTCGAGGGCTTCCCTGGTCGCCTCTTCTACCGAGGCGGCCGCTAATTCTATCGAGTCGACATTGCTCATGTGGCCGGGGTGTATTGTTGAAATTCGCGGTTGAGGAAATACTGCTGGATAACTCCGAGCAGGTTCGATGAAAAATAGTACAACGCCAGTCCCGCCGGAAAGTTTATCAGCATGATAGTGAAAATCAGCGGCGTCAACATCATCATCTTCTGCTGATTCGGATCCGGCGAGGTCGGCGTCATGTATTGCTGTAGGAAACTGGTCAGGCCCATCAGCAGCACCAGCACCGGCAGCCCGTGGCAATGTACCAGCGGCAGCTGCGGCAGTCCCGGTATATGCAAGCAGTCGGGCGTCGACAAATCATTGATCCAGCCGATAAACGGCGCGTGACGCAGCTCGATCGAGTTCAGCAGCGCCTCGTACAGCCCGATGAAAATCGGCAACTGCAGCGCCATCGGTGCGCACCCGCCCAGCGGATTGACGTGATTGCGCTTGTAGAGATCCACCATCTCCTTCTGCAACTGCTCGTTGTTGTCCTTGTACTTCTCGCGCAGCCGCGTCATCTGCGGCTGCAGGCGCTGCATCTTCATCATCGAGCGCTGGCTTTTGATCGATATCGGCAGGAACGCAATCCGGATCGACACCGTCAACAAAATGATATCGACCCCATAGTTGGGCACGATGTAGTGAAATAGCTTCAGCGTGCGCAGAAACACGATCGCCAGGATTCCGAGGAAGCCGAAATCAATCGACTTGTGCAGCGCCGGATTTACCGCTTCCAGAGCCTCCAGCAGCTTCGGCCCCATGTAGATTTCGCTGTGGATTCGCGCCGCGCCGTCGAACAGGATGCGCGCGATCGCCTCGTCACCCGCATACGCCATCGTAAGCATGCCGCTGGTCGGCGCCGTCGGCAGAAATACCGCCAGGAAGTACCGATCGCCGAAGCCCGCGTACGTGATCGTGCCCGCCGCCGGCGGCACTCCCTTCTGCAGCTTCTTTTCGGTCGCGGTGATCACCTTGTCCGCAACGTCGGCCTGCAACTCGGGGATATCGTAGTACCCCTGATGCGCCGTTAGCGGCTGGCTCATCGAGACGCCCAGTTGATTCAGCGCAGGACCGCCAGACTCGGCCACGTCCATCGAAAACACGTAGCTGCTCGCCCGAAACGTGAAAGTCTTGGTGATAGTGGTGCCGTCTGCCGTCGTGGCCACAAAGGTCGCCGTCGCGTCCGCTCCCGCCGCCGGCTTGATTTGCGCGGGCGCGCTCGTCGCGTAGCTCAAATCGCGGTCGTCGAAGACCTGCCCGCCACGGGTCATCACCGCGCCGAGGGGCAGATGCCCTCCCGTCTGGATCTGCACCATCTCGTAGGGCGGACTGTCCTTGGCCGCGTTCTGCCGGTAACGCCGCAGGGTAAAACTCTTGAGCCGCGCGCCGCGAGTCGTGAACACCGCGACGTAAAAATCGCTGTCCACCTCGACGGTTTTTTCAGCCGCGACCGCCGCCGACGGCACCATCGCGACCGACTGCTGCCCGCTTTCGACCGCGGCGGTGGCGACTGCGCCGGGAGCCGCAGCGCCGGTGGCGACTGCCGATGCTGCCGGCCCCTGCCCGTTGCCGAGCGCCTGCCCCTGTGCAGCCTTGGCCGCTTTCGCCTGCTCGACGGCCTGCTGCTGCTGTTCGGTAGGCGCCGGAAAAAATCGCTTCAGCACCAGCTCCTGGTAGGCGACTACCAGTACTATCGACAAAACTACCGCGATCAGAACTCGACTCGAATCCAAAATTCAGTTCCTTATTTGCATGGGCCGTCGCCCCGCGCCGACTATTTCCTGACCAACCTGTTCTAACAGGGCGAAGCCCGCATCTTTCTTTTCCTTCACTAAGGTGCAGGGGTTACCCGTGCCCAAGGAAGTGTGAAACCCACCGTGGGTTTCACATTCGATTAGTCTCCTCATCGCTTCTTCTCCGCCCCTGCCACGGGATCGTACCCATGCCCGCCCATCGGATTGCATCGCGCGATTCGCCACAGCGCCATCGCACCGCCGCGAACTATCCCGTATTGCGCGATCGCGTCGCGCGCGTACGCCGAGCAACTCGGCTCGAAGCGGCACGCCGGTCCGTTGAGCGCATGGATTACCGGCGAGATCGCCGTGCGATAGATCGCGATCGCACCGGCAGCCGCCAGTCGTGGCGACAACGACGCCTTCAATCGATCTGATGTTTCTGCACGCGCCATCAATTGCGCCCGGAGAAAGCGCCTTTGGCTGCTATTCGTCCGCTCAGGTTGCGCGCCGCCATGGTAAGTTCATTGTTGATCGCCGGCGACGCGAGCGTGGCCGCGCCGTCGCGCGCGATTACGACTATCGACGTACCCGCTGGAAGATTATCGCGAATTGCGCGCCTGAAAATCTCGCGGACGCGCCGCTTCACCCGGTTTCGCGCCACCGCGATTCCGACCCGCCGCGACACCGTCACGCCCAGCCGCGAGCGCGATGGCTCGTCATCCGGACTACCCGCCAGATTACCCGCATAGACCACGAAGTGGGGGCTCTGGAATCGCACCCCGGCGCGCTGGAGGCGGATGAATTCCGCGCTTCGATGCAGCCGGTCTGCCGCCGCGAAGCTCAATTGTGCGCGCACGGGAGGTTAGCCCGGCTGCTTGGGCGGTATCGAGATTGCCAGGCGCGTGCGGCCTTTCGCGCGGCGGCGCTTGAGCACCTTGCGTCCGCCCGGCGTGGCCATCCGCGCCAGGAATCCATGGGTTCGTTTGCGTCGGCGGTTGTGAGGCTGGTAGGTCCTTTTCATTGCTCGTGGCTCGCGGCCAAAAAAACCTTCATTCGGGTTTGTATTCAGACCGATTCGATCTGTTGCAGGTCGGGGGGTCTTTTATTCCGGCTCGATTTTTTTTGGATGGATTACTGTTTCGATCGACCCCGAACACGCAATCGAACCATACCGCGCGCCTTTGAGCAAGCTCTCGATTGCGCGCGGCGCTCCCAATGTCGCCGTAGCGTGCGCGGCTTTAAAGATTTCAGATGCCGTATTGATCGAGCAGGGCCTGGCGCAGCCTGGTGAAATGGATTGAGCCGGCCCGATACTGAACCTTTTGCGCAGTGGATAGACTCGCGCGATAGAGGCCGGTTTGGCGCCAAAAGTCGCCCGTCGCCGCACGGATGCCCGAGCTGAGGCGCTGTTCCGCGGTCTGGGTCGTCATGGGCTCGATCTCACGGAAAAATTTCAGTGCGGCGTTGCGCGGGTACATCGCCAGGCTCACCGAGATGTCGGCGGCCAGCTCGAGCGGATCGTCGAGATGCGATTCGAAACCGGTATAGAGCGAAGGGGGCCGCGGATGCGTGTGCGTCCCGAACAGTCTCGCGATCACGTGATGCCCGACCTCGTGGCCAAACGCCATTGCCGCCGCGGTGCGATGATGCGCGGCGTTGACGCAGATCAGCGGGCGCTTTTGCAATCCGGAGCCATGGCTCAAATAGAACCCCCACAGCGCCAGGCCGGAGGGCCACGACAATTTGGCAATCCGGAAATCGGCGCCCAGGCAGGCACTCATGCTGGTGGCTCGATCGCATAATTCCCTCATCGAGCCGTACCGGATCGCCTCGTGGTTCAAGCGGGGCTCCGCCTTGCGGGCCTCCCGGAGAATCTCGCGCACTTCAGAACGGGCGAAAGAGTTGCGTAGCGAACGGCCGTATTGACTATCGGTTATCTCGTCGCGCGCGGCCGGTGCTGCGAGCAGCCGGTGGCGGCGGGTATGGTCGGCGGCGGCGATATGCTCGCCTGCAAGACCATCGATGCTCGAAATGCGCCTGCTCTTAGCCACGCAGGGTAGTGCCCCCTCCAGCACTTGGTAAGTCACTATAGCGAAAACTGCTAAATTAGTCCAAGGCAGGCAACTAGGCAGTCAAGCAAGCCGCTGCGGCGCAATACAACGCGAAAGGCCGGCGCTGATGCCGGCGCTGTCAGCGTCTTAATTACGTCAGCACCGTCGGCCCAGTCAGGATGCTGCGTCTGCGGCACGCGCGAGCGTGCAGATTTCACGGGCACACGGCGGGTGAGGGTTCTGCTTTCGAGCGCAGTCTGCGGAGCCGAGGGACCCCGGATGCTTTCTTCGCCCTGACTACTTCGCCTTCAGCCGCGGATCGTCGGCCTGCACGCAAATCGAGTACGAATACCGCTCGCCGGAAAGGTTGCCGCTATCGCTCTTCTCCGCTGCGGTCACAATCGCCCGATAATTTTCACAGCTCTCCTGCGACGTGAAACTATCGACTTGCTCCCACTCCGACAGCGGCGTCTGGCGCTGCAATCCATCCCGCGCACAATCCACCGATGGCGCCATCAGGAGCCAACCCGCCAACGCGACCGCCGCAATATGCCCGAACTTCATCAGCTTGCTTATCGCTATATTCACGCCCGTCCGCAAGATTTGCCGCTCTTCACCAATAGTTCTAGCAGGGACGAAGTCCCGCATCTTTGTTTTAACATTGGGTGCAGGGCTCAGCCCTGCCCAAGGAGGTGCGGAACCCAAGGTGGGTTCCGCATATAATTAAGTTTCTTTCTCTATGTATGCCGCCGACACGATCGTAGCGTCCGCAACTGCGCCGGGAATCGGCGCCGTCGCGATCGTCCGCCTGTCCGGGCCGCGCGCATTTGAAATCCTCGACGCGATCTTCCGCCCCGCGCATCCTGCCGAACTCACGCCGCGAACGATGCGCCTGGGCGACGTTGTCGATCCCGCAACCGGCGCACGCATCGATCGCGCGCTCGCGGTCGTGATGCGCCGTCCGGCCAGCCTCACCGGCGAGGATGTAGCCGAAATCCAATGCCACGGCGGTCCATTCGTTGTCCGCCGCATCGTGGCGCTCGCGCTCGACGCGGGCGCCCGCATGGCCGAGCCGGGAGAATTCACCCGCCGCGCGTTTTTGAACGGCCGAATCGATCTCGCCGAGGCCGAGGCCGTCGCCGATATTGTCGCCGCGCGCAGCGACTGCGCACTGGCGATCGCGTTGGAGCAACTCTCGGGCGCGCTTTCCGCACGCGTCGCCGAGCTTCGCGCCCAGGTCGTCGCGATTCGCGCGCATCTCGAAGTCGAGATCGATTTCTCCGACGAGGACATCAGCCTCCCGTCAAGGCGCGAGGTCGGCAACGAAACCGAGATCGAGCGCCTCATCGCCGACGTTGCCGTTTTGCACGACAGCTTTGCGCGCGGCCTCCTGATGCGCGACGGGGTGCGCGCCACCATTGTCGGCAAGCCCAACGCCGGCAAGTCGAGCCTTCTAAATCTATTGCTTGGCGCTGATCGCGCAATTGTCACAGCGATCGCCGGCACCACTCGCGACGTGATCGAGGACTCGGTCCAGCTCGGGCCCTACGCGCTCGTCCTCAATGACACCGCGGGCGTGCGCGATTCGACCGACGACATCGAGCGAATCGGAATCGAGCGCACGATGCGCTCGGCGCGCGATGCGGACCTGCTGATCGCGATGTTCGATTCGTCGCGGCCGCTCGAGTCCGCGGACCTCGACGTGATTCGCCTGACGGCCGGTCGCCCGGGACTGGCAATCCTCAACAAGCGCGATCTTCCCGCTGCGATCGCAGCCGCCGATCTTCGCGAGCGCGGCCTGAACATTCCGATCCTGCCGTTCTCCGCGATTCATCTCGAGCAAGCCGGCGCTCTGCGCGCCGAGCTGACCAAAGCAATCGCTGCCCTCGTCGCCCCTTCAGCACCGTCATCCGACGCGCAACTGACGATCTCCCGCGAGCGGCATCGCGACGCGCTCTCGACGGCTCTGGCAGCGCTCAAGAATGCGCGAACAGCCGCGCTCTCCCTGATGCCGCCGGAGATCGTCGCGGTTGACATAATGGCCGCGGCGGCGGCGCTCGGATCGATCACCGGCGAGATCAGCAGCGAGGATGTCTTAGACGCCATCTTCCGCGATTTCTGCATCGGCAAGTAGCAGGGGTGACCCCTGCACCCAACGTTAAGGCCGCGCTCCGTTGTCGCGCGCGGCCCCTGCCGCCCACCGCGCAGGTGGTCCTTCTAATTGTAGGAGTTTACTACTCTTAGACATACCCATGCGCACGCGGCGCGCTTTGCGCGAGGCGCGCGTGCGGGCCATAATCGCTGACTCGCAATGATCTACGACGTCATCATCGTCGGCGCCGGCCACTCCGGTATCGAAGCCGCGCTCGCCGCGGCCAGGATGGGTGCGAGCGCCCTGATGCTCACGCTTAACCTCGATCATATCGGCCAGATGTCCTGCAACCCCGCGATCGGCGGCATCGGCAAGGGACACCTGGTCCGCGAGATCGACGCGCTCGGCGGCGAGATGGCTCTGGCGGCCGACGAGACTGGTATCCAGTTTCGCTTCCTCAACACGCGCAAAGGTCCCGCGGTTCGCGCCCGCCGCGCGCAGGCCGACAAGGCTGCCTATCGCGCGCGCAGCAAGCGCGTGCTCGAGCGAACCGCCAATCTGCAGATCAGGCAAGCGAGCGTCGAGCGCTTGATCGTCGCGGACGGGGCGGTGCGCGGCGTCGAGTCGCAGATCGGCGAGGTCTTCGAGGGCCGCGCGGTCATTCTCACGACCGGCACGTTCCTCAAGGGCCTCATCCATATCGGGTTGAAGAATTATTCCGCGGGCCGCGCCGGCGATTTCGCCGCGATGGGCCTCAGCGACCATCTGGCGCAGTTGGGTTTTCGCGTCGGCCGCCTGAAGACCGGGACCTGCCCGCGCCTCGACGCGCGCACGATCGACTACTCGGCGCTGGAGATCCAGCCGGGCGACGAGCCGCCGCCGCCGTTTTCGTTCCGCACCGAGCGGATCGTGCAGGCACAGCTTCCCTGCCATCTGACGTTCACCAACGCGCGCACCCACGAAATAATCCGCGGCGGTATCGACCGCTCCCCGATGTACTCCGGTGTGATCCAGAGCAAGGGACCGCGCTATTGCCCGTCGGTCGAGGACAAGGTGATGCGCTTCCGCGACAAGGAGCGCCATCAGATTTTCCTCGAGCCCGAGGGCCGCGACACGGTCGAGGTTTATCCCAACGGCCTGTCCACCAGTCTGCCGCTCGACGTGCAGCTCGCGATGGTTCGATCGATAGGCGGCCTCGAGCAGGCGGAAATAATGCGGCCCGGCTACGCGATCGAGTACGACTTCTGCGACCCGACGCAGCTGACGCCGTCGCTCGAGACCAAGCTGGTGCGTGGGCTGTTCTTCGCCGGCCAGATCAACGGCACGACCGGCTATGAAGAAGCGGCCGCGCAGGGGTTGATCGCGGGAATCAACGCCGCGCTCGAGGTCCGCGGCGAACCGGCGCTCCTGTTGCGCCGCGACCATGCCTATATCGGCGTGATGATCGACGACCTGGTGACGCGCGGGATCGGCGGCGAGCCGTACCGGATGTTCACCTCGCGCGCCGAGTATCGATTGCTGTTGCGCGAGGATAATGCCGACCGCCGGCTGTCGCCGATTGGCGAGCGCCTCGGATTGCTCGACGCGTCGGCCGGCGCGCGCGTGCGCGCCAAGACCGAGGCCGTGCGCCGCGAGATCGAACGCCTCAAGTCGGCGCTGATACCTGCCACCGACGAGGTCAACGCGGCGCTTGCGGCGTCGGGCTCGACGCCAATCGCGCAGCCGGTGCGCGCGATCGAGCTGCTCAAGCGTCCCGAAATCGCCTACGACACCGTGCTGAAGATGGGCGGCGTCGATTCGGGACTAAACCGCGACGAAGCCGCGGAGCTGGAGACCGAGATCAAATACGAGGGCTACGTTCGCCGGCAGGCGGATGCGGTCGAGCGTTTTTCGCGCCTCGAGGACACGGCGATACCGGACTGGGTGGATTTCAAGGGCGTGATGGGTCTTTCGACCGAGGTCTCGGAGCGGCTGTCTGCGGTGCGGCCACGCTCGCTGGGGCAGGCGGCCCGGATGCCTGGAATTACACCTGCGGCAATCTCGATCCTGGCCGTCCATATCAAGAACCGGCGCGACCGCAGCGCGCGGGCGATCTGAGGCAAGGGCCACCGCTTGACCCTGGCCAGCGAAAACGTTTCACGTGAAAGCAGGGGCCAGCCCCTGCACCCGAGTGAGGAGAACGTTTCACGTGAAACGTCGGCGCTGCAAGAGATACGCCTTGATTTTGCTGGGTTATTTGCAAAAATGTTTCACGTGAAACGTTTTAAGCTGGGCGACGGACTCTCGTGAAACGTTCGGCGAAAAAGACCAGAAAAAAGCCGCGCAGCCCTGACGAGATCGCCGCGGAGGTGCGCGCTCAACTCGCGCCCGCAATCTCGGCGATCGGGGTAATCGCGAAGAATTCCGAGTTTCTGAACCGAATCGAGCGGCTCGCCGCGACGCTCGCGCTGTGGGGTCCGAAGATCAACCTGACGGCGCATCCCAGCGACCCCGACGAGATCGTGTTCCACATCTTCGACAGTATTATCCCGGTCTCGATTGCGGTCAGCTCGAAGATCCTGCGGCTCAGCGCCCGGCTCGATCGTGAGCGGCGCTTCCTCGACATTGGCAGCGGAGCCGGCTTCCCGGGGCTCGTGATCGCGGCCGCGATTAACGCGCAGGTGACTCTGGTCGAGGCGCGCCGCAAGCGGGCGACATTCCTGAGCGAGGCCGCAGTCGAGATGGGGCTGCGCAACGTTCGGGTCGAGTGCGCACGCGCCGAGTCGCTCGACGTTCGCGGCGGCTTTGACCTGGTCACCGCGCGCGCCGTCGGAAATCATCGCGGGATTTTCGAGATTGCCGGCCGTGGCTTGCATCCGGGCGGCGTGCTGATGCTCTATGCCAGCGCCGAGCAGAAGTTCGACGAGGACGCGGGCGCGGCTGCGGCCGCCGGACTCGTCGATCCGTCGGTGGCCGGATACGATTTGCGCCACGGCCGCAAGATGATGAGCCGCGCCGTCGCGACGTGGTGCAAGGGACCATCGCCTGCACCGCAGGGCTGAGCCCTGCACCCGAGTCAGGAAAAAGAATCTGGCCTATCTCGCAATAACGTTTCACGTGAAACGTTCGATCTAGAAAACCTCGTTAATTCAAGCGGTTGCGTAAATTCGTTCGCGCGATTTGATTTTGCGCGATCGCGGGGATTTAATAATTTGTGAGTCGAATGTTTCACGTGAAACGTTAGCGCGGTTCGGATTTAGTTTTTCTTCTTTGCGAGGGTGCAGGGGCTGGCTCCTGCGGGGCAGGTCGTGGGGCGGGTAATCGCAATAGCCAATCAGAAAGGCGGCGTCGGCAAGACCACGACTGCGATCAATCTCGCGGTCGCGCTGGCCGATACGGGGCGGCGCGTCCTGCTGGTCGACCTCGATCCACAGGGCAACGCCACTTCCGGTATCAGCACGCCCGAGGACGTTAGCGCGGCGCGCAGCGAGGGCAAGACTATCTACCAGGCGCTGGTCGGCGGCTTGGCGATCGCGGAAATCCTCCGGCAGGTCCGGCCGACGTTATCGCTGGCGCCGGCGGGCGACGACCTGGTGGGCGCCGAGATCGAGCTGGTGACGATGGAGGGTCGCGAGCGGCGCTTGCGAGCGCTTCTGGAGCCAGTGCGCGGAGAATATAACTATGTTCTAATAGATACGCCGCCCTCGCTTGGAATTCTCACGCTCAACGCGCTGGTCGCGGCGGATTCCGTGCTGGTGCCGATGCAATGCGAATACTACGCGCTCGAGGGTCTGAGCGCGTTGCTTGGCACTATCAACAAGGTCAAGGCAGCGCTGAGACCGGGACTCGAGATCGAGGGCCTGGTGCTCACGATGTTCGACACGCGAAATCGTCTCAGTCACGAGATCTCAGCGGAAGTCAGAAAACATTTTCCCGACAAAGTTTTTCGCAGCGTGATTCCACGCAGCGTGCGGATGTCGGAAAGCCCCAGTCATGGGCTGTCCGTGCTCGAATACGAGTCGAAGTCGGCCGGCGCCGAAGCCTATCGCGCGCTGGCCGCGGAAATTATCGGCAGGGATCCAACCGAGGAACTTCATTGAATGTGAAACCCACCGTCGCAGGGGCCGCGCACGGCATGAAGGAAGAATCACC
>PLDK01000043.1:77733-129106 GCA_003135135.1 Deltaproteobacteria bacterium
GCCGCCCGCCGCGCAGGCGATTAGGGTGCAGCGGGAATCTGGTGCGGTGCGGAATCTGGAAGCGATCACGATCGCGAATAACAAAGGATGAAGAGGATGATGCGGAAACCATTGGGACGCGGGCTCGATGCGCTGATCGGCACGGCGGCGGTGGAAATTGAAATTGGCGCGGATGTCGACAACGACAGTGCTGGCGGCGGCGGAGCGCATTTCAGGATGGCGCCGGTCGCGAGTATCACGGCGGGGCCGTTTCAGCCGCGGATAAATTTCGACAAGGAGCGGCTGGCCGAACTTACCCGCGCGATCCAGAGCCAGGGGATTATCGAGCCGCTGATCGTGCGGCGGATCGCGGGCGCGTCGGCGGCGGGGGAAAGCGACGGGCCGCGCTACGAGCTGATCGCGGGCGAGCGGCGGCTGCGTGCGGCGCGTGCGGCGGGTCTGGAAGCGGTTCCGGTCGTGGTGCGGGAACTCGACGATCGCGCGGCGCTGGAAATGTCGCTGGTCGAGAATATCGTGCGCGAGGATCTGAACGCGGTCGAAGAAGGGCTGGCGTTTTTCCGGCTCGTCGAGCATTTCGGGCTGACCCAGGACGAAATCGCGGGACGAGTCGGCAAGAGCCGTTCCTACGTGAGCAACGCGATTCGATTGCTGGAACTGCCGCAGCCAATCCTGAATATGATTGCGAAGGGGGAACTCAGCGCGGGGCAGGCGCGGCCGCTGCTCGCGATTGAATCGCCCGACGCGCAGCTGTCGGCGGCGCGGCGGATCGCGGCGGTCGGAATCTCGGCGCGCGGCGCCGAAGAGATTGCCACCGCGCATCGCCCACGCACGTCGAAAACCGCATCCGCCCGATCCGCCGCCGATGCGAATCTGAACGCGCTCGCCGAGGGCCTGCAACGCGCGCTCAAGCGCAAGGTCAGAATTTTCAAGCGGCGCGGGCGAAGTCCGGGACGAATCGAAATCGATTACTACGACGATAACGATCTGACCGCGGTCGCCGAGATGCTGCTGGGGAATTCGCGGGCCGCATTGCGCGCGTAGGCAGGGGCAAAAGGGAGAACTTGATTGTATGCGGAACCCGCCGTGGGTTCCGCACCTCCTTGGGCAGGGCTGAGCCCTGCACCGCAGTGAGAAGACGCGAAAATCTGCGCAGCGCATCTTTTCGCGACTATGCGATGGGCAGGAGTGACCCCTGACCGTGGCGACGGCAGCGCAGTATTAACCCGTTGGCAGGGGGCCGCGCGCGACAACGGAGCGCGGCCTGTTAGAACTTTCTTTGTGTCATCCTGAGCGCAGCGAAGGATCTCGCGCGTAAGCGCGTGCTGCCGGCGACGGACGCAGGAGTCTTCGTTGTCCGTCGAGATTCTTCGCTACAGCAGCTTTCGCTCAGAATGACACGAGAGAAGCGAGGCCCGGTTAGAAGTATGAGTGAGGAGAGAAGAAATCCCGGCCAGGGTGCAGGGGCTGGCCCCTGCCATATCGTCAAGCGGATTGAGTGGGCGCAGGCCGTTGCGCGGGGGACGTATGCGCCGGCGAGCTTGCGCGCGGAAGGATTTATCCATTGCTCGACTGTCGCGCAGGTGGCCGATACTGCGAACCGGTTTTACCGCGGGCATCATGGGCTCGTCGTGTTGTGTATCGACGAATCGCGGCTGAAGGCGGAGTTGAAGTACGAGGCGGCGGCGGGCGAGATGTTTCCTCATCTGTATGGAGAGCTGAACGTCGATGCGGTCGCGCGGGTGGTCGAGTTGCCGTGCGAGGCGGATGGATCATTTCGATTGCCAGCCGCGATGCAGGGCTGAGCAGGGGTGACCCCTGCACCGCAGGGCTGAGCCCTGCACCCAGTGTTAAGGCCGCCCGCCGTTGGCGGGCGCGGTCCCTGCCAAAGGCTTAAAACTGCGCTGCCGTCGCCACGGCCAGTGAAAAACCCCGCGCGTAGCGGTCCGCTCCCGGGCGCGCGGAAGGGTTGATCCAATGGGCTGTGGAAATCCGCGACTCGAAACAACAATTCCCGACTGATCTTCAACTTTTGTCCCGCAGAGAACCGTTTCCGCCATGGTGTCGTGGGCACCTCCCCTGTAAGTTAGCCGAAGTTGAGAAAGCGAAAAGGGCGAATCGAGTGCGAACTTGATTCAGCCGGGTAGCGGCCGTTGCTGCGCGGCTTTTGACCACGTTTGCCTAGAGGAGGGAGGTAGTCATGGAAAATTTATTTGCAAGCCGAGTTGGTGAGCCGAGGAAATACTCATCGCCAGTCACCCGGCCTTTGCTGTTACTGTCGATGTTGCTGGTTTCGATTCTGGTGTTCCCAGGATCGATGCAAGCTCAGACCCTCCCGCCGCTTGGAACGGCTGTCAATTTCGGCATACTAGGCTCCACTGGGGTCACGAATACCGGCGCAAGCATCGTTCAAGGCGATGTTGGAGTGTGGGCAGGGACGTCGATAATTGGATTTCCGCCCGGGCTCCTGACCGGGTCGCTTTACACTGGTCCTGGTCCCGGCCCTGCAGAGACAGCCAACGCGGACGCCACCACCGCATATAATGATGCTGCTAATACTGTATTAAATCCCTGCCCCGGCGGTAACGATCTGACCGGCCAGGATCTTGGGAATGTCAGCAGCCCGATCGCCCCCCTCCTTCCAGGGGTGTACTGTTTCTCCACCTCAGCCCAATTGACCGGGACGCTCTACCTTGACTTCACCAGCTCCAGTAGTTTCTTCATCTTCCAGATCGGCAGTACCCTCACCACGGCGAGCGCCTCCAGCGTGGTGGCAGTTGGTTCTCCGCCGGCGTGCGTTGCCAATAACATCATCTGGCAGGTCGGCAGTTCTGCGACCCTGGGAACGGGTACCACGTTCTTAGGAGACATCATTGCGTTGGCCTCGATCACCGATAACGGGCCTGACGGGATCGTAGGCGCATCGAGCGAGGGCAGCTTTTGGGCCCTCACTGGCGCGGTGACATTGTCAGGCGCCACTACCGTTACAGCATGTGGCAGCAGCGCGCCCCCGCCCCCCACGCTTCCCTACATACAGGCGCTGAAGTTCTGTGACATCAATGGAGACGGTCTGCTCGATACGGGCGATCCTGGTATCAGCAACTGGGAGATTATATTAAGCCCCGATCCGAACAAGTGCAGTGGGTTTACCAACGCGGACGGACTACTCACGTGCGCCGACCTCCCCTCCCCCGACATTTACGATGTGTACGAGGGCAGCAAGCCCAACTGCGTGCATACCGCGACCTGCATCAACGGCGTGTGCGGCACTTGCAGCACGACTAGCGCAGATCTATGCGGAAAGACCAGCGATTGTCCTGCGGGTCAGACCTGCGTGCCGACGTACCCACCAGCGAATCCCGTCGCGATCGATCTGACGAGCGCGACTTCGCACGATCAGGTGGAGTTCGGCAACGTCTGTCTGGGAACCGGCGGCGGGAAGACGATGGCATTCTGGGAGTCCGCGAAAGGGCAGGCGCTGATAGATAGCACCGACTTGACGTTGCTGGATGGTCTCAATCTGGTCAAAGCGAACGGAACGTCCTTCAAGCCCAGCTCGAACGTGCAGCTCAAGAGCTGGCTGGCGGCCGCGACAACCACCAACATGGCGTACATGCTCTCGGCTGAGCTCGCTGCGATGGAATTGAACGTGCAGCATGGCTATGTGAACGGTACTGCGCTGGTATTGGCCGGGACGGCTCCGGGCACATGCAGTGTTCCAGACCTATCCCTCCCCGGCTTCATTACTATCGACAACCTGATGGCCGACGCATCCGCCCAACTCGCGGCATCGGGCGGCAATTTGACGCTGGCTGGCAATCCCGCACGCGTATGCCAGACGTTCACCGAGAACGCGCTGAACGTGACGAACAACAATGCGAACTTCGCTGGTTGTCCGACGCCTGTAGTACGGCCAACGACCTGTCCCACTGCGACTCCAACCGCGACGGCCACGGCGACCGCGACGGCGACAGCCACTGCGACTCCAACCGCGACGGCCACGGCGACCGCGACGGCGACCGCGACGACGACGGCGACGGCCACTGCGAGTGCAACCGCGACGGCGACGGCCACTGTGACTGCAACCGCGACGGCCACTGCTACTGCAGTTGCAACCTTGACGCCGACCGCGACTGCGACCGCAACCGCGACGGCCACTGCGACGGCCACCGCGACGCCAACTGCGACACCGACGACAACGGTCGTCTTCCTTACCTCCGGCACTAGCTGGACCGTTCCGAGCAACTGGAACAGCTCCAATAATACTATCGAGTGCATCGGCGGTGGTGCTGGTGGTGCTAGCGACTCGGCAGGCGGAGCGGGTGCTGGCGGTGGTGGCGGCTATAGCAAGATCAGCAATCTCTCGCTGACTCCTAGCGGTAGCGTTACCTACGCAATCGGAACTGGGGGCATCGCGAACGTCAGCGGCGGAAGCAGTTATTTCAACGGCACGAGCTTAGCTGGCTCCTCGTGCGGTGCCGCCGGCGGGTCAGCGGGGTCGGCTCATACGGGCGGCGCCGGTGGTGCAACTGCCAGCGGTGTCGGCACGACCAAGCATGAAGGCGGTGCAGGTGGCAGTGGCACTAGCGCCACCGGTTCTGCCGGCGGCGGGGGAGCGGCTGGCCTCCACGGGGCAGGCGTTAATGGTGCGAATGGGACAACAACGCAGACCGGTGCTGGTGGCTCAGGTGATGCGGGTGCTGGTGGCGCCGGCGGTGCTAACACCGGAGGCGCTGCAGGCGGAAACGGTACGGAATACTCAGCCTCACCTAAGTATGGGAGTGGGGGCGGCGGTGGCGGCGGGCATATCAACATCGTTGGCGGAGCCGGCGGCACATACGGCGCTGGTGCCGGCGGCAGTGGCGACGTGGGCGGTGTTGGCGCAGGCGGCCTATGCGTCATCACCTACACAACACCCTAACAAACCTGAAGGCGACCTACAGGGCGAGACGTGAATCGAGGGAAAATACTCGAGCGAGATGGCGACCAGCGTGGTGTGTTTCACTCTATCCACAGTCAGTTTACGACGGTGCCGAAGGGTTCGGCGGATGTGTTCAGGCTGGTTCCAGGGGGAACATTTCTTGACGGTAAATTCGCTCAAGACGGTTGACGCCGGGGACTGGTTTGTGGGAAAAGAATTAACGAAAATATCCGGGGGCAGGACAAAATTCAGGGCTCTGCGGATTTGTGCGAGGCAGGCCAGAAGCCGTTTTCTGGCGCGAGTTACCAGGGAGGGACGGTAATGCATGTATCATTCAGGCATGCGCGACGCGTGATGTTAGGCGCCGCGCTGGGGGTGCTGTTTCTCGCCGTTATGCCAGGCACCGGTCAGGCGCAGACGTGTTCCGACGGGACATGTGAAATCTGCATATCGCCGAAACACCAGACCGTAAACGTGCACGGCGGCAGCGCTTGCAAAGCACCCAACCGGTATTTCCAATGGGCTCAGACCGGGGCGGCGGGATCGGCCGGACCGATGGGTCTCATGGGTGTGGAAGGGCTACAAGGACCGACGGGACCATCTGGCCCGAATGGACCGCAGGGTCCGGCGGGACCGGCGGGTGCAGTCGGAGTGGTTGGACCGACCGGGGCTACAGGTCCTGGAGGCCTAGCCGGAATAACGGGTCAGCAGGGACTGCAGGGATTGCAGGGGGCAACGGGTCCAACAGGTCCGACGGGACCGTCGGGTACGAACGGAACCAACGGAACGCAATCGTTCCTGCTGGTTGGCGGCGACCTGGGCGCTACGCTCCAAGCTTACAATTATTCTACCTTCTTTAATCAATTTTTACTGGGCAACGCGTCATCCACCCCTCCGGGGAACAGCCCTCTCTACTACGGCCCGGGCAACGGCGTTGACGCTATTAACAACAGTGAAGCGGTGCCGATCGATGCTGGTACCGCCAGCCAACTCTACGTGCAGACCTCGAGCGTTCCCGGAGACGGTGAGAGCTACACGTTTGACCTATTGATAAACGGCAACCCTACCCCCGTTACATGCGCGATCGGTCTTCCCCCGAACGCGACGCTGACCGAGTGCAAAGACCTGGTTGATACACAGGCCTATAACGCGGGCGATACCATCGAACTTGAAGGCACAGCATCGTGCTGCTCGAATCCGACCAACGTGATGTGGTCAGTGGTTATCACGCAGACTACGCCGGTGAGCGCCCCAATCCCGCTCGTGGCGAAGGGCGGGCAACCCACAGCCGTAAACAAGATACAGGCGCCACAGTGAACGCACGATGAGAGAGCAACAAGTAAGGCAGGGTACGAGAATGGCAACAGTCAGGGAGGGGACCAGAATGCCTCAATCTTATAAGAACGCGTGGCGCTGGCTCGTCGGAGCATCGGCGGCTGCGATGTTGATAGCGAGTATCGCGCCGGCGGCAAACGCGCAGGAAATCTCGCTGTGCATATCGAGGAAGGGCAAAATCGTTGGGATCGACATCCCGTGCGAGAACCATAACATCCGATTGGACTGGAACCTGCCCGGAGCTGCGGGCTCCCAGGGGCTGCAGGGTCCAACAGGCCCCACAGGTCCAATGGGCGCGGCGGGTCCCACAGGTTCGCAAGGCGCTGTAGGTGTAGCGGGTCTCCAGGGGCCGATGGGGTCGGTGGGCCTGACGGGCCCTGAGGGAGCGCAAGGAGTGACGGGCGCTGCAGGACCTACCGGAAATACCGGGCCGACGGGATTTATGGGTTCGGCGGGACCTACAGGTCCTTCGGGCACCAACGGCACCAATGGCGACTATGTTACGACTCTGACCGGTGGTTCGCTGGGCGACACGATCGGCGCGGATGCGGGTATTCAGTTGACCGATGCCCTCGTCAACCCCCCCGTCCTCTATATGGGGCCGGGTAACGGAGCGGATTTCACCCAGTCGACAGTCGCAGTACCTGTTCCGGGTGGTGTGGCGTCCGATCTGCAGGTCGTGGTTTCGGGCGAGCCAGAAGCAGCGGATGCGGTCGGGACCGGTACATACACATTCTCGGTATGCGACAACGGTAATTGCGCCACAGACATAACATGCCCAATTGTAGGCACCGCCACGACCTGCTCTGACGACACCGACACGTGGGGTTTCAGTCCGGGCGACACTATCTCCATTCAAGCCTACAGCTCGGCGGGCACTCCCGCCACGGTCGATGTGTCGTGGTCTCTGGATTACGCCCTACCCGCGCCCCCGATATAAGCGGTGCAGGAGTGGATGAATGAGTTCGTTAGCTGAACGCGGAACGGCCAGAGGGCAAAAGAAAATGGAGGGCGTCAACATGCCTGCTTCCTTGAAATTCGCGTGGCGCTGGATCGTCGGTGCGACCGCCGCCGCGATAATCGGCCTGGTAGCACTGCCAGGCGTTGGCCAGGCGCAAACTTTGTCGATTTGTATCAACAAGGGCAACGGCAGAGTCAGGGGCATCGATGTTCCATGCCTCGCATCTCAGATCCAACTCTCGTGGGATATCACTGGACCACAGGGAGCGACGGGACCGACCGGACCGGCCGGATATGCGGGGCCGGCGGGTGTCCAAGGCGGGGCGGGTCTTGGAGGAGCGACAGGTCCGAGTGGGCCACAAGGAGCGGTGGGACCACAGGGTGCGCAGGGTCTTGCCGGGCTCACGGGACCTACGGGGCCATCAGGAATTCAGGGTAATCCTGGAATTCGAGGACTGGCCGGTCTGGCCGGCGCTACAGGCGTTGGGGGCACCAACGGCACAAGCGAGACCGGCAAAACCTTCCTGACCGGAGGTTCGCTGGGTACGTTTGGCTCTGACGCAGGTGTCGCGTTGGCCGGAGTTAATGGTCTTACCTTTCTGGGGCCGGGCAATGGCTCGCAGCAATATAACGGCGGTGCCCTTGAGACCGCGGTGCCGATGAATGATGCGGGCGAAGCATACAACTTCTTTGTACGTATCGATCAAGCCCCGGGCAACGATCCGGGGACTGGCGTTCCCATGAGCTACACCTTCTACCTCTGCGACTTCCTCTCCCCTAATGATTGCGCCTACGCTAGTTCTTGTACCATCACCAACCCGGACACGACCTGTAATGACCTCTACAACACGACCGGCGCCTTCAACCCATTCGCCGCGGGCGATTTGCTCGCGGTGTGGGCGGAGCCCAATGACGAATTCGCGAATCCTGCGGACGTGACGTGGTCGGTCACTTATGACAAATCGTCACCGTTCTAGCAGATCGAGATTACTTTCGTGACTGAGGACCCCCGGGACGCAAAGCCCGGGGGTTTTCTTTTTCTGCAAACGGAGCTACTTGAGGCGCGGCAACACTTCGGCGCCGAACCTGTCCAGCGAGCGACGCGCCTTGGCGGGATCGAGTCCCGGCAACTGCATCACGACGATCAACTCGGTCATCGGAGTCGAAGCGAGTACTTCTTCGAGCTTTGCGGCGACTTCGGAGGCCGTTCCGAGCACGCTGGTGCGTCTAAGCCTGTCCGGGTCCGGACGAATCAGCACCTTGCTCTGGTCGGTAGTGCCGGCAGCAGCCGAGAGCCATAGCCCGTAAAGCTCGGCCTGGTACATGAGCGCGTCGCGGGTGTCGCGCCACGCCTGTTCCTCGCTGTCGGCGACGTAAACCACGCGGCTGTTCGCGATACTGTAGCGGGCGGGATCCTTGCCGGCGGCTTTGAGCGCCTCGAGATAGATCCCGATTTCCCTGCGGCCACCGACGCACGCGAACGACAGATCGAGCTCGGCGGCGCGCCGAATCGCTTTCGCCGCGCCTGCTCCCCACAGCAGCTCGGGATGCGGCTCGGTCACGGGCCGTGGCAGCACGCGCACGTCGCGGAACTTGAAATACCTGCCGTCGAAACTGAATCGCTCACCGCTCCACGCAAGCTTGAGAATCTCGATGGTCTCGAGCGTGCGGCCCAGTCGCTGCGCGCGCGGCACGCCGAAGCCCTCGAACTCCTCGGCCCGGTAGCCCAGGCCAATTCCCAGCCGCAGCCGGCCGCCCGAGACTACATCGACGAACGCCGCATCCTCGGCAAGCCTCAGCGGATGATAAAACGGCGCCAGCAGGACGTAGGTGCCGATGCTGACGCGGGTGGTGCGGGCCGCGATGGCAGCCGCCGCGGGCATCAGCGCGGGCAGGTAGCCGTCGTCGGTGAAATGATGCTCGGTGAGCCAGATGGAATCGAAGCCGAGCTGCTCGGCGGCCTCGGCCTGTGCGAGCGACTCGCGGTAGAGATCGCGAAACGACAGCGGCGAGCCCGGAGGATTGCGGAAATCGAGCTGATAACCAACTTTCACCTTGCGCACGATTCACCTCATGGCGGAAGTTGCGACGGGTTGCGTGTCCGTTGTCCGCGCGGCACTCAACGCGCGGCGAGACCGCCGTCAACAATCAATTCCGTGCCAGTGATATAGGACGCGTCGTCGGAGAGAAGAAAGACGATCGCATTTGCGATCTCCCACGGCGTTCCCTGCCGGCGCAGGGGGATTCGCGCGGCGACGGCGCTCTCGCGATCGCCGACCAAGCGGCGCACCATCGAGGAATCGATCAGCCCGGGCAGGATCGTGTTGACGCGGATGTTGTCGCGCGCGTGGGAAACCGCGGCCGAGCGTGAAAGCCCCAGGATCGCGGCCTTGGTCGCCTCGTAGGAAATCACCGAGTTGCTGCGCAACGCGGCCAGCGATGAAACGTTGACGATCGCGCCGCCGCCGGCTTTTGCGATCTCGGGCACCGCGTAGCGCATCATCAGGAAATGGCCGCGCAGGTTGACCGCCAGCATCGTGTCGAACTGCGCGGTGGTGGTATTCAGCAAGTTGGCGCCGATGGCGATTCCGACGTTATTCACCAGCAGATGGAGCGCGGAGAACGCGCGTATGGTTGCCTCGACGGCGCCGCGGCATTGCTCCTCGATGCTGACGTCGGCGGCGACCGCTTCGGCGCGTCCACCTTCGTCGCGAATTGCGGCGGCGGTTTGTTCAGCGAGTTCGAGCGAGCGATCGGCGACCATCACGGCCGCGCCTTCGCGCGCGCACACTATTGCGGTGGCGCGACCGTTGCCGATGGAGAGTTCCTCACCCGCTTTCGCCGGTCCGTCCGCGCCGCCTCCGACGATTAACGCTACTTTGCCCGTCAGCCGAGCCATGATTTGTCTCCTCAAAAAATTGAACGATCAAGCGGCTCGCGCGCGGTTGGAAAGCGCCGCGCATATTGCATAGCTGCGGCATTAGCGCGGGTGTAAGTACCGCGTCAAGAGAACTCGGCAACGACAGCGCCGCAGCGGCAGCAGCAGCGGCGCATCGGGCGCGGTCAGGCGCCTTCGCGATCCTTGAAACGGTGGTGCTGATTTGGATCGGGCGGTACCGTCAGCATTTCGCGGGAATAAATCTCGCCGAGATACTCGATCACATTGCGCATCGAGACTACCGCCGTCGGACGGCCCGCGCCGTCAACCAGCGGAATGTGGCGGAATCCCTCGAGCACCATCTTGTTCAGCGCGAACGCCACATTTGCGTCGGCCGGGAGCGTGAACGGATCGGCAGTCATCGACACAGACACCGGAGTGTGTAGGAGGTCGAGTGGCTGGGCCGCCACCTTCATCAGGATGTCGCGTTCGGTGAAGATGCCGGTGAGGCGGTCGTTCTCCATGATCAGAATGCACGAGCGCCGCTCCTTCTGCATCAGGTGAATCGTGTCGGCGAGAGTGGTCGAGGGGGAGACAGTCAGCGCCGGCTGCGATACAACTTCGCTCAGCACCGTGTGGGCAAGGGCGGATTCAAGAATGGGTCCGGGATGTTCGTCGTCGAATACCCGAGCGCGCGGATCGTCTTCGCCAGACATGATGGAGTCCTCCGATGCCAATATTTTGGGATCACACAGTGTAGACGGTTCTCAAGTTTATGGCAAAGGGCGGGTAGTGTTTCAGGCTGTTATTATGGGCGAGTTGCCGAAGCTTGGCGCGGCGGACCTAGCACCTCACGCACGAGGCCATCGCCTGTCACTTCCGCGGCCGCCATCAGACCCGAGAGCGCCACGCCCATGATGCCATGGCCGGTGCGGCAACTCGCGCCGCAGAGATAGAGGCCTGAAACCTCGGTCTTCGAGCTGGGCCGGCGCAGCAGGAATTGATCCGGGATGGGCGCAATTCCGTAGGACGTTCCGCCCGTCGAGCCGGTGTACCTGGACTGAGTAAGCGGAGTCGCGACCTCTTCAAATGCAATCTGATCTGACAGTCCGGGGAAAACGCGCTCGGCGGCCGCGATGAGCGAGCGAGCGTACACCAGCTTGTGGTGCCGGTATCCTTCGCTGCGGCGGTAATTGCGGCTGCTGGCGTCCTCTTCGTTCACTCCCCACGCCGCTGGATCGGACGGCACGATAGACATGATCTGGAGGTTCGTGATCCCGTGCGGAGCCACGCGCGCGTTGGTCGGGTCCTTGATCGACGCGATCGTTGCATACGCGAACGGCTGCTGGGGAAACTCACCACGAGCGACGGCCGCATAGGCAGGCTCGCAGTCGTAGCCGGGATTAATCAGGTAGTTGGTGCGCGGATGATCTTCGGCCTTCAGGTCGCGCCGTATACCGAGATACAGGACTCCCAAAGCCGGGGACATCTCGAAGCGCCGGGTGCGATCGATGGTCCTGGATTGAAGGTGCTCGGCGCCGACCAAGTCGATCATCGTGCGCTTCAGGTCCGCATCCGAGATCACGATCGGCGCCTGGATGAAACGCCGCCCCAGGTGCCGGCTGTCCAGTTCGACTCCCTCGACCTTGCCGTCGCGCACGGCGATGCGTTCGACCTTCGTGAGCAGTAGAACCTTGCCTCCGTATCGCTCGACCGCGTCGGCCAATCGATCCGAGATGACCTGTCCGCCACCTTTCGGATAGTAGGCGCCCTCCATGTAGTGGAGTGCGATGACCGCATGGACAAGGAGCGAAGCGCGGCTCGGCGGCATGGCATAGGTGCCGTTTTGGGCGGTCAGGACCGCCCTTAGCCGCGCGTCCCTGGTGCAGGAGTCGAGGAATTCGCCCAAGGTGGCATTTCTCCAGCGCAGGAGCATCAACGAGCGCACCAGCGTCGATGGCGCCTGGGCAGGATTTCCCATGAGCTTCGAAAATCGATCCACCTGGCGAAGCAGCGTGAGGTAGCGGTCGATCCCACGTTTCTCGCGCGGGAAGTATTCGCAGAGGCGGTCGCGAAAAATCTCCATCCCGCGGGGAATCTTGAACTCGAAGTCGGGAAAGACCAGCGTGTCGTATCCGTCTGGATCCAACTCTTCGAACTCCAGATCTTCGATTCCCGCGGCGCGCAGGAGCCGGGTCAGCATTCCATCGGCCTGGCAAGCGCCGATGTAGTGGAGACCGATGTCGAACTCGTAGCCTCTGCGCCGGAAGATAGTGGCGTTGCCGCCGGCGACGCTGTGCTGATCCACCACCAGGACTTTTTTGCCCCGGCGCGCGAGGATTGCCGCGGCGGTCAGCCCTCCGGTGCCGGCGCCCACCACGATAACGTCGAAGCGTTCGTCGTTAAGCTCTCGATAGCGATCGCTCATGGCTTTGGCCTCATGGGTTGGCCGGCGAAGCCGCTTGCGCTTCGTCGGGTGGCTTGTTAACCTTGTTAACATTAAATGTTAACGGTGTCAACATACGCCCGTATCGCTGCCGGGAGGGCTTATCGGGCGTGAAGAAACGGATTTTGAGTTCCCGGGCGCGGCGCGGCCGTCCGCAGACGGGCCGCCCGCGCCGCCCCTACCATCACGGCAACCTGCGCGAAGCGATCCTGCAAGCGGCGCTCAGGCTCGTCGAGACCGTGGGTCCCGGCGGGCTCACGCTTCGCGCCACGGCGCGTTTGGCCGGGGTCTCGCAAGCCGCTCCCTACCGGCACTTCGCCAGCAAGGAAGCATTACTTGCAGCCGTCGCAGAAGAGGGGTTTCGAGCGCTGACTGCAATGCAGCGGGATAGCACGCGCCATAAGGCCGATCCTATCGAGGGTTTTCAAGCCTTAGGACTTGCCTACATTGGCTTCGCGAGCAGCCACCCATCCCACTTTCGGGTAATGTTCGCGCCCGAAGTAGCCGACAAGGTTGCGTATCCCACGCTGGCGGAGGCGTCGGCGGAAGCTTTCGGCCTGCTGGTGGATGTAATCGCGGAGTGCCAGAGGGCGGGTAAGGTGAAAGAGGGCGATCCAAAAGAGTTGGCGCTCGCCGCCTGGTCTATGGTTCATGGGCTCTCGGCTCTCGTGGTCGATCGCCAACTATCCGAGTTGTACCCTGTAAAGGTCGAAGAGATGGCCAGGAGCGTGACGCAGCGCCTCTTCGACGGCCTCGTGTTACATCCGTGATCGAGGCCAAACTGTTGTAAACGGACATGAATGCTCGGCCAGGAGTCCTAAGATGGCATTGAAGGTAGTAGGCGCTGGATTTGGACGAACCGGCACGCTCTCACTAAAGAACGCGCTTGAAAAACTCGGCTTCGGCCCCTGCTATCACATGATGGAAGTTTTTCCGCGCGCCGATCACGCCGCGATGTGGCATCGGCTGGCATTCGGGCATCCGATGGACTGGGACCTGATATTCCGCGGCTTCCGCGCGACGGTCGATTGGCCGGGGGCGCGATGGTGGCGCGAAATCGCCGCGCATTACCCGGATGCGAAGGTGCTGCTCTCGGTGCGCGATCCGGAAGCCTGGTACAAGAGCGTGCGCGATACCATTTACCCGCCGATGAAATTGCCATTGCCCGACGGCGTGCCCGAAAACTTTCGGCTCCAGCAGGAGATGGTGCGGAAGGCAGTTCTCGCCGAGACGTTCGACAACCGCTTCGAGGACAAGGCTCACGCGATCGAGGTGTTCAAGCGGCACACTCAAGAGGTCCGCGATGCGATCGATTCCGTGCGCCTGCTCGTGTTCGACGTGCGGGAAGGATGGACGCCGCTGTGCCGCTTCCTCGAGGTGCCCATCCCCGACGAACCGTTTCCGCGGCTCAACGACAGCGCGACGACACAGGCGATGTTCCGGCTGATGCAGGAATCAATTTCCCGCTCCTCAGATTGAGTCCTAGCAGGACGCTTCGGCTTCGCTCCGGGGATGCTCTATCCGGGTTGCGCCCTGGGACTGGGTCGCAGGCGTGGGAGAGGTATTGGTCGCGATGCGGGTCTCGTCGAGCAGGGCCTCATCCAGAAGTTCTGGGGGCACCTGGCGGAGGTCCCAGATGATGCCGGCCGCTTCGAGCATCTTGAGCACGTAGTAAGTGATGTCGATTTCCCACCAGAAAAAGCCGTTGCGCGCTGCCGCCGGGTAATGATGGTGGTTGTTGTGCCATCCCTCGCCGAGCGTGACCATTGCGAGCGCGAAGCTGTTGCGGCTGTCGTCGCCGGTCTCGTAGCGGCGCCGGCCGAAGACGTGCGCAAGCGAATTGATCGTAAAAGTGCCGTGCGCAAGGACCACGGTCGAAATGAAAAAGCCCCAGATGAGCATTTGCGCGCCGGTCGTGTGCAGCCCCGGCGCGTAGCGCTGGAGAAAAGCCCCCAGCCCAAACAGCGCGAAGCCGAGAACCGTCGGGACCAGCACGTCGAAGCGATCGAGAAACATCAGCTCCGGAAATTTCGCGAGATCGCGGACCACGCGCAACTCGGCGCGGAAGTTCGACTCCGACGTGATCCATCCGATGTGGCTCCAGATGAAACCATGCTGACGCGGCGAATGAACGTCGGCGGGCTGGTCGGAGCGCTGATGATGCAGCCGATGATGCGATGCCCACCATAGCGCCCCGCGCTGCACCGCCGTCGCGCCCATCACGGCGAACACGAACTGGCCGGCGCGCGAGGTCTTGAACGAGCGATGCGAAAAATAGCGATGGTAGAAGCCCGTGATCGCGAACATCCGGATGAAATACAGAGCGACGGCGACGCCAACCGCGACCGGGCTCCATCCGACCCAGATCACCCCGAGGCACATCAGATGGACTGCGACGAACGGGATGCATCGGAACCAGTCGGTCTTCTGCGGTCCGTCGGCGGCGGGACTGCCACCGGCCGATGTGTCGAACCATCGCGCGATCGCAATGAGAAATCTGCGAGATGTACCTGGTGTCCCTGACGTCATCCTGTCTCCCCGTTTCGCGCCGGAATCAATCCCGCGCAACGCCCGCTGATGATGCCCAGATTTGCGGGGCTGTGTGAACAAGCGCGAAATCGCTTCATTTGACCAGCGCAAGCATTTCGATGTCGTCGAAGCGCGTGTAGTCGATGCTTCTGCTGCCGTCCGGGTCGAGAATCAGCACGTCGGCGAAGCGCGCGCCCCAAATGATTTCGTCAAGTTCGTAGGTATGCCGGGCATGAATGGTCTGAGAAAACGTTTCGTCGAGTCCGGTGATCGACACAACGATTTCGGGCTGGCTATTGGCAAGCGAGTCGTGGGTCTGGCCGAAAAGCGGACTGTCCTCGACGATGCGATGGACTGCGGTCCAAGACAACGCGAACATCGCACTGCTGCTGCGCGTCATGGTCAGATCGTAGAAGCGGCGGATGGATTCGCCCTCGACGGTGGTTTCCCAGCGGGTGAAAACGACGTGAATATTCGCCTCGACGATTCGGTTCGCGCGCATGTTCGCCATCCGGATCATCAGGCTGGTCGTGCCGTCGCGCGGGCCGATGACCACATAGCGGCTGAATCTGACGCGCGCGGTGGGCCGCGAGAACTTCGCGAATACCAGCCCGGTCATCAGCGCCAGCGCGAGCAGGCCAGTCAGCGCCTCGATGGAGACCAGGATGTTCGAGAACAGCGTGACCGGCACCATCTTGCCGTAACCGATCGTCGCCATGGTCTGTATGCTGAAAAAAAACATGTCGGCGAACGAGTGGTAACGGGCATTCTCCACGCCGCCGTCGAAGTAGTAGCCGACGGCAAACATAAGGTTGGCGATGATGAACGCCGAAGCGATTATGCCGATCAAGGCCGGCCACGAAACCGTCACCAAATAATGGTAGAGGTCGTCGAGCGCGCGGGTGGGCGCGCCACGAATCGCACTGTCACCCTTCATGACGGGGATGGTTGGTCGCTTCCGCATCGGGGGAGAATATAGCGGAGGGCGTCCCTTGAAGGGATGGCTTGCCCTGTTCGAACTTATATCAGCGCGGGCCAGCGGCCAGCCAGAACACGGAGAGGAGTTCGGTTTTTCCTGGCCCGGGCGCCAGGGGCGGACAGCTGCTCACGCGACAACGTGGTCGGAGAAGCCGGCGACGTCGTGGGTCATGATGAGGAGATCGCGGGCGCGGCCGTCGCGGTCTTCGACCCAGTCTGAAAGCATCGCCTCGATTTGAAAACCCAGGCGCTCGAAGGAGGCGCGCGCGGCGGTCTGCTCGGTGGTCATCTGGGCGGTGATCTTTTTAAGCCCGAGCGAGCGCGCGAGATCAAATACTTCGGCCACCAGGCGCCTGCCGAGCCCGGTGCCGCGGTAACGCGACGAGGTAATGACTCGAATTTCGCCGATGTGCCGGGTCCATCGCGCCTGATCAAGATGAACGCTGGCGTAGGCGACGAGCTCGCCGTCAATCTCGGTCAGCAGCGTGATGGTGTGTCCGTTCTTGATGTTATTGATCCACTGCCTCACGACGCTGCGGTCGGTGATGTCGGTGCGCAGAAAGAGCAGGTCGTCGGCGGGGAGCTTCTTGGCGAATTCGACTATCTTGTCGAGGTCGCTGGGTTCCATGACGCGAATGACGGCGCTGCGGCCGTCGCGGAGTTTAACCTGGATCGGATAGGGGCGGTTGGTCTTTATCTGCTCGGCCATCGGAACCTCCGGCGAACTACTGTGCGCAAGCGCCGCTATCGAGACTGCTCGTAAGATGCTTTTAACTTTTTAACTTTTCAAGTGCTAAGCAGTATGAATTCCCATCCTTAGATCAGCGCGGGCGGTCCGACAAGGGTCGCGGCGGCACCATTCAACTTGCATTGAAACGGCCATGCCTGCCAAACTTTGCAGTCCACGGCAATGTCATTTCCAGGATCCTCCCAGCTTGGACCGGGCAGCGCGTCGTGGCCCAAGCTCCAAGGAAATCCGGCTCGGAGGTGAGTTCAAATGGCCGAAACACCCGCATTTCCATCCCTCTTGAGCTATCGACTGTCGACGCAGGACGCGACCTTTATCTACGGCGAATCGCAAAGTGGTCCGCTGCATATCGGATCGATCGCACTGTTCGAAGGCCAGATCGATTTCAACGCCATGCTGGGGCATTTCGATGAACGGATGCATCTGGTGCCGCGCTACCGGCAGCGGCTGATCGGAGTTCCGCTGAATTTGGCGCACGCGATGATGGAAGACGACCCGGAATACTCGCTCGACAACCACATGCATCTCCATCAGCTGCCCGACGGGATGAGCGAAGCGGACGCGCTGGCAGAGATAATGCGCAGCTATCAGAAACCGCTCGACCGCAAGCATCCCCTGTGGGAACTACACACGTACCACAACCTGCAAGGAAATCGCACGGCGCTCTTGTGGAAGGTGCATCATTGCCTGGTCGATGGTGTGTCGGGCGTCGAGCTGACGAAAGTGATGTACGACTTCCGCGCGGAGCCGGAGGACATTCCCCAGCCGCCGGAACCGTGGGTGCCGGCGCAGCCCTCGAGCCAGGTTCGGCGGTTCGGGGAGGCGGTGCGTGATCGGATTCAAGGCGCCGTCAACTCGACGATCAACGCGGCCGTCGAAGCGATCGAGGATCCAGTGTGGGTGGCGGAGCGCGCGCGGCAGTTGGGGGTGGCGTCGCGGCTGGTGGCCGATCTGGCGACGCGGCGAATAGTGGCGACGCCATGGAACTCGACGCCGGTTTCGCAGGAACGGATCGCGGCATGGACGAGTCAACCGTTCGCGGAGTTTCGCGCGATCAGATCGGCGTTCGGCGGATCGGTCAATGATGTCGTACTGACTATTTTGACCGAGAGCGCGGCGCGCTACTTGCAGCATCATGGATACGCCGTCGAAGGACAGGAACTGCGCATTGGATGTCCGGTCAACGTGCGGCACAAAGAGGAAAGGACTTCGCTGGGGAACAGGGTCTCGATGATGTTCCCGACCTCGCCGGCGGCGCCGATGGATATCGTCGAGCGGCTGAAATTGATCTGCGAGGAGACCGAGCGGATCAAGGCGGCTGGATTGGCGCAGGCTCTGGAAACGTTATTGCAGCTCAGCGACGCAATTCCACCGAGCATGATTGCTCCAGCAGGGCTCGCGGCGACCACGATGTTGGACGTCGCGGGGCGGCTGGCGAAGTGGACGGATTGGAAGCCGCGGCCCGACGGCTTCGGGCTGCCTGCATTCGGGATCAATTTTGTCGCGACCAACGTGCCGGGCGTGCAGGTGCCGCTATATGTAAACGGACACGTCTGCCTGGACATGGTACCGCTGGTACCGCTCGGCGCAACGCTGGGATATGCAGTCGCAATATTCAGTTACTATCGGAGTCTATACTTCGGAATGACCGCGGACCCGCGCGTAATGCCCGACGTTGCACTGATGAAAGCGTTCGTCGATGACGCGTTCGCGGAGCTGAAGCGGCGATGCGTGGGACATTCGGCGGAGAAAGCGGGACACGAGCCGGCGCTGAAGAGCGCAAGTGGCAGATAGGAGGGAGCACCAGAATTAGCGAAACCCAGTGTGGGCTTCGCTGATTTTGTTTCAGTTCCTGCAGGCGTAGGACTTGCCGCGTTTGAGCAGTACGAGGCGGCGGTTGCCGTGGTCGGAAGTCAGTACCGGTTCGAGGCCGAGCGCGTCTCGCTGATTGGTCTTCCATACGTCGGCGGGCACGATGATGAAGCCGGGGGGCGCGTCGCCGAGACGGCCCTGGAGAACGGGCGCGTCGCGATCGAGGTAGAACAGCAGCGGCGCTACCTCTTCCTGAAATCCATAAAGATAAAGCGGGTCGGCGGGCGCGGCGACGCGGGCGATTTCTTCGGCGGCGGGCCGAAATGAATCGTCCCGGCATGACCGGACTTCCATCCGCGGTATATAGACAAAGTTGAAAACGACCAGCCCGGCGCATAGGGCGGCAAATGCCCGGGTCGCGGCGCGGCGCCACGCAAGCGGAGGGACGCTGACCGTCCACCACGCGAGCATCACGGCGGCCGCGGGCCATACCGGCAGCAAATAGGAGCGGCGCTTGTAAGCGGCGATGCTGAAAAAGACGACGGTGGCGAAGTAGAAGATCGCAAAGAGGCGGACGGCATAGCGGGCGCGGTCGGAGCCGGCGGCCGCGGGGGAACGATCGCCCTCACCCGCGCTATTAAGTGCATCGCGGTCTTTCCCGGGGGAAGAGGTGGAATCGAAGCGGCACCGAATGAGTAATGGAGTGAGTAATGCGTAAACGGCGGCGACCGGGACCATCAGGCTCAGCGGGGCGGAGTTGAGCAGTACCGGTTTCAGGTAGTACCACGGCGCCATCGCGCCCAGCGAGCCGAAGAAGCGGCCGACATTTTCGCTGTCGATCTGACGATTGAGGAAGGCGAAGCGTCCGCCGAAGTAACATGCGAGATACCAGCTCGAAGCGATCGCGGCGCCGAGGATGATCGCGCCGGGATCGAGCATCGTCAGGATTTGGCGTCCACGGCGCTCGGCGAACATGAAGATGACGAGCGAAACGCCGGGAAGAATTGCGCCGACTGGCCCCTTGGCGAGCACCCCGAGACCCATCGCAACCGCCATCAGATAGAGCGCGGGCAGGCTGGATTCGATCCGCGCGGCGGGGCCGGAAGAGGTGGCGTCGCGGGGCATCCACCACAGAAATGCGAACAGGGCGAGCGACTCGAAGAAGCACAGTGTCATGTCGACGCGGCCGTAGCGGCCCTGGCTGACGTACTGGTAGGAGGCGGCGAGCGCGAGTCCGGCGAGGACGGCGGCGTCGATGCCGAGGAATTCGTACGCGAACAGCATCGTCAGGACCGCGCCGGCAACCGCGTAAAGCGCGGATGGGAGGCGCAGGTTGGCGGCGGTCACTTTGCGGGTTCCGGCGAGGCGATCGATCGCCACTGCGGTCCAATGGAACAGCGGAGGTTTGTACATTGGGGCGATGCCGTTCTCGACCGGGAACAGCAGATGGCCGTGCTCGACCATCTGCTGGACGAACACGCCTTCGACGGCCTCGTTGCCGGTGCATACGTCGCCGGCGCCGAGCCGATGAAGCATCAGGGCGGCGGTGAGGAGAGCGACCGCAGCGATCGCGGCGGCGGATTTCAGGTTCATGCGAAGGCCATCGGGCTCGACGCAGAGATAAAATAGCTAGTCAATGTAGAATAGCTAATCACGGCATCGAATAGTCAGTCGAGCTCGGCGCGGAATATACTAAGACTCTTGATGCGTGAGGAATCGTAGCCGCGCCACTTGGCCGCGGAGACGTCGCGAGCATTCACGCGCTTGAATCCGAGGCGGGAGAAAAAGCCGGCGACACGATCCTCATTGGTGCATGCGAAAACGTATTTGAGGCGGCGAGCCCGGGCTTCCTTGAGGATCTCGCGGACCAGCACGGCGGCGACGCCCTCGCCCTGGAAGCGCGTCAAGGTGTACATCGCGGTGATTTCGCCCGCGCGGTCGCGGCGGTATGGCTCGGTCAGCAGCGAGCAGATTCCAGCGAGGTGTTCGTCGCCGATTCGGTAGCCGAAGCATGAGGGCAAAATTTTCGCGATCTGGTCGGGGGTGCGGGGCAGCAACGAGCCTTCGGTCTGGCCGCGGACGATGAGTGCTTCAACTTCTTCGAAGTCGTCGATTGAAACGGGGCGGACGAAGCCGTACTGCATCTCGGTGAACAGCGTTCCGGCGCCGATGAAGCTGAAGAGTTCCTCGTAAACGTCGTTTGGCGCGACCAGATTGACGGAACCGACGCCGTCTTCGAGGGCGTCGTGAGCGGCGCGGACGATGGCTCTGCGAGCGCGTGAGCGGAGATTACGCATCGTGGCGCGGATGCGATGCTCCTCGACGAACGAGAGCCGTTGGCCGTTCTTGTCGATCAAGCCGCCACGCCGATCAAGCATCAGGAGCTTGAAGACGCGAAGCCGGCTGGCGAGCTCGCGCGCGAAGACGGTGAGATCGTCGGCGTCGTCGCGGCTCATCGAGGCGACGACGATCGATCCGGCGCGCAATCGTGCCCAGATCTCGGCGACCGCGGAATCCGGTGGATACGGGCGCGAGCGAAGTCCGTCGGATGGATTGAAGACCGGGGGCGGTTCCTTTGGGGCGAGGCGGCCGAGCCGGCGCATCAGCTTGGGAAGTGCGCTCGGCGAAACGATGACGACGCATCGGGTTTGATTGCGCCGCAATTCGCGCAGCGTCAGCACCAGAGAATCGAAGTCGGAAATCCGCTGTCCGGCGGGAGGAATCAGCGCGAAGAGCAGGCTCTTGCCGTAGAATTCCTCGAGATAGAAGGTCTTCTCGGTGAAGACCGGGGCGCCGCGGCGTGGTTTGCCGACGAAGTCGCCGAGGCCGATAGCTCCGAAATCGTTCACGGGCACAGGGTTCGCGGGGCCAGCGTCGGGAGGTTCTTCAATTCGGCTATGCGGGCTGGGATTTGCCCGGCGATATCGCTCTGGACGCGACGTCGATGGGGGAACGCACCGCCGGCGACGGATGCGTCGCGGCTATTTCGGCGAGCGAGGTATCGGAGAAAACTTCGAGCAACACGCGCTGGCCCTTTTCCCAAACGCGATACATGCGGCACGTCGGCTGTAGAGCGCATGAGCTGCTGCCGTCGGTGCACAAGTTGAGCTTGATGGGACCCTCGACGGCTTCGATAATATCGCGAAACGTGACCGTGTCGGCATCGCGGGCAAGCTGGTAGCCGCCGCCGGGACCGCGGCGCGCGCGGACGAGGCCGCGGCGCATCAGATCGCGAATCACTTTTTCCAGATAATATTTCGGGATGTGCTCGCGACTGGCGATTTCGGCGCCGCGCGCGACGCCCGATGGATGATCGGCGAGATAGATCATCGCGCGTAGCGCGTACTCGATCTTGCGTGGTATCTGCATCAGGCTCATGCGTTTTTCACTTTTTCACTCTTCACTGTTTACGACGCGAGCGCCGTCGTCGCGCGTGTCGCGAGAATCTTCTCGACATACTTAACCAGCATGTCGTTCTCGATGTTGACGGTGTCACCGGGCTGCTTGAAATCGAGCGTCGTCGATCGCAGCGTGTGGGGAATTATTTCGACGGAAAAGTTGCAGCCCTCAACCGAGAAGATGGTCAGGCTGATCCCGTCGATGCCGACCGAGCCCTTCTCGACCAGGTAGCGCGCTTGCGCGGGCGCGACCTCGAAGCTGAAGAGTTTTGAGTCGCCCTCGGGCTTGATCGACACGATCCGGCCGATGCCGTCAACGTGGCCGGAGACCAGGTGGCCGCCGAGCAGCTTGCCGAGCGTGAGGCATCGCTCGAGATTCACACGGCGGGAGGGTTTCAGTTCGCCCAGCCCGGTGCATCGCAAGGTCTCGGCCGAGATGTCCATCGCGAAGCGGCTGGGGCCTTTGGAAATCACGGTCAGGCACGCGCCGCTGACGGCGATCGAATCGCCGATGTTGATTTCGGAAACGGGGAGCGAGGTATGGACAGAAATGACCGCGCCCTGGTCGGTTAGCTTGAGGCTTTCGACGGTGCCGAGGTCTTCGATGATACCTGTAAACATCAAGTCTCCTGCGGAGCGCTGGTGCGGCGGGGAGAAATCTCCAGAAAAATCATATCTTTTTGATGGATAGCGGCGCAACCAGAGCGGTCGGATCAAACGATATGCTTGGCTTTCCTGGAATGGGTGCAGGGGCTGGCCCCTGCTAAGCTGGAACGGAATGAAATCGAAGGCAAAGAAAAAACTCAAGGCGCTGCTGTTCGACTTTGGCGGCACGCTCGCATTCCTGGATTTCGAATTGCTGGCGCGCGAATTCTCGCGCGAAGGGCGCAAGCTCGATGCACTGGCGCTCGAGCATGCCGAATACGCAGGCCGTGCGGCGATCGATCGACATCTGATGAGCGCGCCGGGCAAGCAAGCCGACGGTGCGGCGTATGCGCATTTTTTTCGCGGCTGGATGAAGGCGGCGGGAATTCCGGAAGAGGAATTCAGCGAATGCGCGGCGAAGTTTGGCGCGATACATCGCGAGGCCACGCTCTGGCGCGTGGTGCGGCCGGGGACGTTCGAGGCATTGGAGGCGTTCAAATCGGCAGGATACAGGCTTGCGATCGTGTCGAATGCCGAGGGACAGGTCGAAGCGGACGCGAAACGATTCGGGCTGGCGTCGTACTTCGACGTGATAATCGACTCGCATGTTGTCGGGGTAGCAAAGCCCGACCCGCGGATTTTTCAAATCGCGCTCGAGCGCCTGGACGTCGGTCCCGACGAAGTGAGATTTGCGGGCGACATCTATTCGATCGACGTGGAGGGCGCGCGCGCGGCGGGAATCGAAGCGCGGCTGGTCGATCAGCATCGGCGCTACACCTGGGTCGATCACGAGAAGATTCGCCATATCGGGGAGCTGCATCGGATCGATTGAGGGTTCTCTTGTAAGAGGAAGATTCAGCTATGGGCGTGATAAGAGATCAATCGGAAAGGATTTTCACCGGCGCGATTACGACCCGCCAGTTCCATCCGCTCCTTCCGACCGGCGAGTACGAGGAAATTGCGGACGGCGTGATGTTCTACCGATGGTTTGCGAACGTGACGGCGGCCAAGACGCGCGAGGGGCTGGTGCTGGTGGATACGGGGGGCTACTTCAACCAGGACGCGACGGTGAAACTGATTCGGCAGTTCTCGCCGGAGCGGGTGAACACGGCGATCTACACGCACGGGCACGTCGATCACGCGTGCGGGATGCCGGCTATAGTCGCGGATGCGCAGAAGAACAAGGTGGCACGGCCGCGCGTGGTGGGACATCGCGCAGTCGCGGCGCGGTTCGATCGCTACAAGCGTACCGCCGGTTATAACACAGTAGTCAATACACGGCAGTTCAACCGGCCCGCGCCGTGGCCGACTGAGTATGTATATCCGGATACTTACTTCGATAATCAGTTGAATGTAGTTGCTGGCGACGACAAGTTCGAATGCCATCATGCGCGCGGTGAAACCGACGATCATTGCTGGGTGTTCATCCCGCAGCGCAAGCTGCTGTGCACCGGAGATTTGATCATCTGGGCGGCGCCCAACGCGGGCAATCCGCAGAAGGCGCAGCGCTACGCGCGCGAATGGGCCGAGGCGCTGCGCGTGATGGCGAGACTGGGGGCGGAAGTGCTCGTGCCGGGCCACGGCTACCCGGTGTTCGGCGCGATTCGGGTGCGGCAGGTGCTGAACGACACCGCGAATTATCTGCAGAGCCTATACGATCAGGCTATTGCAATGATGAATGCGGGCGCCGCGCTGGACGAGATAATTCACACCGTGAAGCCGCCGGCAAATCTCGCGGAAAAGCCGTGGCTGCAGGCCGTGTACGACGAGCCCGAGTTTATCGTGCGTAACATCTGGCGGCTGGAAGGCGGATGGTACGACGGCACGCCGTCGAATCTTAAACCCGCGAGCGACGGCGAGCGGGCGCGGGAGATCGCGGCGCTGGCGGGCGGTGTGGCGTCGCTGATCGCGCGGGCGAATGAGAGACTGGCGGCCGGCGAAATCGTGCTGGCATGTCATCTGGCGGATTGGGCGGTCGCGGCGGTGCCGGACGACAAATCGGCGCATGAAGTGCGGATGAGAGTCTATGCGGCGCGAGCGGATCGCGAGGAATCGACGATGGCGCACGGGGTCTTCCGGTCGGCGGTGGTCGAGTCAGCGACGAAGGCGGGAGTCGCACCGCCCGAGGACAAGCGCAGCGCGTGAGATCGCGCCGAGTCTTCGAGGCGCGGGTGAGACTCGACTTTTCACTTTTTCACTTCGTCACTGGCCGCGGGGGCAGCGTGAGTTTGCCGAGGACGGCGGGAGCCCGTGCACCGGTGACAGTGGGGATGTTGCCCTGGCGGCCGCGCAGCATCTGGAAGCCGAGAATGGCAAATGCGACGGTCTCAAGCGCATTGCCGTCAACGCCGACGTTCGCGGCGGTGATCACTTCGAGATTGGGAAGCTCCGCCGCGATCATGCGCATCAAGGTTCGGTTTTGTGCGCCGCCGCCAGTGACGATCAACTGCCCTACGGGACCACGGGGAAAAATGAAGCGGCGGCATGCGTCGGCGATCGATCGAGCGGTGAGGGCGGTGACGGTCGCGACCAGATCGTAGTCAACGATTTTCATGCGGCGGGCGTCGGCGACGATCCGATCGGCGAGGTGAGTTCCGAATTCCTTGCGGCCGGTTGATTTTGGCGGTCGGCGGCGGAAATAAGGATTTCGCATCAGCTTCGCGAGCAGCGGCTCGTTGACGTGGCCGCTGGCCGCGATGCGCCCGTCGCGATCCATCCGCAGGCGGCCGCCCGAGATTCGCGAAGCGAGCGCGTCCAGCATCATGTTCCCCGGGCCGGTGTCGAACGCGATCAGGTCGGCGTCGCCGAGGCGTGCGCGGGGCGGAATGTAAGTTGCGTTGCCGATGCCGCCGATGTTCTGCACGACGCGGCCGCGCGTGGGGTCAGCGAACAGCCAGAGATGGGCGAGCGGGGCCAGCGGAGCGCCTTCGCCGCCGAGCGCGATGTCCATCGTGCGGAAGTCGGCGACGACCGGAACTCCGGTGGCCGCGGCGATGACGGCGGACTCGCCGAGTTGCATCGTGGAGGCGACCTGTCCGCGGGCCGCGCGGCGTGGCGGCAGATGAAAAAAGGTATGGCCGTGCGATCCGATGAACGCAACGTCGGAAAGTGCGACATGCGCGCGCCGGGCGATCTCGACGGCGGCACGTCCAAACTCGCGACCGAGCGCGAAGTTGAGCGTGGAAATCGCCGCCGCGCCGATTTTTTCATCGGCGGAAGCCGCGAGCAATTCTTTGCGAAAGCGCGCAGGGTACGGAAAAGTGTGAAACGCGATCAAGCGCGCGGGCGGACGAGAACGCTGGTCGAGTTCGACGACGGCGGCGCTCACGCCGTCGTGCGAGGTCCCGGACATCAAGCCAATCGCGAGAACTATCCGGCGGTCGAGTTTAATCGTGATTGCGCTCATCATTATCCAGGTCCGATTCCTCCGATTCGGCGTCGCCGAGCGATTCTCGCGAATCGTCACGACGACTTAAGCGAAGCATCTCGATTCCCGCAAGGAGCAGGCGCAAGCCGGAGGGAAAATTGAGCGAGCTGGAGTCGTCGTGCGACTCAGGCGCGATAATCACCTTGCGCCCGCGGTGCCATTGCACGAGCAGCATCTGGTGACCGAGCTGGCGGCCGGTGACGCGATCGATCGAGAAGTCGCCGAACATCGTGGTGGTTTGCAAGTTGGAGAATGCATCGCGGAGCATCGCGTCGTCGTGGCGGCCGGCGGCAGCGAGCGCGGCGGCGGTCAGGAGACCGGCGGCGTAAATCTGCGCGGCGGGATAATCGGGAGAATCGCCGGCGCCGGCGGTGACCATTCGGCGCGCAAACTCGGCGGGCGTTGGACCGAGGGCGGCCGCGATCTCGATGGAATCCTCCCACTGCGAAGGGCCGACGATTCCTTCTGCAAGTTCGCCCAAGTCCGATGCGAAGCGGCGCACACCGGCGGCGACGCATCCAAGCACCGGAATATTGAGACGGGAAGATGCGACCGCGCGCATCACGGCGACATCATGTTCATAGCTGCCGGCGCTGGCGAGCGCGTTGACGCGGTTGCGTGCAAGGGCGGGGAAGAGCCGCGCGGGCGTGGAGGCGGGGTCGAACGCGCCATTCCATTTCACGCGGACGCGGACTCCGCGACGACGAGCGGCGCGTTCATCGGCGGCGCGCTCGAAGCCCGATGCAACCGCGCGAGCGAAGGGCGACTTCGACGCGACGATCGCGACGCGCTTGCGCCAGAGCTTGAGCTGGGTCAGCAAGCGGACGAAGCCGCGCAAATAGTCACTTGCGGGACTGAGTACTCCGACGATCATCTTATAGCCGCGGTCGTAGAGTTCGTCGCCGGCGCCGCCGTGATTCACGAAGACGCGGCCGGATTGTTCGACGATGCCCGAGGCGGCGCGGGTGAGGCGACTGGAGTACGGGCCGAAGATTATGTCTGCGCGGCGATCCGCGCAGAGAGCGCGATATATTTCGGCGCATCGCACGAGATCGCTCGCGTCGTCGTGGCATTCGAGCGCAAACTCACATCGCTCGCCGGCGACGCGGAGCGCGCTACTGGCGTTGGCGTCGGCGATGAACAAACGGATCGCGATTTCGGCCTGCCGGCCCATCGGAGAGTATTCGCCGGTGAGAGAGAGTGAGAGGCCGATGGTGATTTTCACGGGAGGGAAGTCAGGGTGCGACTTCGGCGATGCCGCCCTTGATGACGGCCTGGCCGTCGGGATTGAAAGTCTCGTAAGCGAAAACTTTCCGGCCGTCGCGCTCGCCGTCGGCCCAGATTTTGGTGGTGATAGTCTGGCCGGGAAGCACGGGACGGGAGAAGCGCACGCGCAAGCGCTTGAGGCGAGTCGGGTCGCCGGCGCAGAGATTGTCGATCGCGACCTTCGAGGTAAACGCCATGGTGCAAAGGCCATGCACGATGATGCCCGGCAGGCCCGCCATCTTCGCGATGGTTTCATCGACATGGATCGGGTTGCGATCGCCGGAGGCCTCGGCGTAGCGGTAGGTCTGATCCTTGTCGATAGTTTGCGCGACTGAAAAGATCGGCTCACCGCGATCCGGCTCGATGGCGCGCGGTTCCGAGGCTGCGGCCTCGCGGTTTCGAGCGCCTCGAATAAAAGCGATGAAGAGTGCTTTCTGGACCGGTTGCCCTTTCTGGTTGGCGGCATTCAGCTCGACGGTTATGGTCTCGCCGGTGGCCTTGGTTTCGATCGAAATAATTTTTGCGGCCGCGGTTACTACGTCGCCGGGGCGAATTGGATTTGAAAATTCCATGTCCTGCTCGCCGTGAACGAGGCGGAGCAGGTCGACGTGCAGGTCAGGATCCATCATGGATTTCATGACGGCATCCCAAATGACGGTGACGCCGAACATCGGCGGCGCGACGATGCCGCCGGGGCGGCTGGCGTCGAAGAACGCGGGGTTGTGGTCGTTGTACGCGCGCGCATAGCTCTGGATCGCGTCGAGGGTGACGTTGGTGGTCAGCGGTGGGAATTGGCGGCCCACGCAGGCTTTGTTGAGCGGCATCGATTGTCTCCGATTGATGGTGGTTTCGAAATTTTTCGTTGATCAGCGGCTAATTTATCTCGCGGCCGGCGATGAACACGGACTTCAACTCTAGCGCCCGGCTGAGCACGATTAAATCGGCGCGCGCGCCGGCCTGAATGCGGCCACGATCGCCCGCGCCGACGAGATTGGCGGGATTGGTCGCAGCCATCACGGCCGCATCGCCGATGCTGACGCCGGCTTTTTCGACCATTATGCGGACCCCATCGAGCATCGAGATGATGCTGCCCGCGAGCGTGCCGTCATCGAGGCGCGCGGCGCCGTCGCGAATCGATGTGCGCGCACGCCCGACATTTTTTTCGGAGGCAGAGGCTTTCGCCAGCGCGACTTTGTCGGTGACAAGGATCATCCCGTCTTTGCCGCGGGCGCGGCTGGCGATACGCAGCATCGCGGGATGCACGTGGACACCGTCGGGGATGATCGCGGCGAGTGCGGGTGACGGCGCGAGCGCGGCGGCGACAACGCCGGGATCGCGATGGTTCAACGGGCGCATCGCGTTGAACAGATGTGTGAACATCCGGGCACCGGCGGCGATGGCGGCGTTGGCCTGCTCGAGAGTCGCGTTGGTATGACCGATGGAGACGACCACGGCGCGCGCGGTAAGGCGCCGAATCGCGTCGAATCCGCCGGGCAACTCGGGCGCCAGCGTGATCAATCGAAGCGCGCGCATCGCGAGCACTCGTTCGAAGGCGTCGGCGCGCGGTTCGAGGTTGAGCGCGGGATGCGCGCCGAGGCGGAGCGGCGAAATGAACGGACCTTCGAGGTGCATGCCGAGAATGGCGGCCGCATCGGCGGAGTTATCGCGGCGCGAATTTTCAATCGCACCGGCGATCGACTCGTGAACCTGTGCGATCTTTTCAATTGGCGCGGTGACCGCGGTCGGCATCCAGGCCGTGGCGCCTTCGCGCGCGAGGTGGCGGCTCAGAGTGGCGAGTGCGTCCGCCGACGCGTTCATCACGTCGATACCGTGCGAGCCGTTGACCTGAAGATCGACGAAGCCGGGCAGGATGTAATCTTCGTCGCCGCCGCTGGATGCGGATTCGAGCGCGGTGATCCGATCGGTGAACGTGATGCGCCCGCGGACGAGCGAGCCGTCGGGCATTGCGATGCAGCCGGACAGTTTAGCGGCGGCCCGATTCGGCGATGTGGATTTGGGGGTCAATTCGCGCCGAATCGCTCTGCGAGCAGACGCGAGAAGCGCGGCATATAGATGAGGTCGAAGGTGTCTTCCTTGCCGGGAAACATCGCAACCGCGGCGCCCTTGAGCGCAAGGACGTGTTCCCATCCCTGTTCGAGCGTCATGTCATTGTCCTGAGCGATGGTCGCGAAGGTCAGCTCGACGAGGAAACGCAGCCGGCGGATCATTTTATTCTCATGCTCGATTTTCGCTGCGCGGTCGTAGTCGTGGTCGGCCATGAGTGCGTTCTCCGTGCGAGAGTGTCACTTTAAACCATCACTATATCATCGGAGCCGGAAGCGATCATGAGGCGACGGGGGCGGACTTGTCTCTATTGTCCGAGGATGCCAGATTCTAACGCGCTGTGAATCCAGTCCGCCTCAAAAGCAGCTTCATATATCTAGCCAACGCGGTGAACGATCTGCGCGGGAATTGGTCGGTGCTGGCGGTTGTGCTGGCGCCGCTGGCGCTGGGGGCGGCATTGTGTCTGCTGCCGGACGCGTTGAATCTGCAATTCCGCCTCGCCAAGACGTTTGAGCCGGGCGCGCAAAATATCAGCTACGTGCAGGCGCAGGGCGTCGATGCGCCGGACACGGCCGCGCCGCTGCAAGAGCCGCAGCCGTTCTCGCCGTGGGTCACCAAGGCGCTGCATCTGATCGTTGGGTTGCTCACGCTGCTGGTGACGCTGGTCACGTTGTGTTCGCTCAAGAGGATCCACGCGGGACTCCGGAAGCCCGGGATTATTGGCGAAGCGATCGAGGTTTACCGGGAATCGATTCCGCTTGCGCCGGGGTTCATATGGGTGACGATTTTGCAACTGGCGGCGCCGGCGGCGGGATTATTTTTGTTCCAGGAGGCGTCAAGCTACATACCCGGTTCGATTGGCGTGTGGTCATATGTCGCGCTGGTGTTGATGATCATGATCGGCGCGCTGGTGTACACGTGGTTGTACTTTGCGCAGTTCGCGCTGATCTTCGACGCAAAGCATAGCTGGCATGCGCTGCTGTTCAGCCGCGACCTGATGCGCAAGCGCTTTTTTAAAGTCGCGACGCGGATCGTGGTGTTTCTCGCGGTCTGGTCGGGATACAACTGGTGGGCCGCGGGAGCGTTTGTGGTGGTGAGCCTGCTGTTCGGGCCGGTCGGGGTGGTAACGGGTTTTCTCGGGACGACGATCTTTCTGGTCGGTCTTGGCGAGATTAGCGTGAACTTTGCGACCACCGCGTTCCTGGTCGCGGCGGGGCTGCGCCTCTATCAGGATTTGCAGGGGTGACCCCTGCACCCGGTATTAAGGCCGCCCGCCGTTGTCGGGCGCGGCCCCTGCCAACGGCTTAATACTGCGCTGCCGTCGCCACGGCCAGGGGCTGCGGCCCCTGCACCTTGAGTGTTAAGAAAAGAAAAGATGCGGGACTTCGTCCCTGTTAGGAGGTTAAAGGGGAACAATCGCGCGGATCAACTTGCCAGGCGGGAGAGGGCGCGAACCGTTACTTGAATCGCGGGCAGGCTCGGGGACGCAAGGGCCTTGAGTTCGTCGAAGAGCCGCGCGAGTTGCACGAATCGATTGGCGCGAACCCGCTTCAACTGCTCGATCGATTCATCGACACCGATATCGGGATCGTCGGCGATGGCGTCGAGCACCGCGCAGCACAGCGCGATCCGAGCGGCGCGAAGCTCAGTGGCGAGTTCGTCTGCGGCGCGCCGCTCCCAGCGGTCGTCAGCGCCAATCGATTGAAGGGCATCTTCGAGAATTGTGAAGTTGAGTTGCGCGCTCAGGCGGAAGTACGCTCGAGCCGCATTTGCGGGTTCGATTTCGCGGGCGAAACTCAGGCTCAGCACGCTCAGAATGTGATCGGCGAAGGCCAGGCGCGTAAGCCCGTGCGCCAGTTCGCCGTCCAGGACGTCGATCCGAAGCTCGCGATAGAGGCGCTCGAAGCGGTCGCGCTCGCCGGCCGCGAGCATCGACTCGAACTCGCCGGACAGCATTTCGAATGCGGGCTTGAAGCGGGTCACCGCGGCGCCGATCGAAGTGGCAGGTTCCAGTTCGCTGAGTGCCCATCCCGCAGCGATCCGGCAGGCGCGTTCGAGTGCGAGAAATGCGCCCAACTCCGATTCGGCCGCGGTCGCCGCGGCGTTGCGCTTGAGCATAGCGGCGCGTTCGTGAATCGAAAGCACCTCGGTCGCGATCACCCATGCACGGACGACATCCTCCGCTGCGACGCCACGATCGCGCACGTGGCCGAAGACGAAAGTCGAGCCGACCAGTTCGACGAGTTCATTGACGGCGCGAGTCGCGATCAGCTCGTGGCGGAGGCGATGAGCGCCGACGTCGGGGCTTGAGTGCCCGGCGAGCGAGGGCGGGAAGTATGGCTGCAGGAAACGTCCGACGAGGTACGAATCGTCAACCAGCACGGTGGTTTGAAGCCGCCGGATAAGATCGATCTTGGTGTAGGCCGCGGCCAGCGCAAGCTCGGGGCGGGTGAGCCCGGGGTAGCGTGACTGGCGCTCGTGAATCGCGTCGCGGGCGGGCAGCACGGGCTCCATCCCGGCCAGGATGCCGCGATCCTCGATGGCCTGGAGATGGTCGCAAAATTCGGTCAAGTGCGTGCGGCTGCGAAGCTGCTCGAGGCTGAGCGACAGCACCTGATCGCGATTGTCAGCGATGACACGGTCGGCTACTTCGCCGGCGCATGCGGCAAGCGCGCGGTTGCGCGCGTCGCGCGTGAGCTCGCCGCGGGCTACGGCAGGCTCGAGCAGAATTTTCAGATTGACTTCGTGATCGGACATATCCACGCCGGCCGAGTTGTCGATCGCGTCGGTGTTGATACGCCCGCCGGCGAGCGCGTACTCGATACGCGCCTTTTGGGTGAAGCCGAGGTTGCCGCCTTCGACGACTATTTTGGCGCGAAGCTCAGGCGCGGCGATTCGGCATGCGTCGTTGGCGTGGTCGGCGACTTCGGCGTCGGTCTCGGTCGTGGCGCGAATGTAAGTCCCGATGCCGCCGTTGTAAAACAGATCGACGGGCGCGCGCAGAATGCGCTGGATCAACGACTCTCCGTCGAGCGCATCGGAGTCGCATCCGAGCGCGGCGCGCACTTGCGGACTGAGATCGATTCGTTTCTGGCCGCGGCGGAAGACGCCGCCGCCGGCACTGATGAGCGCGGGATTGTAGTCCGCCCAACTCGAGCGCGGCAGATCGTAGAGCCGCTTGCGTTCGTCGAAGCTGGCTGCGGGGTCGGGGTCGGGATCGATGAAGATGTGCCGATGGTCGAAGGCGGCGATGAGCTTCAAGTTGCGCGAGCGCATAAGGCCGTTGCCGAACACGTCGCCCGACATGTCGCCGATGCCGACCATCGTGATCGGCGCGCCGCGGTCGGGATCGCGACCCATCTCGCGCAGATGCCGGCGCGCAGATTCCCACGCGCCGCGCGCCGTGATCGCCATCTGCTTGTGGTCGTAGCCGTGCTCGCCGCCCGAGGCGAAGGCGTCGCCGAGCCAGAAGCCGCGCTCGAGAGCGATCTGATTGGCGAGGTCGGAGAAACCCGCAGTGCCTTTATCGGCGGCCACGACGAGATACGGACCGTCGTTGTCCAGCACCCTGACGCGAGCGGGATGCACAGGGCCGTCGCCGGTGAGGTTGTCGGTGAGATCGAGCATCGCGTTGATCAGCGTCTGGTACGCCTCGACGCCGTCGCGGGGATCGGGCTGATGGCGTGGCCGCGGCTTGACGATGAAGCCACCCTTGGCGCCGAACGGGACTATGATCGCGTTCTTCACGGTCTGGGTCTTCATCAGATCGAGGATCTCGGTGCGGTAATCGTCGGGCCGGTCGCTGAAGCGAATTCCGCCGCGTGCGATGCGCCCGTGGCGCAAATGGCATCCTTCCATGCGCGGACTGTTGACGTGAATTTCGTAGAGCGGCGCGGTGTCGGGCAGGCCGGTGATGCGCGCGCTTTCGAACTTGAGCGCGATGTAGGGGTCGGGCGACGGCACCGCGCAGAAAAAATTGGTGCGCACGGTCGCCTCGACCAATGACAACAGCGCGCGCGCGGTGCGGTCGTCAACAATATTTTCGATCGCACCGAGACGAGCGAGATACGCTTGCCGCAGATCCGCGATTTTTTCCGGCGCGGCCGGACTGTCGAACGAGAGACGCGCCGTGAACAGTTCCAATAGCAACCTGGCAAGGTCGGGATATAGCAACAGAACGCGCTGCAAGCCGAGACGAGCGGGCGACAGGCGCATCTGAAACCCGGCGACGAGGTACGCGCGCAGCAGGGCGACCTCGCGCCAGGCAAGGCCCGCAGTGAGAGTGAGCGCGTTAAGAGAATCGTCGTCGGCAATGCCGCTCCGCACGGCGGCGATCGCGTCGGCAACCAGTGCGGCGCCGGGAAATTTATCGAACGGCTGCGAGCCGGGTCCCTGCACAGAAAAAACCTGCAGGTACGCGCGCGTCACTTTGCCGTCCGTTCGGGGACGAAGCTCGTGAGCGTCCTCGGCCAACACCTCGATGGCGAAGTTCTGCAAAGTAGGCATCAGATCGGACAGCATCGGAGCGTCGCCAAGGCCCATAATCCGTATGTCGCCGTCGGCGCCAGCATGGCCGTCGGCAGCGCTACGTCCGGCCTCGACCATGAAATCACGGCCGCCGGCGATTAGCGTTTCGACGTCTTCGAGGTCGACGACCGCGCGCGTTACGTCGATCGCTGCCTGATATTCAGCGCTGAACGCACCGGTCCATCGCTCAGCGAGCGAGCGTCCCCGCTTGGGTCCGAATTTTTTGATCAACCGCTCCTGCAAGCGATCGTCCCATCGTCTGGCGAGCTCGGCGATCGTGGTCTCAAGGCCGCGGATGACCGAAGCCTTCGGGGGATCGGCAAGGAAACAGAAATGGAGGCGCGCCGTGTAACCCTCGCCGAGCGCCAGGTAGAAATAGACCAAAGTGCCGTGGAGCGCGGCTGCAAGAGTATCCTGGATGCGCCGGCTAAGCTCGGCTGATCCGGCGTCGCGCGGCATCACCACCAGCGCGATCACGTTGCCGTGACGCACGTCGGGCGCAACGAAGAGTCGCACCGAGCCCGCGCTCTTAACGTCGAGGATGAGGCGCAACTGCGCGCGCAGTTCGGCGACGGGCGCGCGAAAGAGTTCATCCTTGGGGAAGCTGTTGAAGGCGGAAACGATTTCCTTGTAATCGTGCGAGCCGGGGGCGGCACCCTCGCACTCGAGCACTTCGCGCAGCTTCGCGCGCAGGACCGGAATGTGCTGCGCCTCCTCGGCGTAGGCCTTGGAGGTGAACAGCCCGACGAAATTATCGAACGCGACGACGCGGCCCGATGCGTCAGTGCGGCGAATCGAGACGCTATCCATCGGGCGGCGGCGATGCACGTGGGACTCGGCGCGAGTCTTGCCGATCACCAGCGGTGGTCCTTCGAAGAAGAGTTTGCGGCGCGCGGGTGAGAGTTCATCGAGCAAGACCGAGCTGCGAAATCGCGACTCGTCCTGCTCGCGCATGATGCCGAGTTCGGTGCCGGGATCGAGCACGAATCTGGCGGCGGCGTCGGCGCCGCTCACGAGATAGCGGCGATAGCCGAGAAACACGAAGCTGCCGTGGACGAGCCAGCGCATGAGGTCGCGGACCTCGATCAGTTCGCGGTTCGACGCGGTTTCCTCGCAGATCTGCAGGGCGCGGCCGGTCATCTGCTCGAAGTCGCCGGTCGCCGCGCGGACCTCGGTGAGAATTGAGATGACATCGCGCTCGATTTGACGCGCCTGTTCGGGTGCGGGCGTTAGCTCCAGTTCCGCGTGAACGAATGATTCGCCGCGCTCGGTGGAGAGGGACTGCTCGAACGACGCGATCCGCCCCTGTTTGTCGCGAGTGACTTTGAAGACCGGGTGGAGCATCGTGCGAACGGTGGCGCCGAGATGATGGAAATATTCGAGCACGCTATCGACGATAAACGGGCAATCGATCGTCACGGTCTCGACGATGGCGAGTGTGTCGTTGTCGTCGCCCGGGACAGATTCGACGCGCGCGATCACGGGATCGGTGCGGACGGAAAAGAATTCGAACGCCGACTGCACGAGAGTAAGGCGCCGGTTGGCCGGGACCTGCTCTTGATTGTCGGCTGACTCGCGCGCGAAGAAACGCTCGGCGAAGGCGGAAACGAGGTGGGCGGAATCAGCGGGAAGATTCCTGTCGATTAGTTCGCGGAGGTCGGTCTCGATCGCCAAGGGCGTCACCTGGTGAATGCGCAGATAAAATGGCGCGACCAAGCGCGCGCATCAATTATAGGTCGCATCGCGCGAATTGCGTAGTGCAGATAAACTTGGGTGCGCATGCCGGAAATAGAAATCAGTGCGATGACATTCGGACCCTTCGGCGTCGGCCGTCGGGACGGCAAAGCTGTGATGGTCGCGGGCGCAGTGGCGGGAGACAGGCTGGACGTCGAGATAGTTTCCGAGCGCCGCGATTACGCGGTCGCGAAAATTCGCGAAATCCTCCGCGCGAGCGCCGAGCGCCGGGTGGCTCCGTGTCCGTATCTCCCGCGATGCGGTGGATGCGACTGGCAGCATATCGACTACGGTGCCCAAGTCCGGTTCAAGGGCGAAGTAGTCGCGCGCGAGCTGGGCCATGCGCTTGGCGTCGCGATCGATCCGGCGGGACTCATCGAACCGGCGCCGGCAGAGTTCGGTTATCGGTCGAGAATCCGGCTCAGGGTGGGCGCCAAAGGCGTGCTTGGCTTTTACTCCGCCGGCAGCAACACGATCGTCGAGATCGATTCATGCATGGTCGCCGAGCCGGGCATCCGGATGCCGCTGCATCTGGCGCGCTCGCTGGGCAAGCGAGTCGAAGAGATCGAGGTGGTGCGCGACGACGCACGCGAAGTCCAGGTCGCACATCTGAAGAAGCCGGCGGCCGAAGAGGACCTCAGGCGGGCAAGCAACGTGCTCGAATCGGACCGCGAGATTGCGGGAATCGTGCTGCGATCGGGGACGCATCGCGCGACGGCAGGCGACAGCGCGATCGCAATCGAGCTCGAGGCTGGGTTATCGATCGAAGTGGACGCCGATTTCTTCAGCCAGGTGAATCGCGCGCAGAACCAGAAGCTCGTCGCGAGCGTGATGGAAATGGCGGCAATTCACGAATCGCCGGCAGTGCTCGATCTGTTTTGCGGCGCGGGGAACTTCAGCCTGCCCGCATCGCGGCGCGGCGCGCGAGTGACGGGGGTAGATGCCGATGCGGGAGCAATCGCGGCGGCGGCGCGCAACGCCGCGCGGTTGAAATTTCGCGACGCACAGTTCATCGCGATGAAGGCGTCGGCGACCGCAGATTTTCTGCATCGCGCGCGCTATCGTCCCGAGGTCATAATTCTCGATCCGCCGCGCACCGGCGCGCCCGATCTGATGGAACCGATCGTCAAGCTGCGTGCCCCGGGCGTCATCTACGTATCGTGCGACGTGACCACGCTGGCGCGTGATTTGCGCGTACTTGCGGCGGCGGGATACAAAATTAATCGCGTGCGCGGCTTCGATTTTTTCCCCAACACGCATCATGTGGAGATCGCAGTGCACGCGCTATTGACTTAGATCGTGGGGCATTCTTAATGTAATTGAGTGGTCGATTCCCGCATCCTCCCGCCGGAGGGTTGATCAAAGAGATGCCCAAGCAGGAAAAGGAAAAGCTCCCAAGGCCGAAGATTACGATTATCCCGGGCCGCGGGGTGGCGCAGACAATCAATTATTTGCTTGAGGACCGGGATGACCTCGAATGGATCATCGCGGTCGGCCGCACGAAGAATGGTGAGCTGTTCTTCTACGACACCGGCGGCGACATCGTCGAGGATCTCGGCACGCTCGAGTACCTCAAGGCGCGAATCGTGCGCGCCCATTTCGGCGACGAATACGAATAGACGCTAGTCTTCGAATTCATCTTGCGGCGGACGAGCGTAGATGACTCCGTCTTCGATCTCCGTCGGCAGCCGGTAAAGAAATTTGCCGCATGCGGTCGGCGGTCCCGCGATACATTCGCCGTTGGCCGGCTCGTAATAGGCGTTGTGCGTCTGGCACATCAAGTAGCGGCCGTCTTCCGCGAAAAACTGATTATCCACCCAATCCATCGCCATCGGCACATGCCGGCATCGATTGACGTAGGCGTGGAACTCACCGCCGAAGTTGATCAGAAAACATTCCTCGTCGGCGCCGCGAATCGGCAGCATGAACTTCAGCGACTCGCCGGGCGCGAGCGAATCGATCCGCGCGACTCTGTAGCGGGCGGGCGTGGGCGCATCCTTGCGTCGCGGACGGGATCGGGTCAGGGCGGCGCTGCGTCGATGGTGGTCGGACATTGGGTGTTAGCCGGACGTTCTGTGTTAGCCGGACATGGCGATTCGAAGCGATTGGCGGATTTTTCCGCGCGGAATTCCTGCCAGCTTGCCGGATTTTGTCAAAGCCCATAGCATCTGTAAACGCGGTGCTCGCGCCGGTGGCAAGCCGGGCCGTCGACTATCACCAAGATTTAGATTTCACGATGGAAAATCCAAAGATTCGGGCCGTCGAGGCTTTCCCCGTCGAGCAGCAGGGTCAGACGCTGATCTGTTTGCGCGATCCGAGCGGACTGGCGCCCGAACCGATCATGCTCGGGATGGGCGCTTACTTCATCGTGACCTTATTCGACGGGAAGATGTCGCTGAAGGATATCCAGGCCGCGTTTGCGAAGCGCTTCGGCGAGATGATTCCGCTCGAGAAGCTCGACGAGCTGATAGCGGCGCTGGATGGCGCGTACTTCCTCGACTCGCCCGCATTTCATGAGCGCGAGCGGCGCGTGCGCGAGGAATTTCTGGCGAGCCCCGACCGTCCGGCAGCGCTGGTGGGGCTGTGCTACGAGAAAGATCCGGCGAAGCTGCGCTTGGAGCTGGCGGCGTACTTCGATCCTCCCGAGGGACCGGGCCGCGTTCCAGCGGTGAGGAAATCGGCGTCGCTCGCGGGCCTGATCGCGCCGCATATCGATCCGCGCCGAGGCGCGGCCGCCTACGCCCACGCCTACCATGAGCTGATGGCGCACGAGCCCCCCGAGTTGATCGTGATTTTGGGAACCTCGCACTACGGCGGCGGCCCCGAGCTGTTCAGCGCGACGCGCAAGAACTACGCGACGCCGTTTGGCGCGGTCGAGACCGACGGCGGTTTTATCGATCGGCTCGCGGCGCGTTACCAGGGCGATCTGTTCGCTGACGAGATGCTGCATCGCGGCGAGCATTCGATCGAATTCCAGGCGCTGTTTCTCGCCTACGCGTTCGGAGCGCGCGGCTACCAGGTCGTGCCGATCCTGGTCAGTTCATTCCATGAATTGGTAGCGAGCGGAGTCACGCCGGCGCGCGACTCCCGGGTTGGATCGTTCATCGCGGCGCTGAGATCCGAGCTCGACGCGGAGCAGCGCCGGGTGCTGATTCTTGCGGGTGTGGATTTCGCCCACGTCGGCAGGAAATTTGGCGACGAGTTCGGCGCTGATCGCGCGGTCGCCGAGCGCGTCCAGCGCGAGGATCTCGGCCTCATCGAAAATATCAAGCGCGGCGACCCCGAGGGCTTCTTCGCCGACATCGTGAAGGATCGCGATGCGCGGCGAATTTGCGGTCTGGCGCCGATGTATACCCAACTCGAGCTGCTGCGCGGCCGCAGCGCGCGATTGCTGAAATATGGAATCGCAATGGAACCGCAGAGCGAGTCGGCGGTGTCGTTCGCGAGCCTCGCGATCGACTAGACGCCGGCGTACCAATCGTACCCTTGATCTTCCCAATACCCGCCGCTGCGATGCGGGAGAAAATTAACTTCGGTCAGGTACTTCACGTTCTTGTAGCCGAGCTTGACCGGCGAGTAGAGCCGCAGCGGGGCGCCGTGATCGGGATATAGCGCGTGCCCATTCATGCCGTATGCAAGAATGGTCTGCGGATGAAGCGAGCTTTCGATATCCCACGATGAAAAGTAGCCGGCGTCGAATGAACGGAACTCGACGTACTGCGCGTCGCGGCTGGCGCCGACCATCCGTGCGATCTCGCGCAGCTGCACGCCCTGCCACTCGGCCACCGCCGACCAACCCTCGACGCAATGATGGCGAATTCGCATGCTCGTTTGCGGCATCCGCTTGAGCTGTTCGAGCGAGAAGACGGACGGCCGCGTGACCAGGCCGCCCACCATGAGCATCCAATTGTCCGGTGCGAACGGAATCGTGTCGGAAATAAAGTAGCTCGGGAAAGCGGCCTCGGGCGTGAGCTCGGAGGAAGGCGGTTGCGGCGCGAGTCGAGTCGGCGAGAACAACAGGCGATCGACGCGCTCGTTCCACCGTTCCATCCCGGCAAGGAACATCGACGCGGGACGGCTGTCGCATCCGGCCAGCGCGGTGGTAGCGGCGAGACCCAGCAGAAGTTTTCGCCGCGTGATCAGGCTAGCCACGCTGTCCTCCCGTCAACATGGTGACGATCGTCCGCGGATGAAGCGCGACGAGCATCAAGTGCATCGCGGTGAACAGTGCGAGCAAAACCAGGCAGCTCAGATGCACCACGCGCGCGACGTCGTATCCGCCGAATGCCGCGGTTATCCAGTACAACTGCACCGGTTTGTAAATAGCCAGTCCAGATAGAACCACGACGACTCCGAACAGAATCGCGGACGTATAGGCGAGACGTTGAGCGCCGTTGTAGAAGTCCTCAGGCGGCGGAGTCTTACGAACGCGCAAGTAGTAACCGAGCATCGCCAGCGCATTCGCAGTATCGCGGCGCGGAATGAAAATGCGGCGCCGCCATTCACCGCTCGCGACCAGGTAGATCAGGTAGATCGCTGCGTTGAGGATGAGGAACCACGCGATCGCGAAATGCAAATGACGCGCGCCCGCAAGCCATCCGCCGATTCGCAGCCACGACGGCGGCGCGTCGTTCTGGAAGGGATACCAGCCATATTGTGCGCCGCGCGGACCGAGCGCCGGATACGCGGCCAGAATCTGCAGCCCGCTGCCGGCCATGATGACGAGCAGCGGAATGTTAATCCAATGCGCCAGTCGAATCGCGGCGGGCTGCGCGCGTCGTTCCTTCCGTCGGTTTTCAGCGGTGGATGATCCCATTACCGACTCATATTGATGCCACCCGGGATCGTCAGTCACAACCCGGTATTGTTCGGCCGCGGCGGGAATCAACGATGGTGGACGCACCTGGACTCGAACCAGGGACCTCTTGCATGTGAGGCAAGCGCTCTAACCGGGCTGAGCTATGCGTCCACCGGAGCCTCGGATTATCGCGCCGGGCAGCGAACGCCGCAAGAGTGCAGGACCATGTGATGGCCGCAGGCCGCGGCGCGGTTTGCGTCCTCGGAACGGCGGAGATATTGGTGTAGCCGCCGCCGCACGCAGCCAGGCTCGACAGTGTCGCGTGATCGACTCGCATCGATGCGCCATCCTGGCGCGTCGGCGCAATGCGGATCACGATCATGCGTTATGGCTTTGTCATCGATCAGGAACGATGCATTGGATGTCATGCATGCACGGTGGCGTGCAAGGAAGAGCATAACGTTCCGATCGGCGTTTTCCGCACCTGGGTCAAGTACATCGAGAAGGGCGAGTTTCCCGACACCTCGCGCCACTTTGGCGTGCTGCGATGCAACCACTGCGACGCCGCACCGTGCATCGAGATTTGTCCCACCACGTCGCTGTATCGGCGCAAGGACGGCATCGTTGACTTCGACAGCGAGCGATGCATCGGCTGCAAATCGTGCATGCAGGCTTGTCCATACGACGCCCTCTACCTCGATCCAAACAGCAACACCGCGGCAAAGTGCAACTACTGCGCGCATCGCGTCGAGCTCGATCTGCAACCCGCGTGCGTCATCGTGTGTCCCACGCAGGCGATAATCACGGGCGACCTCGACGACTCGCAAAGCAACGTCAGCCGAATCATCGCGACGCAGGCCGTGAGCGCTCGCAAACCGTACAAGAACACCGAACCGAAACTATTTTACGTCGGAATCGACACCGATCTGCTTCAGCCGACCGTCCCGGCGCACCAGGAAAGTCACTTCTGGTCGGACCGGCAGCCGGGCGAAACGGGTTACGCCCTGGCCACGACTGACGAAGTGAACCGAGATGCGGGTGCGTCGCGAGTGGTTTACGACGTCGCGCATCCAGCGCCGTGGGGATGGAAGATTGCGGCTTATCTGTGGGCCAAGGCGATCGCTGCCGGCGTACTGATCGTCGCGGCAATGTTGCTCGCACTCGGTGCTGAAAACGAGCGCGCGCTGATTAGTATCTCGAGCCCTATCGTTGCGATGATTTTCACCGGGCTGACCGCGCTGCTTCTGATTTTCGACCTTAAGCGGCCCGATCGTTTCTATTACCTGCTCACCAAGCCGAGCCTGCGATCGTGGGTAGTAATCGGCGCGTACATACTAATCGCATACGGTGGCCTTTCGTTCGTCTGGCTATTCACATCGATTCTCGCCGGAACACCGTCCGGATTCATAGTATATCCTGCCGCCGCTTTTGGAATTGGTTCGGCTGGCTATTCCGCTTTCCTCTTCGCGCAAGGCAGGGGCCGCGACCTATGGCAGAGCCGGCTCTTTCTGTGGCAGTTGTTGTCACAGGCGATTGTTGCGGGTGCGTCAGTTCTGATCATCCTGGCCGCAATCGAAAGCCGCGATCCCCGGACGACGAGAACACTCGATGAAATACTGGTTATGTCTCTATTAGTCAGTCTCGCGATCGCGATGGACGAGTTGTTTTTCGAAAACTTGAGCGAGGATGCCAGGTTGGCGGCCGATCTGATGATCAGGGGCGAGCTTCGCCGGCAGTTCTGGCTGGGCGCGATTGGCCTGGGCTTGCTGTTGCCGTCGGCGATCCTGGCCGCGGGGCTTTACGCAGGTGTCTTGACGGCGCCGGCAGTGTTGGCAGCAGTATGCGCACTCGCAGGCATATGGATATTCGAGTCGATATGGATAGAAGCCGGGCAGGCTGTTGCGCTGAGTTAGCTACAGACTATTGTAATGAGTAATAACCCGGAGCCGTTGAATCCTGCCGCGAAGGGTCTCGATCCGCCGGCCAATGGACTGGCAAGCTACCCTCCGCCGTCGCAATGGGAAGACTGGATCGAGTTCGATCCGGCGCATTGGCCGCGCAAGGTCGAGCGCCGGTATTCGATCATTCCTACGATATGTTTCAACTGCGAAGCGGGATGCGGCCTGCTCGCCTACGTTGACAAGGATACGCTCAAGATTCGCAAATTCGAAGGCAATCCCGAGCATCCCGGCAGCCGTGGCCGCAACTGCGCCAAGGGTCCCGCGACGATCAACCAGGTCAACGACCCGGAGCGAATACTCTATCCGCTCAAGCGCACCGGCCAGCGCGGCGAGGGAAAATGGCAGCGTGTGAGCTGGGACGAGGTGCTCGATGATCTGGCTGCGCGAATCAGAAAGGCTCTTGTCGAAGGACGGCGCAACGAAATCGTATACCATGTCGGCCGGCCCGGTCACGAGTTGATATACAATCAGCGCATACTACATTCGTGGGGGATCGACGGACATAATAGTCATACTAATGTATGTTCGGCCGGTGCGCGTACCGGATATGCATTCTGGCACGGCGCCGATCGCCCGTCGCCGGATCACGCCAATGCGCGTTTCATTTTGCTGCTGAGCGCGCATCTCGAGGCGGGTCACTACTTCAATCCGCACGCGCAACGGATAATCGAAGGCAAGCAGCGTGGCGCGAAGCTCTGCGTGATCGATACGCGCCTGTCCAACACCGCCAGCAAGGCGGACTACTGGCTATCGACGTGGCCCGGCACCGAAGCGGCGGTGCTGCTCGCGATGTGCAATGTGATTCTTCAGGAGGATCTCTACGACGCCGAATTCATGCGGCGATGGGTCAACTGGGAAGAGTATCTTCGCGAGGAGCATCCCGGGCGCCCGCTTCGATTCGACAGCTTCATCGCTGCATTGAAGGAGCTTTACGCTCCCTACACTCCGGAGTTCGCCGAGCAGGAGTCGGGTGCGTCTGGCGCTGTGATCGTGGAGGTCGCGCATGAGGCCGCGCGCGCAAAATCGGCGCTGGCGACGCACGTGTGGCGCAACGCGGCGGCGGGAAATCTTGGCGGATGGCAGGTGGCGCGGGCGCTCGAATTTCTGGTCGTGTTGATGGGCGCCGTCGGCACGCCCGGTGGCACCAATCCGAATACTGCCAACAAGTTTGTGCCGATGCCGCCGATGATTCCCGCGCCGCCGAATGTCTGGAACGAGATGATGTGGCCCCGCGAATTTCCGATCGCGTTCTTTGAAATGAGTTTTCTCCTGCCTCATTTCCTGAAAGAAGGCCGCGGCAAACTGGCCGCGTATTTCACCCGCGTGCACAATCCGGTGTGGACGGATCCGGACGGAATGAGTTGGATAGAGGCGCTCAGCGATGAGAGCAAGGTCGAGCGGCACGCGTGCCTGACGCCAATTTGGAGCGAGACCGCCTGGTTCGCGGACTACGTGCTGCCGATGGGCCACGCGTCAGAACGGCACGATTTGCTCAGCCAGGAAACGCATTGCGCTCGATGGATCGGATTTCGGCAACCCGTGCTCAGGGTCGCGCTTGAAAAAAAAGGGCGGAAGTTCGCGACCACCTTGGAGGCGCATCGCGAGGCGGGAATCGGCGAGGTCTGGGAAGAAGACGAATTCTGGATCGAGCTTTCCTGGCGAATCGATCCCGATGGCGCACTCGGCATCAGGAAAAACTTCGAATCGCCGTATCGCGCCGGTGAGAAGTTAACGCTCGAGGACTACTACCGCTGGATCTTTGAGAACAGCGTGCCGGGCTTGCCCGCGGCGGCGCAGTCCCAAAAAATGACGCCGCTCGAGTACATGCGCAAGTACGGAGCGTTCCTGGTCGAGGACAACGTCTATCGCACGCACGAGGACGGCGTCGAGCGCGCAAAGCTCGACGGCGCGGCGACTAATCCGGCCACGCACGTGATTGAAAAGGGGCGCGAAGCGGTAGGAGTCGAAGTCGACGGCGAAAAGTACGTCGGCTTTCCGACGCCGTCGCGCAAGCTCGAATTCTATTCGAAGACTCTCAAGGAGTGGAAATGGCCCGAGTACTCAGTTCCGACCTACATCCGAAGCCATGTGCATCGCGACAATATAGATATAACCCGCGGCGAGATGTTGCTATTGCCCACGTTTCGGCTGCCCACCTTGATTCATACTCGATCCGGCAATGCCAAGTGGCTATACGAAATATCTCACAAGAACCCGGTCTGGATACACACAAAAGACGCACAACGATTCGGTTTCAAGACCGGAGACCTGGTCAAAGTGCATACCGAGATCGGCTATTTCATCGACAAGCTGTGGGTGACGGAAGGAATTCGGCCGGGAGTGATCGCATGCTCGCATCATCTTGGGCGTTGGCGCCTCGAGGAGAACTCCGGGGGTGAGCGATGGTCGACGGCGCTGGTCGATCTCAAGCAAAGGTCGCCGGGAAAATGGATGATGCGCCAGATTCACGGCATCAAGCCGTTCAAGAGCGAGGATCCCGACTCGGAGCGGGTATGGTGGGAAGATGCGGGCGTGCATCAAAACCTGGTATTTCCGGTGCAGCCTGACCCCGTCAGCGGGCAGCACTGCTGGCATCTGAAGGTGCGCGTCGAGAAACCGGCGCCGGGCGATCGCTACGGCGATATTTTCGTAGATACGAACCTCGCGCACGAGGTGTACCGGCGCTGGCTCAAGATGGCGCGGCCCGCGCCCGGTCCGGGTGGCCTTAGACGGCCGCTATGGTTGAACCGCGTGTATCGGCCTGCCCCTGAGGCATTCTATTTTCCTGAAGACAGTTAGTGCGGGAAGGATCCGCACAGCTCAAGCATGATGGGACGGCTACGCCAAGTGAGTAAGCAACGTCCCGGGTAGAGACTTAAGCTCGAGCGTGTGCGCCCTTAGCCGGCTGACATGAGACGGATAACTTCCGCGCGGCCCCATTCCACTTCAGCGCGATGCCGATTCGCCATCGCAGTCAGGTAGTCGTGTATGGGACCGGCTTCGGGGGCGAGTGCGAGCGCGACTTCGGTTTTGCGCGCGGCCCATTCCTGACCGCGTGACATCAGGTCCAGGCGATCGCGAATCGACTCGAGCGCGGCGACTTTGTCGGCGAACGGCCCGACGGCGCTGGACGGGTTGCCGCCGTTGTCGCGTATCAGAGCCTTGAGTTCCTCGGCGTTGCGCTGTTCCATCGCACGCGACCCGGACAGGAACTTCTTCAGTTCGTCCTGCTTGACGTCGGTGATGAGCGTGCCGAGCGCGATCACTCCGGCGCGCTCGGATTCGAGCAAAAGGTTGAGTGCTTTTTCGAGCGCCGGATCCACATCGCGAACTTAGTAAGGGCAATCCGCCAGCGCAAGGAAATCGAGTCGCGTACACAACCGCGCGATAAATCTATTTGTACAGCATCCGAAGCGAGGTCAGCAGCAGGAATACCCCGAAAATGCGGCGAAGCATCGCCCCGGGCATCTTTACGGCGTACACCGCGCCGATGTAAGCGCCGACCAGCAAGCCCAGGCCCAGCAGCAGCGCATACGTGACGTCGAGATGGCCGTGCTTGTAGTACTCGTACGCACCGAGGATTCCGACCGGAGGCAGCAGCGCGCCCAGCGAGGTGCCCACTGCGAGATGTTGATCGAAGCCGAGCACCAGCACGAGCACCGGGACGATCAGGACGCCTCCGCCGACGCCGACGAATCCGCCGAGTATGCCCGCGGCCAGCCCGAGTGCAAGAACGATTACGATTTGGCCCATTATTGGTTTGTCTCCAGCGTTCAATAATTTTGCGAGCGTATCAGAACGCGGGACGAAGATTGAAGACGGAGACGCGCGCCGCTAGTTGACTGCGTGGCGTTCGGGCTCGTCGTCGTACAGAGGCTCTACCAGCTTGAGCCGTGCGGGAGGCTTGCGGAAGTTGCGCAACCAATTCTCCATATCGTCGAACAGCGAGAAAGCGACCGGGGTAATCAGCAGCGTGATCAGCAGGCACAGCGTCTGACCGCCGATCACGACCAGCGCGATTGCGCGAATCGAGCTGTCGCCGGCGCCCTGCCCAATCGCGACGGGGATCATGCCCGCGACCAGCGCCGCCGTGGTCATCAGGATCGGCCGCAACCGATCGCGATTCGCGGTCAGGATCGCCTGGCGGCGCGGCAGTCCGGCGCGCAGCAGGTTGAGGGTTTGATCGAGCTGAAGGATCGAATTCTTTTTCACGATGCCGAACAGCAGCAAAATGCCAAGCGTCGAGAACAGCATCAGATGCTCGCGAAAGACGAACAGCGAGATCAGCGCGAACGGGACGGCCAGCGGAAGCGACAACATGATCGTGATCGGATGAACGAAGCTCTCGAACTGCGCCGCCAGCACCATGTACATGAAGATGATCGAGAGCAGGAAGGCGACCGTGAAGCCGGTGACCATCTCGCCGTAAAACTTGCTATTACCGCCGAACGCCGTGATATAGCCGGGCGGCAGATGAATCCGGCCGACCTCGCGCGTGACGGCGTCCATCACCTTGTTCATCGCGAATCCGGGCGCGAGGTTGAAGACGATCGAGATGTTGCGCTGGCGGTCCTGCCGATCGATCTGTACCGGGCCCGTCCCGTGCGTAAGCGTCGCCACGTTGTCCAGCCGCACCTGCCCAACCTTGCTCGAAGGAATCGTCAATCCCGCGACCACGACCGGATTGTTGCGATCCTTCTCGGCCAACTGCAGGCGCACGTCGTAGGAATCCTGACCTTCGCGAAAGCGCGTGATCACGTCGCCCTGCACCATCGTGCGCATCGTCTGCGCGATATCGTCCACCGACACGCCCAAGTCGGCCGACTTGGAGCGATCGATGTTGACCTGAAGCTCCGGCAGCCCGCCTTCGTAGCTCGAGTCGAGATCGACGATGCCGGGGATTTTTCTGAGCCGCGTCATCAGCTTGTCGGCATATGCACGCAGCGTTTCGAGGTCGGGACCCCGCATGGCATATTCGACCGCCATTTCGTGATAGCCGCCCTGCTCCCACGGCTTGATCGGATCGACGCTCACGCGCAGCGCCGGAAACGCGTCCATCAACTTGCGTGCGTCGGCCATTACCAGTTCCTGGCTGCGGCGGCGCTGGCCGAGCGGGAAAAGCTTCGCATCAACTTCAGCGACCGTCACGCGATCGTCGCCGTTGGTGTCGCCGACGGTGGTGAACAGGTCGCGCACTTCAGGGATGGTGCGCAGCCGATCCTCGATCTGCGCGACAATTTGATCGGTATGCGCCAGTGAGTATCCCGGCGGCGTGCGGATGTTAACCGCGAATTCGCTCGAGTCGTCGTCGGGCATGAAAGTCGCGCCGACCAGTCTGCCCAGGAACGGGATCGAGACGACCAACGCAACCGACGCGACGACCAGCACCCATCGATGATCGAGCGACCAGCGCAGCGCCAGCGCATAGTAGTCCTCGATCCACCGGAAAATTTTCCAGTCCTTCGAGCTGTTATGCTTCGCGCCGCCCGTGCCCTTGGCTTTCAGATAGCGCGAACACAGCATCGGGGTCAGCGTAAACGAGACCAGCAGCGACACCATGATCGCGAACGCCATCGTCAGGCCGAACGAATTCAGGAACCGGCCCATCACCCCGTGGATGAACGCGACGGGTACGAAGATGACCACGAGCGACAGCGTAGTCGCACTGACGGCCAGCCCGACCTCGGCGGTGGCCGCTTTCGCGGCGGAGATCGGGTCCATGTTCTTTTCTTCGATGAAGCGGAAAATATTTTCGAGCACGACGATAGCGTCGTCGATTACTATTCCGACCGCGAGCGTCAGCGCGAGCAGAGTCATGCGGTTGAGCGTGAAACCCATCCATAAGATCAACGAGTAGGTCGAGATGATCGAAACGGGAATCGCGACCGCGGCGATGACCGTCGAGCGAATCGAGCCGAGAAAAAAGAACACTACGATCGCCGCGCAGATGCCGCCGAGCACGAGATGCTCCTGCACGGTGTGGACCGCGTCGCGGATGAACGCCGACGCGTCGCGCGTGAAGATCACGTCGACGCCCGGCGGCAGCGTGCCCTTGATCGTCTCGTAGCGCTCCCTGACGCGATCGACGACCGCGATCGTGTTCTCGCCCGACTGCTTGCGCACCACCAGCGACACCGCATTCTTGTTGTCCCAGCGCGACAGCGAGCGCGGTTCCTTGACCCCATCCTCGACCGCCGCGACGTCGCCGACCGTTACCGGCCGGCCCTCGACCTCGCTGACTATTACCTTGGCGAAATCGGGAACCTCGGTGATACGCCCGAGCGTGCGCAGCATCTCCTCGGACATCCCCTGCTTCATGCGGCCGCCGGGGTACTCGACGTTTTGCCGTGACAGAGCGGCGCCGACCTGTTGAATCGTTACTCCCGTCGCGTGCAGCTTGTCGGCGTCGACGTCGACGTGAATCTCGCGCTCGCGTCCGCCGACGATATCGATCGCACCCACGCCGTCAACCGATTCGAGCGGTTCCTTGAGGCGCCGGCGCGCCAACTCGGTGAGTTCTTTCAGGCTCTGGTAGCCGGTAACCGTGATCGTCACGACCGGCACCGCGTCGAGGTCGAACTTCTGCACCATCGGCGGCTTGGTCCCTTCGGGCAGCTGATCGAGCACCGTCGAAATCTTGTCACGCACGTCCTGCATGGCGGCGTCGAGCCCGCGCTCGAGCTTGAACTCGATAATGACGCGGGAGACGCCTTCGAGCGTGTTCGAGCGCATCTCGTCGATTCCGCTGACGGTGTTGACCGCTTCCTCGATCGGCTTGGTGACCCGCGCCTCGGTTTCCTCGGGCGCGGCGCCGGGCAGGAACGTCGTGACCATCACGGTCGGCATATCGACCTTGGGAAACAGATCGACGCCCAGGCGCATGTAGGAGAACCATCCGAGCACGGCCAGCACGCCGACGAACATCGTGGCGAAGACTGGCCGGCGTACGCACAGATCGGCGAGAATCACGACTGCTCTTTCGCGGTCACCGCGGTGCCGTCGGCCAGGCGATCGACCTCGCTGACCGCGACGTGCTCGCCCTCCTTCAGCCCTGCGGTGATTTCGATCTGGTCGCCAACGACGCTGCCGGTGGTTACCTCGCGGGCACGAACGACTTCTCCATCGACGATGAATACGCGCGCGACCCCCGCATAGCGCAGCACCGCCAGGCTGGGTACCAACAGCGCGCGATCGCGGCCGAGATCCATGGTCACGTGGGCGAAGAATCCCGGCTTCAGCGCGCCGTCGGGGTTGGCGACTTCGGCCTCGATCAGCAGCGTGCGGCTGCTTTCATCGAGCGCCGGCGCGATGCGCGTGATTTTTCCCGTGTACCACGCACCGGGCTTGGCGTCGATCGTAAGCTTCACCGGCATGCCGACTCGCGCCAGCGGCACGAACCGTTCCGGCATCGGGCAGCGCAGCTTGATCGGGTCGGTCGCTATCAGTTCGTAAAGCTCTTTGCCGGGCGACACGTACTCACCGAGCGAGACCATCCGTTTTTGCACGGAACCGCTGAACGGGGCCTTGATTTCGGTGTCGCTGAGCTTCTTGCGCGCCATCGCGAGCGCCTCTTGCGCCGATTCCGTGTCAGCCTGATCGACGCGCAGCTGCGACGTCATCAGATCGAACTGCTCGGGCGAGATGGTCCCTTCTTGTCTAAGCGCCTTTGCGCGATTGTAGCGCGCGGTCGAGTTGGTAAGCTTGGCGCGCTCCTGGTCGAGCGCAGCCTGCGCGGTCTCAACCCGCAGGTCATATTCGCGCGGGTTGATTTTCATCATCACCTGGCCGGCTGTAACCTTGTCGCCGAAGTCCACGGCTACCTGGGCGACCGCGCCTGCGACTTCCGACGACATAACCGCATGCTCGCGCGGGAAAAGCGCGCCCTGCATCTCGGCCGTGCGATCGAGACTCTGCTGATGCGCCGTGGCGACCGCGATCGAAATTGGCGCCGGCCCCGTCTTATCTTTTTCAACCTCGGCCGCGGCCGGTTGATGGCATCCGCAAAGCGCCAACGCGCCCAGCGCGGCCGCCAGTCCGGCGAAAGCCGAAACCCTGAAAGCCTTCAGTCGCATGGAATCGTCGCAATCCCTTTTAGAAAAAGTTCCACGACTGCTTCGGCATCCGATTCGAGCGGACTCGACGCCAGCTTGAGCAGCCGCCGCCGCAGCGATCCGGTCAGCATCTCGCCGAGCATGAACGCCGCGAATTGCGGATCGATCCGCCGAATCGCGCCGTGGTCGATCGCGTCCTGCAGCACCGACGCGACGAAATCGACATGGGCGGCATAGACCCGCATGAATTCGCGGCCGTGCTGCGATTCGAGCTCGATATCGAGCGAATTACCGATGATAAGTGTCTTCAAAAAATCCTGGTTCGAGGCCAGCATCCGGAAATGGGCGAGGATGAGTTTGCGGATTCGGTCCAGCGGCGGCATCGAGGGATCGTCGGAGGCAAGGACCTCAGCCGTCATTTCGCGCAGACCCTCGATTACCGCGGTGTTCACCAGCTCGTCTTTGGTATCAAAGTAGAGGTAGATGGTGCCCTTGGCGACCTTCGCTTCCTCGGCGACGCGATCGACCGTGGTGCCCTGCATACCGTATCGAGCCATCACGCGGCGTGCGGCTTCGAGGATCTCCCGCAGCCGGTATTCCTTGATTACTTCTTCCTTCGTCATGGGGAAACTGGGCAGTCAGTCAAATGAACGTACAGTCAGTTTAGCCAAATTGCCGAAATTGAAGCAAGGGGGATTCCGAGCGGGTAAACGCAACCCGATGCAGGTAGAAGGGCATCTTCGTTTTAACACTGGGAGCAGGGATCACCCCTGACCGTGGCGACGGCAGCGCAGTATTACCCCGTTGGCAGGGGCCGCGCGCGCCAACGGCGGGCGGCCTTAATACTGGGTGCAGGGGTCACCCCTGCCGCGCGGTGCCGCGTGGGAGACCGAATCGG
>PLDK01000015.1 GCA_003135135.1 Deltaproteobacteria bacterium
TGCCCGGCGGCGTGGACGTGGAAGCAGGCACGTTCCCTTCGACCTGCGTGGGCACTACCTTGCTCAAGCAGACCGCGCAGAAAGAGACCGACCTGTACGATCCTATGAACGACCCGTCAGCGGGCGGTACCTTCACCGCGACCGGCTCGCTCACTCAGGCGCGTGAAGGAGCGGCCCAGGGCGAACTCGGAGGAACGAACTCCGAAACGGAAACCGACGTGATCGTGATTGGCGGCGCCTGCACCGAGAGCACCGCGAACCTGGATTCGTTTGTTATCGGTACGACAAATGCCGGCGCAGCTGGCCATTGCGCCAGCGGCAGCGCGGCGACCACCGATTACAGCGAGCTGTACAGCCAGACAGGTGGAACCTGGACGCTCGGACCGGGTGCGCTATCCAGCGGCGCCGATGCGACCAACAATCCAGCGTCGGCGGTGCTGCCATAGCTGGACACATCGAGACAGACTGACGTAACCGGCAACGCCGGCCCCCCAACAGGGGGCCGGCGTTGCTGCATCCGGCCATCGGCCATAAGCGGCCTCGATACGAAGGTCGTCGGTCATTAGGGACCGCGCCCCGCAATCTGGAATTCCCCCTAATTTATCAAGGCTTTATAGTGTATCGATCGGTGCCACATGCCCGTTCCGGAAGGGTACAGTGCGCCTGGTTTTTCGAGACTGCTTATCGAAAAATCGGGCTATTTTAAGGTTTTCTAATACGGCATGTTTTTTGCGAATACTGTTCTTCGCAGAACGGGGTAAGCTTAAAAACTTTCGAAAAATCGTACGTAGGGAGCATTTGCGCAGCGAGGGAGGCTTATGAGACGAAAAATTACGATTCTTGCAGTAGCCGCGATAGCGGTAATCGGGCTGGCCAGAGGCCACGCCTGGGCGCTCGGAACTGAGACGCCAGGGGCGGGCCTTACGGGAACAGTCCATGACTTCACGGGCGGTTTTTCCGGCGCGCTGCCCACAACGCCCATCGGCCAGTGCACCTTCTGTCACACGCCGCATGGTGCAATCTCGACCACACTGTTGTGGAACCATGAACTGTCGGGGCAAACGTACAATTGGGATATCCCCGCGACCACGGCAGGCACCCAATTCCCGACGATCGTCGATCAAACCTGGCAGGGACCGACGGCGAAGTGCCTGAGCTGTCATGACGGCACAGTGGCAATCGGCGCGATCAACTGGTTCGACTCCGGCCACGGCGGTAAGGGAGCTTGGGCGATACCCACGGGCGGAACATCGAAAACGTCGCCGTACTATGCCAACCCGATCATCAACAAGTTTGCCGGTCTCCAAGGCCTGAGCAATAGCGGTAGCGCCGCGACCCTGTCGGGCGTACATCCGGTTGCGATGCCGTATCCTTATGGCCAAGTGGCGAACACGTACAATGCCGTCACGACCGGCGGAGCTTTCCAGCCCAGCCAATGGTTCAGCCCGCCACAAGGGAACGTCCGTCTTTACATGCAGACGGGCAGCAGTGTCAGCCTTGGCTACAACGGAGCCACCAGCTGGGTAAATCCCAGCCTGTCGGCTAACTCCGGCATGGAATGCTCGTCCTGCCACGACGTGCACAACAAGCTAACCAAAGATGGCTACCTCCTGGTCGGACTCGGGACCGGCACCGGAGCCACCTATCTCTGCAACATGTGCCATAACAAGTACTAGGTTCTGGCATCGATTCAGCAGCGAAGGCCCGGCACGATGTGCCGGGCCTTCGCGTTTTTTTGCTGCCAACGCTTGGCAATCCGGCATATCAGGAACGAGTCCAGCCTGTTTTGCGGGTTCGCGGGATGGCTGTCTCCTTTGGGTTCTCTTCGCAGTGGCTTGATCCCAAAGGGAGCATCCAAATTCCAAAGATCTTCATTTTCTTATCTCAAGGTTTCAGCATCTTGAGCGGAGCTTCTAGGGCACAGTCCTTGCGATACACGTTTCTCGGCAAAAGGTTCCTCGGAGAACTGTTAAAATGATTGCTCAAAAGACGTTCTGCACGAAGGTTGCAAGGTGGATCGCTCTGGGCGTGATCGTCCTGGCTGCCGGCTGCGCGGCGCAAAAGCCGCCGGAGGAGCCAAGTCCGGCGTGGCCGCCCCCTCCACAGCAGGCCCGGCTCAAATTCGTGCGCACCATCTCGAGCGAAGACGATGTCGTGCACAACACCACGTTCACGCAATCGGTGGCCAATTTCCTTGCCGGAACGAAGCCGACGCCTGCACAAATCGTGGAACCAGACGGACTTGCGGTCTCCGACGATGGCAGCGTGCTCTACGTCTCGGACCGTGCGCAGGGCGCGGTGTTCGTGTTCGACTTCGGCAAGAAGAAGTTTCTCAAGGTCGGGGCGGACAAGGGGGGGTTGGAGTGGCCGATCGGAGTGGCGCTGGATGGCGACCAGAACATTTATGTCGCGGAGCAGGGCAAGAAAGCCATCACGGTATTCGATCCGAGCGGGAAACAGCTTCGTTCCATCACCGACCCCAGCCTGGAGCGGCCTTGCGGCATCGCGATCGACCGCGAGCGCAGGCGCCTTTATGTGGCCGATACGTCGCACGCAACGTCCAAGGAGCATACGGTCAAAATCTTCAGTCTCGACGGAAAGCTGGTTGGAAAAATCGGCGGACTGAAAGGCTACGCTCCGGGGCATTTCCTGTTTCCGACCTACGTCTGGGTTGACAGCAACGGCGATGTGTACGTGACGGATACGATGAACTGCCGGGTGCAAAGGTTCAGCCCAGAGGGGAAATATATCCGCAGCTACGGTGAGCGCGGCGATGCGTGGGGACAGTTCAACCGGCCCAAGGGCGTGGCGCTGGACACCTTCCACAACGTTTACGTTGTGGACTCCGGATGGAGCAATGTCCAGATTTTCAATCCGCAGGGGCAGATCCTGCTGTTCTTTGGCGGCCGCGGGCCGCTTCCGGGGATGCTCAAGAACCCCACGGCGCTGGCGATCGACAAGAACAATCGCATCTACGTCGGCGACTACTTGAATCACCGGGTCGAAGTTTACCAACTGGTCAACACCACTGCGGCTGACAGCATGCCTGAATCCGGGGCGCCAGCGGCGGCGCCGGCCGCGGATCAGCCGAAGAACTGAGCCAACGCGCTTGCAGGCGAACCGAGTCTGGAATGAAACGAAAGCGATTGGCCGCAAGTGTCAGATGAAGGATGGAATGAGCGGACGGGGTCAGGGCGAGCATCCAGGCTCATCCAAATGCTGAGCGAATCGAGAGAGGCCCCCGATGCCATCCAGTTCTCCGACAGCAACGGTTCCGCGATGGCGGGCTGGTAGCGGGCAATCGCAATGTTGGCTCGAAAGCGCGGTGTGTTACGGAGCTTGGTCGTCGCGCTGTGCGCGATTGGGTGGGGAGCGTTCGTGATTGGCGGATGCAGTGAGGAATCGCGCTACTCAGTGCTGTCCTTCTTCTTTGAGGGCGCGCCCAAACCCGGACAGAAAACCCAGTGGCAGCAAGTTGCCCATCTGCCGCGCCGTCCTCCGCCGGCAAAAGCGACTCCCACGCCAGCACCGGTCGCCGTAGTGGCGGAGAAGTATCCGTTCGGATGGCTGCCTGCGTTGCTGAAGACCCTGCCTCACGACGCGGCCGGCTACCCCGACATGGTGGCCGCGTTCAAGGAAAAGAAAATCGATCCGCTGCCAGGCGTTGAACAAGACCACGTCGTGCCGAAGCCGAAGAAAATCGCCGACATGGACATCACGTTGATCCCCAAGGGTAAGACCAAGGTCATCTTCTCACACGCGATTCATACCACCCTGGTCACTTGCAAGAGCTGCCATCAGACCCCGTTCAAAATGACGACCGGGGAAAAGCTCTCGATGGACGATTGCGCGATGTGCCACGAAAAGGTGGCATTCCCGATCAAGGGCGAGTGCGTGCGCTGTCATCCGGCGATGAAGAAGAAGCCGCCCAAGGTGCCGCCCAAGGAAAAGCTGCTGGACGGCAGGATCACGCTGGCGCGCGCCAAGAGCAGCGATGCCAACCTCAGTGGAATACCGCCGGCCAGCTTCCCCCATCTGCCACACCGCGTGGCCTTCAGATGCTACGCATGCCACCCCACGGTCTTTCCGATGAAGGAGGAAGGCACGAAACCGATCACGATGCAGGAAATTTCCTCAGGCAAGTTCTGCGGCGTCTGCCATAACGGCAAGATCGCATTCTCGGGCGACGATCTCGGGAGTTGCAGCCGATGCCATTCCTGAGCACTACAGCGATCCGCACGTCATTTCGGCTGGTCCTGGTCGCATCGATCTTGATAATCTTCACGAGCGGAAATGGGTACGCATTTTCGCTGGCTTCCTGGGTTCCCTCCGAGGGCGACTTCGCCTTGGGCCAGTGGCAGGGCGGGGTCATCGGAGGTTACGAGTGGGAAGATATGCAGACGAGCACGAACGGCAGCGCCACTTCCGTCGTGCGAAACAGGTTCGACGAAGACGTCTATCTCAGAAACAACGCCTTTTATCTCATGGACCCGCGGCTGCTGTCGGGCAGCGCCGGTGTCAACCTCGACTTTTACCAGGAAAACGACAAGTACAACGGCGCAAATGAGCATCAGGACGGCACGCTCATCGGCTTTGACGTGAATGCCATTGTGCTGGGGGAAAAGCCGTACACCGGCAACTTGTTTGCTCATCGCAGTGAAAATGACACCAGCACGGACTTTGGAGGCCAGACTTACAGCCTCAACCAGAGTTTCGGCGCGATGGCCACACTTCGGCAGGACAGTTTCCTGCGCGAAGCGCTCCCATATTTCTCCGCCGACGTCTATGCCCGCCAGGAAGAGGTGGACCAGTCCACGACACAGTTCGGCGAGACCTTTAGGGTCAACGAAACCCGCGAGATTGCCGGGGTTGACGCCGAGAAAGGGTTCCGGTCTGCGGACCTCGACCTCACCTACCAGTTCGTCAACGACAGCTATACCGGAAGCATTCCGTACAGCTTCGTCACCCAATGGGCGAGCCTCGACTACAGTCTGGACTTCGGGGCTACCCTGAACCGCAGATGGGATTCCCGGATCAGCTATTTAAGCCGCACCGGCAACGGCGTGGACGAATCATTCCTGTACGTTGACGAACGGCTGCGCATCGATCATTTCAAAAACCTGTCCACGACCTACGAGTACCTCCTCATAGACACCAATACCCAGGGTCAAGAGGACATCGACAATACCGGCACGTTCCAGGTTCAGTATCAGCCGTTCCGAAACCTGGTGAATACTCTCAGCTTTCAGGCGGCTTACGAGTCGTTCACGCCGCAAGGTCACCAGGACTTCATCGCGGTGGAGGATAGCCCCGACTACAGCCACCCGATCCCCTGGGGCGGGATCTTCATTCTCGGCGGCGATGGGCGTTACGAAATCGATCAATCGCACATCAGCGGACCGGTCACTGTCCTAGATGAAAAGCACACCGCACCGTCCTTTTTCGGCCCCGGAATCGGATTCACCCTGAGCCAACCGTTTGTTGTTACCACGACCATCGTCATGTACGACACCCGTGGCGGAACCGGCGGCTCACAAAGAGTCCTGACCAGGCTGGGGGTGGATTACGTCGTCGAGGCGCGGGGTCAGTTGACGAAGATAGTGATCCTTCCGACCTCGGTCAGAATTCTGCCTGGCGACCCGCTTGAGGTCAGCTACTCCTACGCGGTTGCGCCCGATGGGCGGTATTCGACCACCAACTTGTCGGGAAATGTGGGCGTGACTTACGGTTGGATCTCGGTGCTCGGTTCGTACCAGCAGTCGAAGCAGTCGATGCAGAGCGGGGTCGGCGCGCAGTATCTGTACAACATGCGCCAGGAAAACGCCCAGCTCGATCTGCACAAGGACTGGGAATGGGTTGATGCCCGGGGCAGCGCTCTCTACCAGATCTATCACGCGGAATCTCCATCCTTTGGTGCTTTCGACTACACCATGCAGAATTACGGCGAGTATCTGACCTTCCGGCCCGGATGGAACATGACCCTTCATGTCGATGGCAACGAGATGTATACCGACTACACTGTGCAACCGACACGCCGCGACTCGGACCTTGATTTCGAGACCTCGCTGGACCGCTACTTTATGTCGGGAAATTACTTCACGGCGTTCGCCCGGGCGCGCCAAGCTGAGGAGACAGCGTACCCGACCGAGACCGACTACGAGGCAGGCATAAGAGGCAATTTCCGGTACGGCAAAATCTTCATCTGGCCGTGGATATCGTGGATCAACAGAACTTACGGCCCGACCAAGACCAACGATCCTCACATAATGCTGAAGATTGGACGGGACCTGTGAGGTGAATAATTTGCGCGCGATGTTCAAGCCGATAATCGCCGTCCTGGCGCTTGCAACTGCGCTGGGCTGCCAGCCGGCGGGGGGCCTCAACGGACTCGCCGGAGGAAATGCGCCGTCATCGGTCTCCGAGGACATCGTCTGGCCACAGCCGCCGAATCCGGCGCGAATCCGCTATGTGCGCAGTATTTCCGTCCCGGGCGATGTCGGGATCAAGCGCGGATTCTTTGGAACGCTCCTCGACGTAGTGACTCGCAGGGAACAGGAGCGTTTCATCCGTCCGACCGGCGTCGCCGAGAGCGACGGCGCGATCTACGTGGCCGATCCCGGGGCGCCGGCGCTGTGGATCTTCGACTCACAGAAGCAGGCCTCAGTCGCAGTCCGTGAACTCGGCGGGGACGCGCTGCTCTCGCCGGTGGCGGTGACGCCGGAGCGCGACGGACGCGCCTTCGTGGCGGACTCGCTCATCAACAAGGTCTTCCTGGTCGATCGCGGTGGAAAGATGGTGAGCACAATTGCGGATAGCGGGCTCAAACGCCCGGTTGCGCTCGCCTGGGACAATGCTAGCGGCAGGCTCTACGTGGCAGACGCGATTGGACAGCAGGTCGTCGTCTATGGGAGCGGCGGACAACGTCTGCTGAGCTGGGGAAGCAGGGGCTCTGGAGACGGCGAGTTCAATTTCCCTGCTTACGTCGCGCTGTCACGCTCTGGAGAGGTTCTGGTTACCGACGCACTGAACTACCGCGTGCAAGCGTTCGATCAGAACGGGAAGTTTCTCTGGAAGATGGGCCGGCAAGGCGACGGCTCGGGCGACTTCGCCGCGCCCAAGGGAGTCGCGACCGACAGCGAGGGACATCTCTACGTGGTCGATGCGCTGTTCGACGGCGTGCAGATTTTCGATCGCGAAGGAGCGCTGCTGCTCGGATTCGGCACAAACGGCCGGGCGCCGGGAGAGTTCTGGTTGCCGACCGGAGCCTTCATCGACGCGCGCGATCAGATCTACGTCGCCGATTCCTACAACCAGCGGGTACAAGTGTTCGAGTTTGTCGGCCGTTCCGGTGATTCACACCCGGCGGAAACCGCGAAGCGCTGATGACGGTTCGGCGGCAAGAGCAAGGGACGATGGCGTTGGCGCGGCGGTTGATGCTGGCGCTCGCGCTGGTGGTGCTCGCGGCGGGCAGCGCCAGCGCGCAGATCGAGAGCACCGTCCACAACCTGACCGCGACCAGCGCGAAGATGCACGGCGACACCAAAGCCGTAGGCGTCTGCATCTTCTGTCATACCCCGCATAACGCGCGGCCTAGCCAAGGGCTGTGGAACCGCGACTTTCCGGCCGTTACCTACAAGCTCTATACGAGCAGCACGCTCCAGGCGCAGATGTCGCAGCCCAACGGCTCCTCGCGGCTGTGTCTCTCATGCCACGACGGGATTGTGGCGCTGAGCAACATGCGCGTGGCGCCTATCAATGGTCCGGTCGCGGCAATGGCTCCGCTCACCGGCGCAGCCTCGTTTGGGACTGACCTCTCCAACGACCATCCAATCTCGTTCATATACAACAGTGCGCTCGCACTCAGCACGGGTGACCTCGTCGATCCCAAATCCCTGCCGCAGAGCGCGCCGCTGGACAACGAGAAACAACTCCAGTGCACTTCGTGCCACGATCCGCACCTGAATCGCCCCAACTTCCTGCGAATCGACGATCACTTCGGCGCCGATTGCACGGTGTGCCATCTCGACCACAACTGGCGTAGTTCCAGTCATGCGACTGCGGCGCAGACGTGGCGCGGCGGCAAAGCCACCGCTCCATGGCCCGCGGACGGCTACGCAACCATGGCTGAAAACGCATGCGAAAGCTGCCATCGGGTCCATGCCGCGCCGCATCCGCAGTTGCTGCTCGCGCAAACCGTCGAGGAGAAAAACTGCACCATCTGCCACAACGGCATGCTCGCCAAGCAAAACATCGAAGTCGAACTCGTGAAGCCCTCGAGTCATCAGGTCCAAGGCAGGCAGTGGATCCACAGTCCGAATGAAGATCCGGTGACGATGCCGCGCCATGTCACCTGCGTTGACTGCCACAACCCGCACGCGACGACTTCCTCGGCGCGCGGTACCAAGCCGCCGCTGCTTCCCGGTGCGCTGCGCGGGGTCAGTGGGGTCACGGTCGGGGGCGTGCCTATCAAGGAAGCCAATTTCGAGTACGAGGTCTGCCTGAAGTGCCATGGGATGACCGAGCCGACGGGGATGGGCATCCTGCGCCAGGACATCACCCGCAACATCGGGCGCAAGATCAATCCGGCCAACATGTCATATCATCCGGTGGCGGCTCCCAACCGAAATGTGCGGATGACCGGCCTGATGACCCCGTACAACTCATCCAGCATGATTGGCTGCACGGATTGTCATAACAACGATCAGTGGACGCCCGGCGGCACGGCGCCGCGCGGGCCGCACGGGTCGCGTTTCGAGCCGATCCTTCAGATGGAATACGACACGGTGGACCCGAGTACGGAGTCCTATGCGAGCTACGCGCTTTGCTATAAATGCCACGAGCGCAGCGCCATCCTGTACAACACCATCGGGTTCCCCCACAAGCAGCACGTAGTCGATCAGCGCACCTCGTGCGCGGTCTGTCATGACGCACACGGCTCGCGGCAGGGCACGTACCTGATCAATTTCATGACGATGTCGCAGCAAGGAGCACCGGTGGTGAAGCCCTCCAAGAGCGGACGCTTGGAGTATGTTCCCGACCCGGCGCGTCCCGGCCATGGGAAGTGTTACATGACCTGCCATAACACCGACCACAACCCGGCGTCGTACTAACAAACTTGCTCGGCGTCTGAATTGGTGATCTGCCAATTCCCGCCGAATTTGCCAGTACTCGAGGCGGATAAGGCTTTGAGAAGCGGCTGGGCAGCCAGCGGATGGCTCCATCGCGCGCAAGCGTCCAGCATCAGCGCAAAGGCGCGCTCGAGGGCAAGCCAGTTAAACGATCGGTACGAAAGGCATGATCGCGTCGCGTAATGCCTTGGTCCAGCCGAGCCAGCGTTGATCGGGGCCGCTGATGCCGTCCCACAACATGCTGTTGCATACATAGGCCACCGCGGTGCCGGATTCCGGATGCGCGAACGCCATGCGGCCGCCCGCGCCCGCATGCCCGAACGATCCTGCACCCAGCATCGGCTCGATCGCGCGCGGCAACTCGAAACCCAGGCCAAATCTCTGCGGCCCCGGCCCGACCAGCGGCATCAGAGAAGCAGGCGCGCTGAGGCCCTCGTCCTGCGATTCGCGTGCGCGCTCCATCGTCTCGCGCGTGAGTAGGCGGACACCATCGATCTCGCCGATGCAGGCGGCGTACATCTTTGCAAGCGCGCGCGCATTCGCGATGCCATTGCCGAACGGCAGCTCGGCGGCGTGACTTTCGCGCGTGTTGATGAGATTCAACCCCTTGGCGCCAGTTGTGATCATGTTGAACACCGCGCGCACCGGGCGTGAATTCATATCCAGTCCCAGGCCGGAGAACAATGCGTGACACTGCTCCTCGGTTAGCTGTGCCGCGGGAACGATATGTGGCGCGACGCGATGTTCCTGCTCGGACGGAAGGCCGATCCACAGGTCAAGCTTGAGCGGACCGGCGATTTCCGTATCGACAAACTCGCCAACAGTTTTCCCAGAGACGCGCCGGACCAGCTCGCCGGCGAGATAGCCAAAGGTCAAAGCGTGATAGAAGTAAGCCGAGCCCGGTTTCCACCATGGCTCCATGTTCGCGAGCGCCGCGGTACAGCGGTTCCAGTCTAAGAGATTGCGGCCAGATATTTCGGCTTCCTCGTCGAAGCCCATAAGACCCGCTCGATGTGCAAGCAGGTCGCGAACCGTGATTGCCGCCTTTTCCTTGGCTGCGAACTCCGGCCAATAGCGTGCTACAGGAGCGTCATAGTCGATCAGTCCGCGCTGGGCGAGCATGTGCACGCACACCGCCGTGACCGCCTTGGTGCACGACATCAAGACCGTGATTGTGTCCGCGGTAAACGGCCGGCTATTGGGCTTGTCCATTCCCGTCCACAGATCGACCACTCTCCTGCCGTGCCGATACACGCATAGCTGCGCGCCGCCTTCGTCCTGGGCCTGTCCCTCCGCGAATGCGTCGCGCACCGCCTCGAACCCTTCTTCCACCGTTCCTTCAGCACGCATAATCGACACCCCATCGATTGTAGCATGCGTTCCAGGAGCGCTGGTGCGTCGGCGTCGTTGCCCGCGCACCGCAGAATTACGCTTGCTCCGACGCGACTCGAACGATACAAGCGATGCTTGATGCTTAGTCTCCGCTTGGCCGTGCTGTTCATCCATATCGTCGCCGTGATCGTGGCGCTGGGCGGCTCGCTGTTCAGCACTTTCGCACTCGCTCCCGTTTTGGCCGCGGAACTCGATCCGCCCGCGCGGCTGCGCGTCGCCCGCCGAATCGTTCGCCGCCTGGGCGCGATCGTGCTTGCCTCGCTGGCCGTGCTGGTTGTGACGGGAATCTTCAACGTGCTGTTCATCGGCGGCGTTTCGATTCTGCTTGCGATCAAATTGATCCTCGTCGTTGCCGTTATCGCGCTGGCCCTTTATCAATATGGAAGCATCGGCGTGCAAATCTGGAGGATCTCGGCCGCTGGTCCGAGTCCGGAAGTCGCAGACCTCCAGGCGCGTTTTCGCCGCGTCGGTCTGACCGTCGGCTCGATCGTGTTGCTGATTGTCTATCTCTCGATCGGACTCACGCGCGGCTCAGGCGCGATTGTCACGTCCATTCGTTGAGGGTCCACAGATGCCACGAAAAAAATCGCCGCGCGCAACGCCCGCCTGGATGCGGCGGCTTACCGCGCTCGCGGTCGCGCTCGGCGTTATCGCGACGCTCAGCTACGGCACGGGCGCGCACATAGCAGTGCGATACCTCAATCCGTCGTTGGGCGCGTGGTGGAATTCCAACGAGTTTGCAATCTTCCAGTGCGCCGCGGCGGCGGTCGGAATGTTGATCGGAATTCGCTTTGGCGCGCGACTGGTAAATGGCGGCGCGCTCAGAAACCGCTCGATGATAGCCGCGGTAATTGCTTGCGCGCTCGTGCTGCCGGTCGTCGCGCGGGTCGGCGCCGAAATTGCCCGGCTTAGATTCACCAGCGGCGCATCCGCCAACGCATGGCTCATCGACCGCTTCGGCTACGACGTGGGAATGTTTCTTGACAAGCTTCTGATGGCAGGCGTTTACTCGATCAAAATCGCGGCATTTGCGCTTCCGGCCGGGATGGTTCTCTTCGGTGCGGCGATTGCTATCTTCATGACTGCAAAGCCTGTTGGCGACACCGCTGCCGCAATTTCCAGATGAATCGAGACGACCGCAAGCCCCGCAAACCGCCCGGCATCAGCCGCCGATCGTTCATCAAGGGCGCCGGCGCGGTCGCGGCCGCGGCAGGCCTGGTGCGCGTGCCGCCGGCAGCCGCCGATGAAAAGCGGCTACCGGCAGGTGTCGTTGAAAAGCTCGGGCCTGAAGCTACGACGATCGAACTGAGCATCAACGGCAAGCCCGTGGCGCTCGAGATCGAGCCGCGCGTAACCCTGCTAAGCGCGATACGCGAACATCTTGGACTGACGGGCACGAAACTCGTCTGTGATCGAGGCGCGTGCGGAGCATGCACCGTGCATCTCGACGGCAAACCCGTGACCTCGTGCATGATGCTGGCTGTCGATGCGCGTGGACACCAAATCACCACCATCGAAGGTCTCGGCACGCCGTCGAATATGCATCCCGTGCAGGCCGCATTCGTCGAAACCGACGCGCTGCAATGCGGGTTCTGCACACCGGGGATGGTGATGTCGGTCGCGGCCGCGCTCGAGCGCAATCCGGCGGCTACGACTGACGAAATCAAACACGCAACCGCCGGCAATATCTGCCGATGCGGCACTTATCCGCACGTCTTCGCGGCCGCGCTCAGAGCCGTTAAGCCTGCGCCTGCCGGTTCCGCGCGTTCGCTCCGCGCAACCAAGGACGCCTGATGTCGCGGCGCGTCACGCTCGACCTCGGCTTTGCGGGCAACACGCGCGACGTCACGGTCGTCATTCCCGACGACGAGCCCACGCCGTGGCAATGGGGCGAGCGCCTGTCCGTGGTCGGCAAGCCCGCGCCGCGCGTCGACGGACCACTGAAAGCGACGGGTGCTGCGCGTTACACTTACGACATCGAATTGCCCGGGATGCTTTACGGCGCGATCCTGCGCAGTCCGTGGCCGCACGCGCGGATTCGCAACATCGATCTTTCCGCGGCTGAGCATCTCGATGGCGTGCGCGCGGTTCTTGCTCTTGAAGATCGCGAAATTCGTTTCGCCGGCCAGGAAGTCGCAGCCGTTGCCGCTGTCAGCTCCGACCTCGCCGCCGACGCGCTCAAGTTGATCAAAGTCGATTACGAAACGATGCCGTTCGTGGTTGACATGGACGCCGCGATGGCGGATTCCGCCCCGCGCGTTTTCGGTAGCGGATCCAACGTCGGCAGAACCTCGACTTCGAGCGTCGGCAATGTCGCACGAGGACTCGAGGTCGCGGCAAACACGATCGAGGCTGCCTACACGACGGCCGTGCAGACGCACGTCTGCCTCGAGACGCACGGCGCGGTTGCGAGCTTCAACGCGGCGGGAGACCAGCTCACGGTATGGTGCTCGACGCAGGGCATTTTTTCCGTGCGCGACGATCTGGCGGTGTATTTCAGCCTGCCGCCCAATAACGTGCGCGTAGTCTGCGAATTTCTTGGCGGCGGCTTCGGCTCGAAATTCGGCGCAACCCCCGAAATGATTGTTGCCGCGCGGCTGGCCAGGGCGGCCGGTGTGCCGGTCAAGGTGATGCTCCCGCGTGGCGACGAGCATCGTTCCACGGGCAACCGCCCGAACTCGGAGCAGAAGGTCAGGCTGGGGGTCGATCGCGACGGAAAGTTGACCGCGATCGAGGTCGTCGCACGTGGCAGCGGCGGGATCAACGGCGGTGCGGGCAGCGCGGATCCGTTCAAGTCGGTGTATCGATGCGCCAATATCCGCACCGAGGAACGCAACATCTATACGAACGCCGGGCCAGCGTCTCCGATGCGCGCGCCCGGCTGGCCGCAGGGATGCTTCGCGCTGGAACTTGCGATGGACGAGATGGCGCGCAAGGCGGGAATCGACAGGCTCGAGTTCCGCCGCCGCAACAGCGACAACCCGGTCCGCGCCGCCGAATACGAGATCGGCGCGCGCGCGTTCGGATGGGCCGAAAAAAATTCGGCGCCGAAATCCGACGGCGCCGTCAAGCGCGGAGTCGGCGTCGCGTCGGCCGAGTGGCACGCGGTCGGAGTGTCGGGCCCGGAGGCGCAGGCGATCGCGCATCGCGACGGCAGCGTCGAGGTCCGCGTCGGCACCCAGGACATCGGCACCGGCACGCGCACGATTCTCGCGATCGTCGCGGCTGAGGAACTCGGCCTGCCCGTGGACCGCGTGAAATCCGAAATCGGCGACACCCGATTTCTCTTTTCAGTACCCAGCGGCGGCAGCCTGAGCGCGCCCTCGAACACGCCCGCGGTGCGCCAGGCCGCGGCGCATCTCAAGGACAAGCTGTTTCGGATCGCGGCGCCGATACTCAGCGCCGAACCCGGCGACCTCGAGGCGTCCGACGGATTCATTCGGGTGCGCACCAACCCCTCGCGCTCGCTCGCGTTTGCCGACGTATGCAAGCGAATCCCCGGCGATTCGATTTCCGCGCAGGGCGAGCGCGTGCCCAACTACGAAGGTTTTCGCACCGATCAGGCGGGATGTCAGTTCGCCGAAGTCGAGGTCGATACCGAAACCGGGATCGTCCGCGTGACACACGTCGTCGCGGTGCACGACGCGGGACGGATTATCGATCCGCTGATGGCGCGCAGCCAGGTCAACGGCGGGATCCTGATGGGAATCGGGTTCGCGCTGTTCGAGGATCGCCGGATGGATCCGCAGCTCGGCATCATGGTGAATCCCACGATGGACGACTACAAGCTTCCCGGCTCGCTCGACGTCCCGCGGATCGACGTGACGTTTTTCGAAGTCGCCAACGGTATCACCAACACCGGCGTGATGGGACTCGGCGAGGTGGCGCATGTCGCCAGCGCGGCCGCGGTCGCATGCGCGGTGTACGACGCGATCGGCGCGCCGGTGCGTTCACTTCCGATGACGCCCGATCGCGTGCTGGCGGCGCTGGGACACGCCTGACAGGTTTGGAATTGCGATGAACCGATTCGAGGTGATCACGCCCGCCGATCTCGCAAGCGCCTCACAACTGCTTGCCCAGGACGGCCACGTTGCATTCGCGGGCGGCGTCGATGTCATCGATCTGATGAAGCAAGGCATCGTATCTCCAACCGCGCTGGTGAATCTGAAAGGGCTGAAGGAACTCGGTGGAATCGAGGTGCGGCCGTCGGGAGAACTTCGCCTCGGGGCGACCGCGAAGTTGAGCGAAGTCGCCGAGCATCCCGCGATCCGCGCCCGATTCACCGCGATTGCCGAGGCGGCGAGCGAGACGGCCACGCCACAGATTCGCAATCTTGGCACGGTCGGGGGGAATCTCCTGCAGCGCCCGCGATGCTGGTATTTTCGCAATCCGGACGTGAATTGCCTGAAGAAGAGCGGCGACAAGTGCTACGCGTTCGGCGGCCTCAATCGTTACCACGCGATTTTGGGTGGCGATCCGGCGTTTATCGTGCATCCGTCGAATCTTGCGCCCGCGTTGATCGCGATGCGCGCGAGCGCGACGATCGTCGGACCGGCCGGCAAGCGCACGATAGAGCTCGAAAACTTCTTCACGCTTCCCACTGTCGATCCGAAGCGCGAAAATTCTCTCAAGCCCGGCGAAATAATCACCGAAGTGATCGTGCCTGCGCCGTCTGCGAGCGTCAGCAGCCATTACCTGGAGGCGCGGGAGAGGCAGAGCTTCGATTGGCCGCTGGTAAGCGTCGCGATCGCCCTCGATCGCGCACCCGGTGCGAAGACTATCCACGATGCGCGCGTGGTGATGGGCGCGGTGGCTCCGGTGCCGTGGCGATCGCACGAAGCGGAAGCCGCGCTCAAAGCCGGACCGCTCGACGAGCCGCGCGCTCGCGCCGCGGCCAAAGCCGCGCTGAAAGGCGCGCAGCCGATGTCCGACAACGCGTACAAGGTGGTGATGGCGAAGGTGATCGTGCGCCGCGCGATCATGAGCGCCGCCGGTCTGGAGGCCGCCTGAAATGCCCCGGTTGTCCGCCAGATTCTGCGCTCTGCTGCGCACCAAGACTGCGTACTATCGCACGCCCGACGGCGAGCGGATTTTCAAACCCGACAGTTCGACGGCGTGCTACACGTGCCTCAAGACGCAGCGCCCGGTGGGACCCGACGGGCGGCCAGTAGATGCGCAATCATGCGGGACAGACCGGGGATGCTTCGAGCAGGAGTGAAAAATCTCGGACGAGGACCGCAACGCTGACATTCGCGCGGATGAGTTCGAGGTGTCAGCCTTCGATGGGCTGGCGATCGGCGTCGGCCTCAGTTAGATGGCGTGAAATCGAGCGTCGCCCGTCCTGCATCCCGCGATCTTAAGCGGCAAGCAGCGCGGCGCGGCGCGGGCAGGAGCCACACGTGTCGAAAGCAACCGGCGACATCACGCTGCTGCGTTGGGAGACGTTGACTAAGCGCCGCTTCGACGAACTGGATCGCGCCCGGTGCGTCGTGCTGGTCACCTGTTCGCCGATCGAAGTGCACGGCCCCCATCTGCCGCTGGGCGCCGATGCGCTCGAAGGCGAGGGTCTGGCGGAGCGGATACTGCCGATGCTGCCTCAACGTCATCGCGAGCGCACGTTCCTCAAACTGCCCTTCATTTACACCGCAACCGACGTCGTCCCTCATCCCGGCTCGCTCTTCTTTCGCCCGTCCACAACGATCGCGGTGCTCCAGGATCTCGGCCGCTCGCTCGCAGCGCAGGGGTTTCGTGACGTGCTGGTGTCGAACTTTCACGGCAGCCCGCGTCACTTCCTCGCCATCGAGACGGCCTGTGAGCGCGTCAGCCGCGAGCGCGGCATCCGCATGGTATCGGTCTTTTCCGTCATGCTGAGCCGGCTAACCGGCGGCGGCTCGGAGCTGGACGACGTGCTCGGCGGTTTGCCGGGTGTCAATCGCAACGATCTGGTCGGTGATACGCACGCCGGCCTGGTGGAGACCGCGCAACTGCTCGCGCTCCATCCCGAGTGGGTCGAACGCGATTACGCGAGGCTGCCGCAGCAGACGGTTAAGAGCTGGCTCGCCGAGCGCGGCGATCCGTTACCCGGCATGGGACGCGGCGACTCCCCGGGAATTTTCGGGATGATCAAGGCCATTCGCGGCGACCTGCGCTTCTTTCGTGCCGAGACCTACTCCGGAGCACCGGGCGCGGCCTCGCCAGAGCTGGGAGATCGGATTTTAGACACGCTCGCTTCGCACGCGGCCACGGCGGTCACCGAGATTCTCGACGGCACGTTGCCGCCGACGCAATGGCACTCCCCGTTGTGGCCGCACCGCTTCCTGTTCGTGCATCCGTGGATGGTGCGGTTCATCAACCGCCTCCTCGGCGTGCCGGGCGGCATCGGATGAGGGCACGGTGCAATTCGCCGGGCTGATCTGAGCCTTCAAGTCCCGCACCAGTCGACGCAGCTGGTGGTCGCCGGCTATTTCTCCGATGCCGCGCTCGGTGTGCCGCTGGCTCCGCCGGGCGATGAACGGTTGTCCCTATCCTGAAAATGTCGGCGGTGATCTGTGCTTGGGATGCAACGAAATACCTGAGTGTTAGATCTGATTTTCAGGACAGGCACAGCGCGGAGAATTCGCATACTCCGCGAGGGCCGTGGTAAGCTTGAAGTTATGGCGGCCAAGCGTCATGAGGTACTCAGCGAGCCGACGGACTTCGGCAGGCGCAAGTTTCGTGTGGCGCTGGTTAATGTGACCAACGTCTGCAACCTCGAATGCCGCCACTGCTTCGTTTACCGCGACGGCAATCCCAACCTCGCACGCGACAAGATGGACGACGCGACGATGCTCCATCAGTTGCGCATGCTGCGCGACAAGCACGGCATCAAGTCGATGCTGTTCATGGGCGGCGAGCCCATGATTCGCAAACGCCTGGTATTCGAGGCGATGAAACTGTTCGAGCGCTCCTCGATCGTGACCAACGGGACCTACGGGATTCCGTCCATCCCCGGCCATCTGGTCACTGTGTCGCTCGACGGACCGGAGCGGATGAACGATCCGATCCGCGGCGAGGGCGTGTTCCGCAAGGTCAAGGAGGCGATCTTCGCGCGCGATCCTCGCGACGGCACGACCGTCATCATCCAGATGGCGATCACCAGGGAGAACGCGCCGGGACTCGAAGAATTCATCGAAGAAGTGAAGGACTGGCCGGTCGACGGCGTTGCATTCACGTTTCATGTCCCCTCCAAGGGAGAGCACGGCCCACTTGCCTGGGATGACCTGCGCGAGCGCGACGCGGTTATCGACCGGGTCATCGCGCTCAAGCGAAAAAACCCGACGCTGATCAAGAGCAACGTCGAAACGCTGGAAATGATGAAGTCCGACCGCGCGCTCAATTACACGGGCGAGCACGGTGAGCATTGCGCGCTGCGTGCGATGCTGCCGCTTTACATGGGCGATGGCGGGAATTTCGAGCGAACCTTCTGCTGCTACGGCAACGATGTCGACTGCGCGCGCTGCGGCGCCTACGGTGTTTTCAACAGCGCGTACCATCGGATGAAGGGCGACCACGCGGAAGACTGAGGTTCCCGGACCCACGTTCGTCAGCCGTCGGTGCGGCTTGCGCGCACTGCTCGCGGAACGCTGCTTGATCCGATCGACCGTCGCCGCGCGGATTTCACCACTTCTCCCAAAAGTAGGGAAACATGCCAGACTCGTTGGCGGATGACGCAGTCTATGGCGAACCCCTCTCCTCGACGCCCTGTTTGAAACGGCGGTTGACGCTCCTGTCAACCTGTCAACCGGTTGACACTTGGGTAGTGGGCGGCTGACACGCGGTGGTTGACGCGCTGATGGTTGAGCCAGCCACCAGAATCAAACGCTGTTATCTCATTGTCGGGAAATTGAGAGATTCACTCATTTCGGTTTGCCACGGCGTATCCAGCGCATCCTGATGTTCGGGCCTGGCGTGGCTTAGCCTTCATACCGAGACTCGTAGGCGCGGTGGTGCGCCCGCTTGCGATGCGCGAACAGGTTGTGATTGACAGCGCGCGTCTCCAGAGCGCCACAGGCGGAATCCTGGTGTTTTCGGTGCGATCGGAGTTTTGAATAGGCACAGGACGCGCGGAGTGATCTCGCCGAGCGGGGCGAGCGGCGGATCGCGCGTGAGTTTTCGGTACCTAAAGCGACCAGATATGCGGAACCGAAGAGTCTACCTCAGCGCGGGTGCGACCGCCGTGAGCCGACGGCGCTGTTCGTCGCCGGCTCAGCGGAGCGCGCGGATCACGTCGGCCACGAGCTCGCCGACGCCCTCGTTGCCGTCGTCAGGGATGGAGAGCCCGAGCCGTACCACCACGAGCTTCGCCGACGGCACGACGACCACATACTGGCCGCTGTGCCCGGTCGCGGCGTATGTATCGGTCGGCACGCCCGGCCACATGCGCCGCGACCGGTCCTCGGGTGCCCCCGCATTGAGCCACCAGAAGGCGCCGTATTGACCTTTGGGTGCGCCAGGCGTTGGGGTGGTCACGTATCGCACCCATCCGGCGGGCAGGATGCGCTGCCCGTTCCAGACCCCATCGCGCCGGTGGAGTTCGCCCAGGCGGGCCCAATCACGGGCGGTCATGAAGGCGAACGAAGAACCGATCGGCGTGCCTGACGCGTCCGGCTCGAAAAAGGCACTCGTCATCCCGACCGGATCGAACAGGCGCTGATTGGCGTAGCTCAGCAGGGCCGCGGGATCGACGCCCAGGGTGTTGCGCAGGATGCGCGCCACTATGTTCGCGGTGCCGCTCGAATAGGACCAAATCGTGTCGGGCGGCGCGGCCAGCGGGCACGAGGCGGCAAAGGCGCCCGTGTCGGGCTTGGTGAAGAGCATGCGCGAGACATCGTTGATTGCGCCGTAATGCTCGTCGAAGGCAAGCCCGCTCGACATGCGCAGCAGCTGGTCGAGCGTAATGGCGTGGCGGGGGTCGGTGGCCGCCGACCACTCGGGCACCGGCGCCGGGGCGTGCAGCGCCAGCCGGCCGTCACCCACCATGATGCCGGCGAGGGTCGCCGTGACGCTCTTCGCCATCGACCACGAGAGCATCGGCGTCTGCGGACCGTAGCCCGGCGCGTAGCGCTCGGCCACCAGCCGGCCGTCTTGTACAATCACCACGGCCTTCGTTTGGCGTATGCGACCGGGCTCGGGCGGATTGGGCTCTTGGAAGGCGCGCTCGATTGCCGCTGCGACTTCAGCTGACGGCGCCGCGGCCGCCGCGCCGCCGTCGGGCCACGCCGCGGCCGGGTCGAGCTTGCGACGCGGCAGATCGATTCCATCCGCCAGCGCCATCTGCTCTTCGCCCCCGTCAGGTATCAGCGTACAGCCCAGCCCGCGCCGGTACACCGCGCGCTCGTGGACGAGCCCGAGCGCGCTCGCTTCGGCTCCGCGCTCGGATACCGAGACGCGCAACGCTGGCCCGAGCGGTGCCAGCTCGAGCGACACGTAGTCCCGAAACATTTGGTCCGCGTCCTGACCGGAGTTGAGGGCCAGCGAGCAGGTGACATGGGCCGCGTAGCCGGCAGCCACGTGCATCGCGATCCACAACCAGCGAGCGCCCACGGCGACGATCGCTAACAGGGCGAGTCCTAGCGCGAGAGTGACGAGTCTGCGCGCGCGGCGCGCTATGAGACTTTGAATGCGAACGAAGGTTTCCTCTTCACGGTCGCCGATCTCACGGTTCACCTGCATCCGCATCGGAGCACGATCTACAAGCTCCTGAAGCGGGGCGAACTTCCCGTAGGCGCCAACCCTACGCGCAAATTTTCACTCTGCTCATCTCCCGTCAAACGCGTTTTTGTTCCGTCAATAACCAAAATCGTCGATGGTCACTTAGTTGACAGCGTCTGCTACACTGCGCCGGGCCAGCACCTCCAGTTCCAGGGAGACCCGACGCCGAAACCGAAACGAAACCAGAGACGATGGCGGACAAGATCGTGACCATGCCCGCCAAGGTAAGGCGGTCGGTGAAGAAACTCCAACGTTTACGGCGCCGACGGGATTATGAGTAGCGACAGGTCGAAAGTAAACGGCCGGAGCCGACCCAGCGGGTGGCGGCGAAGAGCCTGCAGCTGATGACGGAGGGCGAAATTCTCTAGTTCCACAATCGCCCGACTACGGAATGGGCAAACAAGCCGAGAAGCGATCGATCGCTCGGGCTTAAGCATGCCGGCCACGCTACGGCGGCTCATCCCAAATCTCTAGACTTTTCGGCGCATTTGGAGTTTTTAGTAGCCACATCTATACCGTTTGCCGACGGCGACGTGTTGCTTGCCGCCGTCGCCGACGAGGAATCGCAGCAATCCGCGCGCGCTTACACGGAAGCGGCATTCGGTAAGAAGGGACTCGCAACCGCACGGGAATCGCCTGTCCGAGGAGCGCTTTCGATGAGCGAAGAAAGGATCGACAGCGTCCGTCTTCAGAATCTGGCTTACGGCTATCGCCAGTCGGCGACCCTAGTCGCGGCAATCGAGGTCGACCTGTTCACAAAAATCGCCCAAGGCGCGCGAACCGTCGAGCAGGTTGCGTCGAGTCTCGATATCGCGCCCATCAACGCCGAGCGGATGCTGGTGGCTTGCGCGGCGCTCGGGCTGGTCGTGAAAAACGGCGCCGGGTACGCCAACGCGCCCGACGTCGAACGCTTCCTGGTCAAGGGCGCCAAGAATTACGCGGGCCCATGGCTGACCACGATGGGGCGAAGCGATTACGCCGACTGGAACAAGCTCGCGGGGTTTCTCCGGCGCAAGGAACCGCCGCGCATCCTCGGGACCTACGAGGATTTCACGGTCGAGGACGCACGCAAGCTCCATCGCGCGACCTTCAGTATCGGTATGGGCGCGGGACGGCGCTTCGCCCGACAGGTCGATTTGTCCAAGCGAAGCATGATCCTCGACCTCGGCGGCGGCTCGGGATGCTACTGTATCGCGGCGGCTGAGAAGTATCCGCGGATAAGAGCCGTCGTGTTCGATCTTCCGAGCGTCGCCGTGGTCGCAAACGAGTATATGGCGCAGTGCGGATTCTCCGGCAGGATCAATGCGGTCGGCGGCGATTTCACAAAGGATCCATTTCCGGCCGGCGCCGACGTCGTGATCATGGCGAGCAATCTGCCCCAGTACAGCCCGGACATCATCCGCGCCGTCGTGCGCAAGGCGTTCGAGGCGCTCAAGCCGGGCGGCGAGATGCACCTCATCGGCGAGATGCTGAACGACGCGAAGACCGGACCGCTCGGGCCCGCGCTGTGGGGACTGAACGAGGCTATCTACCAAAGCACCGGCGTCGCGCACTCGGAGGCCGAGGTGACGGGCTACCTGAAGGATGCCGGATTCGTCGAAGTGAGCGCGAACGAGTTCATCCCGGGCTCGCTTACGCGCGCGACCGGCCTGAAGCCGGAGGCTTGAGAACGCCAATGTTTCATACCGTCCTGTGCGACCTGCTGGGCATCCGCTACCCGATAATCCAAGGCGCGATGCAGGGTGCGGGAGGACCACGTCTGGTTGCGGCGGTCAGCGAAGCGGGCGGACTCGGCGTCCTGCCGACCTTCGGCGGCACCGAAAAGGAGTTGCGCGACGATATCGAGAATACTCGCACTCTCACCAAGCGCCCCTTCGCGGTCAACATCACGCCGATTGGACGCGCCTTTACCGAGTCGCGCGCCGCGATCTGCATCGAGATGAGAGTGCCAATCGTCACCACCGGGCGCGGCGATCCGGGCAGCAACGTCGTGCAACAGCTCAAGCAGGCCGGAACGATCGTGCTGCCGGTCGTGCCGTCGGTCCGTCATGCGCTTCGGGTCGAGGCCGAGGGCGCCGACGCGATAATCGCTTCGGGGATGGAAGCGGGCGGGCACGTCGGACGCGTCTCCACGATGCCGCTCGTGCCGCAGGTGGCCGACGCGGTGAAGGTGCCGGTGGTCGCCGCGGGCGGAATCGGCGACGCGCGCGGCTTGATGGCGGCGCTAGCGCTGGGCGCATGCGGGATACAGCTTGGCACCCGCTTTATCGCGACGGTCGAAAGCGAGGCTGCCGACTGGGTGAAACAGCGGCTGCTTAAGACCGAGGAGACCGGGACGATGGTGTCTTCGCTGATGACCGGAAAGCCGGTCAGGGCGTTTGCGACACGTATCCTGCGCGAGTACGAACAGGCGCTGACGGGCGCCGGTTCGACCGAAGAGCGGGGAAGCCTGAGCACCCGATATCTGAAGGAGCTTCGGCACGCGCCGGTCGAAGATCGCACGATGGCGGCGGGCGAAATTGCCGGAATGATCCGCGATATCCGGACCGTGCGCGAGATTATCGAGGGGATTATCAAAGACGCCGCGGCGCTCGCGGAAAAGCTCTATCGCGTAAGCCGCGAAGACGCGCGCCAATGACCGTTCAACGACCAGTTGTCGCAACGACCCGGAGATTACCTGTGGTTCGTCAAAACCTAATCCGCGCCCACGGAAACGTGGAAGCTCGCGGAGACGGCTCGTTTCGTAGCTGATGAGTTCGAGGCGTCCGCCCTAGCACGGACGCTGTGATGAATTCTGGCGCGACTCTGCACTAACGCGACGTCTTGAGTCGGCCCGCAGCCACTGCACTCGCGACCCCAAGCTTGCTGTGGTGGACTTCGAATCGGAAAAGCGGCCCCGGAATGGTTATATAGCGCTCTCCTTGAGCCGCCGGACATGGCGGCCGCGCGATGCGTAGCTCCGCGATCGCTATGCGCGGAGCGGAGACTAATTCTTCCAACGTTCAAGGTCGGCCGTGGTTGAGCAAGGCCGCGCCTGAGCCCAACTCATACCGTCGCAATCTGCGCAGCCCCGGATCGCTTGACCTGAGCACAACAGGGCTCAATATTTAGGCTAGCGTATAGCCTTGACCACTCCTCGGCCTACTCGGGGCGACCGAACTCCCCGGTTTGATTGCGAAGAAAAGTCTCCGCGTCCTCTCCTCATACTACTAACTGCTGCGCGATCGCGTCGGCCTGCGCCTGCGTGACTTCGGGCCGGGATCGCGATCGGCACGTGCTGAATCCATTCGCAGCGCCTTCGATCTTCGCCAACATCAGGATGGCGGGCTCGCGCAGCTTTGCGCCGAGCTTCTGGTGCGCGAAGATTGTGCGCCCAGCCGAGTCAGCGGGGACCGCGCGGTGCGGTACCACCGTCGATCACAAGCATCGCTCCGGAGATATAACTGGCCGCCTCCGAAGCCAGGAAGATGCAGGGATAAGCGATCTCTCCGACCCGACCGAGGCGGCCCAGGGCGCGAGTGCGGCCGACCTTTGCCCTCAGATCGGGATTACCCCAACCGCGCGCCGCCGCCGCCTCGGTTTCGATCGGGCCCGGCACGATGCAGTTGACCCGAATGCCGAACCCGCCCCACTCGGCGGCGTGTGACTTCGTGAGGTTAATGACCGCGGCCTTCGCTGCCGCGTAAGACGCGGCCATCGGACTGGCACGCAGGGCAAGGTAGGTCGACATGTTGATGATCACGCCGCCGGTGTTCTGTTCGATGAACTGGCGGGCAGCGGCCTTGGAGGCGAAGAAAGTACCGTTGAGGTTGATCCCGACCACCGCGCCCCATCCGTTGGGCGACAGGTCGAGGCTTCGGGCGCCGATGCTTGCGCCGTGATTGTTGATCAGCACGTCAAGCCGCCCAAAATGCCGCACCGCAGTGGCGATCGTCTCCTCGCACGCAGCCGGGTCGCGCACGTCGCACTGCGCCATCTCGCACTTGCCACCGGCCTTGCGGATCTCGTCACGCACCGGCTCCAAATGGCTGAGCTTGCGGCTCGCGATCAGTAATCGCGCGCCACGCGAGGCGAACTCGTGGGCGATCGAAGCGCCGATTCCGGTGCCGCCGCCGGTTACGATCGTCACCTTATCTTCGATGCTGAAAGGGTCCTCCAACGTCACCTCCCGCTGTCGGTGTCCGCGCTTGAAGAACTCACGCGCGGCCAACGACGCGCCCGCATAAGAAGCGGCAGCTTGGATCATTTCGGGCTGAACAATCCGAGACCGCAACCAGACTCAGCGGGACGAACTTTTCACGCCGGCGCTGCTCGACTTGGCGTCCTCCCGCGACAGCATGTCCTTGACGAGTGCCGCTGTCTTGCCCACCAGCCTGATGCATCTGCTGATCTTCTCAGGCGAGTTCATGTAAGCCTTTACTTCCTCGGGCTTGGTGAAATCCGTACCGCTGATGTCGGCGCAAAAATGGCTGGTCTCGATTTCGGTACCGAAGCGGTGGTAGAGCTCTGCGCAGAGCGGAAAGAGGCTGGGATCTTGCTTGCCCTCGACAGTGCCTTTCCCGCGGTTGAGACCAAGCGCCGCTACGCCGCCGATAATGGCGCCGCACACCTAGCCCATACCGCCGATCCCGGCGCCGAACCCACCCATCATGCGGAGCGCAGCCTCGTCTTCTTCCCCCAGGAGATACTGCACGACGTGCAAGACGGTCTGGCTGCAATGGAATCCCTTGCCGAGGTAGAAAGCCGCCCGTTCGGCGATATCGAATTCCGCAAAGTTCATAAGATCGTCCTCCAAGGGTGAAACTCCAAACATCCTTGATCGAGCATCATCCGTGCCGTAGTGCCTATTGAAAACTCCGAAAGCAGCGAAAAGTCCAGAGTCTTGCGATTCACCGCGTATGTTCCCGGCCTGCTCGCGTTTCTATCCGCGTTGTCGTCTTTTGCTCGCTGGTCGGTTCTGTAGCCGCGCGGACCATCCTGAGCTCGTCGCCCTGCGTCATCAGCTAAACGTCCTGCGTCGCCAGCGGCCCGGCTGTCCGCGGCTCTTCTGTTCCGATCGATTGCTGCGGGTTTGGCTGTATTTGTTGTGGCCGCGTTGCGTACTGGCGGAGCAGCGACTGCACCTCGTTTGCGGTTCAGATCGCAACTCGCCTCGGTTCGTCGCACCTCGTCGATACTGGTTCTTGCCGCCGCTCAAATTCGGTTCGGATGGAATTTTCAGTAAGGACAGGCCTAGGTTATTCGCAATATGGTTTGCGGCGGTCGCATTTGCACGATCAGCCAGACACGATTTCCGGCTCAAGGCGGACCGGCGTGGACAGAGATGCCGTGACCAGACACGCCTTTTCGCTTTTTTCGAGCACCCGCATTGCTTTATCTCGATCTGCGCCCGCCGGGAGCTTGAGTCGTGGGCGAAGAACGATTTCCGTAAAACGGGTCGCACCATCCTTGCGATCGAGGGTGCCCTCGCCCGAGAGCTCCAGGGATTCGAACTCCAGTTTTGACGCCCGGGCCACTGCCCGAAGCGTGAAGAGAAAGCAGCTCTCGACCGCGGCCATCAGCAGGTCTTCGGGACTCCACGCATCGCCCGGCCCGTCGAAGTCCGCCGGCGGAGCGGTGCGAAGTTCAGGTATGCCCGCGACAGAGATCACGGCGTACCCTTCAGGGCCGCCGGAGAGCTGCGCTTTGTATATATGTGGCAGTGATTTCATCACGATTTCTCCAGACCTTCAGCGCTAGTTATCAATCATGACCTTGCGTGCTTTCCGGCCGACTAACCGATCCAGCCTGACAGGATCGCGACAAGAGTTCCGCTGCCCATCAGCACCCAGAGCACAAAGCCCTGGATTAGGGGTCGCCGGCCAACTATCTGAAGGGCGCTCCGGCTCAGTCCAGAGCCGATCAGAAACAATGTGACCACCAACGAACGCTGGGCGCCGACGAACACCATATGGCCAGCGGGTTTCAGCGATGGGACCCACGTCACCAACGCTGCAGCGGCGAGAAATCCCAGGATAAACCACGGCCGCGTGGCCTTTCCGGCGCCCGCCTGTTCGCTTCCGCGATTCCACAGCATGCCGATCACAAGCGTCACCGGCACGATCCATAGCGCCCGCGTCAGCTTGATCGTCGTCGCGATTTCCAACGCCTGGGCGCCGTATTGCATCGCCGCCCCTACCACTGAACTCGTGTCGTGAATCGCAAGCGCGCTCCACACCCCGAACTGCATCTGGCTCAAGCCGAAGTGATGCCCGATCCACGGAAAGATGAAAAGCGCGACCGCGTTCAGGAAGAATACCGTCGCGAGCGCCACCGAAACCTCATGACTCTTGGCGCGGATGACGGGTGCAACCGCGGCGATCGCACTTCCTCCGCATATTGCCGTACCCACGGTTACCAGCAGCGACGTATCCCGTTCTGTCCGAATCAATCGACCCACAGCCAGACCGATGGTCATCGTAAGTGTGATGCCGATTACCGTGTAAAGGAAGCCATGGACACCGGCGTGACCCACTTCAACCAGATTCATACCGGCGCCAAGACCGATCACCGAGATTTGCAGCAACGGAGGGATCAGGCGCGCGGTGGTAAAGATATAAGCATTGCCCAAGCTGAGGGCGATGCAAATTCCGAGCATCAGCGCGATGCCGGGCGAGACGAATGGCAGCAACGTCGCGAATGCCACGATCGGAAACGCAATGCGGGCGGTAACACTCGCCGGATTCGCCCGGCCGAACTCGTTGCGCCAGCCAACAGGGGCCGCGTGGCCTGAATCCCCGGTCGGTTTCGGAGCCTCCGATGTGTGCAACATGGCGGTCATGCTCGCAGCCGTGCGTTGAGCGCTCCGACCTGCGCTTCGAGCCGATCGCGCAGTCTCAAACGAATCATTTCGCAGAGCTCAAAGACCCTCGCGTCGGCAATCGAGTAATAGACGCTGGTTCCTTGCTGCCGGCGTTTGACCAGCCCGGCATCCTGCAGGACCCTCAGATGCTTGCTGACGTTCGGCTGCGTCGAACCGACAGTCTCGGTCAATGCCGACACGCCCATTTCGCCACTTTCGAGACTTTGCAGGATGCGGAGTCGCATCGGCTCCCCGAGCGCGCGGAAGCGGGTCGCCACCAGCTCCAGGGCCTCCGGCGGCATCTTGCGACCACCCTTTCCGAGCCTCAGACCAAACCTTACATTCATAAATACATGACTATATGATTATGAAAAAGAAGCAAGAGACTAAGCGCCTCGGGCACGATCACCCCGCGATTACGCCAATCCGGACGAACGTACGCGCGTAAGTTTCGTGCGCGCCAATCAGCAGGTAGAACGCGCCGGTTGCGCCCATCACGACGCTCGCGGTGATGACCGAAGCCAGCATGTTGTGAACAGCAGTGAAAAATGACGGTGAAGACGAATTAAATGCGGTCAACTGTCAGGGCGTCCATCGAAAGCGATTTCCCCTGGCCTCACGGCGCATTGCCGGCTTCCACCGGGAATCCCGCCGCCTTCCATTCCGGGTAGCCGTCCTGCAGGCGTATCGCCTTGAAGCCACGCCTGCGCAGGGTTTCGACAGCCTCATAGGACATCAGGCAATAGGGCCCGCGGCAGTAGGCGATTATCTCCTTGTCGCGCGGCAGTTTGCGCAGCCGGCGCTCAAGCTCCTCCGTCGGAACATTGATGGCGCCCGGCAGATGGCCGGCGGCAAACTCCTCGGCCGGGCGGACATCGATGATCGTAACTGTATCTTTCCTGATCCGGCGGCGAAGTTCTTCGCGCGAGACCGGCTCGAGGGGATCTCGTTCGTGGAAGTATTTTTGGGCGATTACTGACATCTGAGCAAGGTTACGCTCAGCAATCTGCCGCAGTATCGCAAGCACCACGACCGCCGCTTCGTCGCTTAGCTGATAGACGACGCGCTGCGCATCCTTGCGCGAGGTGACCAAGCCGGCGCGCTGCAAGCGATGGAGATGCTGAGAGGTGTTGCCGAGCTTGAGCCCGGCAGCCTCGGCGAGCGTTTCGACACTGCGTTCGCCCTGGGCAAGGATCGTCAGCAGGAGCAGGCGATGGGGCTGTGCGAGTGCTCGCGCCACGGTGGCAAGCTGCTCGAGTACGAGGTGCTCGGGAGGTGGACTTGCATTGCCACGGGAAGTAGTTATCATGTTCCATAGATTAGTGGAATATATTCTGTACGTCAACGGGCGCCCTGCTGTCTGGCGCGGCAGCGCCGCAGCAGGGAGCGCACGACGGAGGAAGCCATGCGCAAACCGCGATCTGCTTCTGTGATTTTAATTCTCGGGCTGGCCGCCATCTTCTGGGCGGGAAATTCATGCGCCGCCGCTGACCGGCGCCACATTTCGCTGGCCGAAGCGCTCCGAATCGCGATGCGCCAGAACCGCTCGCTTCAGGCCGCGGGGCTCGAACAGCAGGCCGCCGGCTCGGAGGTGACGGTTGCTCGCGCGCAGATGCTGCCTCGGCTCGACGCGATCGAAAACTATTCCAACTCCAATTATCCGCCGCTGGTCTTCACCGACATTCTGGCCCAACAGGATTTCTCACAGAGCGATTTTTCGTTGCATCATCTCAATTTTCCATCGCCCTATTCCAACTTCCAAAGCCAAGTGGTGCTGTCGCAATCGCTCTTTGCAGGTGGGCGGCTGTTGGCCGCGCTCCGAGCGGCTGACGATCAAGCCGATATCAGAACCTTCCAGGACGCGCGCACCCGCGAGCAGGTGGAGTACGAGGTGATCGAGGCCTATTACCGGGCTGTGCTCGCTGAGGAAACTACCGGCGTGGTGCAACGCGCGTTCGATGCCGCACAGGCGCATCGCGGGCTGGCAAAAGATCGCTTCAATCAAGGGATGACGCTCAAATCCGATCTATTGCGCACGGAAGTGTTGCTCGGAACCCTCGAACAACGAGATATCGAGGCGCGCGAGCAGCTCCGCATCGCGTGGGCTGCGCTGGCGCACACGCTTGGCGCGGAGGACGAGGCAGTCGCTCCGCTGGAGCCCGGCGATGCGCTCTCAGGATCGCCGTCGCCGGAGTTGGCCCGGCTCGACGAACTCGAGGCCGAAGCCCCTGGGAATCGCCCGGAGTTCCGTATCGCGCATGCCCAGGTGGACGCGGCGCGCCAACAGGTGACGATCGCGCGGGCGGAGTATCTGCCGTCGGTGAATCTGGCGGCGACCTACGAAAATGATTCGCAGTACCTGACGCGGGCAGGCAACAGCTATCTGGTTTTTCTCAACGTGAAGCAAAACATCTTCAACGGCTTCGCGAGCAAAGCCGGGCTCGACGCAGCACGGGCGCGCCTGAGCCGGGCGGAGGTGCTGGAACGCGACCTGCGCGAGGCGATCGCTCTGGAGGTTGAAACCGCCTATCGAAATCTTACTGCGGCGCGAAAAAATATAAACGTGGCCCGGCAAGACAACGATTACGCGGCCGACGCACTCAAGATTCTGGAGGATCGTTACCGCTCTGGTCTGGCCGCCAATGTTGACGTGCTCGAGGCGCAGGCTGCGCGCGAGCAAGCCGATATGCAGCTTGCGCAGGCGCGCGTGGCGGTCGTGATTGACGAGGCGGCGCTCAGGCTTGCCACCGGCGAGTCGCCGGGAGGAGACCTGGTTAAGTGAACTTCAATCTCTACCGCACATGGATCATTGCGGGCGTCGCCCTGCTCGCCGTCGTAATCCTGTTCTATCTGCACTCGGCCGGGCTCATCAGGCCCGGATTGTTGCCGGCGCCCGCATCGTCAGACCCCAACGCGCGCGTAGCTCACGTCACCGCGACGACGATTCCGATGGAAACGCAGGTCGTCGGCAGCATCGAGTCGCTGGTGCCGGTGGAACTGTCGAGCAATGTATCGGCGCGGGTGCGTGCGGTGCGCGTGCGCGCCGGGCAGCGCATTACACTGGAAGAAATTCTAATCGAAATGGATCCGTCGGATCTTAACGCCGGGGTTGCGCAGGCGCGCGCAGCGGTGGCCGGCGCGCAGGCCGAGCTGGCGCGGAGCGAGGCCGATTGGCACCGATATTCAGCGCTGTATTCCCGGGGCTCCGCGACCGCGCAGGAACGCGATGCGGCCGAGGCAGCCTATCGCAGCGCGCGCGCCCATGCGCAGCAGGCCGAAGCGGCGGTCGCCGCTGGAAAATCGGCCTTGGCGTACGCGACGGTCCGATCTCCGGTGGATGGAGTCGTGGTGGACCGCATGGCGGAGCCCGGCGATATGGCGATGCCGGGGAAGCCGCTGTTGCGGGTCTATGACACCCGGGCGGTTCGCGCCACGTTCGCGGTTCCGGAAGAGCTGCTCAAGTCGATAAGGCCCGGCAGCCCGGTTCGCATTAACGTGGACGCAGTGCATCGCGAATTCGCCGCGACCATCACCGAAATCATTCCGGCTGCGGACCCTATCAGCCGCAGTGTGACGATGCGCGCGGACTTGCCGGCGGGCGCCGGTCTGCAACCGGGGATGTTCGTGCGGGCGTCTCTCGACGTGGGCCGGGAAACAGTGCTCACGATTCCGCGCGGCGCCGTTCAGACGGTGGGTCAGCTCAACACCGTGCGGGTGAGGACGCAGGGTTCAGTCGAGCTCCGGCAGGTCGCGTTGGGGCGCGAGATCGATCAACGGGTTGAAGTTCTCGCGGGCCTAAACGGCGGCGAAACCGTGCTGCTCGAGCCTTCCCCGAAACCGAATCCGGTGGTTCATTAATGAGCAATGAGACGGCCCCGCAAGGGGCGGAGTCGCTCGGCTTTACCGCCCGAATTGTCGATCTCTTTCTCGGCTCCAATCTCTCATTGCTCCTGCTGCTGGCTTCGCTTGCGGCCGGAACTGTCGCCCTGCTTGCCACCCCGCGCGAGGAGGACCCGCAGATCGTCGTCCCCATGGCCGACATTATCGTACAGATGCCGGGGGCCAGCGCGCGCGAGGTGGAAAACCTCGTCACTATCAACCTCGAGAAAAAGCTCTGGGAGATGGACGGGGTGCGGCACATCTATTCGATCTCGCGGCCCGGCATGGCGATGGTGACGGTGCGCTTCAAGGTTGGCGCCGATCGCATCGAGAGCACCGTCCAGATTTACGACAAGCTCGAATCGAACCGCGACGCGGTGCCGCCCGGGGTGACCGGATGGATCGTCAAGCCGATGGGTATCAATGACGTTCCGATCCTGACGGTCACCCTCTACAGCACGCACGCGGATGACGCGCAGTTGCGGCGCGTGGCCGACGAAATTCTGCATCGCATGCAGGAGGTTCCCGACACCGGCCATTCCTTTGTAGTGGGCGGACGTCCGCGCGAAGTCCGGGTCGAGCTGGATACCGAACGGCTGGCCGGCCATGAGGTGACGCCGCTCGAAGTGGCGCACGCGCTCGAGGGCGCCGACGCCAATCTGCGCGTGGGTAGCTTCGATCGCAATAATCGCGAATACGTGGTGGACAGTGGCCCATTCCTGCGCAACGCGAAAGATGTCTCCGACACGGTGGTCGCGGTGCATCATGGCCAACTGGTGTATCTGCGCGACGTGGCGCGCGTGGTCGATGGCCCCGCGGAAGCAACCACCTACACCGAGGTTGGGTTCGGTCCAGCCAGCGGGTTGATCCGCGACGAGCCGGGGCAACTGCGCAACGCGACGCCGGGCGCGCGCGGCAGGCTCTATCCGGCCGTGACGATCGCTTTCGCCAAGCGGCGCGGCACCAACGCGGTCGCGGTCAGCGAAGGATTACTCGGCAAACTGCGCGCGCTGCGCGAGGTCGCGATCCCTTCCGACGTGCAGATGCTGATCACGCGCAACTACGGCGAAACCGCCAACGCCAAGGTCAATGAACTGGTCCGCGAGCTGCTGATCGCGGTGGCGATAATCGCGGTTCTGCTGGCATTGTCGCTCGGTTTGCGCGAGGCGTTTATCGTCGCGATTGCCGTCCCGATCACGCTCTCGATCACGCTGCTCGGTAATCTGCTGATGGGCTACACGATTAACCGCGTGACGCTGTTCGCGCTCATCCTGTCGCTCGGTCTGCTGGTCGATGATCCGATTGTCGATGTCGAGAACATTCATCGCCACTTTCGCCTGCGCAATCATCCGCCGCGGCTGGCAACCCTAATCGCCGTCGACGAGGTCCGCCCGCCCACCATCCTGGCCACATTTACCGTGATCATGTCGTTCATCCCGATGCTATTCGTAACCGGGATGATGGGCCCGTATATGCGGCCGATGCCATTCAACGTGCCGGTGGCGATGCTGATGTCGCTGCTGGTGGCGTTCACCATTACGCCGTGGGCCTCGTATCATTTGCTACGGCGCGAGTATGACCAACCCGCGAAGGTTGGCGTTGAAGACGAAGGCGCAACGATCAGGAAGTGGTACACGAAAATCCTGGGCCCCTTGCTCGCAAGCCGCCGGCGTGCCCATCGGTTTCTGTACGCGATGGCCGGGGCATTCGGCATCTCGGTGCTGCTGGTCGTGACCGGCCTGGTGCCGGTCAAGATGCTGCCGTTCGATAACAAGGACGAGTTCGATCTGCTCGTCACGATGCCGGCCGGTACTCCGCTCGAGGCGACCAATGCGGCGGTGCATGACTTCGCGAGCCTGCTCGCGCGAGTGCGCGAAGTGACGATGTTCGAAACCTACGCCGGAACCAACTCGCCAATGGACTTCAACGGCCTGGTGCGGCATTACTACCTGCGCCAAGAACCCTATCAGGCCGATATCCGGATCAACCTCGCGCCGAAAGAGGACAGGGTTCAGGGCTCACACGAAATCGCGCTGCGCATCCGTCCGGAGCTGGAGAAGATCGCGCGGGCGCACCCCGGCCTCAAGATGAAGCTGGTCGAATTGCCGCCGGGCCCGCCCGTTCTGGCCAGCGTGGTGGCGGAGATCTATGGCCCAATGGAGGCGAGTTATTCGGACCTTATTGCATCTGCGTCGCGGGTGCGCGTCCTGTTCGAGAAGACAGCCGGACTGGTGGATGCGGACGACCTTGCGATCGCCGCGCAGCCACGGTTTGAGTTCATGCTCGATCGCCAGAAGGCCGCGCTGCACGGCATCAGCGCCGACGATGCGGCACGCACGCTTTTGCTGGCATTGGGTGGGCAAGCGCCCGCGACAATCCACACTTCAACCGAGCGGACCCCGTACCTCATCGAGCTGCGCCTCCCGCGCATCCAGCGATCCGCGGTTAACGACCTGATGGCGATAAAGCTTCGGGCTGCCGACGGCAGTATGGTCACCCTCGGCGAGCTCGGTGAGATACGCCGCACGATTGAGGAGCAGCCCATCTACCATAAGGACCTGCGCCGGGTCGCGATGGTGATGGCGGGCACGGCCGGCGCAAGCCCGGTCAACGAAGTGCTATGGCTGGAACCGCGCGCCGCTCGGCTTCTGACGCCCGGCTATACGGCCGACTTCACCGGCGAGGGCGAGTGGGAGGTCACCGTGCAGGTGTTCCGCGATCTCGGGATCGCGTTTGGCGCAGCGCTGTTTTTTATTTACGTGCTGTTGGTCGCGCAAACCGGATCGACCGCGATGCCGCTCATCATCATGGCGGCCATCCCGCTCACCCTCATCGGCATCATGCCCGGTTTCTTCTTGCTCAACCTGTTGACCAGCCACGCGGTGAGCGGATACGCCGATCCGGTCTATTTCACCGCGACGGCGATGATTGGAATGATCGCGCTGGCCGGAATCGTGGTGCGCAATTCCATCATCCTCATCGACTTCATTCATCTCGGCCTTAAGCATGGGCAGAGTCTCGAACAGGCGGTGATCGAGGCGGGCGCGGTCCGGCTTCGGCCGATTGCGCTAACCGCAGGTGCGGCGATGCTGGGCTCGGCGGCGATCGCGTTGGATCCGGTGTTCTCGGGCCTGGCGTGGGCGTTCATCTTCGGGATTTTCGCTTCGACCGCCTTCACCCTGATCGTGGTGCCGCTGGTTTACTATCTCGTGTACAAAAATTCCGTGTCCTCTGCTAATGGAATATAAGGAACGCCCCCAACCATGACCCAAGATGAAGCTCTGCGTGCGATCGCGGGAATTTTCGTGCTGCTGGGACTGGCGCTCGGCTATTGGGTTAATCCCGCGTGGTATCTGTTCGTCGCGTTCGTTGCGCTCAACCTGTTCCAGTCGGCCTTCACCAAGTGGTGCCCGATGATGGCGATCCTGAGCCGGCTCGGCCTGCCCAAGGCGTGACCGCGCCGGACTCCAGGACGCTTGGCGCGCTCGGTAGCTAGGAGTGGGAGCCGGATTCGACCGGCGCACCTGCGGGTACGAACTCCAGAAAATACTGGTAGGGCAGAAAGTCCTTCGATCCAACCATGCGGTATCCGGCCTGGCCAAACTCCGCGATCGCCTGCTGGCGCGGAATCCGCATCGCGGCCGGCGGTCCGACGGGAGCGCTGCGGTGAAAATCGATTATCACGATCCGTCCACCCGGGCGCAGCGCGGCGGTGAGTTGCTTCAGATACGCGATGCGGCCGGGGACGTGATGGTACACGTCGCAGAAAAAGATCAGGTCCACCGAATGGGGCGCCAGGCCTGCGGCATCGGGCTTGCTCAAGCGCGCTATATAGTTCTTGAGATGGCGCCGAGCGGCGTCCTGCTTCATGTATTCGACCATCGCGGGCTCGATGTCGAGTCCGATCGCTTCTCCATCGGGGCCCATGGCGGCCGCGAAGCGGCGCGTGAAATAACCGGTGCCTGCGCCGATATCCGCCACGGTCTGGCCCGGCTTGAGTTCGAGCGCGCTCACGACCTCGTCGGGCTTCTGCCACTTCGCGCGCTCGGGCGACTCGAAGACTGTCGCCCAGTGTTTGGCGTCGTGAAAATCATGCACCATCGCGGGCTCGGCCACCTGTGCGGCCGCGGCGCCAAATCGACAAAGCACGGAAGCCAGGACGCAGGTGGTTAATATCGCCCGGGAGGCCCGCAGCGCGATGCGCTCGCCGGTTGTTCGCTGCAACATCCTTGCTCCATATTGCTATCTCTCGGCCGATTCAAGTGTTGCCGTTTCGGCAAGGGTCGCCCTATCGTTCATCAGCAGCGCATTGGGCAGATTGTTCCAAACTCGCACGGAGGTTTTTCGATGGACAATCGCAAGCACGGCGAGCACGATCGCGGCGGTCACCGCCATGGCGCGCATGGCCATGATGATCGCCACGGCGCCCGTCAACCCGAGCGATTCGATCCGGCGCGTGCGGCATTGCTCGACAACCCGGCGCGCTTCGAGCACCTGCCGCCCGACGAGGTTTTCGCGATGTTGGCGGCGCCGGCCAAATCGCGCGTTGTCGATTTCGGTACCGGCACCGGAATGTACGCGATCGAACTGGCGCGCCGGCGTCCCGACGTCGAGGTGATCGCTCTCGACGAGCAGCAACCGATGCTCGACTTGCTGTGCGCCAAGCCGGCTGCGCGGGAACTCCGCAATCTAACCGCGATGCACGTAGAGCGATCGGCGCAGCTGCGCGGTACTGCGGACCGCGTGCTGGCTGTCAATGTTCTGCATGAAGTCGGCGACGAGGCGTTAGCCGCGATGGTCGCGCTGCTCAAGCCCGACGGAGCCGTGCTGGTAGTGGATTGGAACGCGGCCGTCGAGCGGCCGGTCGGTCCTCCACGCGAGCATGTTTACACGGCGACGGAGGCTCGCGAGCGGATCGAGCGTGCGGGCTTGCGCGCCGTGCAGGAGCAAACGCTCAAATTCCACTACGCGATCTTGGCGCAACGACGGCATAATCAGCGCGTATGAAGAAGACGTCAGAAGTGGTGACAGGAGGCGGCCACCTAATGGTAGCGCCTAGTCCCTTTTGCCGGCCTGTTACGGAGTGATCGCGAAGTTGCGCGAGGGGTTCGTCGCGCGCGGTCTTTCCTTTGCAGTCGGGATCTCGAAGGAAACCAAAGTGTGGTCTCCAGGAGAGCAACCGCTTGCAGCTCGGCATTGGAAAGTGACGCGAAACCGGCCCCTCCCGGCGCCGCTGGAAAGGCCGTGGAACAAAACCGGCCCGGAACCTTGCACAGGGAGGCCGTCGGGTCTATGGGGGAGCTGGAATCGGAGACTCATATACGGAAATTCCGGGTAAAGGGTTAAATCCTGGGAAAGGTGCATGAAGATGGCAGAAACGTTTGTACTGGTGCATGGTGCGTGGCATGGCGGGTGGTGCTGGGCCGCGGTGATCAATCAACTCGAGCGGTTGGGCGACAAAGCCTACGCGGTCGATCTGCCGGGGCATGGCATGAACCGCGCCGATCGCACGAAAGTGACGCTCGACAGCTACGTCAACAGCGTCGCAGAGTTTATCGAGCGGCACGATCTGAAAAACGTGGTGCTCGCGGGACACAGTCTCGGCGGGATTACGATCCCTGGCGTCGCTGCGAAAATTCCCTCGCGGATAAAACGCGTGGTGTGGGTCACAGCGATAGTGGCGCTCGACGGGCAGCCGACCGTGGATCCGGCGACGTCGCCGTTCGCGGCGGCGGTCGATTCGTTGCCGGAGCGATCGAATACAATCGAGATGATGGACAAGAAATTTCTCGACGGGCTTACCAACGACATGGCGCCTGCGCTTAAGGAATACGTGATGTCGGCGCTGGGTCCGCAGCCGTTCGCGCCCATGCTCGCGCCAGTGCCGATGGCGCCCTACTTCGCCACCGGAATTCCCAGCAGCTATATTGTTTGCGAAGACGACCAGACGCCGGTCGCAGGCGCACCCAACTGGCATCCCCACTTTTCGAGCCGGCTCAGGAATCCAACGCTCAAGTTCATCAAGAGCGGGCATGAAGTGATGTTCACGCATCCTGTGGAATGCGCGCGGGCGCTGCACGAGCTGGCCAGCGGCGTTTGATGCAGGCGCCGCTCACTGTGAGCGAGCGGCAGTTATGATCAATTTCTCAGCAATCGATGTCGTTGGGCGCTCACGGCATCCACTATGTAGTTCACCTTTGGTGCGAGTGGTCCCGACCACCAGCGCGTCCAGCGCATCATGCTAGCTACGCTTGGGTCGGAACCCATACGAGAACCCGAGGAAGTCTTCCTCGTAGATCGCGTTGAGCACCGCGACTGTTGCGCGCTGGACGATCTTGTCTTCCACTGCCTCAACCGCCAGCGGACGCCGCCGACCGTCAGGCTTCGGGAGGTACCATCGCCGGGAGGGCAGCGCCCGATACGCTCCGCGTTGGACTCGCGCATGCAGCTCTAGCAACTTGTGCTCGAGGTCTGCTTCGTAGTCCTGCCACGTCACCCCGTCCACTCCCGGCGCGGCGTTACGCTTGAGTTCGAAGAACGGCAGCCGGAGTAGATCGACGCTGATGTGGTGCAAGAGCGCGGTGAACCGTTCCTTCTTCCGTTGCCTTGCCTGTCCTCCGCAGAAATTGCCGGCGTGACTTGAACCGCGGTAAATTGCGACCGGTTCGAAGGGAGGAGATCGAGAACCTAGGGCGTCGATCCATGATGAAATCCTGCCTGCTTTGGCTTAACCTGTTTGCCGATTTGCTCCGCTTTTTGATTTTCAGTTTACGATCTAAAAGCTCGCTCGCGGCCGAGAATCTCTTCCTGCGCAAACAGCTCGCGTTCTACCAAGAGCGCAGAACCAAGCCCCGACGGACCTCCCATTCAACGCGCTTGACCCTCCTGTGGCTTAGCCGCTTGGCATGATGGGATGGACCCAGCCCTCGCTTTTCTATGCGGCCTCTAAATGGGCCAGTATGGCAGAAGCCATCACGACGATGAGCGAGGGAGGGTCCGAAGATGAATATTAGGACGTTGGGTATCGACTTGGCAAAGAACGTGTTTCGAGTACACGGGGTCGATAGTCGGGGGAAGACCGTAGTGCAGCGCGAGCTGCGGCGCCGGCAGTTGCTATCGTTCATCGCTCGGCTTCAACCCTGCTTGGTGGGGATGGAGGCGTGCGGCGGCGCGCACTACTGGGCGCGCGAGATGGTCAAGCTCGGGCACGAAGTCAGGTTGATGAGTCCGCGGTTCGTCCGCCCCCTATGTGAAGTCCAACAAGAATGACGCGAGGGACGCCGAGGCGATCTGCAAGGCGGTGGGGCGGCGTCGATGCGCTTCGTCGCGATCAAGAGCCAGGTGCAACAGGACATGATGGCACTGCATCGGGTGCGATCGTTACTGATCCGCGAGCGGACGGCGCTGATGAACGAGATGCGCGGGCTGCTGGCCGAATACGGGGTCGTAGTTGCGCAGGGAGCAGTCGCGCTGCGCCGGGCGCTAGCGACGATCGTCGAGGACCATGAAGCCCGGGTGAGCGATCTCTTGCGTGAGATACTATCTGAGATGAGCGAGCGCCTGCGGCTGTTCGAGGAGCGGCTCAAGCGCTATGACCTGCGTATCACAGAGGTCAAAGACGGAAACATCTT
>PLDK01000026.1 GCA_003135135.1 Deltaproteobacteria bacterium
GGAAATTGGGGAGCAGGCCACGCGGCCCGTACGCTGTCGTCTAAGGACTCTGTATCGGAGGTTTTTCAATCTCGATCAGGGGTGAGCCGCTTGTGGTTCAGATCGCAGCCCGTCTCACTTAGGAGCGTCGATTCGATACCGATTCTCGCAGCCGCTCGAATTCCGCTTCAGATGGAATTTTCAGTAGGGACAGAGCGCGGATCTCGCGGTCGATTCTGGGACGGCCGCCACGCCGGCGGGATTTCCAGTGCCAATAGGCGCGAAAGCCGCGCCGATGCCAGCGGATCACGGTCTCCGGCTTAACGACAGTGATCGCATTCAGAATTGAGGGGAACAGTCGGTACAGCCAGACGAAGATCAGCCGATCGATGCTCCGAAGCTGCACCCGCGACGGGGACTTGCGGTTCAGGACGATCACCTGCTGCCGCAGGACAGTGTTTTCGGCCTCAAGTCTCGCGCGTGATTTCAGTTTGGATCGCGCGACGAGCAGGAGCTTTATCAGAAACTCGACCATCGGGCGTTCGAGTATCACAGCCCGACTGGCCCGTCACCCGGATCAGGTTTTCAGTAGCGACAGCCAGAAATTCCAGATGACCGGAATCTACGCCTCGGATATTGACACGGATCAAAGCGGTCTATAAGTTCGATTTATCAAACGCAGGTTACATCTAACCTGCACCGACGCGGATCGATATCCGCGCCGGCCTATTTTTTAATAACACGATATAGCCCAGACTGCCGGATACCCGGCCGAAGCGATTAACACCGCGGCTTACACAACACGCCGTGGAATTTTCCAGCGAGGCGAGATTTTGAAAATGAACCACACAGAACGACCGTCGAGCGCGAAGAACACGGGCGGCGAAACCGCCCTCGAGCAGCTTTCCGATCGAGAAAGTCTTCGAGTGTTGCCTTTCATCCAGCGGATGACTCTGGAAAAAAAGCGTCGGTCTGAAACTGACCACCAGACCATCCCAATATATTATGCCCAGCGAGCGGTGCTCTGTCTCTTCGATCGACTTTTGACGTTTGCGAACGAAATCGAAGCCAGGGCGACTCAGAAAGATTCCGCATCCGATGTATGGACGCATGGCGCAGGGGAATCGGACGATGCCTAAGTTGCGGACAAGCGAGATCATCAACTTGATCGCGGCGATCGACGACTCGATCTTGCTGAATTGGGAACACCAATCCAACGGCGACGAACCATATCAGTTTCCCGGCTGGAAGGAGCTGCCACCAGTCGTAGACCGACAGGGGTCGTTGCAAACAATAGATATGATACTCGCCCTGTCCGAGTGCTGGAGTTCAAAAAGTTATCGGCTAAAAGTGCAGGCGGACCGTGAAAGTGGATCGGAAGAGTGACCAAAGGAAATTAACGTGCAGGGCGGCCAAGTCCGACGGCAGCCCCTGCTCCGTAAGGGTTCGGGAGGGCTCCGATTTTTGCTTCTTTCATAATCCAGCGAAGGCAAAGGAACTCCGGGCTGCCCAAGCCCTTGGCGGCCGGGGCAATCGGGCGTCTTCGCTGCCAATCGATGCGCCTGAATTTGCTGCCGAGACCGTGAGCGACCTGATTCCGCTTCTCGTTGCCACGATCAATCAGGTACGCCGCGGCGAGCTCGCGCCAAACGCCGGCACGACAATTTGCAACCTTGCGAACAGCCTGATCAAGGCCTTAGAGGTTCGTGACTTGAGGAGGCTGCACGATATGGAACAGTCGTTTCCAGAATCGGAGACAAAAGATGGTCTGTTCGATCCGAATGCGGAGCAAGGGAGTTGAAGGCCAAAGGCAAAAAGAGCATCGGGGCTCTGGAAAGATCATCGCTACCCCGAGGATTCATCTCCGATTGGTTCGATCTGCTTGAACGAGTCGAAACGCCCGAGCAATACCTTGAATGCCTACCCGCAGGGTCGGCCGGAAGGAAGCTGGCGACTTTTTGGCTCGGTTTGGATTCCCCAAAGGGCACGGGTACTGACAAAGAGGCTGAAGGCCGAGGCACGCCCGATCCGGAGCACACAATGAGCCTCTGGTACTTCCTTGGAAAATTGCACGCAGGTCTCAACTCCAGTGCTGACGACCTGATCTCACGTGCCCAGCATCGGCTCGATTTGACGGAAGTGATCCTGCAGTTCAAAGGTATGCTCCGAGCTTTCAATCCAACCGCTCGATGGAGAGACACGACCGCCGTTGGAACATTTGCTGCACTTCTGGTCAGGGCACGCGGCAACATCTCCTCGAACCTCAGCGAATTGCGGTCGTTGGTGCTGACCTGCAAAAGCATTTCGAGGAGCAAGTACGCACGAGGTCATAACATGCTGCTTAGATGTTTTGCCGCAGAGGCAAAAAAGCTTCACGAAAGAACCCAAGAATGTGCTCAGCAATACCAGCATCAGCTCCGGGAACTGAAATCAGCTCGGGGTCTCTCTGCCACTGAATGGCCCTTGGAACTGTGCGAAATTGACCTCGAGGCTATCGAGGAGCTCGCCGTGAGCGAAAGCAAAATGAGTTCCCGCAAGCTGATCGATGTCGCCGAAGCCGAAATGTCAATTGCATTTGATAAGATCCCGAAGGCGTTCGAGATCTTGAAACCATATCTGGAAGGAGGCGGTGATCCGGAGCAAGACTAAGTGCCAGTGCAGGCCCGCTCCCTTACTTTGCCTACTTAAAGTAATGGGGGGAGGGGGCGGGCCGATTACAAGAAATTCGGTGGCAGCGCGCGTACGCGTGTCAACTGAGGCCGCGATGACCGAAGGCGATGGTCGCTGGTCAAGCCAGCGACCGTAGCCCCATGGCACTTCGGACGAGCCTCTGCGGACAAGACCGGACTTTCGGCTTGGACACGCCAGTGTTTAGGCCGCCCGCCCGTTGCGAGAGGTCCTTAGGCGCCGAGGGGTTCGGCGGCTCCCGGAATCGTCGCGGGGCCAGCGAGACTTTGCCCCACCGAGGGGCAAACTGGACCAATCCGGCCACTTCAGGACACAGTCAGCGCCCAGAGTTCTTGGGTTTTTGGGGGTCTCCGAAAGGTTCAAATCCCTTCTGCTCCAGCTTTCCGCCAGCAGATGCTGCCGTGCTCAACAGGATCATCGATCATTTCCACAGATGAAAGATCGTCCTATCGGCAGCTCGGAATGTTCGATTTCCTCGAGCAGTGAATGCTGGGTTCACCCAAAAAATTCGGACCGCCATTTTCGCTCACAAGCACTCTCAGAATCGGGTACAGAGTTTTCCGCCAGCGTCATTGGATCGCCCGGCCGTTTTCTGAGTTTTCCCGCCATATTTTCATTATCGCACAGCCACGGCGCAGACGCTTCGCGAACGAACTCGGATTTCAAACTGACCCACTACCAACGGTTTTGGCTCGTCGCTTTATGGATATCCACTAGTTAGAATCGAAGCGTAGTCTGCAATTCTTTCGATTCGCCCGAGGAAAGCCGAAGGAAACAAATGAATCGAGCACGAAAACCGGTCCGGATTGTGCCCAAGGGATGGGGCCGCGAGGTATGGATCGCAAACGGCGATCTCTACTGCGGGAAAATTCTCGAAATTCGCAAGGGCAAGAAGTGCTCGCTGCATTACCACAAGCTCAAGACCGAATCGTTCTACCTGCGCAGCGGCAGGTTGCTCGTGCGAATCAAGGAGTCGCCGGAAAGCGCCACGATCGAGGAGTTCGAACTGAGCGCGGGCGAATGCATGGACGTGCCGATCGGATTGGTTCATCAGATGGAAGCGCTCGAGGACGCCGAGCTGTTTGAATTTTCCACCCAGCACTTTGACAGCGATTCGCATCGGCTGGTGCGCGGCGACTGAATCCGGGAGCGGCGCAAATCGATTGAAGTGCCTGCTCAGGCGCGGCGAAATACGCCGCGCCTTTTTTGTTTGCGGCTACAGGCTGGTTTTTGCGCACCGGTGGAAGTGGTATATTGCTGGGCGCCGCGCGGTGCGGCGTCCAGATGGCAAAAGTAGCATTGATTACCGGCGTGACCGGACAGGATGGTTCCTACCTCGCCGAGTTTCTTCTAAAGAAAGGCTGCGAAGTGCATGGGATGGTGCGGCGCACTTCGAGTTTCGCCACGGGGCGAATCGATCATTTGCGCAAGGGCTTCGGACCCAATTCCGAAGGTTTGCAGCTGCACTACGGCGACCTCGGCGACGGCACCGGGCTTAGGCGAATCATCGAGCAGGTGCGTCCCGATGAGGTTTACAATCTCGCCGCGCAATCGCACGTGCGCATCTCATTCGATCAACCCGAATACACGGCCGATGTCGTAGGCCTGGGGGCGCTGCGGCTGCTCGAGGCGCTGCGCGATCACAACAAGCGCCGTGGGCGGGCTGCGCGGCTGTACCAGGCAGGATCGTCGGAGATGTTCGGCAAGGTGGCGGAAACTCCGCAGCGCGAGACCACGCCGTTTCATCCGCGCAGTCCTTACGCGTGCGCCAAAGTCTATGCGCACTGGCAGACGATCAATTATCGCGAAGCATACGGGCTGTTCGCCTGCAACGGAATCCTGTTCAACCACGAGTCACCGAGGCGCGGCGAAAATTTCGTCACGCGCAAGATCACGCGCAGCGCGACGCGAATCAAGCTCGGCCTCCAGGAGAAGCTCGCACTGGGAAACCTGGACGCGCACCGCGACTGGGGATTTGCCGGCGACTACGTCGAGGCTATGTGGCTGATGCTGCAGCAGGAGCAGCCCGATGACTACGTAATCGCCACCGGCGAGACCCATTCGGTGCAGGAGTTTCTCGAAGTCGTGTTCGATCGCCTGAAATTGAAATGGCAGGATTACGTCGAGATCGATCAGCGATTCTTCCGTCCCGCGGAAGTCGATTCGCTGATCGGTGACGCCTCGAAGGCGAAGCGCCAACTCGGTTGGGAGCCCAAAGTGAAGTTCGAACAGCTCGCCGAATTGATGGTCGAAGCGGATCTCGAGCTTGCCGAACGCGAACTGCGCGGCAACCCGCACTAGCAAATCCTGTTACGCAAGTAACCTGACCGACTGACCGCTTGGCGGTCAGTCGGTCAAATCGCTTCATATGAATTGCCCTGCTCGCAGCGCGGTGCTTACGATACATGATCGATCATTCACTCGATCATCGCTCGTACCTCATCGAAGGAACTGAGATGCCAGAAAAAGCTTATCCCGCGCGGACGACATTTCGGACGAGCGCGTCGCGCTCGCGCCATTGGGTCGTGCTTTCCGATTCGATTCTGGATATCGCCACCGTCGAGCCCATTCAATTCATCGACCTCACGGATTACATCAGCAAGCATCTGACGATGAACGCGGTCGAGAGCGGTACGGTGACTGTGTTCTCACGGCACACGACGGCGGCGATCAAGATCAATGAAGCGGAAGAGTTGCTGATCGAGGACTTCAAGAAGATGCTGCGCGAGCTAATCCCTTCGGAGCGCAGCTACAACCATAACGACATGAGCCGTCGCAAGCCGCCGATAGCTCCCGACGAACGCCCCAACGCGCATTCGCATTTAATGCATCTGCTGCTTTCGACCAGCGAGACGATTCCGGTGATCGACGGCCGCCTGGCGCTTGGCACCTGGCAGCGCGTCTTCATGGTCGAGCTCGATGGACCCCGCAAGCGCCAGGTGATGATCCGATGCGAGGCGTATCATACGCACGAAAAGGCGGGGGCCGTGGAACTGCACGCGGTTGACGGCGGCAATGGGCGCAACGGCGCGACGCAGCATCGCGCGCAGCTCAAGTAATTCCCCAGTCGCTCAAATGAATGGCTAGCTGGCGGCGCGCTTGACGGCGGCGGCTTCGAATTCGCGTTCGAGCCGCTCGATATCGGCCGGTGAGAGGCTGAAATATCTGGCCTCGGGATGATGGAAGACGACGGCGCTGACGGCGCTTTCCGGGTCCATCATGAAACCCTCGGTCAATTGCACGCCGATCGCATTCTTCTCGACCTCGAGGAGGCGGAACAGCGGCGCCTGATCCTCGAGACGGGGACAGGCAGGATAGCCGAACGAGAAGCGCTTGCCGTGATAGTGCGCCTGCACGAGATCCTTGAGCGAGAGTCCCGGCGGATCGCCGATTCCCCACATCTGGCGAATCTTCGCGTGCAGCAGCTCGGCAAACGCCTCGGCGCCCTCGAGCGCGAGCACCTGCAGGATATGCGAGCGCAGATAGTCGCCCTTGTTCTTCCAATCCTCCGCGAGCGCGCGCACCCCGGCGCCGATCGTCGTGACAAACATGCACAAATAATCGGTGCGGCCGCAGTCGCGCGCCGCGACGTAGTCGGCCAGGCACAAATGCGGCGCGTCGCTCTGGCGGCCAAAAATGAACGACTCGAGCACCGTTTTGCCGTCGGGTGAATAGATCATGACGGTGCGATTGCCGTCGGATTGCGCGGGGAAAAACCTGTAAACGGCGCTGGCGGAAATGTCCCCGCGCGCAAGAATCTGCTCGGCGACTTCCTCGACCCGATCGTGAAGTTCCCGCGCCTTCGAGTCGCCGGCCTCGAACGCCTCGACAAAGTTCTGAAAGCCGAGATGCTTGGCGTAGAGATTCTTGGGATTGATGTACTCGAAAATCTCGCCGAGATCGTAATTGCGGATCACATGAGTCTTCAGGTCGGGCGGTTTCGGGATCTCGACGTCGCGACGCACCGATGAAGTGCGTGGCGCCGCGTCCGCGCTCGCATCGACGACCTTGGGCGCGGTCTCGAGCATCTTCCTGGACTGCTCGGCAAGCACGCGCTTGAGCGATTCGCGCCGTTCGAAGTCCATGATCTGATTGGCGAGGTCGAGCCCGTTCATCGCGTCGTTGGCGTACGCGACCAGACCTTCATACTCGGGCGCGATTTTCATCCGCGTGAATCGGTTCGACAGCGCCGCGCCGCCGACCAGGATTGGACAATCGATTCCCGCAGTCTTCAAGTCCTGCGCCGTCGCGACCATCATCTGCGCCGACTTCACGAGCAAGCCCGACAGACCGATCGCGTCTGGCGCATGCTCGCGGAAGGCCTTGATCAGTTCCTCGGGGGGCACCTTGATGCCGAGGTTGACGACCCGGTAGCCGTTGTTGCTGAGAATGATCTCGACCAGGTTCTTGCCGATATCGTGGACGTCGCCCTTGACCGTCGCGAGAATAATCTTGCCCTTGGCCGCGCTTTCGGACTTCTGCATGTGCGGTTCGAGGTGCGCGACAGCGGCCTTCATCGCCTCGGCCGATTGCAGGACTTCGGCGACGATCATCTGGTTGGCGTTGAACAGCCGTCCAACCTCGTCCATGCCCTTCATCAACGGGCCGTTGATGATTTCGAGCGGTCCGCGGGCAGCCAGCGCCTCGTCGAGGTCCTCGGCCAGGCCGTCCTTGGAACCTTCGAGAATGTAGCGGGCCAGGCGACCGTCGAGCGGCATCGACTTGCGATCCTCGGCCGTCACGGTGCTTTTGCGCGCGCGGAAGTAGGCGGCAAATGCCGCGATCGGATCGTCGCCGCGCCACCAGATCAAATCCTCGGCGAGGTTGCGCTCCTCTTCAGGAATCGACGGATAGCGATGAAGTTTTTCGGAGTTGACGATCGCGAGGTCGAGACCCGCCTGCACGCAATGATAGAGCATCACGGCGTTGAGCACTTCGCGGCCCGCCTCCGGAAGTCCGAACGAGACGTTCGAGATGCCGAGGATCGTCTTGCAATTCGGAAGCCGCTGCTTAATCAGCGCAATGCCTTCGATCGTCTCGACGCCGGAGCCGATATAATTTTTGTCGCCGGTGCCGACCGGGAAAACCAGCGGATCGAAGATGATATCTTCGGGCTCGACGCCGTATTTTTCGGTGAGCAGCTTGAAGGATCGCTCCGCCACCTGCAGCTTGCGCGCGCGCGTAACGGCTTGCGCCTGCTGCTTGTCGTCGTCGATGCATCCGACCACCAGCGCGGCGCCGAAGCGGCGCGCCAGCGGCACGACCTTGTTGAAGCGATCCTCGCCGTCTTCGAGATTGATCGAATTGATCAGCGACTTGCCCGGCGTGCGCTTGAGCGACTCTTCGAGCACTCGATGATCGGTCGAATCGATCATCAGGGGCACTTTGACTTTTTTGACTTCGATTTCGAGAAAGCGTGTGACATCCGCCATCTCGTCGCGATCGGGATCCTGCAGGCATACGTCGAGGATGTGCGCGCCGCGGCGCACCTGCACGCGTCCCACTTCGGAAGCTTCCTCGAACTTGCCGTCGGCGACGAGCCGCTTGAACTTGCGGCTGCCGAGCACGTTGGTCCGCTCGCCGACGATCACAGGCCGCGTGTCGTTGTCGATAACCAGAGTCTCGATTCCAGAAACCACCGAGCGCCTGACGGCAGAGCGCTGTCGCGGACGCTTGCCCGCCACCGCTTGAACCAGCAGCCGGATATGTTCCGGCGTCGTGCCGCAGCATCCGCCTACCAGATTGACCCATCCATTTTCGGCAAAGCGCGCGATTTTCCCGGCGAGCATCGCGGGCGTCTCGTTGTAATGCCCTTCTTCGTCGGGCAATCCGGCGTTGGGCACGCACGCGACGAAAAATTTCGAAATGCCCGACAGCGTGCGCAGATGATCGGTCATGAAGTCGGGACCGGTGGCGCAGTTGAGGCCCATCCAGAGCAGGTCGCGATGCGCGAGCGAGGTGTAGAAGGCCTCGATGTCCTGTCCGCTGAGCAGCGTGCCCATCGTCTCGATCGTTCCCGACACGGCGACCGCGGGCGCGACACCGAGTTTTTCGATCGCAGCCTCGATGCCGACCAGGCCGGCCTTGCAGTTGAGCGTGTCGTTGACGGTTTCCAGCAGCAGGATGTCGGCGCCGCCCTCGATCAAACCCTCGGCCTGCAGCTGGTATCCGTCGCGCATCTGATCGAACGTGACGCCGCCGGTAACCGAGATGCTCTTGGTCGTCGGACCCATCGAACCCGCCACGAAGCGCGGCTTGTCGGCGGTGCTGAAGCGTGCGGCTTGCTCGCGGGCGAGAGTCGCAGCGAGGCGGTTGAGCTCGTGCGCGTCGTGTTCGAGGCCGTATTCGGTGAGCACGATGGGGCTCGCCTGGAAACTCGCGGTCTCGATTATGTCGGCGCCCACTTCGAGAAACCCGTCGTGCATCCGGCGAATCAGCTCCGGGCGGGTACGGACAACGTTTTCGTTGCAGCCTTCGTATCGAGCGCCGCCGTAGTCCGTGGCGCTCAGGTTCTCGCCGAGCACGAAGGTGCCGAATGCGCCGTCCAGAACGAGGATTCGTTCGGCGAGCAACTCCTTGAGGAGCTTGATCCGGTGCGCATCGGTGGTCATTGTTGGATGCCCGCTTAAGATGCGGGCGGTAACGAACTAAGTTATCCTAGCGATGCAAACCACGCAATTTTGCCCAATGCGCGTACGTCCGCGCGGCGCATGGGCGGCAAACGGCTTCTCTCGATGAGCACAAACTCGGAATCGCATCGCTCGGGGCGACTCGTGCTGGTCACCGGCGGCGCCGGCTTTATCGGATCGCATCTCGTGGACGCGCTGGTCGCCGCGGGAATGCGAGTCCGGGCGATCGACAACTTCGCCACCGGCCGGCGCGAGTATGTGAACCGCGCGGCCGAGTTCGTCGAAGCGGATATCCGCGACGCGTCCTCGATCGGCGATGCCTTCGACGGCGTCGATACGGTGTTCCACGTCGCCGCGCTGCCGCGCATTCCGCTTTCGATCGCGAAGCCGGTCGAAACGCACATGACCAACGTGGTCGGGACGCTGAACGTGCTGATCGCAGCGCGCGATCGGAAAGTTCGGCGGGTGGTGTACTCGGGATCGTCGTCGGTGTACGGCGAGCAGGCGAAGATGCCGCTGGTCGAGACGATGACGCCGAATCCGCTCAATCCGTACGCGCTGCAGAAGTATGTCGGCGAGCAGTACGCGCGGATGTTTCATCGGTTGTTCGGGATGCAGACGATTACGCTTCGCTACTTCGGGGTGTACGGTCCGCGAATGCCTGACGAGGGATCCTACGTGCTGGCGATCGCGGCGTTCCTGAAGGCGCGGCGCGAGGGGCGCGCGCTTGAAATTCACGGCGACGGCGAACAGACACGGGATTTCACGCACGTCAGCGACGTGGTGTCGGCGAACATCCTCGCGATGGACTGCGAACTTGCCGACGGGCGGGCGATAAACATCGGGCGCGGCGAGAACGTCAGCGTGAACCGGATTGCGGCGATGATCGGTGGACCGACAGTCCACCGCGCAGCGCGCGCCGGCGACATGCGCGATACGCTGGCGGATCGCACCCAAGCCGAGCGGGTGCTCGGATGGCGTCCGCGCGTGTCGATCGAGGACGGGATCGCGGATTTGCTTTTTCAGGGGCCGTGACGCCTGGAGTGCTTAAGCCGGAGTGCCCGGCGACGTGACGCGACGGCGGTAAGCCTGTGCTGCGGGCCGGAGCGCCGATCGGAAATCCGACCGGCGCTGTGCGCACGGCGCGATTCAATGGCGCGCGTTTAGTCGAACATCAGCACCGTGCGCGCGACTTCTCCGGCCTTCATCGCGCGGAACGCCTCGTTGACGTCCTCGAGTTTGCCGCGGCGCGTGATCATGTCGTCGAGGTCGAGCCGCCCTTGCTGATAGAACTCGATGATGCGCGGCATGTCGATGCGGAAGCGGTTCGATCCCATGAAGCATCCCTGGATGCGCTTCTCGAACAGGAACGAGAACCCGTCCACTTCGACTTTCTGCCCAAGCGGAACCATCCCGACGATCGTGGCGACGCCGCCGACGCCGATCGATTCGTAAGCCTGCTCGGCCGCCGCCTTGAGCCCGATCGCTTCGAACGAGTAATCGACGCCGCCGCCAGTGAGCGCGCGAATCTGGCTAACCGCATCGCCCTTTGACGCATCGACGGCGTGAGTCGCGCCGAGCTTTTTGGCGAGTTCGAGCTTGGCGGGGAACTTGTCGACCGCGATGATCATTCGCGCGCCCGCGATTCGCGCACCCTGGATGATGGCGAGGCCGACTCCGCCCGCGCCGAACACGGCGACGGTCGATCCCGGCGCAACTTTCGCGGTGTTAAGCGCGGCGCCGACGCCGGTCATCACGCCGCATCCGATCAGCGCGGCGCGATCGAACGGCACGTCGTTGCCAATCTTCACCAGTGCATTTTCGTGCACCAGCATCTTTTCGGCGTATCCCGACAGGTCGGCGAACTGATTGATCAGCTTGCCGTTCTGCGAAAGGCGCGGCGGGTCGCCGGGGGCGCGTTGGGTGGCCTCCTTGTTCGAGCAGAGGTTCGGACGCCCGGACATGCATTCCTCGCAGTAGCCGCAAAAGACCGACAGGCACGCGATCACGTGGTCACCGGGCTTGAGGTACGAGACCTGCGAGCCGACTTTCTCGACGACGCCGGCGGCCTCATGGCCGAGGATCGCGGGGGTCGTCCAAAAGTACAGCCCGTCGACGAAATGAAGATCGCTATGGCATACGCCGCTGGCGACGGTGCGCACGACGACTTCGCGGGCTTTGGGTTCGTCGATATCGACCTGCTCGATAGTGAGTGGCTGACCGGGACCGTGGAAGACAGCAGCTTTCATCTGGATTGCTCCTCTTTTCAGTGAATCCGCGCTAGTTGAACATCAGGACAGTGCGCGCGACCTCGCCGGCTTTCATGGCGCGGAACGCCTCGTTGACGTCCTCGAGCTTGCCGCGGCGGCTGATCATGTCGTCGAGATTGAGGCGGCCCTGCATGTAGAAGTCGATGTAACGGGGCATGTCGATGCGGAATCGGTTCGAGCCCATGTTGGAGCCTTGCAGCTTGCGCTCGGTCAGAAACATGAAGCCGTCCATTTCGACCTTCTGGCCGACGGGAATCATGCCGATCACGGTCGCAGTGCCGCCGGCCTTGATCGAGTTAAACGCCTGCTCGGCGGCCTTCTTGAGTCCGATCGCTTCAAACGAGTAGTCGACGCCGCCGCCGGTCATTTTTCTGATTTCATCGACAGGATCGCTGCTCGACGCGTCAACGGTGTCGGTCGCGCCCATGCGCCTGGCCATCGCGAGCTTGCCTTCGAACATATCGACCGCGATTATTTTGCGCGCGCCCGCGATCCGCGCGCCCTGGATTGCGGCGAGTCCAACGCCGCCCGCGCCAAAGACCGCAACCGTCGAGCCGGGTTCGATCTTCGCGGTATTGAGCACCGCGCCGACGCCGGTGGTGACGCCGCATCCGATCAACGCCGCGCGATCCAGCGGCAGGTCCTCGCGAATTTTCACCACCGCATTCTCATGCAGCAGCATCTTTTCGCAGTAAGACGAGATGTCCAGGAACTGAAATACCGGCTTGCCCTTCTGCGAGATGCGCGGCTTGTCCTGAGGGTTGCGCTGCGTGGCGGCCTTGTTCGAGCATCGATTCGGATGCCCCGACATGCACTGCTCGCAGTTGCCGCAGAACACCGACAGGCAGCAGATCACGTGATCGCCGGGCTTTACGTAGGTCACCTGTTTGCCGACTTCTTCGATGATGCCGGCGGCCTCGTGGCCGAGCACCGCGGGCGCAGGGTAGGGATATAAACCGTCAACGAAATGCAGGTCGCTATGGCATACGCCGCTGGCGACGGTCTTGATCAGGACTTCGCGGTCCTGCGGTTTGTCGAGTTCGACGTCCTCGATACTGAGCGGCAAATTGGGCCCGTGGAAGACAGCGGCTTTCATTCTGAGTGCTCCTTGAGCGTGGCGATAGTATTGGCTGCACGTGCGGGCAACGAAAAACGAAAAACGAAAAACGTTCGGCGCCGCGCGATCGCCGTTGTGATTACTTTACTACCATACTGGCGGCGCATTTCCAGCGCGGAACTTCGAAGCGCCGATGACGGAACTACGGAAACATCGACGGCCCGGATGTGCCCGCGAACGGAACGCCCTTAAGCCGGGCGGCTGGTGAGTCCGCGCGCGCGTACAGCCGGGCCGTGTCGTCGCTATAAATGAGCCGCCAATCGCGCCGGGAATCCATCAGCTTTACGGCCGGTGAACCCCTCTCGATCAATACGAAATCATGCGGATACGCCGCCAGGGTATGCGATCCGCCGGCCACGTTGCCGGCGAACTCAAGGTAGTCCTGGACCACTGCGGGAGGATAGGCCAGGTCGTAGCGGCTATCGATGAAGACTTTAGTGCCGGGCGCGCCATGCCAAATGACGTACTGACCCCATGTGAACTGCGTCAGCAGGTTACCCTCGAACCCGTGATTTTTCATGAACTCCACGGCGCGCACAGGATTCCCGGACGCGTCTATTCCCGGCGACAGCACTCCGTCGATCCGCGCGAACCCGATGGCGACGACCGCGATCAGGATTTCAATGACCAACCGGCCCGCACGCGGCATCGCACGAGCGCTCACAGGGCCGCGGGCGGTGACCTCACGCGGCCGCCGCAGGAGGCCAAGATGGTTCGCGAGCACAGGCGCGATCGCAATCGCCGCCATCGGGATGTTGCGGACGGCCGAAAAGGCAGCCGCGAGCATTACGCCGGCGACCGCGACGAGCGGCGCGTCCGCACGTTTCGGTGTGAGAATCACTGATACGACGGCGGCGGCAAAAAATAAAATCACCAGGACGAAATACTTCTTGTCGACGCTCCCGCTGTGCGCGGTTATCAGAGCAGCTATCAGCGGCACCCAATCCACAATCGCGTAATGCGTCATAGGGTTCAGGATCGAGTGGATCAGGGTGTACCAGGTGTCGCGCGCGGGCGGGATCAGAAAGGTGCAAAAAGTAGCGGCGGCAGCGGCAGCGGTAATCGCAATAATGCCAAGCCCGCGACGCGGACCCTGTCCCGCAAGGATGTCGGACAGGAGGGTAGTTGTCCCATACACGCCGATCGCAACGAGGCCCATAAAAAACCCGCCGTGAAAATTGCTCCAAACCGCGACGATCGGAATCGCAATCCATAGCGGCGCCGAACCGCGCCAGTTGTGACGGGTAAGCAGCGCGATAATCGCTGACAGCGCGACGAAATCGAATAGCTGCGGCCGGAACTGCATCGCCGGCAGCAGGATCAGCGCCACCACCAGCAAAATTGCCGCCTGCACGAACGCCGGCGCCGCGGTTTCGGACTCAGCGAGAACGATAAAGCTGATAGTGCCAGCGGCGCACAGGAACTTGAGCAGCTTCAGGCCCAGCGGTCCAAACTTGTCGAACATCGCGGCCATCAGGACTTCGCTCAACCATTCATGATGCAGCCACGGAAAGCCCGGCGCCGAATACGAATAGGGATTGACGCGCGGCAGCGAGCCATGAGCGAGAAGCTCGCGACCCCACAGAACGTGTCCCCAGAGATCCGAATCGCTGAGCTGGCGTGCGTCCGCGATCACGATCGCGAACAGGATCAGTGCCGGCGAGTAGCGCAACAGCGAGATGCGAGCGGGACCGGCGGCCACCAGGCTCATCGCAATTTCACCTTCGCAGAACCGTTAAGCCGCGCAGCCGCGCGACCACATCCGGATATACCTTTCTATATGACCGGGCGGCATCCGGCGCGAGGTTCTGATCGCCCAAAATCAACACCGCAGCCGCTGATGCCGACCCGCCGTAGCGAACCGCGCGATCGAGTTGATCGGCGGGGAGATAATATCGGAGCACTTCGATCGCATACGCCGGAACAACGGTCATGACCTCGCCGGGTTTGAGCGCGGAGGAGGCGGCCGCAATTGCTTCGCGATATTGCGCGTCGTGCGGCTTGCGATCGTACGAAACGATATGGCCCGCGGAGAATGCGACTGCGAGCACAAGCGCGCCGATGCGGACGAGATCGCCGGGCAGCTCGAATATCCCCAACGCGACGAGGATGAAAAACGGGACGAAGCACGACAGCGCGTAACGCTCGACGAACACCGGCGCAATGGTGTACGACGCGACAACCATCGCCACCGGTGGCGCCCACATCCACAGCAGCGCGAAGGCAACGGCGTTGCGCTCGCGGCGCCATCCGCGCACCACACCCCAAATCGCAAGCGCCGCGAGAATCGGGAATGCAAAGCTGCCGGTTGCTTTATTGAACAGCGCGAAGGGCGCGTATAAGGCCGGCGGCTTCCGCCATCCGCCGACGCTCCCGGCCGAGGCCGCGTGCAAAGAAGAAAAAAGCTTCGGTACGAGGATCAATCCTGCCGCCGCAAGCGCAATCGCGATCGCCCATGCGCGCCGCGCCGTCGCATTATCCGGGCGCCATCGGGCGCGCGCTACTACAATCAGCAGCCACAAGCCTTCGGTCGCGGGCACCAGCAATGCGGCGAAGTTCGAGGCGATCGCAATTGCGGTCAGAACCACGACCGTCGCGTAGTTAACGAGGCCGCCGCCGCGAAGCGCGCGGATGAACATCGCCACTTGCGCGAGAACTGCCGCGAGCATCAGCGGATACATCCGCGCCTCGCGCGAGTACTTGATCGTGACGAGGTTCACGGCAAAGACCAGCGCGCCAAGCCCGGCAATTATCCTGACGTCGTCGCCGGTCAGCGCCGATTCTCTTTCAGAGCCGGGCGCGAACAGTTCGCGGCTTACAAGATAAACCAGCAGTATCGACACGACGCCGAAGGCCGCCGACATCGCGCGCATCGCGGCCAGGCTCGATCCGAAAAGCGCGATCCATCCATGCAGCATCAAGTCATGTATCGGCAGCTCGCCGGGATTGAGCAAGGGTTGGCGTGCGATCACTTCGGCGGCGGTCGGCGCGGAGGCGGCTGCCCATGATGCGCCCTCGTCAGGCGACATCTCGAGCGCGCCAAGGTTGGCGAAGCGGATCGCACCGCCCGCGGCGAGAGCGACAATGAGCAGGATGAGACTTAGCGCACGGGCCGAAACGATCGGGCGGGGTGTCGTTTGATCGTGCGGACGAACGCGTGGTTGATCGCGCCCGTCGGCTTTGGATGCGGCCGTCAGAGACCCTTCCTTAGCTGCGGGGCCGGACGAAACCCCACCGTGCGAGCCGCCGGAATGGTCATTGGCGCATTCGTGCGTGGATTGAAGCCGGCGCGAGCGCGGCGCCGGCGCACGGAAAAAGTGCCGAAGCCGGGCACCCAGAAGCGCTTGTCCTTGCGAATCGAGCGCGCAATTTGTTCGAATGCCAGGTCCAGGGTAGCGGCGACCAGCTTTTTGGGTTGATCGGTGGACCGGGCGATCGTGTCAATCAATTCCGCTTTGGTCATCGACAAGGACCTCCACAAATTTCTATAGCCGAAGTGCGCGCGGAGCCATAGCCGCAGGTGGTTCGATTTGATTGCGCTCGATCCACCCGTCGATTGCCGCCAGCGCACGCGTGCCTATCTCGATTTTCTTCTCACGGCCTCGCGCACGGATCTTCAAATCAGGCATCAGGCCGTAGTTCGCGTTCATCGGCTGGAAGTCGCGCCGCGCGGAATCGGTGATATACGCGACCAGCGATCCGAGCGCGGTCTCGGGCGGTGGAACGATCAACTCGCGATTCATGACCAGGTTCGCGGCGTTGATCCCCGCCAGCAATCCCGCGGCGGCGGACTCGACGTAGCCTTCGACCCCGACCATCTGGCCGGCCAAAAACAAATCGTCGCGCGCCTTGAGCTGGAGCGTGGGGCGGATCAGGCGCGGCGAATCGACAAACGTGTTGCGATGGATCGAGCCGAGGCGCACGAACTGCGCCTTTCCCAGTGCGGGGATCATTCGCAGCACGCGGAGCTGCTCCGGATACGTCATCTTGGTCTGGAATCCGACCATGTTGAACAGGCGGCCGGCGGCGTCGTCCTGCCGCAGTTGCACGACCGCAAACGGCCGGCGCCCGCTGTGTGGCTCCGAGAGCCCGACCGGACGCATCGGGCCGAACGCGAGCGTCATCGGGCCGCGGCGCGCCATTTCCTCAATCGGCATGCATCCTTCGAAATAAACCGGCTTCTCGAACGGATGCAGCTCGATTTTTTCAGCCGCCACAACCGCCGCGACGAAGGCGTGGTACTGAACATCGGTCATCGGGCAATTGATGTAATCATCGCCGCCCTTGCCGTAGCGCGAGGCCTTGAACGCCACCGCCATGTCGATCGAATCGGCGGCGACGATAGGCGCGATCGCGTCGTAGAAATATAAGTTGCGCGCACCGATCAGGCGGTTGAGCGCCTCGCCGAGCGCCGGGCTGGTTAGAGGACCGGTGGCGAGAATGGTCAGACCGGCGGGTATCTCCGACGCCTCGGCGCGTGAAATCTCGACCATCGGATGATCCTCGAGGGCCGCGGTGATGGCGCGTGAGAAATCATTGCGATCGACGGCGAGCGCGGAACCCGCCGGCACCCGCGCGCGATCGGCAGCCGCAATCACAAGCGAGCCAAGCCGGCGCATCTCTTCTTTCAGCACGCCGACGGCGGTCTCCATCGAATCGTTGCGGAGCGAATTCGAGCACACGAGCTCCGCAAAATCCGCGGTCCGATGCGCTTCGGTCATTTTGACCGGCCGCATCTCGACCAGCCGCACCGCGATACCCCGGCGCGCGAGCTGGTAGGCAGCCTCGCTGCCCGCGAGCCCCGCTCCGACAACGGTGACCTGGCTTTCACTCATCGGGAATTGCCGGCTGAACACGAGCCTGGATGCGGCGAGCCGCGAGCGTGGTGTTTTTCTGACTGATCGAATAGGGCCGGAAAGAGCAATTTATACCATTAGTTGTGGTTTTGGGACGGCTGCCCTCTAGGGCTAGCTTTGTTCCGTCAAAAATAATTTCTGCCGGAAGCACACCTCGCCCGATTTTGGGCGAGCCGGGCGAGTACGGGATATCCTGGCGGTTGACCATAGGGTACGCATAGCACACCAAATCCGATGGGGGCAGGCTGAACTAGGACACCTCCGAACGAAGGAAGAATCGCCTGNNGCGCAGCGCATCTTTTCGCGACCACACTATAGAAGAGACCGCGCGCGACAACGGAGCGCGGCGTTAATACCGGGTGCAGGGCTCAGCCCTGCCCGTTGGCGGGCGCGGCCGCCCGTGTCATTCTAGAGCGAAGCGAAGAATCCCGGATCTTTTTCTTTGCCGTCGCCACGGCCAGGGCGGTGCCGGTTTTTCGACGGTGGTGTAAACCAGCGCGGATCGACGCATCCGCGCGAATCCGGCGCAGTGAAACGGTGAAAAGTGAAAAAGTGAAACGAACGCGCTACGCGGGAGGCGTCGAGGCGGGCGCCGGATGGGGCTGCTCGGCGGCGGGAGCGGGAGCCTTGTAGCCGCATTCCTTGTTGGCGCATTGCCAGGTGACGCCGGTGCGCTTCAAGTTCTTCTCGACCATGTAGTTGGCGCCGCAAGTTGGGCATGGCTGCGGGACGACTTTGTCCCAGGCTGCGAACTTACATTTCGGATAACGGCCGCATCCGAAGAAAATCTTCCCGCGGCGGCTGCGACGCTCGAGGATCTCGCCTTCCTTGCATTCCGGACACGCGACTCCGGTCTTCGTCGGCGCCGACTGCAGGCGTTTGATTCCGTCGCACTCCGGATACCCCGAGCATCCCAGGAATTCGCCGAAGCGTGAGCGCCGCTTGACCATCGGCTTGCCGCACTTCTCGCAGACTTCATCGGTAGGCACGGGCGCCGACGGAGCCTTGAGCGTGATAACCCCCTGGTCGTCGCGCGCGATCTCGCCGGTGTTGGTGCATTTGGGGTAGTTCGAGCAGGCGACGAACTCGCCGTTGCGTCCCCATTTGATCACCATGTCTCCGCCGTCGAGCTCGCATTTGAGCCCGGTGGGCAGGCCCTTGCGCTTGACCTCGGGCATCTTCTGCTTGGCCTCGGCAAGGTCCTTCGCGAACGGGCCGTAAAAGCGCCGCAGCGTCTTCACCCAGTTCTCGGTGCCCTCTTCCACCTTGTCGAGATCCTCTTCGAACTGCGCGGTGAAGCCGGATTCCAGAATGTCGGGAAACGCCTTGACCAGCATGTCGTTGACGACCCGGCCCAGCGACGTCGGACGCATCCGCTTGCTCTCGTCTTCTTCGACGTACTCGACCTTCAGGATGCTGGTCATGATTGCGGCGTACGTCGAAGGACGCCCTATCCCCTGCTCTTCAAGCTCCTTGATGAGCGTGGCTTGCGTGAAGCGCGGCGGCGGCTGCGTGAAATGCTGCTCGGGGTCCAGCCCCATCAATTTGAGCGTCTCGCCTTCACCGAGCATCGGCAAGTTGCCCTCTTCGTCGTCGCCTGAGGCTTCGTCCTGACCTTCGATATACACGCGCATGAAGCCGTCGAACTTCATCACTTGCCCGGTCGCGCGGAAGATGGCGTGGGCAGATTCGATGTCCACGGTGGTGCGGTCGTACACCGCCGGGGTCATCTGGCTCGAGACGAAGCGATTGTAAATCAGCGTGTAGAGCGCGAGCGCATCCTTGTCGAGGTAGCGGGCGATGGACTCGGGGTCGCGCTCGACGGCGGTCGGGCGAATAGCTTCGTGCGCGCCCTGCGCCTGCTTGCCGGATCGATAAAAGTTCGGCTTGTCGGGAACGTACTGCTTGCCATAGCGCGAGCCGATATGGTTGCGGACGGACTCGAGCGCCTGGTCGGAAACGCGCGGCGAGTCGGTGCGCATATAAGTGATAAGCCCGACCGCGCCCTGCTCGCCCAGCTCGACGCCCTCGTACAGCTTCTGCGCGATCTGCATCGTGCGCCGCGGCTGAAAGTAGAGCTTGCGCGAGGCCTCCTGCTGAAGCCGCGAGGTGATGAACGGGGGCGTGGGAATCCGGCGGACTTCCTTGCGCTCGACAGTTTTGACTTTGAACGGCGCAGCCTCGACGGCCGCCATGATCGCGCGCGCCTCAGCCTCGGGCAGCTTGCGGGACTTGTTGTCGATACGCTCGTCTTTGTAGCTGAAGAGCCGCGCCTTGAACGGCGGAGGATTCTTGCCGGAAAGGCGGGCGTCGAGCGTCCAGTACTCTTCGGCGCGGAATGCCTCGCGCTCGCGTTCGCGATCGACGATTATCCGCAGCGCGACCGATTGCACGCGCCCGGCGCTGATCCCGCGCTTGACCTTGTCCCACAGCAGCGGACTTATCTTGTACCCAACCAGCCGATCGAGCACCCGGCGCGCCTGGTATGCGTCGAACAGGTTGTGATCGAGGTTCGAGGGATTGGCGACCGCCTCCTTGACGGCGGCAGCCGTGATTTCATGGAGCAGCACGCGGCGGACGTTGGACTTGGTCTTGCCGAGATGATCGGCGATATGCCACGCGATCGCCTCGCCTTCGCGGTCGGGGTCGCTGGCGAGGTAGATATTCTCCTTGCCCTTGGCGGCGCTCTTGATCTCGCCGATTACCTTCTCTTTGCCCTTGATTACGACGTAGTCGGGAGCGAAATCGTGCTCGACATCGACACCCAGCTTGCTTTTGGGCAGGTCCACCACATGGCCAACCGACGGCATCACCTGGTAATCGCTACCGAGGTAACGCTTGATGGTTTTCGCCTTTGCGGGCGATTCGACGATTACGAGATTTTTTGCCACCGATCTAGGCGCCTCCAGCTCCGGTTCCCACCTTCCCTACTGAGGCAGGTTTCATGCAAGCGGCGATCCCCGACGCTCCGCTACAGGAGTTACACCCTGCCAGACTTATGCAAGCGAGAAAAGCTTGCCCGGATGCTGGGTAACGCGACCCTCAAGTTCCAAGTCCAAGAGTAACCTAAGCACGGTTTGGGCATTCAGCCCGGAGGATTCGATGATCGAATCAACGTGGAGCCTTTCAGATTCTTTTAGATTCCCTAAGATTGTCGTAGCAGCATCAGTTGCTATATCGAGAGTCTTGGCGCCTTCGGCCGACTGAGCAATGGGAGGAACTTCAGCTCTCGTGCCGGGCGTTGCGGCCGTCGGAGCCCGCTGTGCCGGCTCGTCAGGCACAATCCGGGTCGCCACCGGTCTGCCGGCCATCTGAGGCGCCAGCTCCTCGATCACGTCCTCGACGCATTCGACCAGCTTCGCGCCCTCCTTCAGCAGGCGATTGCTGCCTCGCGTTTTGCCGGAAAGCGGGCTGCCGGGGACGGCGAACACCTGGCGATCCTGTTCGAGCGCCATCCGCGCCGTAATCAGCGAGCCGCTCTTTTCAGCCGCCTCGACGATTACGACGCCCAGGCATAGACCCGACAGGATGCGGTTGCGAGTCGGAAAGTTCTCCGCCAGCGGCTGCGTTCCAATCGGAAGTTCACTAACCAGGGCTCCGCCGCCCGCGAGAATCGCGTCGGCCAGCTTGCGATGCTCGGCCGGATAGATGACGTCAACGCCGCATCCCAGCACGGCGAGCGTTTTGCCGTGCGCGTCGAGCGCTCCCTGATGCGCCTCGCCGTCGATTCCACGCGCCAGGCCGCTCACTACAGTGAAGCCCTTGGCGGCGAGCTCGAGGCCGAGCCTCTGCGCCATCCGCCGGCCGATATCGCTGGCCGCGCGAGCGCCGACGATCGCGATGCAGGCGGGATCGCTGAGCAGGGCTTGGCCGCGCACGTACAGGAACGGCGGCGGGTCGGCGATTTGGCGCAAGTTTGGCGGATAGTCGGCGTCCGTCCATTTGACCAGGCGCGCGCCGATCTTCGGCAGCTCGCACAGCTCTTTCTCGAGCGGTTCGAAGTCGCGAAACTCCGCGATGCTGCGCGCGGTGTTGCGCGGCACGCCGGCGGCCGCGATCTCGTCGGCCTTGAGCTGGAATATTTTTTCAGGCGCGCCGAATTTTTCGATCAGCAGCTTGCAGGTTCGCGGACCGACTCCGCGAGCACTTCTCAATGCGAGCCAATAAACGTCTGGTGACGGCATCGCGCACCACTGGCGACAATCGCGCGGCTCCCGCTGGACAGGCAGCCCGCAATTTCGCGCTGTGATATAAGTAAGTTGTTCTTAACGCCGAGGATTCGCAACCTGATCATCAACGCGGCGTATTCCCGGGAAGGCTGCGAGGGCATCGCGGCCGCCGCGTTTTATTGGCCGTGCGAAAAGGATCGCATAACTTACGCGCAGCCGTCTTATCTGATAATAGTGGACCCTAACCGTCGTCTTTTGGCGGTTCACGGAGGACGAAGTATTGGGCGCTACAGCACTTGAAACAAGGGATTTCGCCGCAATGTCTGCGACTGAGAAGCAGATTTTAATCTTTAGCTTCTATCGCGACGCCGAATTGCGCGGCGCGCGTTTGCTCTTCAATCTCCTGGGACACATGAAAGACGGCGAGTCGCTGCTCAAGATGACGGCTCATCTCGCCGACGAAACGCGCCATGCTTATCTATGGACCAAGCGAATCGCGGATCTGGGCGGTAGTCCGCAACTTATCGACGACGGCTACCAGCGCCGGCTCGGACTTCGCACCGGCGTGCCCAAAACGATTGTCGACCTGCTCGCCTTGACTGTCGTGGTCGAAGAGCGCGCGCAAAGCCGTTACAACGCCCATATCGCGCTGCCCAACGTCGATCCGGAAACGATGGAAGTCCTGAAGTCCGTCATGAAAGACGAACCGTGGCATCTGTCCTGGATCGAAAAGGAGATGCACGAAATCGCCAAGGCGGAGGGCAACGAAGAGCAGGCGGACAACGCACTCGCTCGCTACCGCAAGATCGATCGCGAGGTTTACGCCACGCTGGCCGCGGACGAAGCCGAACTGCTGCGCGCCTAGCCGCGTGCGCGGCTGACCCGATCGTTGCGCATGCATCACGCGGTGCGCGAAAACTCTTTCGTGCGGCGTGCGGCGAGCGCGCCGTTCAGTTCCAGGCGCATCGCCTCGGCGTACTCGGCGGCCGCTTCGACAGGCTTGGCGCCTTCCTTTTTCCGATACGCGTACATCAGGCTTCGGCTCGCACTCACGATGAACCCTGTGCCGTCCGCGCGCGCCGACGCGACCGCGTCGGCAGCCGACCCACCTTGCGCGCCGTATCCCGGCACCAGGAACGTCGCCGCCGGCATCAATTCGCGCGCGCGCCGCGCATGCTCGGGATAAGTCGCGCCGACCACTGCGCCGACGGAGCTGAGACCGCTGGCGCCCACGCAGTCGCCGCCCCATTCGTTCACGCGCGCCGCAACCGACTCCCATAGTGGGCGGCCCGATGCGCTCAGGTCCTGAAATTCCCCCGACGAGGGATTCGACGTCTTCACCAGCACAAACACCCCGCGGCCGCCGCCCACCTTCGCGATAAACGGCATCACGGCATCACTGCCCTGGTACGGGTTGACGGTCACGGCGTCGCAACTGAAGTCGCCATCGCCCAGAAAGGCCTCGGCATAGGCGGCCGAGGTCGTGCCGATATCGCCGCGCTTCGCATCAGCGATCGTAATCAACCCAAGCCGCCGGGCCAGCTTGACGACCTCGCAAAACGCGCGCATCCCCTCGACGCCGCGCGCTTCATAAAAGGCCAGTTGCGGCTTGATGGCGACCGCAGAGCGCGCACACGACTCGACGATTTCGCAGCAGAAGCGCGCCAGCGTGTAATCGCGCGGGACTGCGGGCGCGCCCGGCGCATCGAGCTGGGGATCGATGCCGAGCACCACGACGCTCTGTTTGAGACGCGACGCTTGTGCAAGGCGATCGGCAAAATTCATCGCGGAAATTATCGCATACTGCGGCCCGCAGGTCACATCGGGTCGTTGCGTTTTCGCGTCCATCGCGGGCATCCTTTCGGGAGGCAACGACAGGAAGAAACCGGCATGAACAACCTGACTATTGTTACCAAGCTCCGTTTCATGGCCGCGCTGGCGCCGGCGATTCTGTTGCTGGCGGCCGCGCTGATCGCAGGCGCGTTTCACCTCTTGGGGACGGCGCCGCGGCAAATCTACGAGAACGAGTATGCGGCGGCGCGCGCGGCCCAGGGGATGGAAAACGCGCTTTACAAGATGGATTGGGGACGCACGCAACCCGAGGCATCTCAAATCGTCATGGATCAGCAGCGTGGATTCATTTCTGAAATCGAGATCGCGCGATCGCATATCGGAACCCGCGAGCAGGCCGAACGGATCGAGAAAATCGCCAACGCCGCGCGCCCGCTGTTCGACGCGCTGCGCGCGGCACAGCCGGGCGATGACAGCCTCGCGCCGCGGCTGCGCGATCTGGAAGGGACGGTGGCGGATCTGATGAGCCTTGATGACGCGGCTCTGACCGCGGTGGCAGCCAGCGCCGAATCGCAGGCCCGCATCATGATTGCGATCACAATTGTGGGACTGGTCGTCGTCCCGTGGATTTGTTTCGTCGTGATCGCGCGCCTGTCCGGCGGTCTCTACACCGAACTAAAGGAAATGCGCCGCCGCGTAACCGCGCTCGCCGAGCACCCGGCGACTCCGTCCCAGGACGCGCACGCGCTCGACGAATCTCTGTCCAGGCTCGGCTTCCCGAAACCAAACCCAATGCTCGCCGAGTAGCCCCACCCGGCCACGACCTCGTCCAAATCCTGGTGGACATTGCCGCTTTGACATACTTGCCAGATTTGGCCTAAAATTCAGTCCGTGGCAAAATCGGCGGGAATCAAGGAAGGTGGCCAGAATGTCTTTGCGGACATCGGAGTCCGTGATCCGCAAGAATCTCTGGTGCGAGCTAAACTAGCGAAAGAAATCGCCGAGCTCATTCACAGAAAAGGACTCCGCCAGAATCAGGTCGCGGACATTCTTGGCGTCGATCAATCCAAAGTTTCCAAACTGGTCAGAGGCCGTATCTCTGGATTTACCAGCGATAGACTACTTCGATACCTCAGCGCGCTGGGATGCGATGTTCACATCCAAATAAGGCCAACTCGAACCATCCAGAGACGCGGCAAAGTGGTAGTCGCAGGCCGCTGAAATCTCCTACGGCTGCTTGCGTTTCGCGACTGCCTTGGCGGGCGGCTTTGCGCCGGCGTCGGGCAGCACGATGTCGAGGCTGCGCCACAGATACCATGCCGCCGCGGTTCGGTACGGACGCCATCGCTCGGCGTGCTTGAGCAGACGCTTGCGATTGGGCCGTTGGCGCATCCGGTAGTGCCGCTTGACGGCGTTCTGGACGCCGAGATCGTCGGCGGGCATCACGTCGGGCCGTCCCAGGTTGAACATCAGGAAGATTTCAGCCGTCCACTTGCCGATTCCCTTGACCTGCGTGAGATGGGCGACGATCTCCTCGTCGGTCATTCGATGGAAGCGATGGAAGTTGAGCTTGCCGTCTCGAACGTGCGCGGCGAGGTCCTTGATGTAGAGCGCCTTCTTTTCCGAGAGGCCCACGCTGCGCAGTTCCGCGTCGGTTTTGGCGAGCACTTGCTGCGGCGAGGGAAATTCCACGCCGGGGAACAAGCCGACGAAGCGGCCGTAGATCGCGTTGGCGGCGGCGCCCGCAAGCTGCTGGAAAATGATATTCCGCACCAGCGCCTGGAAGCGTTCGCGGCGCGGCTGGATTCCAAGCGCACCGACCTCGGCAATAATCCGTGCGAGGACCGGGTCGGCCTTGCTAAGATGCATTCGCGCCTTGCGCGCATATGGGACTCTGTCAGTGGGCATCGGACTCAAAAGCGCAGTTCGCCGAATCTTGCACGCCTGCTAAGCTTGTTCAATCGCGACAATGAGCGAAAACACCAGACTCCCGATGTGCCCCGAGAACCTCCCCGAAGGGATGCGCCTTGGGCCGATTCATTACGTCGTCACTCCCGAGCAGGCGCGCGCATTCTCGCAGGCGGCAGGAGCCGCGAATACCGAATTCGTCGTCGATGCGCGCAACCCCGGCGCGATCGTCTCGCCCACGATGCGCTTGCAGGATTACGCGCTGCTCATCGCCGCTCATTTCAAGGGCGGCAAGGGCGGAGTCCACGCCAAGCACTGGTGCGAGTTTCACGAGCCGATGCGCGTGGGCCAGGCGGTCAAGACCGAAGGCAAGATCACCGCGGCGTATCGCAAGCGCGGCAAGTTTTATTTCACGCTGGAATATGAATCGCGCGACGCGGTGACGGATGAGCTGCTGGTAAGGCAGGCGATTACGTCGGTGCTGCTGAACGACAAAGGAGAGATGCGATGAGCGCGGCGCCCGCTGAGATTCGAATCGGCGCGGAACTGGTTTCGCCGCCGTACCTCCTGGATGCGGACGCGGCGAAGGCCTACCTCTCAGGCATCGAGGAGCCGCCGCGGCGCCGTCCGCGCGGCAACATCCACGACGACAAGGACGCCGCGAAAAAAGCGGGATTCGTGTTGCCGATCGCCGCCGGCGAGCAGACCATCGCGATAGTGGCGCAATTCCTCGCGGACAACTTCGGCATGCGCTTTGTTCGCGGCGGACGTATCGATGTATCGCTCACCAGGCCGGTGTTCTACGGCGACACGTTGACCACCCACGCGAAAATCGTTTCCGTCGGTCCGCAGCGGGCCGAGCTGCAGATTCATGTCGAGAATCAGCGCAGCGCACAGGTGCTGACGGGAAGCGCCGCGATCAGGCTGAGCGACGCATGAGCGCTGGGCCGGTCCCCGGTTCGAGCGATGCGCCGCGCGATGAGATCCCGGCGCCTCGCGCGACACCGCTCTGGCGCAAGGCGATTCCGTATCTCGGGACCGTCGCAATCTTTGCGCTGATCTTCTGGCGCATCCCCATCCGGAAAGTCGAGCAAGCGCTGTCGCAGGTGCCGGTGCTCGAATTCCTGGCGGTGTTCATGCCGTACTCGCTGTTTTATTGCGCGATCGATTCGGCGTGTCTCACCTGGGTTGTGCGCCGCTTCAACGCGCGGATGCACTATCGGGACATCCTGCCGATTCGCGCGAGCATGTACGTGCTGGCGCTGATCAACACCAGCCTCGCCCAGGGCGGCGTCGCGTACTATCTGCATCGCAAAGCCGGAGTCAGCTTTCTGAGCGCGCTCAGCTCGGTGCTGTTCATCGCGCTGCTCGAAATCTACCAACTCTTTCTCTTCTCGACGTTGGGAGTGATTTTTTACACGCCGGCGAGCGCCGCGCAGGTGAGGCTGGTTGCGATCCTTCGCGTCGTGTACATCGCGGCGTGGGCGATGCTGGCAGTAATCATCGCGTTCTTCGCGATTGCCCGGCGGATCGCGCCGATCCGGAACTGGGTCGAGACCGGAAGAGCGGGCGCATTGCTCGCGACTTTTATCCAGGCGCGCCCGCTCGACTACCTGGTGGTGCTGGCGATCAAGGCGCCGACCTTCCTCGCCTCGGTCGTCGCGCAATATTATGCGCTGGCACTGTACGGAATTGCGGTTCCGTTCGTGAAGCTGATGCTGTTTCTGCCGCTGGTGTTCCTGGCGGCCGCGCTGCCGATCGCGGTGGCTCATCTGGGCACCAGCCAGGCGGCGTGGCTGTTGTTCTTCTCGAGCAACGCGCCGGCGGCGAAGATCGTCGCCTACAGTATCGCGGCGCAACTCACCTTCATGCTTTGCAACGCGCTGATCGGACTGGTGTTCCTGCCGCGCGCCAGCCGCGAACTGACCGCGCTCCGCACCGAGCCCGCCAGCACGCCAGCAACCGCGTGAGACTTATCGCGCGTCCCGCTAATCCGGATGCGGGGAGAGCCAGACGTGCTCGAAACGCGTCGGGCGCATCGGATTGATCACGTAATCGTGCACCCACGGCTGGCGGATTATGTAAGTCACGGGGTAGTAGAGAAAAACCCACGGCGCGTCGGCGACGACGATCTTTTCGGCCTGGTCGTATAGCGCGTAGCGCTTCTTCAGGTCGGCGACGGGCTCGGCTTGGGCAAGCAGTTGCTCGACCTCGGGGTTGGAATAAAAGCTGTCGTTGTTGGAACCCCACTGAGCGCGCGAAATCAGCGCGCCGAGAAAATTCTCGGGATCGGGAAAGTCAGCCTCCCACCCCTGCATGAACGATTGCACCGTACGGGGCTGGCGAATCGCTTCGAGAAAGGGCCCCCACGCGACCGGCTTCAGCCGGGCGCGGATACCGAGCGGCGCGAGATCCTGCTGTATCGATTGCGCGAGCATCAGGATGGTCTGATCGGCGCGCATCCAGATTTCAAACTCGAAGCCGCGGGCGAGATGCGCTTGTTCGAGCAGCGCACGCGCTTTCGCCGGGTCGTAGTCGTAGCCCTCGAGATCGGGGTCGTAGCCGGGCAGGTTCGGGGGCATGACGCCTCGCGCGACGACGCCGCGTCCGTTCAAAATTGCGATCAGCTTGTGGCGGTCGATCGCGCAGCTCAGGGCGCGGCGCACGCGGACGTCGGTAAACGGCCACATCTGGCAGTTCATGCCGAGGTAGCGGGTCGTGACCGTAGTTTTCGCCAATGTCAGCTTTCGCAGCGCCGGAGTTTTCATGACGTAGGGGAACTCGGCCGGTGGAATATCGACCACCGCGTCGATTTGGCCCGCGTCGAAGCGCAGCCATTGCAGCTCCTGGTTTACGCCGACCGACTCGACGATCGCATCGAGATGCGGCAAGGGTTTGGCGAAGTAGTAGGGATTGCGCACCAGCACCAGGCGTTGCCCGCCAATCCACTCGCGCAGCATGAAGGCGCCGCTGCCAACGACGTGGCGGGAAAAATCGTCGCCCCATTTCTCCGCGACGTCGCGCGGGATGGCCGACGCAAACGGCATCGCGAGCTTGTGCGCGAAGATCGGGTCGGGTGCGCCCAAATGGAAAACGATCGTCGAATTGTCAGGCGTGTCGATTCCGCTCACGTGCGGATTGCGATGCGCGGCGAAATCGGCCGCGCCCGCGATACCGCGGTAGTACTCCATCCCTCGCGAGCGCGTGGCGGGATTAAGCACGCGTTCGATTCCATAGCGGAAGTCCTCGCTGGTTACGGTTCGTCCGTCGGAAAAACGGGCGTCGGCGCGCAGGTGAAATGTAAAAGTCGTCGCGTCGGGCGAGCTTTCCCAGGCGGTTGCGATATCGGGTTCGAGTTCGATATTGCCGTCGCCGTAGCGCACGAGGGTGTCGAAGATTGCCTGCTCGAAAGTCCAGGAGACGGTGTCATATCCGGCGGCCGGGTCGAGCGTCGGGACGTCGTCGGCATCCGCAAGCCGGATTACCATCGCGTGCGGCGGCAAGTTGAGCGGGGGTGGTCCGCCGCCGCATCCGAAGGCAAACGCGATCGCGAGCACATGGAGCAACAGCGCGATGCGCGCGGGCCCGAGTCTTCGACGCATCATTGCGAGCGCCTGCGCAAAAATCCGTAGCCGAGCAGATTGAAGCTGAGCACCGCGTAAAAGATCGCCAGCCCGGGAAAGGTCGCCAGCCACGGCGCGGTGCGGAAGTAAATCGTCGCCTCTTCGATCATTCGGCCCCAACTCGGCGTTGGCGGCGGCACGCCCAGCCCGAGAAAGCTGAGCGCCGCGTCGAGCAGCAGGGTGTCGGAAGTTCTGAGCGCCGCCATCACGACGATTATCGGCAAGACGTTGGGGATGATATGGCGCGCGATCAATCGGCGTGACGGCGCGCCCAGAGCCGCAGCGCCGACCACGAAATCGCGCCGGGACATCGCAAGCGTTTCCGCCCGCACCACGCGCGCGATCGACGTCCATGAAACAAGCCCGATGACGATGAAGATCGTGCGCAAACTCGGCCGCAGCACCGCGACCAGCGCCATCGCGAGCAGCAGTGGCGGCAAGGACAGCATCAGGTCCGTGAAGCGCATCAGAATAAAATCGACTGCGCCGCCGAAAAATCCTGAGCACAGGCCGATCGCGATGCCGATGGTCATCGTGACCGCCATCGCGGCGACGCCGACGGTGAGCGATATTCGGGCGCCGAAGATGATGCGGGAGAGCACGTCGCGGCCGAGTTCGTCGGTGCCCATCGGGAATGCGAGTGTGGGCGCGCCGGGATCGCCGAAGGTTGGCGCGACGACGATCGTCGGATCGTGCGGCGCGAGCATGGGCGCAAAAATCGCAACGATCACCAGCACGGTGACCATCGCAGCGCCAACGGTTTCGAGCGTGACGAGGCGGCGGATATTCATCCGGTCTCCGCCAACCGAATGCGCGGATCGAGCCACGCGTAAAGCAGGTCCACCAGCAGGTTGACGACCACAATCAGCAATGCGGAAAAGAGCACCGTGCCCATGATCACCGGGATGTCGAGATTGAAGATCGCCTCGGCCGCCAGCCGCCCGATTCCCGGCCAGTTGAAAACCGTCTCGGTCAGAACAACGCCCGAAAGCAGGCCCGCCAGATCGAGCCCGGCGAGCGTGACGAGCGGCAGCAGCGCGTTTGCCATCGCGTGTTTGAGCATCACGCGGACGCGCGAGAGACCCTTGCCGCGCGCGGTGCGCACGTAATCCTGATCGAACGCATCGCACAAGCTGGTGTGAAGAACGCGCGAATAGTAGCCGGCCGAGCCGAGCGCGAGGGTCAGAGTCGGCAGGATCAAGCTGGTGGCGCCGCTGTAACCGCCAAGCGGAAATGAGCGAATGGCGGCTGCCACCGCGATCAGCAGCATCGTGCCCAGCCAGAACACCGGGATCGACACCAGCGCCAGCGATATTACCAGCAGGATGTTGTCGGCCGCGCGCCCGCGATACGCGGCCGCCAGCGCGCCCATCGCAATTCCAAGCATCAACGACAACGCCATCGCGGCGCCCGCCAGCACGGCGGTTGCGGGAAAGCGATCGGCGATCAGCCGCGTCACGCTCTCGCGCCGGATATACGAACGGCCCAGGTCGCCGTGAATCGCGCGATCGAAGTAGCGCGCGTACTGGACGTAGAGCGGCTGGTCGAGACCCATCTCGATCCGGATCGAGGCGAGAGTTTGCGGATCGGCCTTCGCCCCGGCCATCGCGACCGCGGGATCGGCGGGAACGACGAACGCGATGGTGAACGTGATGACTGACGTTCCGACCAGGACCGCCGCGCCAAATATGATTCGCCGTACGAGGTAAGCGAGCATCGCTCAGCCCGCGACGATCCCGCGTGCGGCAAGCTCGCGGCGGAGTTGGAGCTCGGCGCGATCGCGATGGCGTTTCGTGCGGGCGCTGTCCTCGACGCAGTCGAGTGCGGTGCGAGCCTGGGGCGCAAGCGTCGCGATCGCCGCCGACATCGCGGCGAATAGCTGCTCGTCGTCAGAGCTTCGAGATGCGGCTGACTTTAGCGCGCGATAGTGCGCAAGAAACGCGGTCACCGATGAGTACGCAGGAATTTTCACGCGAACAAGGTTAGCCTGCGGTCGCACCGAGTGGCGAGATCGCCAGTCCGATCAGATAGCCGGCGGCTGCCGCGCTCATCGCGATTGCAAGAAAGCGTACGCCCGACCGCCAGCGATCGTCGCGATGCGCGAGCCATCCCGCGAAGTATCCAACCCCGAACAAGGTGAGCGCGGTGGCAACGAGCGCGCCGCCAAGGTCGTAGCGAGGACCTGGAATCAGCATATACGGCAGCAACGGCACCACCGCGCCGACCAGGAATGCGAGCCCCATCACGATTCCATCCAACGCCGGCCTGCCGAACGTCCCGCCGCTGAGCCCGAACATCTTTGCCTCGGCGGTCGATGCGAGAGCCTTGGGAGCGGTGCTGAGCAGCCGGACGATGCGATAGCCGGCCTCGCGAGTGAGGCCTTCCTTGCACAGCTCGTCGAGCAATCCTTCCTGGACGGTGTACGGCTTGGCGGCGGCCTCGACGCGCACGAGCTCGAGCTCGGCGCTCAGCACCTCGGTTTCCGCGCGCGTGCCCAGGTAGGCTCCCGCACCCATCGAGAGCGCACCGGCCGCAGTGGAAGCCAGAGCGGCGAGCACGACTTGCGAATGCTGTGAGACGGCGCCACTTAGGCCGCACAGCACGCCCGCGGTCGTCAGCACGCCGTCCTGCACGCCGAACACAATTTCGCGGACGCTCGAGAGCCGCTCGAAGAGCCGCCTTTTTTCCGCGGGATCGACCGAAGTCAAGCTCGTCCTAGAACTCGCGGCCGGACGGACCGAACTCGACGCCCGGCTTCCAGTCGGCGGGGCAGAGTTGGCCGGTTCGGAGCGCGCGCACGATTCGAAGCGTCTCGATGACGCTGCGTCCAACGTTCAGCGGGCATGATGCGGCGAACACAACCTTGCGTTTCCGATCGAGGATGAACGTCGCACGCAACGCGACTTTTTGCTGGTCGTCGAAAACGCCGTAGGCGCGCGCCAGATTGCCATCCGGATCGGCGAGCAGCGGGTAGCCGATTCCGCCGAGCTCGCGGGCCCATCTGAGATGGCTGTCCACGTCATCGATACTGATGCCCACGATCGTCGTCTCCTCGGCGGCAAATTCTTTCAGCGCCTTGTTGAAGCCCGTGACTTCGGTGGGACAGATGAAAGAAAAGTCGCGCGGATAGAAAAAGAGCAGAACCAATTCGGAACAAATCTTCGCGAGACTGGAGCGTGCGATACGCCCATCAAGGGCGCATTCAAGATCGAACGACGGTGCGGGATCCCCGGGCTTCAGCATCGCGGCCTCAAGTGCACGCTTGGTCGATAGCGCAAAAGCAAAACCTACTCAATCTCGAAGGTGAGAGAAACCGTCGCCGCCACGGTGACCTCGCCGGGTTCGACCGGTGTGGCCACGCTCGCCGACATCGCCATCGCCCTTCCCATCCGTATCGGAATTGGCCGCGCTTGCGATGCGGTCGTCGCCTTGAGGACCTTGCCAAGCTTCACGCCCAGCGCAGATGCGAGCGCTTCGGCCTGTGCGCGGGCGTCGCGGGTCGCGATCGCGATCGCTTCGGTACGCGCCTTGGTGTCGTCCTTGACGCTGAAGTTAAGCGAGTTGACGCGATTTGCGCCGGCCGCAATCGCGGCATCGATGAGCGCGCCCACGAGGTCGAACGCGCCGGTATGCACCGTAACTGTATTTTGAGCGGTATAGCCGATAATCCTGGGCTTCTCGCTCGCATGCGGGTCGTACTCGGGATTCAGCGAATAGCCGCCGGTCGTGACCTTGCCCTTGTCGCCGAGCTTCGACTTGAGCGCGTCGATCACCTTCGCAGCCAGTGCGGCGTTGCGGTTAGCAGCCTCCTCGGCCGTCTTCGCTTCGGTCTCGATCGCGACATCCAAATCCGCGGTGTCGGGCGATGTGCGCGTCTCGCCGCTGCCGTCAACTTCAATCGTCCGGATGGCGGGAGAATTCGCACTGCTGTCCGCCCACGCCGCGGGAGCGAAGACCAGCAGGAGTATCGCAAGGCCGGCGGCGACTGCACGGAGTCTGAGCTTCATGGCTTCCATCTCGGGCGCGTTCCGGAATAAGTTGATTCGCACTGATTTTATCCGGAGACTGTACCAGTTGACGATAATCACAATCGTCACGCAAAAAGAATGGCGGAAAAACAAGCAAAACAAAATGACAAGAAGGTAACCCCTCGCACCGAGGACTTCGCCGCGTGGTACAACGACATCTGTATCCGCGCGGAGCTGGCGGACTACTCGCCGGTGCGCGGATGCATCGTGTTTCGTCCCGACGGCTTCGCCATTTGGGAGCTGCTGCGCGACGAGCTCGACAAGCGCATCAAGAAGACCGGCGCTCGCAACGCGTACTTTCCGCTGTTCATCCCGCAGAGCTTTCTGCAAAAGGAGGCGCAACACGTCGAGGGGTTCGCGCCCGAGCTTGCGGTCGTTACGCACGGCGGAGGCAAGGAGCTCGAAGAGCCGCTAATCGTGCGGCCCACCTCCGAGACGATCATCAACCATATGTTCGCGCAGTGGATCAGATCGCATCGCGACTTGCCGATGATGCTCAATCAATGGTGCAACGTCGTGCGCTGGGAGATGCGCACCCGCATGTTCCTGCGCACCACCGAGTTCCTCTGGCAGGAGGGGCACACGGCGCACGCCACGCGCGAGGAAGCCGAACGCGAAACGCTCACGATGCTCGAAGTGTACCGCCAGTTCGTCGAGGAGTTCCTGGCGATTCCGCTGATCGTGGGACGCAAGAGCGCCGCCGAGCGATTCCCGGGCGCCGTCGAGACCTACGCGATCGAGGGCTTGATGGGCGACGGGCGCGCGCTGCAATGCGGCACCTCGCATTTTCTCGGCCAGAACTTCGCCAGGCCCTTCGAAATCCGCTACCTCGACGATCAAAATCAGATGCAGTTCGTGTGGCAGACGAGCTGGGGTGTATCGACGCGGCTGCTCGGCGCGATCGTGATGGCGCACGGCGACGACCAGGGACTGCGGCTGCCGCCGACGGTCGCGTCAACGCAAGCGGTCATCGTGCCCATATTTCGCAAACCCGAGGAGGGCGCGACCGTGCTCGCCGGGGCCCGCGGCGCGCTGGAATCGCTGACGCAGGCGGGAATCCGCGCGCGCATCGACGATCGCGAAGGACTGACGCCGGGTTTCAAGTTCAACGATTGGGAGATGCGCGGCGTGCCGGTGAGAATCGAGATCGGACCGCGCGACGTTGCCTCGGGTGAAGCGGTGCTCGCGCGGCGCGACAAGTCGGGACCGGAATCAAAGAGCAAGGCGTCGCTCGGATCGATCGCGGACGGGGTCGGCGCGCTGCTCGGCGAGATTCAGAAAAATCTCCACGCGCAGGCAAAGGCCGCGATGATCGCGAATACGCGGAAGTTCGACGACTACGCAGCGTTTCGCCGGCACATGGAAGGCGAAGGCGGCGGTGGATTCGCCGACGTCTATTGGTGCGGAAATCCAGTCTGCGAGACGCGGATTCGCGAGGAGACCAAAGCGACTTGCCGCGTAATTCCACTCACGAGTGACGGCGTCGCGGGGGTGTGCATGGTCTGCGGCGAGCCGGCGGCCGAGCGCGCATATTTCGCCAAGGCGTATTGAGCGCAAGCGCCCGCGCCGGGATCAGAACTTGTAGCTGATCTTCATCGCGGTGCGCACTTCGGCCATCGTTGCCTGCGCGACGGCGCGTCCCTTGCGCGTACCCTCGACGATGATCTCGCGGACGTGGCCGGGCTTCGACGCGAAATGCGCGCGGCGCTCGCGGATCGGTTCCAGAAAAACGTTCAGCGCCTTGAACAGCTTCTCCTTGACCTCGACGTCGCCGACCGTGCCCTTGCGGTAGCGCTCCTTCAGGTCTTCGACTTCCGCCTTATCCGGATTGAACACGTCGTGATAGGTGAAAACGGGATTGCCTTCGACATGGCCGGGATCGGTCGGATGCAGCCGCGTGGGATCGGTGTACATCGACATCACGCGCTTACGCACGACCTCGGGCGAATCGCCAAGGTATATGCAATTGCCGAGCGACTTCGACATCTTCGCCCCGCCGTCGGTCCCCGGCAGCCGCGCCACCTGGCCGACCAGCGCCTTGGGTTCGATTAGAACTTTGTCGTACAGGCGATTGAAGCGCCGCACGATTTCGCGTGCCTGCTCGATCATCGGGAACTGGTCCTCGCCGACCGGGACGAGATGCGCCTTGAAGATCGTGATGTCCGAAGCCTGCGAAATTGGATACGTGTAAAATCCCACCGGCAGTCCCTTGGTAAAATTCCTTTGTTTGATTTCGTCCTTGAGAGTCGGATTGCGTTCGAGCGTCGCGGTGGTGACAAGGTTCATGAAGTAAATCGTCAGCTCGGTCAGCTCCGGGACCATCGATTGAACGACGATCTTCACCTTGTCCGGATCGAGGCCGACCGCCAGGTAGTCGAGCGCGACCTCGAAGATATTCGCTTCGAGCTTCTCGGGATGCTCGAAATTGTCGGTCAGCGCCTGGACGTCGGCGATTAGTAAGTAGGTATCGTATTCATCCTGCAGGCGTACGCGGTTTTGCAGCGATCCTACATAATGGCCGAGATGCAATGGCCCAGTGGGACGGTCTCCAGTGAGTATTCGTTTAATCATCGGTCAATAGTCAATTCTTGAAGAGACTGCGCAAGGTCGCCAGGTTATCGACATCCTCTTTCATGTCGTCACCCTTGGGCGTCTCCAGGCACATCGGGAGGCCGGAAAACCGCCGATCGTTGAGGATGCGGCGAAACGCCTCGAGGCCGATAAATCCCTTCCCGATATGCTGATGGCGATCGACGCGGGAATGGAAGTCCTTGATCGAGTCGTTGAGATGAAACGCGGCGAGTTTTTTGATCCCGACCAGCTGGTCGAGTTCGCTGAAGGTATTTTCATATCCTTCCGGAGTGCGCAGGTCGTAGCCGGCGGCGAATGCATGCTCGGTGTCGAAGCATAGCCGGAGGCGCTCGTTTTCAACGACGGCGTCGAAGATTTGCGCCATCTCCTGAAAAGTGTGGCCGAGCGTAGTGCCCTGCCCGGCCGTGATTTCGAGCGCGATCTTCACGTTGAAGCCTTTGCATGCGGTGTGCGCCTCGTCGATCGACTTTGCAATCGTCCTGATTCCATTCTCAACCCCCGAGCCGACATGCGCGCCCGGATGCGCGACCAGCGTGGGCACGCCGAGCGCCTCGCATCGATTCAGCTCGTCGATAAATGCCTTGACCGATTTGACCCGCAGAGCTTCGTCGGGCGCGCCGAGATTGACCAGGTAGGAGTCGTGCGCGATCACGATCTCGATGCCGGTTTCGATTTGATTGCGTTTGAAAGTTTCGATTTCCTCTTTGCTGTACGGCTTGGACGCCCACTGTCGCGACGACTTGGTAAAAATCTGAATGCATTCGCAGCCGACCTGCTTGCCGCGGGTCAGCGCCTCGCCGACTCCTCCGGCGATCGACATATGCGCGCCAAGGATTGGACGGCTGGATTTGCCGGTGTTTGCCATCGTGACATGCCGCCTTTTTCGCGCCGGGCTTTGCGGACGCGAGCGTATCGCGATTTTATACGAATGAACGCCCAAAGCGAGCGGCAGCAGCCCGCGCATCCGCTCTTGCCCGCGATGCCCATCGGTGGATACTTCATTACTCGTGCGAACTGCGATCATCATAATAGGACTGGCGATTGCCGCCGCGGGATGCGCTCACATCATTTCGCTGCCGCCGCAGGTGTGGCTTACGGAAGTGGAGCCGTCGGGCCGCGCCGCCAAGCCGCCCGATTGCGACATGCCGGTTTTGCGCCATGAGCCGCTGAGGGATTTTCGCAAGGTCGCGATCGTAGAGGGATTGGGAAACGTTTATGGGAGCGAGGCCGACGTGCTGCCCGCCGTGCAGCGCAAGGCCTGTGAAACGGGCGCGGATGCGATCGTCGTACTGACGAGCAGAGCGCAGACCAGCGAAGCCACCACGGGCTACTACATCAATTCGGTCGCGATCATATACGGCAAAGAAAATCCGGCCGCGGCCGGCACCGCGTATAAAATTCTCCGGTGAGAGCACCAATGGGCATCCATCGCTTTCGCGTTGCCGCCGATTCCAGCGCATGATAAGTGCCTGATTGCGGTGGCGAAGCGAACCATAAAGACGGTCGGCCTGGTCGTCAAGTACGAGCGGCCCGACGCGATCACCATCGCGCGAACCCTCACCCGCATTCTCCGCACCAGGCACAAGACCGTGCTCGCGGATACTGAGATGGCGAAAAAGATCGGCGCCGAGGCCGTCGAACGGCACGAACTCGCCGACCGTGCCGATCTGATCGTCGTGCTCGGCGGCGACGGCACGCTGCTCGGCGTCGCGCGCCTGGTCGCATCGAAGGGAATTCCGATCCTGGGCGTAAATCTTGGCGGACTTGGCTTCCTGACCGAAGTGACTATCAAGGAGGCGCCAGCCGCGCTGGGACGCATCCTCGACGGCGACTACGAAGTCGATCGACGCATCATGCTCCAGGCAATCATCGAACGCGCATCCGAGCAGTTCACCAAGCCGTTCCTGGCACTGAACGACGTGGTCGTCGGCAAAGGCCCGCTGGGCGGGATGCTGCGGCTCGACGTATTCGCCAATCACAGACCCTTCTGCACGTATCGCGCCGACGGATTGATCATCGCAACTCCCACGGGCTCGACCGCATACGCACTCTCCGCCGGCGGGCCGATCGTTTTCCCGACTGTGGGCGCGGTCGTGGTCGCGCCAATCTGTCCGCATACTCTGAGCAACCGTCCGGTGGTGCTGCCGGATTCGTACGAAATCGAGATTCACGTGAAGGCGCCGGATCACGACGCGGCTTTCACCGTTGACGGCCAGGAATCGGCGCAACTGGGGCCCACCGACGTAATCAGGATCAATCGCGCACGGCACGTCGTATCGCTGGTCCGCTCCACTCATCCGAATTTTGAAATCTGGCGTGACAAGCTTCACTGGGGATAGGCGCGCGCGGCCCAGATGCTGCTCGAACTGCACATCCGCAATTTCGCGATAATCGAGGAAGCTCATCTCGAGTTCGGCGCAGGCCTCAACGTGCTTTCCGGCGAAACAGGCGCCGGCAAAACGATCATCTTGAGCGCGCTCGGATTGCTGCTCGGCTCACGCGCGTCGCCCGATATGATTCGCACCGGCGAGAAGGAGGCAGTCGTCGAGGGACGCTTCGAGCTCGAGGGCGAGGCCGCGATGCCTGAGCCGGCCGGAGGCAGGCGCAACGGCGAGCGCCGCGAGTTGATCGTGCGCAGAGTGATCGCCGAGGGTGGTGGGCGCTCGCGCGTGACGATCGACGGCGAACTCGCCACCGTGCAGAGCCTCGGCAAAACAGGCGCGTCGCTGGTTCAGGTCTATGGACAGCACGAGCAGCATTCATTACTCCGTGCCGAGAGCCATCGCGAGACTCTCGATCGTTATGCGAACCTCGATGACGAACTCGCGTCCTATCGCGAACGCTATGCGCGCGCGCAAGACATCCAGTCCCGGCTTCACGAACTAAACCGCCGCGAACGTGAACGCGCGGATCTGCTGGAACTCGCAAGGTTCCGCGCGAGCGAGCTCGAGCGCGCCGGCCTGGCCGCGGGCGAAGATGAGCTGCTGTCGCGCGAACGAACCGTGCTCTCCAATGCAAGCAAGCTCGCCAGCGCCGCGCTCGAGGCCGAGCAGGCGCTCTACGGCGCCGACGGCGCGGCGACAGATACGGTGGCGCGAGCCGAGGCGCGATTGGTCGATGCGGCGGCGCTCGATCCGAAACTCGGCGATGCGCTCGAGATGATCAAGTCGGCCCGCGCGAACCTCGAAGAAGCGGCGCGCACGCTGGGCGCGTATGCGTCCAGGATCGAGGCGGATCCCGCGCGTCTGGAAGAAATCGACAACCGGCTTCAGGAACTGGCGCGGCTCAAGCGCAAATACGGCGGGTCGATCGATAGCGCGATCGAGACGTTGGAGCGATCGCGGGCCGAGATTGGCGAGCTCGAAGGAATCGGCGAGTCGAAAGCTCAAGCCGAAGCTGCGATGGCGGCGGCGCTCGACGAACTCAGCGCGCATGCAAAGCGGCTGTCCTCGATTCGCCATCGCGCTGCCGCCGAGCTTGGCCGCAAGATGGAAGCCGAATTGAGGACGCTTGGGATGCGCTCGCCGGGTTTCGAGCCGCGGCTCGGCGCGCTTGGCCCGGACGAAGCCGGCTTCGTGCATGGAGGCGTTGCGCTCGGTCCGTTCGGCATCGATACGATCGAGTTTCATCTGTCGCCGAATGTCGGGCAGCCTGCGATGCCGCTGCTCAGAATCGCCTCGGGCGGCGAGCTTTCGCGCGTGATGCTCGCACTCAAGCGCCTCGAGGCGCAGCGCCGCGGCGTTGCCACGATGATTTTCGACGAAGTGGACGCGGGAATCGGCGGCGCAGTCGCCCAGGTGGTAGGGCGCAAACTGAAACAACTCTCGCGCTTTCATCAGATTTTGTGTGTCACGCATCTGGCGCAGATCGCGGCGTTCGCGGACCGTCATCTCACCGTCGAAAAAGAAGAGCGGCGCGGTTCGACCCGCAGCCGGGTGGCGGTTCTGGAACCCGGCGATCGCACCGAGGAGATCGCTCGCATGCTGGGCGGTGAAGTATCCGACAAATTCCGCCGCGCAGCCCGCGAACTGCTCGAGCGCGCCCGGGAATGACGCGGGCTTGACGCCGACTCGGCGGCGGTATGAAATCGAACTCCCATGAAAAGCGCGGACCCGGTCGGTTGACTCCACGGACGGTATCCGGTTAGCTGAAAAATCTCGCCCGCGGTGGGGCTGTAGCTCAGTTTGGGAGAGCGCCTGAATGGCATTCAGGAGGTCGCGCGTTCGATCCGCGTCAGCTCCACCAATTAAACCAAGCACTTTTGGATTCTCAGCCATCGGCGGAATCACAGCGCTGCTTCAACTGAGGACAGGACATCATGCGAGAAAATCTTAAGAGCAAAACCATTACCGAGGGCGTTCAGCGCTCGCCGAACCGCGCGATGCTGCGGGCGGTTGGCTTCACGGACACTGATTTCCAGAAGCCGATTGTTGGGGTGGCCAACGCGTACAGCACGATCACCCCGTGCAACATCAGTCTGAACGGACTGGCGCAGCGGGCGGAGACGGCGCTCAAGGCGGCGGGCGCGATGCCGCAGGTCTTCGGCACGATCACGGTGAGCGACGGCATCGCGATGGGCACCGAGGGCATGAAGTACTCGCTGGTCTCGCGCGAGGTGATCGCCGACTCGATCGAGACCGCGTGCAGCGCTCAGTCGATGGATGGCGTGGTTGCGATCGGCGGATGCGACAAGAATATGCCGGGCGCGATGATGGCGATTGCGCGGATGAACATCCCGGCCATTTTCGTTTACGGCGGAACGATCAAGCCGGGGCATTACAACGGCCGCGACCTGACGATCGTCAGCGCGTTCGAAGCAGTTGGAGAGTTCAGCGCTCACAAGATCGATGAGAGAGAATTGCTCGAGGTCGAGCGCCGCGCGTGTCCGGGCGCGGGTTCCTGCGGCGGGATGTACACGGCGAACACAATGTCGTCGGCGATCGAGGCGATGGGCATGAGCATCCCGTATTCGTCGACGATGGCGGCGGAAGATGCCGAGAAGGCCGACAGCGCCGCGAAATCGGCGCAGGCCGTCGTGCAAGCGATCCGCACGCAATTGCTGCCGCGACAGATCATGACGCGCAACGCCTTCGAGAATGCGATCTCCGTCGTGATGGCGGTTGGAGGTTCGACGAACGCCGTGCTGCATCTGCTGGCGATGGCACACGCAGCTGAAGTGCCGCTCACGATCGACGACTTCGAGACGATTCGACAGCGAGTGCCGGTGCTGTGCGATTTGAAACCCTCGGGGCCATACGCCGCGACCGATTTGCACCGCGCCGGCGGTATCCCGCAGGTGATGAAGATGCTGTTGAACCGCGGGCTTCTGCACGGTGACGCGATTACCATTACCGGAAAAACCATTGCGGAGAATCTGGCTGAAGTCCCTGATGCGCCCCGCATGGACCAGGCGGTTATCCATCAGTGGGACAAGCCGGTCTATCCGCAAGGCCATCTGGCGATCATGAGAGGCAACCTGGCGACCGAAGGCGCCGTCGCGAAGATCACCGGGATCAAAAGCCATCACATCACGGGACCGGCGCGCGTTTTCGAATGCGAGGAGGACTGTCTGAGTTCGATTCTCGCGGGGAAGATCAAAGCCGGGGACGTGCTGGTGATTCGTTACGAAGGACCAAAGGGCGGACCGGGGATGCGCGAGATGCTGTCGCCAACGTCGGCGATTATCGGCGCGGGGCTGGGCGATGCGGTCGGCCTGATAACCGACGGCCGTTTCTCGGGCGGCACCTACGGCTTGGTGGTCGGGCACGTCGCGCCCGAGGCGCAGGTCGGCGGACTGATCGCGCTGGTGCACGAAGGTGATTCGATCACGATTGATGCGAACAAGCATCTGCTTACGCTGAATGTGCCCGAAGCGGAGATCGCGCGGCGCCGGTCCGCATGGCGCGCGCCCGCGCCTCGATACACTCGAGGCGTGTTGGCGAAGTACGCCGCCCAGGTGTCATCGAGCAGCGTCGGTGCAGTGACGGACTAGCCGCGGCTTCGCTGTCGGTCAGGCCCAACGTCGCGCAATTCTGACTGGCCGAATAGAGCTGGAAAGAGCAAATTCTACCATATGTAGTGGTTTTGGGACGGCTCCGCTCTAGGGCTAGCTTTGTTCCGTCAAAAATAATTTCAGTCAGACGCAGGGGTCGCGCGATTTCAGGTGAGACGGGCGAGCGCGGGATATCCTGGCGGTTGACCATAGGGGACACATAGCACGCCAAATCCGGCGGGGTCAGGCTGAACTAGTTCATCCGCGCAGGGGTGACCCCTGCACTCAGTATTAAGGCCGCCCGCCGATGGCGGGCGCGGCCCCTGCCAACGG
>PLDK01000008.1 GCA_003135135.1 Deltaproteobacteria bacterium
TCGTCACGTTGCGCGCTCGACACGGAGAATTGAAATGGAACCACTTAAAAGACTCGATCGATCGGTCAAGGGGCGCGCCGTGCTGATCACCGGCGCCGCCAGCGGGATGGGCCGCGCCACCGCTCATCTGTTCGCCAGCGAAGGCGCGCTCGTCGCGATTACCGACATCAACGAAGCGGGCGTCGCGTGCGTCGTCGAGGAAATTGCGGCCGTCGGCGGGACCGCGCACGGATGGCGCCTCGACGTATCCGATGCGGCCGAGATCAAGCGCGTCGTTGCCGAGGTCGCCGCGCGTTTCGGCCGGCTCGACATCCTGATTAACAACGCCGGATTCGGCGGCCTCTCCCCGCTTGATAGCAGCGACTACGACAGCGTCTGGGACCGGACGATCACGGGTCTGTTGACCGGGCAACAGCGAATGGTCCGCGCCGCGCTCGTGCATCTGCGCAAGTCCGACGCCGCACGAATCGTCAACATCGCATCGACGGAGGGCCTCGGCGCGACTCCCGGCGACAGTCCCTACGCGGTTGCCAAGACCGGTATCATCGGACTCACGCGCGCGCTGGCGGTGGATCTCGGCCCGGAAGGAATCACCGTCAATTGCATCTGCCCCGGACCGATCCGCACGGCGCTGACCGACGCGATTCCCGAAGAGGTCAAGACGATTTTTGCAAAACGCCGGACCGCCTTGAGGCGCTACGGCTATCCGGAAGAAGTCGCGCACATCACGTTCAGCCTCTGCCTTCCGGCCGCTTCGTACATCACCGGCGCGATCATTCCGGTCGACGGAGGCTTGATGGTCCGCAACGCGTGACTTAAGCAGCGTCTTTCCTGATGTGGATTTTCCTCGAGCGGCAATGATGATAGTTGAAGCAATCTGTCTACGTTGCGGGCCATAAGTCACAAGCCAGCAGATCCAAGAGAATGACCATGGATTTTGGAATTGCATTACCCTCGATGCTCGATTCGTGGAAAACCGTCAAGCGCGCCGAGGAGCTTGGTCTCTCACACGCATGGTTCTACGATACCCAGATGTTGTCGCCGGACATTTTCGTCGCGATGGCTCTCGCAGCGGACAAAACCTCCCGAATCAAGCTCGGCATGGGAGTCATGGTGCCAACCAACCGCATCGCGCCGGTGGCGGCCAATGGACTCGCGTCGCTCAATAAGCTCGCGCCCGGCCGGATTATTTTCGGCGTAGGTACCGGTTTCACTGCGCGCAATACGATGGGACTGGGGCCGATGCGGCTTACCGAGATGCGCGAGTATATCCGCGTCGTTCGCGAATTGTTGGCCGGCAACATGGTGGAATGGGAGTGCGAGGGCGCGCGCCGCAAGATTCGTTTTCTGAATCCGGAAGGCTTTATCAATATTACCGATAGAATTCCGCTGCATATTTCGGCTTTTGCGCCCAAGGCGCGCAAACTCACGGCCGAGATCGCAAACGGATGGATGACGTTTTCCTCCTCGGCACCGCGTGCGATCTACGAAGCTGGCGAGCTCGCAAAATCGTGCGAGGCTCTTGGGCGTGCTCCCAGGAGTCTCTACCGAACGGTGTTTGCGCTTGGATGCGTGCTGGGCGAAAGAGAATCTGCGGCGAGCGTGCGGGCCAAGGCTCAGGCGGGTCCGATGTCCGTGGTTTTTCTGCATGGATTGGTCGAAGCCACGCTCGGCCTGAATCTGCCGCCCGAAATTCAGCCGGTGCTCGAGAGTTATCGCAAGCAGCACGCTACCTATCAGCCGGCCGATGCACGCTACCTGCAGATGCACACCATGCATTTACTCGGCGTGCGGCCGGAAGAAGAGAAATTCCTTTCGCCGGAATTTATCGCGGCAACTACGTTTACCGCGACTGCGCCCGAACTGCGCGATCGGATCCGCGCGCTCGGCGAAGGTGGCTATGATCAATTCGTCATTCAACTCGTGCCGGGACATGAGTCCGCACTGGAAGACTGGGTGCGAGTTTTCGAAAGCGTCTGAGACTGGGCATCTCATGAGGCACGAATTCGCCGGCGACCTTCGAAGCCACTTCTCTGAATTTAGCGGCGGCGTACCGAGCGTCATCTGAAAGAGACCGGCGAGCGAAGTCGCACCGCGCGAACCGAAATGCAACGGGTCATCCAGATGCGATGCGAGCCAATCCGTTTGCACCCGCGCGCCCGGGTCACCATATTTCGTGGTTTGCTCCGCCATCTTTTGCTCCAAAACAATTCGTTTTCGCGCGCATCCCGATGGATTATGCTTTTGCGTTCAGAACGGCAGATTCCTCAAGCCGCCATCAGAACACGTAACCCTTGCCGGCGATCGAAGGATTCGTCTCGGGGCTTAGTTTTGCGTTAATTCACAGGTCTGTTAAATCTGCGCTAATCTGGAAACTTCATCGATACTGTAGATTCAAGACCGGGCCTCAGCTCGGTGCAACGGAGGAAAGCCATGCGAGAAGTCTTGATTGTAGAGGCGGGCCGGTCGCCTATCGGCAAAAAGAAGGGATCACTGTCGAGTGCGCATCCCACGGAAATGCTCGCCCAGGTGATGGCCGAGGTCCTGAGGCGCGCTAAGGTCGCATCCCCCGCTGTTGGCCAGGTGATCGGCGGATGCATCAACAAGGTCGGCGCGCAGGCGTTCAACGTGACCCGGACCGCATGGCTAACCGCCGGCCTTTCACCCGACGTCGCATGCTCGACCGTCGATTCGCAGTGCGGTTCCAGCCAGTTTGCCGTAAACCTGGCTGCGAGCATGATCTCGTCGGGCGCGGAGGACGTCGTGCTGGCGTGCGGCGTCGAGAACATGAGCCTGTTACCAATCGGCTCGGATGCGATCGCGGGGGCGCAGGCAAACCTTGGCAAGCCGATCACGCGCAAGTATCGCGAGCACTTCGAGTTCACCAGCCAGTTTGAAGGCGCCGAGCGAATCGCCACCAAGTACGGGATTACGCGCGATGACACCGACCGCTTCAGCCTCGAATCACAGCTTCGCGCGGCGCGCGCGATTTCCGAGGGGCGATTCGACGCTCAGCTCGTGCCACTCGAAGTTCCGGTCATCCAGGAAGGCGGAGAGCGCACCGGCGAGACGCGTGTAGTAACGCGCGACGAGGTTCCGCGGCAGACCAGCCTCGAGGCGCTCGCTGCGCTTAAGCCGATTGCCCGTCCTGACGGAATCCACACCGCAGGCTCATCCTCGCAGGTAGCGGATGGCGCGGCTGCCGTGCTGCTGATGACGGCGGAGAAGGCGCGCGAGCTGGGCTGCCGCCCCCGCGCACGAGTGGTCGAAACGTGCCTGGTGGGATGCGATCCGGTGCTAATGCTCGAAGGGCCGATTCCGGCCACGCGCAAGCTGCTTAAGAGAGCGGGCCTCAACATCGCCGATATCGACGTGTTCGAGATCAACGAGGCGTTCGCGTCGGTGGTGCTGAGTTGGGCGAAAACGCTAGGCCCCGACATGAAGCGGGTAAATCCGAACGGCGGCGCGATAGCACTCGGGCATCCGCTTGGCGCGACCGGATGCGGGCTGGTGACCAAGGCGGTCAACGAGCTGGAGCGCAGCGCCGGCAAGCGCGCGATCATTACGATGTGCTGCGGCGGCGGTCTGGGCACCGGTACCCTGATCGAGCGCCTCTAGAGCTCAACTACAGCGCTACGCGTGTCAGGCGTCTCGCTCGAGCCTGTGTGTGGCGAATTACTGATTTCGCCAGAATCAGCAATTCGCCACACACAGGCAACCGGGGAGCTCTGTTTCGAAATCACGACCTATATTTCTGAGCCGATCAGGAAACGCTGGCGCGACGGCAAACGGAAGAAGCTGGAAGAGCAGCTCGGCGACCTAATTGCGGGGTTGATCAAAGCTGCCGCAATCCGGAAGGAGTGGGAGCGCGTCCGGGCTGAGGAGGAGCGGCAGCGGCAGGAGTTGGAGATACAGCGTATGGAGCAGGAACGGCTACGGCGCATCGACGCCGCAAGATGGCGACACATCTGTGAACTGGCGACGTTGTCGCGCCAGGCTACTATCGTCCGCATCTTTATCCATGAACTTGAGGAACGCGCGAAGAAAACGCTGGGAGAGCACGAATTGCCGGCGGAGACTCGCGATTGGTTCAGTTGGGCTCGAAACCGAGCCGACGCGGCGGATCCAGCCTTCAAATCGGCGGCTGCAGTTGTCGCTGAGAATTCTTCACTACACGAATGGAGCTATCGCGATCGATGAGTCTGTTGTCGGACTAGCCGGAAAACAAAGATGCCCCCGAGGTGAACAATCGGCGTGGTGAAGATTCGGTACCTCCGAAGCAAAACCAGAGTCGCGTTTTTGCTGGGGTTCGCGCCCATTTCTTTGGCCAGTGCGCTGGTTTGCTTTACGCGGAGAATCAAATCCGAAAAGCGACAATCGCCAGCGCAATTAATATAAGGCCAAACTGGCTCTATGGTGCTTCAAGTCCTTCTCTGCGTGAGACAAATTCATGCTCAGCAGCCAAAATGAAAAACTCTGCATTTCCGGTGCTTTTCCCGATTCTGACCACGTCCAAACCCCCCTATGATATAGTACTTGCATCTGCGGCGACCCGCGCCCTAGACCGAAGAATATCTCCGGAGATAGTCCGGAGGACTCAGGTAGTTGTGCTACAGAGTTAAAAATCCAGGGTGGACGCGGGCGTCGTTCAGGTGAGGCTGCGCTCTCACCGCTCGCCCCCGTTGTACGGAAGGCGATCGAACCTTAACCCGAGGGTAACCTCGGACTCTCTTAAGGAGCGATCGCTTGTCCGAAATCAACGGGTTCTCGTCACAAGTAGACATATTCACACTTCCGCATGTTCTTGATTGCTCAATGTCTAGCCTTGAGTGCGCGAGGTTGTGTGCTCGCTGCGTTGGGCCGCCACTGGCCCACGAGGGCGTCGAGCAGTCTTCGATCGTGTCGCCAAAAGCGTCCGTCAAATCGCTATTAAAAACCTTGTCGCAATGCCGAGATTCGAGCTTTCAAGTCTCGGAAATATGAGGAACCGTCCCGTGATTGATAACTACACCAACAAACTACAAATCGAAAATCTACCGATTGCTTCGCTGAAACCATATTCACGCAATCCGCGGACGCACTCGCCAAAACAGATCGAACAAATCGGACGCAGCATCCGCGAGTTCGGCTTTACCAACCCAGTGCTAGTCGATGCCGATGGCGGCGTGATTGCGGGGCATGGCCGGATCGAAGCGGCCAAGCTGCTCGGCATAGGGGAGGTGCCGACCATACGCCTGGACCATATGACGGAAGCGCAAAAGCGCGCGTATGTGGTCGCTGACAACCGGCTTGCTGAAAACGCCGGCTGGGATCGCGAACTCCTGGCGCTGGAGCTGCAGTACTTGTCGGAGCTTGACCTCGACTTTGATGCGACGATTACCGGGTTTGACACGCCGGAGATCGACGTACTGATTCAAGGGATCGATCTCGACGGTACAAGCGATCGAGCCGACGAGGTTCCACAAATCGACGAGTCGGTACCCCCGGTGACCCGTGTGGGAGATCTGTGGGAATTGGGCGACCATCGGCTGCTTTGTGGCGACGCGACCAACGCCGAATCCTTCGATTCGTTGCTCGAGTGGGACAAAGCACAAATGGTGTTTATCGATCCGCCCTACAACGTCCGAATCGACGGTAATGTCTGCGGTTTGGGCGCCATCAAGCATCGCGAGTTTCAGATGGCCTCCGGCGAAATGTCGGAGATTGAATTCATAGAGTTTTTGAAAACGACGCTCGGGCACCTGGCCACCTTCAGCATCGACGGTTCGATCCACTTCGTTTGCATGGACTGGCGACACGGCTTCGAGCTGACCTCCGCGGGTCGCGGCGTTTACAGCGAGCTGAAGAACCTCTGCGTGTGGAACAAGAACAACGGCGGGATGGGATCGCTGTACCGCTCGAAGCATGAATTGGTTTTCGTTTTCAAGAATGGCGCGGGTCCTCACATCAACAATATCGAGCCTGGCCGCCATGGCCGCTACCGCACCAACGTTTGGGATTACGCCGGTGTCAATACGATGCGCGCCGGCAGAATGGACGACCTGGCTATGCATCCGACGGTCAAACCAACCGCGTTGGTTGCCGATTCGATTCTCGACTGCTCGAAGCGCGGCGGGATCGTACTTGACTGCTTCGGTGGCAGCGGAACGACTCTATTGGCAGCGGAGAAAACTGGCAGACGCGGATATCTGATGGAACTCGATCCGGCGTATGTCGATGTAACGATCCAGCGCTACCAGAAATTTACCGGCAAAGCCGCAACCCACGCCGTAACCGGCCTCACCTTCGCGGATACGCAGACTGAGCGCGCCGAAAAGGAACTCTAAGAGTATGGAACCACAGCAAATGGATGGGGAAGGGAAGATGGAAAACGTTGGTGAAGTGGGCTTTAAGAAGCCGCCGGTGCACAGCCGGTTCAGGAAGGGCTGCTCCGGAAATTCCAAAGGCCGCCCGAAGGGAACGAAAAATCTGCGTACCGATCTGACCGAGGTCTTGCAGGAGCGGATCACGGTTAGCGAAGGCGATCGCAAGGTGAGGATGTCAAAGCAGCGCGCGGTCGTTAAGACCCTGATTGCGAAAACCCTCAAGGGAGACTCGCGCAGTGCCACTACCCTTCTAAACACGATATTCCGTGCACTTGGTTTCGCGGATACGGCCGTGGATGTCGAGCAGCCGCTCGATGCCAACGAGCAAGAACTCATGGCCGGCATTGAAGCTCGTATTCAGCGGAAAGCAGAGTCTTCGACGAAACCGGACGTGCTGCCGGATAACAGCGGGAGCCAGTCATGAGTACGCTCGAGCGCGAGCTGATTCGGCTCAAGACCCGCAACGATCTGTCGACATTCATTCATCGAACGTTTCAGACGGTCGCACCCGCGCAACCCTATCTTCATAACTGGCACATCGATGCGATGGCGTGGCACCTGGAGCAGTGCGCGATCGGGGCCATCAAGCGCCTGGTGATTACGCTTCCGCCTCGTTACGGAAAATCAATATGCGCTTCGGTCGCGTTTCCGGCGTGGGTTCTGGGCCGGGATCCGTCAAAGAAAATCATTTGCGCCAGCTATTCCGAGAATCTGGCCAGTAAGCACGCTGGAGATTGCCGGACGGTCATGGAGTCCGACTGGTACCGTAGCGCTTTCCCCAGCACCCGGATCAGCCGCGACAAGAATATGGAACTGAACTACGTGACGACCCGCCAGGGTTTCCGCTATTCGACCTCAGTGGGCGGAACACTGACGGGCCGAGGCGGAAACCTCATTATCGTTGACGATCCGATCAACCCCGAAGGGGCGATGTCGGAAGTGAGGCGCTCCGCAGCCAATAATTGGTTCGACAGCACCCTGTACACGCGCCTGGATAGCCAGCGTAACGACATCATCATCTTGGTCATGCAGCGTCTGCACGTCGAAGACCTGGCCGGCTATGTGGTGCTGCAGGAGCCCTGGACCCATCTCAATCTGCCCGCAATCGCAGAAAGCGAACAGCGGATTCAAATCGGAAACGGTCAGTTTCATGAGCGTCAAGTGGGAGACCTTCTTCACGAAGAGCGCGAACCGCGGGACGTTCTCGAAAAGCTCAAGAGCACTCTCGGCAGCTTCAACTTCAATGCTCAATACCAGCAGTGCCCGGTGCCGCTCGATGGTGAGATCATCAAGTGGAGCTGGTTTCAATTTTTCGATGTTCGCCCGGCGCGAGTGCCCAATGATCGCATCATACAAAGTTGGGACACGGCATCGAAATCGAAGGAGCTCAATGACTATTCCGTCTGCACGAGCTGGCTGGCGCAGGGAAATCGCTATTACCTCTTCGACGTGTTGCGCGAAAAGCTAGACTACCCCGATCTGAAACGCCGGGTGATGGATCACGCAGCCAGACACAATGCCACCTCCGTGCTGATCGAAGACAAGGGTTCCGGGACATCGCTCATCCAGGACATTTGCCGGGAGAACAATTCAGGGATGCCGAACCCGATCGGCGTTGTTCCTGAGGGCGACAAGATAACCCGGATGAGCGCGCAATCGGCGAAAATTGAGGCGCGACAAGTCTACCTGCCGAAACAGGCGCCTTGGCTCGGCGATCTCCAGTCCGAACTGCTCCAGTTTCCCCACGGGCGTCACGACGATCAAGTCGATAGCATTTCCCAATTCTTAAACTGGATCCAAGGGCGGCCGGGAAGCAGATGGGCGATTCAGGAGTTTTTGGTCTGAAATGTGGTCACGCGCCAGGGGACGAACCTTGTCGCTTCTCAGAACTTGGCCCGGCCCGAATTCTTTCGCAAATCTAGACGGCCGCGCATAGCCTGAGGGGCATGGTGAAGTCGTTTCGACAGACGGCTGTCGCGGCGCAAACCAGGTTTTGAGAAGCGACAGTTTGGCGCCGACGCGTGCGAGTCTTTGGCTAAGTCGCTGGCGTTCGCTAGGCGCACGCCAGTGCCCGCGAACGGCCAGATCCCGCCGCCCGACCCTAGGTATGAAGAATTGGAGCGCGAACGCAGGATGGATACGGGCCAGCGCTACACTAACCCCGGCCGGTTTTCCGGTATCGGCCGCTGGAAGTGTTGGTAAACCATGACGCAGCAATGAGATTTTCGGCAGCCACAGGTTACCGGCGACCTTTATCTAGACGTTGATGGTGCTCATGTCGTTATAACGTGCGCCGACTGCAAAGCCCTTGGGCGCGACTTCTTCGATCCGGGCAAGATCGCTTTTCGACAGCTGGATTTTGGCCGCTGCAACATTCTCTTCTAGATAGGTACGACGCTTGGTACCAGGAATCGGGACCATGTCGTGGCCCTGCGCGAGCACCCACGCGAGCGCGAGCTGACTCGGCGTAATTCCATATAATCGATTTCATCAGTATTGCTCCTTAATGCGAGGGGTCTACTGCGGGTTGCCCGTCGACGAGGACGGCTCGCCCGGCTCCTCAGAGAGCGACGACGCCGCTTTCGTTCCATAAGGAACCGCGCGACGTTGTTCGCTCGCGGGACAAAGTAGTATGTTTCAGAAGTGCAACCCGGAGACACTTGTCTTTAACGAAGCAGCAAAGAACGAGGGAGTAACAATATGCCAGCGATCAGCCACACGAAGGCGGCAGAAGCCCATGAATCGGCGGCCAAAACTCATCGGACGGCTGCGGAACGTCACCAAAAGGGTGAGCATAAAGCCGGCCTTGAGCACTCAGAGAAGGCCATGAAGCTTTCAGAGACCGCGCACGAGGCCTCCAAAGGTGCGCATGCCAAGAGCAAGACAGCCGCTCACTGAACGCAGCACTGAGCGCGCAGTGACAGGCTGATGCGCTCGAGAACTACCAGTCGTTCCGCCGGGCTGCTGCCAGCCGGCCCCAGCCGGGGGAAAGCTGGCAACTGATCTCCTTCGGGTGCCCGTTTATCGCCTCGGTCTTGACCCCGTCGTGATGTTTCAGCCGGAATTTCCATTTTGAATCGTGATTCGGACTCGCACCAAGACCAGGCGGTTTGCAAACGCGAGGTTCAAGCCCGGTTTTTGAGTCCAAAGGGCTTCCCACGGCGCAATTTGGGTATGAGGGAGCGTGCGGCGCAGAATGCCGCAAGCACGCAGCGCAGCATTGCCAGGATTGCGCGGATGCTTGCGATGCCTGTGCGGAGGAGTGCGAGAAGCGGGCGAGCGTCTCAGCGTGAATGACGCGGTTCAGAGAACGGTATGTTTCAAAAACAAAAGAGGAGTTAACAATATGAAAGCATTGGTTTACAACGGACCGCGCGACGTGCAGGTGAAGAATGTGCCGGACGCGAAAATCGAACGCCCGACCGATGTGCTGGTGAAGATCACGAGCACCAACATCTGCGGCTCAGACCTGCACATGTACGAAGGCCGGACCGATATGGAGAAAGGCAGAGTCCTCGGCCACGAGAATCTTGGCCAGGTCGTGGAGGTGGGCGGAGCGGTGGACCGGATCAAGGTCGGCGACTGGGTTTGTCTTCCTTTCAACGTTTCTTGCGGCTTCTGCAAGAACTGTGAACGCGGTCTGACGGGCGCCTGTTTGTTCACGAATCCCGGAACGGCCGGCGCTGCCTACGGATTCGCCGGCATGGGGCCTTACAGCGGCGGGCAGGCCGAATACCTCCGTGTGCCTTACGCCGACTTCAATTGTCTGAAGCTTCCCGAGGATGCTGAGGACAAGGAGAGTGATTACGTGATGCTGTCGGATATTTTCCCCACTGGTTGGCACGCCACAGAACTCGCCGGTGTGAAGCCGGGAGAGTCGGTTGTCGTTTACGGATGCGGGCCGGTCGGGCTGATGGCCGCTCATTCAGCCATGATTAAAGGCGCCAGCAAAGTAATCATCGTTGATCTCCATCCCGACCGGCTCGCGCTGGCAGAGGAAATCGGCGCCATCGCAATTGACTATTCAAAAGGGTCGGCGGTTGAGCAAATCCTGGAACTCACGGACGGGGAAGGCGCCGACCGGGGCTGCGAATGCGTCGGTTACCAATGCCACGATCCAGCCGGCCATGAGGTGCCGAACTCCACCATGAACGATCTCGTAAAATCAGTGCGCGCCACCGGAGGCATCGGTGTGGTGGGCGTCTTCATTCCTGAAGATCCCGGAAGCCCCGACAAGCTGGCGAAGAAAGGTAAGATCGTGTTCGACTTCGGCCACTTCTGGTTCAAGGGCCAGCACATCGGGACCGGGCAGGCGAACGTCAAAGCCTACAACCGTTTCCTTCGCGATCTCATTCACGCTGATCGCGCAAAGCCATCGTGGATCGCTTCGCATGAGCTGGCTCTGGACGAGGCGCCGGACGCGTACAAACATTTTGACGAACGGGATAAAGGCTGGACAAAGGTCATCCTGCACCCCGCCGGACAGAAGAACAGTTCACAGCGGCGAAGCACTCACAAGAAAGCCGTTGGTGAGGAATCGATGCGCGCACATTGAGAGAGGCAAAAGTAAATTCAACGACGACCGGAGAACCGCGAGCTCGTGAACTTCCTTGGGGAGGGGATCGGGTAACACCGTCGCTCGCCGCTTC
>PLDK01000040.1 GCA_003135135.1 Deltaproteobacteria bacterium
TCTCGACCACGCAGATCTACACTCATCTCTCCAAAAGCCACCTGCGCAAGGTGCATCGCACGTTTCATCCGCGCGCGACTCGCGCGAGCATGGCGGAAGGCACGGACTGACTTGGGCGATCTGAACGGAACCATCGCGACCATCTGCATAGTCGCGCCGGCGATCCTCTTCGCGATCATCGCGCACGAGGTTATGCATGGCGTGGTAGCGCTGTGGCTTGGCGATGATACCGCGCTTCGCGCCGGACGGCTCACGCTGAATCCGATTTCGCACGTCGATCTCTTTGGGACGATTATCCTGCCGTTCGCGCTTTATCTGTTTGGTATGCCGGTGCTCGGCTACGCGAAGCCGGTCCCCGTCAATTTCCGCGTGCTGCGGGGGGGCAGGAGCGGAATGCTGAAGGTGGCGGCCGCCGGGCCGCTGACGAACTTCGTGCTGGCAGTCGTGAGCGGACTTGTGCTGCGCGTAATGCCGGCCTTTATGCACGGCTCGCTCGGCCCCACCGTAGCCGAACCGCTTGCCCGGATGATGCAGGCGTCGGTGATTGTCAATGTCGAACTGGGGGTCTTCAATCTCCTTCCCGTGCTGCCACTGGACGGCGGCCGGGTGTTGTTCAGCATCCTGCCGCTCGCGGCCGCGCACGCCTACGCAAAGACCGAGCGTTATGGCTTCCTTATATTGCTGCTGCTGCTGTATACGCATTGGCTGGATGTCGCGATCTTTCCGGTCATGAACATGGCGCTGGGTGCGATCTCCTGGATGGTGCAACTTTGAGCGACGAATCCAACCCGCCGCCCAGACTCGGAGCCGACGCAGGAGTCCGCTTCCGGCTCCCGATGTACGAGGGTCCGCTCGACCTGCTGCTGCATTTGCTCAAGCGCGCCGAGCTCGACCCGCACGAAGTCACCGCCAGCGTAATCACCGAGCAGTACCTGGCATGGCTCGAATTGCTCGACCAGTTGAACCTCGACGTGGCAGGCGAGTACCTGGTGATGGCGGCGACGTTGCTGTTGATCAAGTCGTTTGCCATGCTGCCGCATCCGGAGCTCGCCGACACCGAGGAAGCCGAGGAGCTCAAGCGCGACCTGATCGAACGGCTGCTGGAATATCAGCGCTATCGCGAGGCGGCTGAAAAGCTCGCGGAGCGCGCCCTGCTCGGCCGCGACGTGTTCACCACGCCCGGCGAGAGCGCGCCCGAAGACGCGGACGCGAAACAGTACACGGTTACGATTTTCGACCTGGTCGAGGCGATTGGCGCGGTGCTCAAGCGCGTCGCCGACAAGACCCCGCGCTCCATCGAGCTGCGCGACATCCCGGTGGCAGAATGTATCCCGCGGATACTGCGTGCGCTGGAGGGCGTGGGACCAGTCCAGTTCTCCGCGCTGTTCGAGGACGCGGGCGATCGATCGCTGATAATCGCGACGTTTATGGCGCTGCTCGAGTTGATACGCCGGCGCGAAGTTCGCGCATTTCAGGAAGCGCGCTTCGGCCCGATTTTTCTCGAGCGCGCCGCCGCGGGATGAATGGAGGCCGAGTGGAAGAAGAGCGTCTGAAATCAATTCTCGCAAGCCTGCTGTTCGCGGCCGGCGAGCCGGTCTCGCTCGCGCGGCTGGCTGCGGTCTTCGACGACCTCCCGCGTGCGACGGTGCAGAAAGCGCTGGCCGCGATGGCCGCCGAGTACAGCGCCGAAAACCGCGGTATCGTGATCGACGAGGTCGCCGGCGGCTACCAGATGCGAACGCCGAAGGACCACGCCAGCTACGTTCGCAAGCTGCTCGCCACCAGGCCGCCGCGGCTTAGCCGCCCGCTGATGGAGACGGTCGCGATAATCGCCTATCGACAGCCCATCACGCGCCCGGAGATCGAACAATTGCGCGGCGTCGACACGGGAGGCGTGCTCGAAACGCTGCTCGAACGCCGCCTGATCAAGATTGCCGGGCGCAAGGACGCACCGGGACGCCCGATGGTCTATGAGACCACCGACGAGTTCCTGGAATTGTTCGGACTGAAAAATCTCGAAGGCCTGCCCGACCTTTCGGAGTTCCGCGAGATCGAGCGCGCCGTCGAGCAGGCGACGACCGGGCCGGTCGAAGGCATCGAGACTCACCCGGAGGACGTGGTTGCGGTGGATCCCACCTTATCCGATGAGGTCGGCTCATCAAGCGCAGGCGAAGAACCGGACGAGCCCGGCCCTGGAACATCCGACGACAACAAAAACAAACCCCCGCACTGACGTGTCGCCACTCTCGACGGCGAGGAAGACGAACTGGATTCGTTCTAGACGATTAGCTCATCAGTTCGGTAGTCGCCGGCCAATGGTGGCCAGTATTCGGTCCGCTAGTTGCTGCCTTAGGTCCTCGGGCGTTGTCCATTTGATGTGGTTGTATTGGCGCGTATCGAAGTGAATGAGGTCGAAATCCTCTTCGCGACAAGTCCAGATAACCGGACGGTTCAACGCCATCGCGAATCCTGCCTCGAAATAGACACCCGGTTTGTGCTGAGAAACGTCCGCGACGATAAACTGCGAACGACGAATTTCATTCACTATTTTGTCGCAAATTTTCTCAAGATGATGCACTCGATCTACCCGACAAGCTTCGTATTTTGCATCGTCTTCGACCGCTGGCCGAATGCCATTCTCATAGGCCGCATCCATTGAGTGGTCGAAAGACATTGCTACAAAGCAACGCCCCGAGGAGCTCGGATGATCGCTGGCGGACAACCTCTGCCATCCAGCCGCGGTCACCCTTAAGCACCCTTCCGTCATGATGTCCGGGCCCTCGACGGTGCTCGCATCCATGGGCCGCGTGATTAGTCCTAGGTCAGCGAGTGAGGTCACTAAAAATACGCACTCGGGCCGATTCTTCGCGGCAATCGCCGGATAGTCAATGTCGCAATCAAAAGGGACCGTCTCTCCTGCGAAAGTGGTCCGCCGACCCATCAATGCGAGAAGCCGATCCATTTTGGCAGCTACCGTCGTATTTCTGTAAGTATCTGCGAGTCCAGCAATATTAGATTCATCGATCACCTGCGGCCGTCGGCCCTCCTCCGCACAGATTCGCGTGTACATCGAGAGGTATGGCTTTAGCTCAGCTCTTACAGAACCAAAATCTCCCAGAAAGATGTCGTCAATTCTGAATTCGGAGCACCGACGACAAACAACCTTTGCCTCGGGGCGGTCACTGCTTCCGGTAACTCGTACAGAATCCAGCCCGCAAATTGGGCAGCGCATTTGCGTCTTTTCCTCCTAAACCCGATGCATTCGACGACACTCCAGAGGACACGCCGACTCAGCGGATCAAGCTAGCTCATCCGCAGTTACTCTATGTGTGTGTACAGACCAGCCTTGACTTAGCCAGTACGAAGAAGGGGCAACTACCTGCGCGCGTTGGGTATGAATTTTCCGCTGCGCGCCGTCTTGCCAAGCGACTTCCGCCGGATCTTCATCGTGTTTAGTGAGCCGACCCCAGCAGTCGGGACACGAGCAGACTCGGGTCGAAACTACAGCGTGAGAGCTATACGGTCCGGCGTCGGTCTGAAACACAACGCAATCAGACCAAGAAATTGAACGTGAGCAGAATAGGCAAGTCATACAACCTCCGTTGCGGTCCGTATCCGTAATGCCCAGCCTGCAACAGACCGCCGACTTTTTAGGTGCGATGTCAAGACGACCGCTGCGGTTCGTATTCGTAACGCCGAGCCTACGACCAAATTGCGGGACAGGCTGGCCGGTCGTCGCATCTGATGACCTGGACTCCCTCTAGACGCCGGTGTCTTCGAAGACTCCGGTCTCCGGCGTGTAGTTCTCGAAGCGGGTGTAGTTGCTGATATAGGTCAACTTCGCGGTGTCGGTGGGACCGTTGCGCTGCTTGGCGACGATCACCTCGGCCACGCCGGGCTCCTTGCTCTCCTTGCCTTTGTACATTTCCTCGCGGTAGATGAACGCGATCACGTCGGCGTCCTGCTCGAGTGCGCCCGACTCGCGCAGATCCGCCAGCATCGGACGGCGATTCTCGCGCGATTCGACCTGCCGGTTGAGCTGCGAGAGCGCGATGACCGGGACCTTGAGTTCTTTCGCCAGCGCTTTGAGCGAGCGCGAAATTTCCGCGATTTCCTTTTCGCGCGACTCGCCGGGCCGCGCGGATCTCATCAGTTGAAGATAATCGACGATTATCAGACCAAGATTCTTGGCGCGCTCGCGCTTGAGACGCCGGCATTTCGCCTTGAGCGTGATCGCCGTCGTGTCCGACGAGTCATCTATATAGATGTTCGACTCCGACAGCCGCGCCGCCGCCTGCGCGAGCTTGGGAAAGTCGCGCTCGCCCAGAAATCCCTGGCGCGCACGCGCGCTGTCCACACGCGCCTCCGAGCACAGCATGCGCAGCACGAGCTGCTCCTTGGACATTTCCAGCGAAAAAAACGCGACGCCCATCGGCGGGTCCGCGTCCATCGCGGCGTAGGCTGCTATGTTCAGCGCGAGCGCCGTTTTGCCCATGCTGGGGCGGGCCGCGATGATGATCAGGTCCGCCGGCTGGAAGCCCGCCGTGATGCGATCGAGATCGACGAACCCGCTCGGCACCCCGGTGATCATCTCGCGGTTTTCGTACAGCCGCTCGAGGATCTTCAGCGACTCGCGCGTCAGCTCGGGCATCGTGTGGAACGACGGCTTAATCCGCCGCTCGGAAATCTCGAAGATGCGATGCTCGGCTTCGTCCACGAAACCGTCCACGTCGGACGGCGCCTCGTAGGAAGAGCTTGCGATGTCGGTCGCGATCGAGGCGAGGCTGCGCAGCACGGCCTTCTCGTGCACGATGCGCGCGTAGTGCGCGACATTCGCCGCGGTCGGCACGATCGAAGCCAGCTCCGCGATGTAGCCGGGTCCGCCGATCTGCTCGAGCACGCCCTTGGTGCGCAGCGCTTCCGTCAGCGTGATCGCATCGACCGGCTGGCTGTGGTCGGTGAGCTCCGCCATCGAGCGGAAGATCTCGCGATGCGACTCGCGGTAGAACTCCTCAGCCGCGAGGATTTCGAGCGCGTGGTTAATCGCGTCGTTGTCGAGCAGAATCGCGCCCAGCACCGATTGTTCTGCTTCGAGATTCTGCGGAGGAACGCGCTTTAGAATATCGTCCGACGAAACCGCCACCTGACCGCCACCTCCCGACCGCGCGCTCTGATTTCCAGGAGCGCAAATTATTTCTCATCCGATGACCGCTTACAACTATTACTCCAGCCGCACGCCAACGGTTGTCACCACGCCGTCCACAGTTCATGCACAATCGGCTGGCGCTATCGCCGCCGGCGCGGACGATTCACCGCGAGCATCGGGCCAAGCGCGATTCCGAACATGAAGCCGCCAACGTGCGCCCACCACGCGACTCCGCCCATCGCCCCCGCGCGGCCTCCTGCTTCGAGTCCCGCGTAGAGTTGCACCGCAAACCAGACCAACAGGTAGATGACCGCCGGAATTTCGACGAACTGGATGAAGATAAAAATCGGGATAATCGTCAGAATGCGCCCGCGCGGGTAGAGGATGAAGTATGCGCCGAGCACGCCGGCAATCGCGCCGCTCGCGCCGATCACGGGGACACCCGACTCGGGCGCGATCCACACCGTCGCGAGCGCCGCGGCGATTCCCGCAGCGAAATAAAAGATTAGGTACCGCGACGCGCCCATCCGATACTCGACGGCGGCGCCGAAGATGAACAGATACAGCATGTTGCCCGCGACGTGCCAGAAGCCGCCGTGGATAAACATCGACGTGACTGTCGTCATCAACGGCGCGAGCGCGTCGAGGTTGCGATGCGCGGCCAGCTCATGCCATGCCAGTGCGCTCGCCGAGAGCGCGCGCGTGACCGCCGCCGGGACCATCGCGAATCTGCCCACGAAGGCTGTTACGCGCTCGCCCAGTGACAGTTCGTAGCCGAACACTGCGAGGTTCGCGGCAATCAGCACGCTGTTGATTGGGGTCAGGCGGCGCGGCGCGGCGTTGTCGCGAAGCGGAATCATCGCAATATCAGGCCGGGCGCGCGGATTAACCGACCGGCGGTGCAATACTAGCGGCGCGCAGCGGGTCGGCGCGAGACGGCACCGGCGGCGGTGAAAAGTGAAACTTTCTTATGCGAGCGCCTCATCGAAATTTCTCACTTGAGCCGGACCTCGTTGTATGCGAGAAAGATCGCAGGGTCGGCGACGGCGTCAAACGCCATCCGCGATCGCGCCCCGCTCGTCAGCGGACGCCAATCTTTGTCAGGGAGGTTTCAATCATGGAAGTCGTCTCGAATGAAGTATCGATCCGTACCGGCGACGAGAAGATGCCGGCGCATCTCGCGCGCCCCGCGTCCGGAGGTCCGTATCCCGGGCTGGTCGTCGTGATGGAGGCGTTCGGCCTCAACGATCAAATCAGACGCATCACGAACAAATTCGCGGCCGAAGGCTTCGTCGCGATCGCTCCAAATCTTTACTTTCGCCAACCCAACAACGTCGTCGGCTACAACGATTTACCCGGCGCCTTTCGCCTGATGGGTTCGGTCAACGATGATCAAATCGTCGCGGACATGGGCGCCGCGATCGATCACCTCAAGGCGTTGAAGGACCTCAAGCCCGCGGTCGGCACCGTCGGATTCTGCATGGGCGGACGCGTCGCTTTCATGACCGCGTGCCGCAACTCCGCTGTCAGAGCCACCGCGCCGTATTACGGTGGCGGGATGGTGAAGGCGCGGCAGCCGGGCGTGAAACCGCCCATCGAATACGTCGACGGCCTCAACGCCCCGGTGCTGGCCTTCTTCGGCGGCAAGGACGCGTTCATTCCGATCGCCGAAGTTGACGAATTTCGCGACGCGCTCAAGCAGGCCGGCAAGCCCGCCGAGGTGGTCTTTTATCCCGACGCCGATCACGGCTTCATGTGCGACGATCGTCCCTCGTTCCATCCCGTGCATTCCAAAGAGGCGTGGGCCAGGACCATCGCGTTCTTCAAGGAGTATCTCGGCTGAAACGGCGTGGTCGTGTCTTGTTGAAATCATTGCGGCGGGGCGCTCTTCGCCGGCCCGTCTTTTTTCTCGCGATCGCCATCGCTGCGGTCACCGCATGCTATTCGTCCGACTACCATCGCACGACGGCGGCGAACGTGTCTCTGCTTTCCGATATGTCCGACAAGCTGGCGGATTATTGCCGCACCTATTTCAAGCTCGACGATCGCCAACTGTCGTCCGAGGAGATGGGTGAGTTCTACTACGCCTTCAACAAGGCCAATGCGTTCTCGTCATCGACGCCCCGCGAGTCGTCGCTGCGCTCGCATCGCGATTTCGTAAAGCTGCTGAACGCCTACGAACAATTCGCGCACGCCGCCGACGCGTACCGCCTCGGCGGCAAGTCCAACCCCGCGGTGCTCGCCTCGTTGCTCTCGCAGCACGACCAGGTCCGGCACCTCGCCGGCAAAGTCACCGAAGATCTTCGCGGCGAACCAAATTGATACTTCGCGACGAAAGACCAGCCGCGCGGTGATCCCGGGACACTCCTGTAAATCGCGCCGCGCTCAGCTCTTCCAATGGTTGCCGTATTGGTCCAGGTACGCGACCTCGCTCACCGGCCGCCGCTTGATCGGTCCGAACTTTCCCTGCGGATATCCGATCGGCATCAGCGCGTACGTCTGCACTTCGGGCGGCAGCCCCAATATCGCCTTCACCTCGTCCTCGAAATAGGCGTGAATCGTCGTGAGCACCGTGCCGAGACCCAAGCCGCGGCAGGCGAGAATAATGTTCTGCACGGCGGGATAGATGCTCGAGCCTGAGAGCCGCGCCATCTTCTTCATCGCCGCAGCCACCTCGGGCGCAAGCTTTGGCGGCGCTCCCGCCGGCGCCGTCTGCTTCAGGCATGCGACCAACAGCACCGGCGCGTCGCCCATGTGATCGACAAGGTGGGTCGCCGACGCCCGCAGTTTCCGGTAGGCGTCCTCGCTCATGTGCGCGGGCTTGACGCGATTGGTGTAGAGCGCCATCAAAACTCCGCCGCCCTTGCGATACACGTCGCCGATCTTTTTGCGCTGCGCCGCGTCCTTGATGACGATGAACTCCCAACTCTGTTGGTTGCTGCCCGACGGCGCGCGAATCGCCGCGTCGAGCACCTTGGTGATTACATCGTCGGGAACCGGATCGGGCTTGAATCGCCTGAGCGATCGCGCCGAGTAAATTGCCTCGAAGAGTCCTATTTCTGCCATCGTTGAGCTGCTCCGGCTCCGATTGTTACCCGCTCGGCGCCCCGTGCTCAATCGATGCGAATCAGTTTGTGCTTGATCGCGTATCGCACCATCGCCGCCGTCGAGCGCAGGTCGAGCTTCTGCTTGAGGTTGTCGCGATGCGCTTGCGCGGTTTTGACGCTGATGCCGAGTCGTTGCGCGACCTCCTTGGTAGTCGCGCCCTCGGCTATCAGCTTGAGCACTTCGCGCTCCCGCCTCGTCGGATTCGCCGGGTGCGCCGCGTTCGCAGGCGCGCCACTGTGCAACCGCGCGAGCACGATCGGCGCGATCGTGGGGCTCAGGTAGTGCCGCCCGGAGTGAACTGCCCGCACCGCGCTCAGCAATTCGGCCGCCGCGTCGGTCTTGACCACGTAGCCCGCACAGCCCGCCTCGCCAAACGCTTCCAACACGTATTCCTCGTCGTCGTATTGGCTGAGCACCAGCACTTTGCACACCGGCACTTCCTTGGCAATTCGACGCGCCGCGGCAAGTCCCCCGATTCCCGGCATCCCGACGTCCATCACCACCACATCCGGCTTCAATTGCGCGGCAATCGCGACGGCCTGTTCGCCATCGGATGCCTCCGCGACCACCTCGCACTCGGGCGCGAGCACCATCCGCAGCGCCTCGCGGAAGATCCGATGGTCATCGGCAAGCAGCACGCGAATCTGCCGGTGATTTTCCATCACGAGGACTCCGGGATTTCGGCGACGACTGTCGTGCGGCCTGCCTGCGATTCCACCCTCAAGCTCCCGCCCATCAACTCCAGCCGCTCCCGCACGCCCGCCAGGCCAATCCCCTCGCCCCCGATGTTGGCGGCGATGCCGCAGCCGTCGTCAGTCACCGAGACGCGCGCGGCGGCATCGGTGCTGTCGATCGTGATTTCGACCGACTTCGCGCGCGCATGCCGAATCACGTTGGACAGCGTCTCGCGAACGACCTGGAAGCATAGCTGCTGCACCGGGCGCGAGATTTTCTCCGCCGCGCCATCGTGAACCGAGTGCACTAACTTCGCCGTTACGCCGGCGCGATGCAGCCGCGCGAACTCGCCCTCGATTGCCTCGTCGAGCGAAGCGTCTGCGATCGTGACAGGACGAAGTTCGCGCGTCTTGTGGCGCAACTCCTCCTCGACCTGCTTGAAGATCGAACGCGCCGCCTCGCGCCGGCCGTCGAGCGCAATTTTCACCGCCGCAATCAACTGCGCCTGATCGTCGTGCAGGTCGCGCGCGATTCTGGCCCGCTCCTCGTCGATCGCGGCAAACATTCTGAGCGCAAGCTGGCGCACCAGGAGGTTGCGCCGCGCGGCCTCCCGCTCCATCACCCAGTTCGCTGCCAATGGAGCCAGCCGTTCGACAATCGCCTCCGCCCTGGCCGCGGATGCGCGCCCGTCGCGCGACGCCAGCGCGATCGCGCCTCCCTCGAACGGGATACACACATACGAACCGCCGAATATTCTGTCTTCGGAAGATTGATTGGCGCGATCAACAATAGGCGCGTCGCGATCGCGCCAGCGCGCAATCACGATACGGCGCCGGAAACTTTCCCCGAGCGCGCTGCCGGTCTCACCCAAATCGAATTCCTTGTGCCCGGACGACGATGCGGCCACGGTCAACGCGCCGCCGTCCGCAACCGCAACCACCCATTGGTCGAAACCGGCCCCGGCCGCGACGAGTTCGCCGAAGCGGGCGAACCTTTCGCTGGGCTGCGCACGCCGCGCCGCCGCAACCACCTTGTCCAGGTGATTCGTCGCGGCCCGCTCTCGCACCAACTCCCGCCTTGCATCGATGGCCTGACGGCCGGTCTCGGCGCCGTGGGTCCGCCAGAATTCAAGCGACCCGCGCGCGGCGGCCAGCGCCATCTCGCCGAAAACGGCGCGCGCCATAAGTTCAAGCGATGCTTCAAGTTCGCCGCGGGCGCGATCTGCCCGCGCCACCATCGCGATTCGCACCGCGCTCACGCCGTCGGTGAACGCCGACGCGGCTATCTGCCGCCCGTCCATTGCTTCGACCCGCACGATTGCGGCGATTTCCCGCGCGTTCAGCGCAACTCTTTCAATCGACTCAATTGAAGCCGGCGCTCCATGCGCCCGCTTCAGCCCGTATCCCGCGACCGCGTCACCGAGCCGATACTCGACCGCAACGAGGACCGCATTCACCACCTTGTCCCATCGCGACTCGCCGCGCGGCGCGCACACTACTTCCCCGCCGCCGGCGCCACCGGCGGGAAACGCGATCGCACATCGCTCGGCCGCAACCGTCCCGGCGCCAAGCTCGGCGATAGCGGCGATCCGATCGCTGAAAGAGGCTTGAGGCGCCGCAGGTCGCGGCGCGACAACCGCCAATCGATTGCGTGGTTTGAGAGCGTTTGCCAACTTGCTGGCTCCGCCTTCAGGATGACAGAGGACAACGAATGTTCTAAGCGAGCACGATCAGATACAGGCCGCGTCCCGTTACGCAAAGAACAGTTTGTTGCGAGAGTAACTCTTTCTGTCAGCGATTGTTCCCCTTTCCACATGGGAAGGGGAAATCACTTTATTAAATGTGAACCCCGCTCTGGGTTTCACACATCCTTGGGCAGGGGTGATCCCTGCACCCAGTGAAAACAGAAGATGCGGGCTTCGCCCTGTTAGAAAGTGGTAAGGGGCACGCTGCAGCGGAGTATGCGCGCCGCCTCCGGGCTCCGGCGGGAAGGGTCGGGTAATGAATCCCCGTTCCTCATAGTAACGCTGCAAGGTTTCTTCGGACCGGCTCGCTGAGCAACTTGGCTGGCTCGCTTTCGAGCCAGCGTCGAATAATTCGTGCTTCTTCTCTCCGCGCTCGAAATCGAAAGAGTGAATTACTATAAGCGCCAACCATCTGCGTAATCTTTTCCATAGTCTGACCCGCCAGATTCATAAGCGCCTCGGGCGGATCTGACTCGTTTCTCCCGATCGCGCCAATTAGGGACATAAGGTTCGCGATCCTCTCGCTCGGGCAAAGTATTCGCTGTTGAATGGAGAATTCGCTCCATCTCCTCTCGAACTCTCTCCGCGGTACCCAGTACTCGTTTGTGCCTTTCGTCGCGTTCATCGCTACCAGCGCGTTACTAATTTCGTGCAGAACGGAACCCAACGGAGCCCGCGCTGCCAACTGACTAGCGCGCAAAGAAGCGAGGGCCGCAAATCCCCCGCCCCCAAGTCCCGCCACCGCGCCCACGAGCGCGCCCAAGATAACCGACGTGCCTTCAGTCACGAGTGCTCACTGAGATTCCTGTGCAGTACAACACCATAAGTGGGAGTCATCAACTGGCTTCGGCTCTTCGGATACGCCGCCCGAGCGACGCGCCGATCAGATGCGCCGCTTCGGTCGGCGCCGTATGGCGGCTCACGCAGGCTCCAAGAATGAAGACCTTCTGAACGACACTCCTCGAAAAGAGAATTATTGCGATCCCGCCCTCTTTAGAGCTTCGGGGTCTATGACTGTAGTACCATTCGCGTCTTTCTTCGTGTAAGGAATACCGTCATTGGATATTCCGAACCAGTTGTAGACCTCTTGAATCAGTTCGTATGCGACCGCACCTGAGTCGATGCTTCCCCCTTCCCAGGTGATCATTTTGTCCATCTTGGAATTAGGGGCAAGATGCTGGTTACCGTCACCGAAGAAGAACGGTCCAAGCGGGCCCTCACTTAATGACGCCCGTTTCTCATCTAGGACTAACCGTTCAAAGTGGACGCAGTATTCGACACGTTGCGGTTTCTGCGTCGATTCCTCGTAAATCAGTCTGCTTAGCTCGGCGAACAAGTACACCGGCTCGGCCAAAGCCAAGGGATTCAACTGAAGCGAGCCGCCTCCACGGGGGCTCCCCCAAAAAGGCTGCACTAACGCGTCGACTGCATATATGAGTGTTCCCTCACGCCAGAGCTCCAATATCTTCCAACCCGGGATCAGAACGCGGCGGAGTTCGCCCATCACAATCTTGCTGTTCCCGTCATGCTCTAGGCTGAATCCGGCCCTTCTCAGCCTCGGCGGATTGTTGAAGAGCTGAACGAGTGTCGCATCGTTGCCGGCAAAGAGGGTTTTGAACCGCGCGTTTGGCCATGGCTGCGCGGTCAGCGCGAACAAAACGCGGTCAGTTAGCTGCGCCAGTTCGACAGCCGCTTCTAGTCGCTGAGCAACCCGATCTTCTTCAAGATGTTTCTGATCCATTTTTTCGATTCCGGGGCCGCGCCCACCTCGATCTTCGCAATGATAGTGTCCAGCTTCTGGTGAATCGCGTCTAGTCGGCGCCCCTCTCTCAAGAACCTGTGAAGCTCATGGAGCGGCGTTGGTTTTGTCGTAGGGCCAAGCCGCTGTAAGAGGCCAAAAACCGACGTAATCCTTTCGCCTATTTCGGGCAGATAACGCGCTACTAAAAATGGCCGCAACTCTTCGTCGTAGTTCGGCACCAGTGCCGAAATCAGTCCCACGGTTGAATTCGCTGGATCGGGATGCCACCGGAAATCAACGCCGAATGGTGCCGGATAGATCCATTCACCGACGATGTGCCAATACTGCTCATTGGGCGTTCGCGACTGAGGTAGTCGGTGTATTTCGACGACTTCCCTTCTTTGATAGGTGGGTGACGGCAATGTAGATACTCCGAGAACGATGATGCCCCCGTGTGCGTTTGCAAACGAGCTAACGTCTTTGGCCAAATCGAATTTTCCCCGTTCCGAATCGAGGTCCCACGGCAACTTCGCTTCGAAGAATTCGTTTTCCAGCGCACCCTTGAGCTCGTCAAATGCACCACGCGCTAGAATTTCCTGGACTTCTGCGACACTTTCGAACTCTCGGGCCATCTGCTTTGGTCCAATGTTAGCCCAAGTCGATCTCGGCGTCGAAGTGCAAAGCAGATGGTCGGCAACGGCTGTCTGCGCCTAGTTCAATGTGGCGCGACGCATACTCGCGGGATCGCGGCGGCAATCGGCGAATTCCTGGGCCGTAAGCTGTGCAATTAGAGAAGGGCCGGCCCCTGCACTTAAGTCAGGATCTCTGCTCCCCTCACTCATGCCTCTAACAGGGCGTCAGGCCGCATCCCGCGGCGGTGCCGATAGCCCTTTAACAAACGGGAAGTCCGAAACCTGCGTGAGGTTTCGGGAGCGTCAGGGATGAGCGGGGGCGGGGGAAATCGATAGCTCGTCGCCGAGCGCCTTCATCTCCGCGCCGAACGCCGTCCAATCGCCGGCGCGAATCGCCTCCAGCGCGCGATTGTAATGCTGCGCCGCGCTCTGCATGTCGGCCTTGGGCGCGCCCGCGCCCGCAGCGATCGACTGCGGGGCCGACTCGTTCATGATCGCCTTGGCGATCGTCGCCCCCGGCGGCGCCTGATTGCTGAACAGCGCCAGCATCGTCAGGTCGAGCGTATCGGCCATCACCACGCGATCGCTGTACGACGCGACCACCCGCTGCAACTCCGGCAACTGCCCATTCTCGGCGCGGATGAACAGCGGCTCGACGTAGAGCAAGGAGTCCTGAATCGGGATCACGAGCAGGTTGCCGAGCAGGACCTTCGAACCCATTTGATTCCACAGCGAAAGTTGCCGCGAAATTTCGGGATTCTGATTGATGCGCGCCTGGATCTGATACGGACCGTAAAAAAGTTTGTCCTTTGAAAATGAATACTCGAACAGATGACCGTAATCCGCGCCGTCGCAGCGCGCCGCCATCCACGCAATCATGTTGTCGCGTCCCGACGGCACCATCGGCAGCATCAACATGTATTCCGCCTGCGCTTCGCCCGGCAGCCGCATGATCACGTAGTAGGGCGTCATCGGGACCGTCTGCCCGGCGTAGTTTTCGCGCGGGAATCCCCACAGGTCCTCGCGGTTATAGAAGACCTGCGGATCGGTCATGTGATAGGTGCGGAAAGTGTCGGCCTGGATCAGAAAAAAATCTTCCGGATAGCGGATGTGCGCGCGCAATTCCGCCGGCATCGCCGACATCGGCTTGAACATCGCGGGGAACACGCGCTGCCACGTCTTGATCACCGGGTCTTCGGGATCCGACACGTAAAAATCGGTGTCGCCGGTGTACGCGTCAACCACCACCTTGACCGAATTGCGGATGTAGTTGATCCCGTCGGCGTTGCGCTGCGAGTATGGGTAATGATCGCTGGTCGTATAGCAGTCAACGATCCACACCATCCGGCCATTGAGGATCACAGCATAGGGATCGCGGTCGAGGTTCAGGAACGGCGCGATGTAGGCGATTCGGCTCGCGATGTTGCGCCGGATCATGATCTTGCTGTTCTTTACGATATTCTCGGTGACGAGCAGATTGATGTCGCGAAAAAAGATGCTGAACAGCAGCCGGCGAAAAAAACCCGCCACCGGCACGCCGCCCGATCCCGCGTAGTACGAAAAGACGTTGTCCGCGCCCTTGGGATAGTCGAACTCAGGCGTCGCCGAATCGACGACGGCGTAATTGTCGCGCCCCTCGCCAAAGTAGATCGCCGGCTGGTCAACCTTCAGCCCCACGTCCGAGACCGCCGGAATATTCTTTAAATAGAACACCGGCATCCCCTCGGTGTCCTTCTTGTTGACCGGGCTCATCGCCAGCCCCGCGCCGTGCGTGAACTTGAGATGCTGGTTGACCCAGGTCTGCGCGTTGTCGGGCAGCTGATCGATATTCATCTCGCGCGGCGACAGCATCACCTCGGTGTACTTGCCCTCGATCCAGTAGCGATCGATGTCGACGTCGCGAAAATCGTAGTAGGTGCGAATTTCCTGCAACTGGCGGTAGGTGTCGATTAGCGGGCGCGGGTCCCACAGCCGGATGTTCTTGACCGTCGTCGAATCCTGCTCGAGCGCCGCGGGCGTGAGCGTGCCCTGCCCCGCAAACGGTTTCACGTCAACCCTGTCGAGCTTGTACGCATGCCGCGTCGCCTCGATGTTGCGTTGCAGGTATGGACGCTCGACTCGAAGCTCGTCGGGCTTGACCCACAAGCGCTCGATCACCGGCTGGATAAAATTCATGATGAGCGCGGGCCCGAACACGACAACGAACGCGGCGACTGGAATCCTCAGTCCGCCCTCGCGCGCGTTGAACATGCACATCACGGCAGCCCCCAACGACAGCGCCACCAGCAGCCACAGCCCGGGCTGCCACAGGATGCGATCGACGTAGCGCAGTCCGAATACGACGCCGTCGGTATGCAGCAGCAAGTCGAAGCGGCCGAGCCAGTAAGTCATCGCCCGCTGCACGAAGAACAGCCCCAGCAGGATAGACAGATGGCCCGCCGCACCCGGCGCCACGCGCGGTGGCGATTCCTTGAAGTCGATCGCGCCGCGCGTCCAATAGACTGCGATCGCAATCGCGGCCGCCAGCACGATGATCATCAGGAACAGATCGCGGATTTCCTCGAGCAGCGGCATCGTGAAGACGTAGAAGCCGAGGTCGTTGCCGAAGGCCTGATCGGCAATTCCGAACGGCACCCCGTAGAGACCCTTGAGGTAGGTGTCCCAGCTGCCAGCCTCGCCTTGCGCCGCGAACAGCGCCAGCAAGGCCGCGCCGCAAGCGACGATCACGCGCCACGGCACGCGTTCGCCGAGCGCGCGAATCAACTCGGGCAGATTAACCTCGACCATCTCGTCGGGGCGGCGCACCACGCGCAGCCGCTCGTGATTGCGGCTGGTGCCGACCGCAATCAACCCGCTGACGAAGATCGCGACGAACGCGGCCAGCCAAACGATCGCGAAGATCACGATTTCCGCGCCGACAGTTGTATTGAAAACTCCGCCGTAGCCGAGTCTTCCGAACCACAGGTAGTCGACCAGTAGCTGGTCAGCCAGGCTCAGCGACACGAGCGCGACGATAACGACAACGGCGAGGCTGATCAGGATTACGCGGGGTCGCATCAGGGTGCTGCGCTATTCGCCACGGCCAATCTGACTGACGTGTTCCCGCACGACGTCGGGTGGGCATAGCCAGATGAAAACCTTGAGCGAGAGGTAGCCGATAAGAATCCAGTCGAGTTCGCCGACTATCGGAATCATGTCGAGCTCGAGCGCCGGAGGTGTCAACATAAGCAGCAAACCCATCCACGGTACCATTTTCGCCAGCATCGGCACGCGTTCGTCGGTGATCAGCCGATAAAACAGACGGACGAACTGCGGCAGAAAAATCACCAGCCGGCTCAGTTGCATCGGCCCGAGGAATTGCATGCGAAGCATCGATCGAAACATCAACTTAATCCAACGATATCATACTCTAGCACAACGCGGCGCCGAAGATGTCCTGCGGCGGGGGTCTTTTTGTTACAATTAGCGGCAATCGAGGAGGGCGAAGCGGAGTGAAGAGACACATGGCGCTGGGCGATTTCCTGGTCGCCTACCTGCGCAAGCTTGGCGTGTCGCACGTCTTCGGCATCCCCGGCGACCTCGCGCTCAAGCTGTTTTTTGCGCTGGGCCGCAAGCACGGGTTGGATATCATTACGCTGTCGCACGAGCCGGGGGTCGGATTCGCAGCCGACGGCTACGCGCGCGCAACCGGGAAAATCGGGGTAATCTGCGTGACCTACGGCGCCGGCGGCCACAACATGGTCAATCCGGTCGCGGGATCGTTCTCGGAACGCGTGCCGATTCTGATTTTCTCGGGCGGCCCGGGCGAGGAGGAACGCAAACTCGGCACGCTGATTCATCACCAGGCCCGCGAGATCGCATCGCAGCGCCGCATTTACGACGAAGTAACTTGCGCGTCGGCCGTGCTGACCGATCCGCGCAGCGCTGCGGATGAGTTGCATCGCGTGGTGCGCGCCATTTGGGCCGAGCAGCGGCCGGGCTACATCGAGATTCATCGCGACATGGTTGACCGGCGGATCGAGGTCCCCGACGAGCTGATCGAATGGGACGGGCGGCTGCATTTCCAGGAATCCGATACACGCAAGGTCGAGGAAGCGGCGCATGAGACGGCCGCGATGTTCAACGAGAGCCGCAAGCCCGTGCTGATCGCCGGCATCGAGATTCATCGCTTCAAGGCGTCGCATGGGTTGGTGGAACTGGCCGAGCGGATGGGCGCGCCGGTGTTCACGACGGTGCTCGGCAAGGGTGCGTTCCCGATGGACCATCCGCTGTACATGGGCGTGCACGTCGGCCCAATCAGTCCGCCGTCGATCGTCGCACGGATGGACGCGGCCGACTTCGTGCTCAACCTCGGATGTCTGAAAACCGACATGAACTTCGGCAACCGTCCGCCGCACGTGATTCAAGGCAGAACGGTGTGGGCGGTCGATCGCAAGGTCGAGGTGAAGTATCACACCTACACCGACGCCGGGGTGCGCGATTTCGCGCGCGCGCTGCTGCGCGAGAAGCTGCGGCTTCATCATGAGAAGGTTCATTACGCCGACAATCTTCGCGAGATTGCCGCGGGCGACGGTAAGCGGGTCAAGGTCAGCCAGATCCTGGCCGCGGTCAACGAATTCCTGGCTGACAAGCGCGAATACCTGGTGGTCGCGGAGTCGGGTGACATGCTGTTTGGCGGGCTCGACATCCGGGTGCCGCATAACGGCGGCTATCTGGCGCAGGGGTTTTACGCTTCGATGGGATTTGCGGTGCCGGCCTCGCTTGGCGCGCAAATCGGAAGCGGTCTTCGGCCGCTGGTGTTATGCGGGGACGGCGGTTTTCAGATGACCGGACCGGAAATTTCGCAAGCTCCCGCCAAGGGTGTGAATCCGATCGTGCTGGTGATCAACAACGGCGGATGGGGCATCTTCCGGCCGATTGCCGAGCGGCGCGAACTGCTCGAGATTCCGCCGTGGCCGTATGCGCAGCTCGCGCGCGATTGGGGCGGCGCTGGATTCGAGGCGGCCACGGTCGAGCAGCTGAGAGATGCGCTTCGCGCGGCGCATGAGTGCAAATCGTTTGCGATAATCGACGTGCGGGTCGAACGCGACGATCTGTCGCCGGTGACGGTAAAGTATATCAAGGCGGCAGCGAAGCGCTCGCAAGCGCCAGTGGAGCACGCAGCGCGCGGGATTTCGCGCCAATGACTAATTCAATAGAGACCGACGCGATCGAGAAGTATCGGCGCCTGTACCGCGACTTCAGATGGGAGACGCCGGAGCATTTCAACTTCGCCGCGGTCATCGACAAGTTCGCCGAGGATCCGCGCCGGGTTGCAATCCTGTGGGAAGACAGCGAGGGCCGGCGCGCGCGGCTGACGTTCGCGGATATCGCGCAGCAATCCAGGCGCATCGCGAACGTTCTCGCCGGACATGGAATCCGGCGCGGCGATGCGGTTTTGCTGGTGCTGCCGCGAATCACGCTGTGGCAGGCGACGTATATCGGCGCGCTCAGGCTCGGCGCGATCGTCATCCCGTGCACCTCGATGCTGCGCGAGAAGGACCTGGTGTACCGCGCGAATCATTCCGGGGCGCGCGCGATAATCGCCGGCGTCGAGAATGCCGCGATGATCGCGGAACTGCGCAAGCAATGCCCCAGCGTCGAGCATTACCTGATAGCCGGCGCCGCCCGCAGCGGCTGGATAAGCCTGCAGGAATATATGGGTCACGCGTCGCCGGCGTTCAAGACGGCGAATACGAAATCGTCGGAGCCGGCGATTTGCTATTACACTTCCGGCACGACCAGGGAACCGAAAGCGGTTCTGCATAGTCACGCCTATAGCTACAGTCATCGGTTCACGGGGCTTAACTGGCTCGACGTGAGGCCGGGCGACCTGCATTGGACAACCTCGGACACCGGCTGGGCCAAGGCGGCATACGGCGTGCTGTTCGGGCCGTGGATGAACGGCGTGACGACGTTCATGTACAACGGCCGCTTCGATGCGGCGAAGGAACTCGAGTTGATCGCGCGCTATGGAGTTACTACCTTCTGCGCGCCGCCGACTGAGTATCGAATACTCATTAAGGAAAACCTCGCGGACTACTCATTCCCGAAACTGAGGCATTGCACGGGTGCGGGCGAGCCGCTCAATCCGGAAGTGATCGAGGTCTGGCGGGAGAGGCTGGGACTCACGATTCACGACGGCTACGGGCAAACGGAGACGGCCATCCTGGCCGCGAACATGCCCGCGATGCCGGTGAAACCGGGCTCGATGGGGCTGCCGTTTCCGGGTCACGACGTCCGCGTGATCGACAACAAAATGGCCGAGACCAAAGTTGACGAGCTCGGAGAAATAGCGGTGCGGATCAGTCCCGAGCGCCCGCCGTCGGTGTTTCTCGAGTATTGGAAAAATGCGCAAGAGACCGCCAGCGTATTTCGCGGCGATTGGTACCTGACCGGCGACCAGGCGACCCGCGACGCCGACGGCTACCTATGGTTCGTCGGGCGCGCCGACGACGTGATCATTTCGGCGGGCTACCGAATCGGGCCGTTCGAGGTGGAGAGCGCCCTGCTCGAGCATCCCGCAGTAATGGAATCAGCGGTGGTCGCGAGTCCCGACGCGGATCGCGGATCGATCGTCAAGGCCTTCGTGAAGCTGAGGCCCGGCGCCGAACCCGGCGAGCGGCTGGTGACCGAGCTGCAGGAGCATTGCAAGCGCGTGACGGCGCCCTACAAATATCCGCGCGAGATAGAATTCATCGACGAGCTGCCTAAGACGGTCAGCGGGAAGATTCGCCGCGTCGAGCTGCGCCACCGGGAAGAATCACGCAAGGGCAAGTCCGCCTAAGTTCGGCATTCACTTCGGTATCCGCCGCCGCGGCGATGTGACTCTCTCAGGGCGTGGGCGACGCGCCAGGAGATTGCGGCGCCGGCGTCGACGTGGGAGTCGGCTCGACGGATCGCATCGGGATTGCCTCGCGAAATCCCGGCTGTAGCATCAGCACGCCGACGGCGCGCGAGAGTGCAACCGACAGAGACTCGGCGGGTTCGGTCTCGAGCGGCAGAAAGACCTCGGCACCGACCGGATTTGGCGGTTCATTCTCGATGCCGCTGATCTCGTCGGAGTAAAGCACGGCGCCATCGCGATTCTTGAGCTCGAACTTTACCCGCACCGCAGATCTCATCGAGAAGTACTGGCCGTGAACGGTCTGGATCGTTCCAAACCGCTTGCTCACTTCGAGCTGTTCGAGGTCGGAGGCGAGGATGAAATCCGAGCCCTCGGGCGGCTTGCCGTCACCCGGATTCGAGTCGAGCGCCACCGGCATTAGACCGGCGTCTGCCAACCCCTTGATCAACGCGTTGTTGAACGCGCGGGCCGCATCGGCGGTCACGAGGGGAGTCTGGGGGGTGCCGTCGGCAGCGTAAATCATGCCGACGTTGGAATTGCCGGAGCCGAAATTTCCGGTCGTGGGAGGCACCGCAATTCTGACGGGACGAAAAATGTTCTGCGACCCCGGCACGAAGCCGGGAAGATAATGGAGATCGATACGCGTGCGCGGCTTGCATCCAGTCAACGCGAGCGCAACCACCACCATCGCGGCACAGTCGCGAATGCGGCTACGATTGAGGCCGCGACACCGCAGGATGCCTGTCCCTCCACCAGAAGACGAAAACCACGATCGCCACGGCAACCCCAGCCAGCTCAATCCATCGTGACGCCTGATGAGCCGTCGCCAGGGCGCGATACAACTCGTCGCCCACCAGGTAGCCGACCGTGACAACGAGCGAGCACCATACGATCGCACCGAGCACGTTCCAGCCGAGGAACTGGAAGAACGGCATCCCGCACGCACCCGCCATCGGGCCCGCCATGAATCGCGCGCCGGTGATAAATCGCGCCATGAAAACCGCCTTGCTGCCGTGGGTCTGAAAGAACAGTTGCAGGCGGTCGTAACGCGTGCGCAAGAAGGGAAAGGCGGACGCGAGCCGAACGAGTACGCGCTGTCCGCCGGTGCGGCCGATGACGTAACCGCAACAGTCGCCCGTGACGGCGCTCGCGACTACGGTGACGTAGACGATTCGCAGGTCGAGCAGCGAGCGGCCGGCCAGGAATCCGGCGGCGAGCATCACGGTTTCCTCGGGCACGGGAATCCCCAGGTTGCCGACGAACACGGCAATGAAGATGCCGAGATAGCCCCACGCCGCGAGCATGTCCGTGATATGCGCGGGGTCGGTTATCCCATGCATTTGAAATCCATCTGTCGCGAAGTCGGCGCCAATCCCCACCCCCGGCCTCGGCCATCTCCAGTTTGCCGGATTGAGTGTGCCAGCGTAAGAGATTTTTGCCTAGTCAGGTGTCGAAATTACGCGTCACGGAGCGGCCGCCGCGACTCCCATCGGAATAGCACAAATGCGGCGAAAGCAGTCAGCATTGAGATTATCATCCCGCAAATTGCCGCGATGCTTATATATCTCAGGACGATTCGGCTCTTTCCGGCCGGCACCCGCACCGCCAGCAATCCATCCCAGGATGATGTCTGATCCGCGCCCGAGATGACTCGCCACGATGGATCGTAGTTCTGATTGACCACCAACAGTGAAAGCCCCGGCGCGTCCACGACGTATTCGAGCCGGTTGGGAGTCCATCGCGCCAGCGTCACAGTGCCTGGGCCGAGCAGGTACTGCTCGCCGCGATAGCCGGGTTCGTTCCACCCTTTCGCCTCCGTCGGCCAATCGGTGTACGTGTAGCAATTCACAACCCCTTCGTGATGCCGAATCACACTGGATTCGACGAGTGCGGGAGCGCGATGATATTGCGCAAAGCCGATCCGCGGCGGACCAGGATCGACGACCGACATCAATGCGTAGCGCAGGTTGGGAGGACCGACCAGAATCAGATCGACGCCGCCAACGAGTATGAGCAAAGCGCAAACCGCGAGTGCGGCGGGCGAGCCGCGACTGCAGACGGCGTCGATGCCGATACCGGCCAACACCGCCACCATCAGGACGAATGGAATCAGGATGCGCGACGGCAGACGGGTCGAAGAAAAAAACGGCATACTATGCAGCCATACATACAAAGAGTTCGGACCGGTCCATCCCCGAGCCAGGTGAAAGAGAATGATCGCCGTGAGAATCCACGGTAGGGCTTTCCGCGGGGAGATCAACCCCGCCATCGCAATCACCGCGAATAAGCCCACGTATGCGCCCAATTCCCAAAAGCCCCAATTATTCAAGCTTGGTCGATTGTGATCCTGATTGCGTGACAACAACGCTTCACCGAGCGCATCGACGCTGTTCCCGTACCCTGCGTCGGCTGGGCGCGGATGCGATGCCATCGCTTTCATCGCCGGCAAACCCTTGACCGCGCCGAATCCAGCGGTAAAAACCGCCGCGACCGCAAGCGCGATCAGCGGGCGCGCATTCAGCCGCACTGAGGCTCGACCAACAAGCACCAGCGCGAGCGTCAAACCTTCGAAGAGTGGGGGATATGGGCTGCCGTCAAGGAAACTTAGCGCTATCAACGCGCCGCACAGTGCCGCGTATCGAACCTTGCCACGCTCCGATGCAGCCCATCCGGCCGCGATTATCCACGGCAGGTACACAAACACCATGATAACGATCTGGCCCTCGGAAGCGCGCAGGAAAAACCATGAACTTCCAGCGAACGCGGTAGCAGTGCAGATGGCCGAAATGCGTCTCATTCCCAGCACTCGACCCAGCACATAGCCCCCGGCCCATGCGATCGCATCGTAAAGGATAACCTCGAGATGCACACCCACGACCGGCCCGAAGATCAGCGTGAGAAAGAACCAGGGGCTGAAGAAATGAGACTGCGGATCACCAAGAAGCGGCATGCCACCGCATTCAAACGGATTCCAGAGCGGAAACTGATGGTACTGGTGGACACTCCAATATACGGCCCATTCGGAAGCAGAATTTAAATCCCAGTCGCCAAAAGCGCCCGAAATCGACAGATGGCGAACCAGCGGATAGCAGAAAACCAGCGCAAACGCGGCGCTCCCGATAGCAGTCGCAATCGCCTCAGCCCTGGTAAACTTCCCTCGATAGAGGAGAATGTACACGAAGCCGGAAATGTTTCGCGCCATCGCCTGCCCAACCTGAGTGCTCAGACGTTGAGCCCGTAGAATCTTTCGCGCCACATGCCAAATGCGATCATCGGCACCGAAAACACTATTAGAATAAGCGTCAACTGATCAACTCGCCTTTGTAATCAGATCAATGAGATACCGGCCCTGCAATCTCGTAGAGAGATAGACCAAAGACGTGTAGGTCGGCGACCAACTTTACGCGAAACCTCTTTCGGTACTGTTCGAGCTCATCCCAGAAAGGTACCGTGTAAACGGGTCTCTTGCCGAAGTAGTACGCAATTGCGTCACTTCCGACAGTCCATCCCTGCTTGCTCATTTGGCTGTCGTCGATGATTTCGACATCAGGGCGAAGGCCTTCCACGTACTTTCCATACCAGAATGCGGTGCTCGGGCCCCACCACGAAATGACAACGGCGTTCGGCTTGAGCAAGGGAAACGTCTTCTGCACGGCAATTTCAGCGTCGTGGTGGTCATGCATATCAGCAGCATCCCAGTTGACCTGGGCCAGTTGAACTGGCAGCCATAGGAGGGCTGCGCCCGCTATCAGATATAGCGACTGGCGGAAGGAGCCGTAGTCAATCTTCAGAATCGGATCCACGATGAGAGCCTGCGCACCGACTGCGGCCACGAATAACAGCAACCAATTCGAGATTAGCACATAATGAGAGGTGTCGTTGATCGGTATTGTGACGGTCGGATAGATCGGGACGATGAAGCCTAACGCTATGCATAAGGCCAATCGCCATTCGCGAATAACCAGTGTTCCTAGGCCTACCAACGCAAAGAGAACTCCTATCGCTCGCCCTGCCGGAGTGAGCCACTCTTCATACCAGGCAAACACCTGAGGAAGACGTTTGATGGCAACGCCAAGGACGGGCCATGTGAGGTAGTTGATTACTCCGCCTACTTGTCCGCCCAGCACGACAAACTGGAAGCCTTTCCAGGTGATTGTGTCGCCATAGTTGAGCGGCGGATTCATGGATGCGCGAATCGGTAGAAAGGAATAAATGCCTACCACTCCCACAATACCCAACAGTCCCGCTACGATCATGGTGGACGGCGCAAAGAACTTCCGCGGTTGCGTGATCACCGCATAGGTGATGATCGCCGGGAGCTCCATCGCCAAAACTCCGGCACTGCCAAGCCCTGCGCCAGCGACTATCGCAATGGCCCATAGCCAACATCGCTCTCCAGTTTCGCCCCACTTGACCTCCAGCAACCAGAGCGCCGCTCCGATCATCACGGTCAATGTGTAAGGGTCGGCTTTATCAGCGGCCTTCCAGGTGTTGAGCGCGAAAGCAAACCCTAGAGCCGCAACGAAGGCCACCACCGGGGAAACTTTGTAGCGAATCGCGAGCACCGCCAACATCGCCGCAGCAATCGCCGCGCATAAGGCTGACATCAGATTCATGCGGAAAGCCCACGAGTACACAGGAAGCAGCGTGCCGAAGAGCTTGCCGACGATTGTATATAATGGATAGCCCGTTGGATGAGCGATACCAAGGACGTAAGTCACTGTCTGAAATTCACCGGTATCCATAAATTCCAGACCGGGCGTGACGGTCCGCAGGTAGACCAGCATCGAAGCTGCGAAAACCACCAAAGCAGTTAGGGCGACGCGCCACTCCACCAGCGTCGTCCAGACGTTGCGGCGATTATAGACGAGCCTGGAATCCATCTCATCAACCCCATCGGTCCCTCTTTTCATTCTCAATTTCCGCTATCATTTCCGGATTTAGCTCGAGCGCCGAGTGCCTCTTCTGCGAGTTCACTAAACCCAATCCCGCACATGTCAGACCGCCAGGTTGACCAGCATGAGCCGGGCCCTATCAGGGTCGTGATAGACCGCTCTGTAAGACGCGGATCAATCAGCGCAAATGAGGCCGTCGGCGCTTCAAGCGCAACGATTACCGAAATTATGTCCAGATGCGTCAGGTTACCATCCCGTCCGCGCGATGGCGTATCCAACTACCACGAAAACCACGGCGCCGTGAAGGGTGAGCGGCTGGCCTCAAGCCTCGGGCGGGTCGCATCGGCCTGCGGTTCGGCCACGTCGGTGCTCATTCCGGGGTTGTTGTCGCGGAGCCCCGTTTTATCGCAACTTGCGCGCCGACCCAATTGAAAAGCTGCGGAGTGCTACACGTCGCGTCCTCGGTATTCCCGTTCTCGCTCTGATAATTAGCCAGGATCCAGTATTCGTGCGATGTCGCATCCTGATTCACAACTGAGTTCACGTTGGTCGGCATCGTCGGACCAAGCCCGGGACCGCTAAAATCCGTAGCGTAAGCGACAAGGATAAGATCGCCATCGGCTGTGGTAGCGACCGACTTGGCCGTCGGCTTGCCGTCATTGCCGGTACTGCCGCTGGTCATATCCACCGGCGCGGCTGACGCGACATTGTCCAGCAACACGATCGCGCCCTGCGCATCGACCGGCTCGTTGAATGCCCACGTCGCGTTGCTGGGATCGTTCGCCTGGATCGCATGCCAATACAGCGACTGCCGCGTTGTTGGAGTGGAATCGTCGCGAATCAGTTGCCAGCCGGCCGGCGCGGCGATCGTCGGTTTGGAACCGCCGTAGCTCAATACGTCCGCGATCGCGACCTGGCCGGCCTGCGCTTTTGGACCCCAGTCGAGCGAAAGGCTCGTCGTCGCGGTCGCCATCGGAGTTTTCGCGGTGGAAACGACGTTGGCGCCGCCGACCGTGTCCTCGGCGGTTTGTGACGGCGAAGAATTGCACCCGACGACGAAAACGACGGCAACCACGACCAATGCGTATCTGATCATTCTCCCCTCCTTGCAGCCATCAACAATGGCGCGATATTACCATTTTCCGATCCGTCAACAATCTCGTGCCGGTGATCCGCGTCAGGCTTTCCTGGCGAATGGGCAGGCGGGTAATGTTCAAGCGGCGGCACTCTCACCTGGGGCTTCTGCAAGGATCGACCCGAGGATTCGGTAAACCTCGCGATTGACTATCAAGCTCGCATGCAGTCCCGAGACTTCGAAATTGGACCCCGCATCGTCGACGCACGACCGCCATTGCACGATCTCGTCGCGGCGCGTGTAGATGGCGCTGAAGCGGCTCCTTCCCGGAGTCGGCGCGAGCACGGCGGCGACGAATGCGCATGAGCATTCGGCCGTGCCGCAACTCTCGGGCTCGTCGGAAAACGTCTGCCAGAAAGACTGGATCGCCTGCAGCGCGGGGCGGACTTGATCGTGTACTCCCGTCCATCCGTCGCGAATCGGCGAGCCAAGCGCCACCACCTCGCGCACGTTTGCGGGGTTTGCCGCGGCGATTGCGCGGCCCAGTACGCCGCCCAGGCTATGCCCGATGATTGTCACGCGCTGGCCGGATTGGCGCGCGATCTTTTCCACCCGCCATCCCACCACTTCCATCGTGCGCTGTGGGCATCCGACGTTGAGATCGATCCCCGACAGATACGGACGGTATCCGACGCGCCCGAGCCATCGCGCCATCGTGCCGAGCGACCAATCGCCCGCGGTGAATCCGGGGATCAGCAGTACCGGACGGCCGTCGCCGGGCGGCACTCCGACGCCGTAGCCGACCGGGTCGCGAACCAGCGAAGCGAACTGCTGCAGAAATTCGAAGTACGCGGAGGCGGTAAGTTGCAGCAGCATCCTGGTTACTAATCAGTGTTCTGGCGTTTTGGTACCCGCGTTCGCGCGACACTGCCACGAAATGCCGTAACAGTAAAGTCGTTCGCACGAGATGTGCGTGAACTATGAACAGGAAAAAAACGCGTGCGCGATGTGGGCATCACGCACGCGAAGACGCTCTTCGATTTTCTTCTGCGCTAGCCCTTGGGCAGACCCAGTACGCGCTCGCCGATAATGTTGTGCTGGATCTGATTCGTCCCGGCGTAAATCGTCGGACCGCGCGCCGACAGCATTCTGAACGACCACTTGCCCTTGTCAACCGCGAACGGCGCGTTGAATTCCAGCTGGCTATACGGCCCCAGCAGTTCCATCGCGTAGAGCGCAATCTTGAGCGCGAGCTCCGTGCCGCACAGTTTCATCATCGAGCCTTCCGGCCCCGGCGGCAGCCCCTTCAACTGGCGCGTCAGCTGCCGATAGCCGGTGTATCGGAGCGCCTGCGCCTCGGCGGCGAACTCCGCAACTTGCTGGCGCACGCTTGAATCGTCCCACGCCGTTGAACCATCACCGATGCGCGGGATGCGCTTGGCGAGCCTCGCCAGCTCATAGACCTCGCCCATCGCGCCTTCGCCGCCGCCGCCGCCGCGCTCGAACAGCAGCGTGGTCATCGCGACCTGCCAGCCGTTGTTGCGCTCGCCGAGGATATTCTTTTTCGGCACGCGGACATCCTCGAAGAAAACTTCGTTGAAGCCCTTGCCGCCCGTCATCTGCACCAGCGGACGCACCGTTACGCCGGGGCTGTGCATATCGATCAGCAGGTAGCTGATTCCCTTGTGCTTGGGCGCGGCGGGATCGGTGCGCACCAGCGCGAAGATCATGTCCGCATGCTGCGCAATCGAGGTCCAGGTCTTTTGCCCGTTGACGACGAAGTCGTCACCATCGTCAACTGCGCGCGTCTGCACCGACGCGAGGTCGGAGCCCGCGCCCGGCTCGGAGTATCCCTGGCACCAGACTTCCTCGCCTTTGAGAATTTTCGGAATATGATTTTTCTTCTGTTCCTCGGTCCCCCAATGTATCAGCGTGGGACCGATCAGGTTGATTCCCATCCCGATCATCGGCTCGTTCAGCCCGAGCCGGCTCAGTTCTTCCCGATAGATCAGCCGCTGCATGACGGTTGCGCCGCGCCCGCCGTATTCTTTGGGCCAGTTGACTGCCACCCAGCCGCCCTCGTTGAGCTTCCGGTGCCAGTTGACGCGCGCCTCCCAGTCGCCCTCGCCCTCGTCGGCCATGATATTGCTCGGCGGCGGAGCGAATTTCTTGTTCGCTTCGAGCCACGCGCGCACTTCGGTGCGAAATGCCTGGTCTTCCGGCGTATAGTTGAAGTCCATCGATTGAATGCCTTCTCCGTTGATTCCCGGCTCGCGCGCGTCTCAGCCCTTGGGCAGTCCGAGCACACGCTCACGTATAATATTATCTTGTATCTGATTGCTACCCGCCCTGCACCCTCACCGGCCTCGCGACGCCGCGCCCCCTCTCCTGCGCCGTTTGACAATACTTTCGCGATTGCGGAAAGTCAGACTCCGGGAATGAATGGATAACCGCATGCGCCTTCTGCACACAATGCTCCGGGTGAACAACCTCGACGAGTCGCTCAAGTTTTACTGCGACAAGCTCGGGATGAAGCTCCTGCGCAAGCACGACTTCCCCGGCGGCGAGTTCACCCTCGCCTTCGTCGGCTACGGCGCCGAGAACGAAACCGCCGTGCTCGAGTTGACCTGGAATTGGGGAACCTCAAAGTACGAAATCGGCACCGCCTACGGACACATCGCGCTCGGCGTCGACGACATCTACAAAACCTGCGCCGACTTGAAGAACAAGGGCGTCAACGTCGTGCGCGAGCCCGGCCCGATGAAGCACGGCACCATTCCCATCGCCTTCATCGAGGATCCCAACGGCTACAGGATCGAACTGATACAGCTAAAGTAGGCATCGCTCCCCTCACAGCCCGAAAAATTCCTTGATCGCCCCGATCGATTCCGCCTCCGTCAGCAACGGCGCATGCCCTACTCCCGGCACCTCGACGGATTTCGCCCGCTTGTGCACCGTGCACATCCGGCTCGCCGTCGCACGCTCCAGGACATCGCTGTCCGCTCCGCGCACGATCAGAATCGGGCACGCGATCCGCGCGTACGGCACCCACAAATCGAGCCGCTGCTGCGCGGTCCCGCCACGGAGCGGCCGCCGCACGTTCGCATCCATCTTCCAGACCAGGCCGCCTTCCGCCCCCGGCTTGACCGACCATTTCACTTGTTCGGCGACAACGCTGTCCGCCAGCTTCGCCATCGGCGGATAATTCTCCTTGTAGTACTTCACCACTTCGCCGAGATCTCTGAAGCGCTCCCGCGCCTCGCCGACGTAGCTCGCTATTCGCGCCGCTCCCGCGGGATCGATTTCGGGACCGATGTCGTTCAGTACCAGCCGCTCGACTCGCTCCGGCCATCCTCCCGCATACATCATCGAGATTATCCCGCCCATCGAGGTGCCGATCAGGCTCGCGCGCTCGCAGCCTAACTGCTCGAGCATCCGCACCAGGTCGGTCACGTAATTTTGCGGGATATATTCGGTAGTCGGACCCCACTGGCTGTCGCCGCGGCCGCGCACGTCAACCGAAATCGCGTGACACCTCGGCGTCAGATGAGGCGCGAGCGCGTCGAAGTTGTGCGCGTTCCCGGTCAGCCCATGCACGCATACGACCCACGGCGCGCCGTCGTTGCCGTAGTCGATGTAATGAAGCCGAAGACCGTTCGCGGTGACGAATTTGTCCGATGCCATCTTTTATCCTTCGCCGAGTCGGGATGTCGCGCTGCGCGCATCCCGCGCTCCCAGCGTCTCCTACCACAAATGCTCTAATTCTCCCGAATGTGGCAACCGGCCCGATTCTTTCCGATTCGCGGCCTTTCTCACCGCTGCAACAAACTTAACTATGGCTAATTCTTGACATATCTGTTATATTAGTATTACTTACACAATCAGGAATGGCGCACCGCCACCGAACCAGGGGTATTTGCGATGGCTCATCACAAGGGCAACACCAGGATCAACCTCGATTCCGACGACTATTCTTTTTCCGACGAGATACTTAAGCTCGCCCAATGCGAGATGCCTGAGCCGCCAACCGCCAAGGTCAAGCGCGTCATTGCCGAAGGCCGGTTCGATCGCCAGGCTCATGAAATTGCCTGGACGGCGTACGACACCGTCGTCGGCGCCGCCAACGACGTAACCAATCAGATCTTTGTCAGTCCCGCCGTCGGCAATGTGCTCGGCGGCGCAATCGACATCGTGCTTCGATGGCAGCGGTTCAACGCCGCCGTCGCGGGCGCCTTCTTCGGCGCCCTGTGGTCCGCAGTCGACCTGCCGGCGGCGGCCGATGTCGAAGCGTTTCGGATTGAAGTGCGATCGATGCGCGAGGAACTTCGCGACGCGGTCGCCGAGCGTGACGCGGCGAAACCGCTGGCGGCGGCGCGGAAATCCAGCGCTTACCAATTTTCGCCACGGCCGGAATGGCCGGGAAACGACCCGGCGGAGTTCCGCAAAGATGTCGGCCATTAACAAGATCGCTTCGCTCTGGATGGAAGCCACGATGCGCACGCTGCATCGGTCTGCGCTCGGCGCTACCTCATCATTGAGGCGCAGGCCCCGTAGTAACCGCGGCTCGATTGATTGAGCTGCGAGGAAGGCAAACGACGCGATGACTGAAAACGATCAGAGCGGGGAACCGGGCAGCGTAAAACCGCCAGTTTCGTCGCGGATGCGACAAAAAAAACGGGCAAAAACAGAATCGATGGTTAACCTTGGTAAACCAACCGGCGGCCCCGTGTCGCGCCGAAAATCAGGAGAAGAAGAAATGTCAGAACACAAAGAGACACACACAGCACACAAACAGCATGATGCGGGAGTGTTCGAGAGTCTCAGCAGTTTGCGCAGCAACCTGTTGAGCGTCGAGGGCGCCAAGAAGGTCGCCGCGTGGTACATCGACACCAGCGAGAAAGTCGCCAACCAGGCGATCGATTTCGAGACCTCCGCCACCAAGTGGGCCAAAGAGACTCCGCTCGCTCCTATCTTCGAGGCGCAGATCAAGTACGGCAAAAAGTTCGTCGAGCGCTCCGCCAGCGCCGCGCGTTCGCTCTGGCGCCTCGAATAACCGGTCTTTGCCCCGCTTCCTTGCGAAAAAGGGGCGGGTCGCGTTTGTCCCCTTCCCATTTGGGAAGGGGGCTATGGGTTAGGGGTCAACTTTCCTCGCACTCGTCCCCGTCCCTATGAGAAAAAGTGCTATCCATGCTGCCGCTCTAAAGTCTTACCCACGTCTCCGGTCGGCCAGCAATGCGGGGCGGCCTGACCGTACTCTCAGCACCATAGAATCGCCCTCCTGTGCGGCATTCTCGCCGTTGGGGGACGCGCAGTTCGAGATACCGCACTGCTGATTCCATCGAAGAGACAGTTTGTTGTCAGTGAGTTGACGGACTGCTACGTTGCGGTGGGATCGTAAGCCTGTCCTCAGGTGGGAGGAATTTCAGATGCAGCGGAGCGTGATGGTTTTGCTTCTTTTCGTATCGACAGCGATCGCGGCATGCGCGTCGCACGGTGCGTCGAGCGGCGGCGCGGGTTCGACGGACGTGGTCGTCATGAACGGATGCAGAGTCGATCCCGGGCGAATCTGCGACAGCATCCGCGGCCAAAACGTCACGATGAGCCGCACCGGTTTGACGGCCGACCCGCGGATGGTCGAGCAAAATACGGCACGCACCGCGAATATCTTCGTGCCGGTGAAGCGGCTTAACGGCGACGAAATCTTCGAAGTTGAATGCGGAATCAACACGTTGCACCAGTCGGTTAGCTGGGCGCATATCAAATCTGGTCCACCGGTCACCGACGACGACGTGAAGTTTCTGCGCGCGCGGAACTACTGTTCCGAACCCTGAACGGTACATCATGCGATATTTCAACTTCGCTGTCCTCGTTGGTGTAGCAACGATCCTCATGGCCCTTCGAGCCAGCGCGCAGCAGCCGGCCACTGCGGCATCGCCCGAAGTACCGCCCGATTTCGCATCAAGCGCCAACGCTCGGGTGAACTACTATCGCGCGATGGCGAAGCTGCCGCCGGTCATCAACGACAGCGCCATCAGTGCCGGCGCGTATAATCACGCGCGATATCTCGTCAAGAACGGAATCGCCGGCGGCGATATCGTTCTCGACAAAGGACGCCTACAGTTTAAGACTCCGCAGGACGCCTTTCGATGGGAAGAAAGGGGAAAGCCCTTTTACACCGACGAAGGCGCTTCGGCAGGCAGAAACGCAGTTGTCCTGGCCGCGTGGCAGATCAACTTGAGCGGCGCCGAATTCGTCGATCGCATGATGACGATGCCGTTCAGCGGCCTGATTCCGATGGTGCCGCAATTTTCGGTGGTCGGTCTCGGGGCATACTGCGACCCGGGCCAGTGCGCGATCGTGATCCCGTACCGCTTCGCGTTGGAGAAGTCGGTGCGCATCGCGCTCTACGACGGACCCGCGAGCGATCGGTTCTGGAATCCGAGCCTCGGACTCATTCCGTCGGAGACCGGACGGTTGCGATCGCCGGTCGAATTTCCGCCCGACGGCGCCACCGTTGATCTGCAATCGTACGCCGGTGGCGACTATCCGGATCCATTGTCCTCGTGTCCCGGCTACAAAGCTCCCACCGGCACTCCGATTTCGATTCAACTCGGAAAAGGTTACGGCCCTGATGGCAGTCTCGAAGTATCGTCGGACTTCGTCGCGCGCGATGGCGTCGAGATTGAAACGTGCCTGATCACCGCGGCGTCGTACGCTGGCCGCAATGCCGAGCAGACCGAGGTGGTCAAGGCGGGACTCGCCCGCGGCGGCGCGGCGGTGATGATCCCGCGCGAACCGCTCGCGCCCGGCCACTACAAGGTCGCGTTGAAAGAATCGGGCAAGCTCTATGAGTGGGGCTTCACGGTCGCGGCGCTTCCTCGTCCCGCGCAATCTGCGCCTCGCTAGCCGCGCCCTGACCTTCCACGCCGAATGCGCACGGGGCAGTGATGGCCTTCATGCTCGAGGGCGACGCGCGCGGCTTTCAGTTCCTTGCGTTTGGCGGCGCTGACCACCGGATAGTGGAGATTGAGGTCTTCGAGAGCGCTGACGATCGCGTCGGCCACCACCAGCCGCGAGTACCATTTCTTGTCCGCGGGAACGACGTACCAGGGCGCGTGCGCAGCGGCCGTGTGCTGGATCATTTCCTCGTAGGCCGTCATATACTCGTGCCATCGTTCTCTTTCCGCGACGTCGGAGGCCGAAAACTTCCAGTTCTTGACGGGCTCTTCGAGCCGGCTCAGGAAGCGCTTCTTCTGTTCCTCCTTCGATAGATTGAGAAAGAACTTCCGGATGACGACGCCATTGCGCCACAGGTAACGTTCGTACGAGTTGATGTCAGCGAAGCGTTCATTCCAGATATTTTTGGTAACCAACGGCGGCGGCGTCCGTTCGTTATCGAGCAACTCCTTGTGCACGCGCACGACGAGAACCTCTTCGTAGTAGGAGCGGTTGAAAATTCCGATTCGGCCACGCTCGGGCACGCACTTGGAGGTCCGCCAGAGGAAGTCGTGATTGAGTTCCTCGGCGGAAGGCTGCTTGAACGAATAAACTTGGCATCCCTGCGGATTGACGCCGGACATCACGTGCTTGATCGCACCATCCTTGCCGGCGGCGTCCATCGCCTGAAAGATCAGCAGAATTGCCCATCGATCCTGCGCGTAGAGCTTGTCCTGCAATTCGCTGAGCCGCTCGATCCCGCCCAGCAATTCCTTTTCGGCGTGCTTTTTCGATTTCAGACCGCTGCTGTTCCCGGGGTCGAAGTCCTTCAAACGAAACTTGCTGCCGTCATCGACGCGGTATGGTTTTGAGAAATCGCGCGCGGCTGACATAAGGACACGCTCCTCCTGCTAGGCCGCCAGATGATTGGCCGGCGCGTTTCGGCGGACCCGCACGATCGTTACACCACACCGCGCCCGGTAGTCGAGCGCAATTCGGGCGGCGCAACTTTCAATTCGAGGGCAAATCAGAATGAAGAAAGATGGTGCGCCATGAGGGACTTGAACCCCCGACCTGATGATCCGTAGTCATCCGCTCTAATCCACTGAGCTAATGGCGCGCCGGAACCTTAGAAATTTTCACATCGCAGCCCCGCGAGCAAGCCGGTGTCACTGCGTCCGCGCTCACCTTCCTTCGAACAGGCGCGAAGCGCCGCATCCCTTCCCGTCCGAATACTGGGTGGAGGGGTCACCCCTGGCCGTGGCGACGGCAGCGCAGTATTAAGCCGTTGGCAGGTGCCGCGCGCGACAACGGAGCGCGGCCTTAACGTTGGGTGCAGGGGTCACCCCTGCTCACCCCTGCTGCGCGGCGGGAATCCAGACGGAGACCGTCGTGCCTTCATGCACCTTGCTCTCGATCCGCAGCACGCCATGGTGCAACTGCACGATGTGCTTGACGATCGCCAGGCCCAGGCCGGTGCCGCCGAGCTCGCGCGAGCGGGCCCGATCGACGCGATAGAATCTCTCTGTCAGGCGCGGGATATCGGCGGATGGAATTCCCTCGCCCGTATCCGCGACGATCAGCGCGACGCCCGGCTTTGCGTTTGCTCCGTTGGCGCCCGCGGTTTCGCGAGCCTCGACCGTGACGCGGCCCTCGCGCGGAGTGTACTTGATCGCATTGTCGATCAGATTGAGCATCACCTGATGCAAGCGGTCGCGATCGCCGGCCAGCTTCGGCAATCCCGGCGGGCATTTCACTTCCAGGCGCAGGCCGTGGCGTCCCGCCCGCTCCTGCATTAACTCCGCCGCCTCGGACAGCACGCGCGACGGCTCGAGCTGTTCGATCTTGAGCGGCGTCAGCCCGCGCTCCAAATCCGAGAGCGAGACCAGGTCGTCTAGCAGCCGCGCCAGCCGGCGCGCCTGCCGCTCGATGATGCCGAGAAAGCGCGCCGCGGTTTCACGATCGTCCACGCCTTGAATCAGGGTTTCGGCGTAGCCGTACAGCGCGCTTAGCGGAGTGCGCAGCTCGTGCGTGAGGTTCGAGATGAAGTCGGCGCGCAGCGTCTCGTACGACTTCAGCTGCGTGATGTCATGGAAGACGAACACCCACGCCGCACCGCGCGAGGTGCGAATCTGCGCGGCACTGGCGCTAACGTAAAGCGGCGCGGGATTCTGGATCATGATTTCCGCGCTCATGACCTTATTGTCCGTGGATTGCATCGAGCGGCCGGCAAACTCCTGCAGTCGCGGGTCGCGGCATAGCTCGACGAACGGCCGATCGCGATAGTCGGTGTCTGCTCCCAGGGCGAAGATGCGCCGGGCCGAGCCGTTGAGCAGAACCACCTCCCCCCGCGCGCCGGTCACCACCACCGCCTCGGTCATGCTGCGCAGGATCGCCTCGAACTCGTCGCGCTGCTCGGCCAGCGAGTCCACCTCGGCGACGATCGCGTCGGCAGCGTCAAGCAAGTGACGCTCCGCACGGGCCATCGCGTCGCTTCCGTTGGGCAGCAGATGCGGTGGCGGACGCCGGTCCTGCAGCGCGGCGGCAACGGCGTCCAGTCTTTCTGCGCGGCGCGACTGCGTGCGTCCGATCGCGGTGGCGAAAATCGCGCCGAGCGCAAGCCCGAGCACGATTACCACGGCAACCCACACCCCCGACGCCGCTCCGGTGGCGGCCAGCACCACCAGAAATATACCTGCCGGTGCGAGGCCGATTCCTATCGCTGCGATCAGGCCAGAGGTCGGTGATCTATCCAAGCGCTTCGGGGTTGAAGCGGTAACCGACGCTTCGTACCGTGAGGATCAATTCCGGATTGGCGTCGTCGCGCTCGATATGCTGGCGCAGGCGCCGCACGTGCACGTCGACGGTCCGCGGTTCGACGAACGTGTCGCGGCCCCACACCATGTCGAGCAGTTGTTCGCGCGTGTACACACGCATCGGATGCTGCACGAAGAATTTCAGCAGCTCGAACTCGCGCAGCGCAAGCTCTCTGCGCTTGCCCTCGACGAACACCTGGTAGGTGCCGAAGTCCATTCGCAGCCGCCCCTTCTCATACTCGCCTCCGCCGGAGTCCGGTTCCGAGAGCGGATTGGCGCGCCGCAGAAGCGCCTTCACGCGCGCGACCAGCTCGCGCGGGCTGAACGGCTTGACCACGTAATCGTCGGCGCCCATCTCCAGGCCGAGCACCTTATCCACCTCGGTACCCTTGGCGGTCACGATGAGTATCGGCAGATGCGAGGTGTCGCGCTCGGCGCGCATCTGGCGGCAGACCTGCAGCCCCGGCATCCCGGGCAACATCAGATCGAGCACCATCAGATCGGGCACCCGGCGCTTCACGCGCTCGAGCGCCTGCGCACCGTCGGCCGCCTCCTCGATAATGAAACCTTCCTGGGCAAGGTTGTAGCGGATCAGTTCGCGAATATCGGCGTCGTCTTCAACGATCAGCACGCGGTAGCGAACTCCGCGTTGCGCTTCGGAGACCGCGTTCGTAGCCTGGCTGGCTTGATTCATCGCTTCACCTCCTCCACCTTACCAATCAAGTTCCCCGCTTCCTCGTTTCGTCGTGACGGATCATCTTGCCCTTGACCATGAACGTCACCATTTCGGCGATGTTGGTCGCGTGATCGGCGATACGCTCGAGATACTTCGAAATGAACAGCAACCGCGTCGCGGACCCGATCGTGTGCGGATCCTCGGCCATGTAGCTGAGCAGCTCGCGATAGACCTGGTAGTTGAGCAGATCGACTTCGTCATCGCGCGCGATCACCTGGTCGGCGAGGTCGGTGTCGTCGCGCATGAACGCATCGATACTGTCCCTGACCATCGACTGCGCAATCTCCGCCATCCGCGGCAAGTCGATGTAGGGCTTGAGCTGCGGAACTTCGTTCAGTTCCAGCGTGCGCTCGCAGATGTTGACCGCGTTGTCGCCGATTCGTTCGAGGTCGGTCGTGATCTTCAGTCCCGTCGTGATGAACCGCAGATCGCTGGCGGTCGGCTGATGCAGCGCGAGCAGCCGGATACACTGCTCGTCGTTATCGTTGTCCATCCGATTTACTTCTTCGTCGCGCGCGATCACCTCGCGGGCGTGCTCGCTGTTGCGATTAACCAGGGCATCGACCGCCTCGGCGATTTGACGCTCCACCAATCCGCCCATCTTGAGCAGACCGGCGCGCAGGCCGCGCAAATCCTCTTCATACTGCCTATTGGTATGCTGCGGCTGGGTGCTATCCATTTTACTCTCTTACTCTTCCCCAATATCAGCCGAATCGCCCGGTGATATAGTCTTCAGTCTCGCGCCGGGTCGGATTCGTGAAAATCTGCTTGGTCTCGCCGTATTCGACCAGATCGCCGGTGTACATGAAGGCTGTCATGTCGGAGCAGCGGGCGGCTTGCTGCATATTGTGGGTCACTATCACGATAGTGTACGCCGACTTCAGTTCCAGCAATAGTTCTTCGATGCGCGCGGTCGAGATCGGATCGAGTGCCGAGCATGGCTCGTCCATCAGCAGCACCTCGGGTTGAACCGCCAGCGCGCGCGCCACGCATAGCCGCTGCTGCTGTCCGCCCGACAAGCTGCCGCCGGGCCGCCGCAGCCGATCTTTGACCTCTTCCCAAAGCGCCGCCTGGCGCAGGCTTCGCTCGACTACCTGGTCGCGCTCGGCGCGGTTAATCTGCACCCCGTTGAGGGTCAGCCCCGCCGCGACGTTGTCCTCGATCGACATGGTTGGAAACGGTGTCGGCTTCTGGAAGACCATCCCGATTCGCCGCCGCACCTGCACCGGATCGACGCCGTCGTCGTAGATGTTATTCCCGTCGAGCATGACCTCGCCGCTCGCGGTCGCGCCGGGCACCACCTCATGCATCCGGTTGAGGCATCGCACCAGCGTCGATTTGCCGCATCCCGACGGTCCGATGATCGCGGCGATGCGGGACTCCTCGAAGGCAAGGCTGACATCGTGCAGCGCGCGATTCTTGTGGAAGTACGCGCTGAGATTTTTGACGACCAGCTTTTCAGCCATGGCTACCTTGGCGCTTTCGCCGCCCCGCCCGTCACCCATCGCACACCCAGCTCGAGCGCCAGAATTATCGCCGTCAGCACCAGCGCCCCCGCCCACGCCTGCCGCTGCCAGTCGGCAAAGGGCGAAATGGCGTAGGTGTAAACCTGAACCGTCAGCGTGTTGATCGGATGAAACAGTGAAGTTGACCAGAACCGGTTGCCGAACGCCGTGAACAGCAGCGGCGCCGTCTCGCCCGAGACTCTCGCCACCGCCAGGATGACGCCGGTCGCGATTCCCGACAACGCCGTGCGCGCCACCACCGAAAGCGTCGTGCGCCAATGCGGCACGCCCAGCGCCAGCGACGCCTCGCGCAGTTCCGGCGGCACCAGCAGCACCATCTCTTCGGTGGTGCGCGTGACCAGCGGAATCATGATCGCCGCCAGCGCGACCGAACCGGCTAGCGTCGAGAACCCGCCGAACGGACGCACGATCACTGCGTATGCAAAAATCCCGACCACGATCGACGGCACACCCATCAGCACGTCCGCCGAGAAACGCACCCAGTTGGTGAATTGGCTCGCGCGATTGGCCGCCAGGTAGAGACCCGCGCCGACCCCAATCGGCACCCCGATCAGGCACGCGATCCCCACCACTTCGAGCGTGCCGACGATCGCGTTGGCCATCCCGCCGCCCTTTTCGCCCACCGGCGCGGGCATGTGCGTGAAGAACGCCCAGTTCAGACTCGCCACACCCTTGGTGAGCAGATAGCCAAGCACCAGGAACAGCGGGATCAGCGTCACGATAGTCGCGCCGACCGTGATCGCCATCATCGAATCGCTCTTGAACTTGCGATAGCGATAGCTCGTCTCGCCGTGAAGAGTGCTGACTCCCGCTGCCATTACTTGCCCGTCTCCCGATAGCGGCGCTGCTGCACGCCGAGCACCAGCGCGCGCGCCACGACGTTGAGCACGATTCCGAGAATCAGCAGCACCAGTCCCAGTTCGATTAACGCCGCGACATACATGTCGGAGGTGGCTTCGGCGAATTCGTTGGCGATTACGCTGGCCAGAGTCGCCGCCGGCTTGAACAGCGACGCGGAAATCTGCGCCGAATTGCCGATTACCATCGCAACCGCGATCGTCTCGCCGAGCGCGCGGCCCAGCCCCAGGATGATCGCGCCAATCACGCCGGTCATGCCGTATGGGATCACCGCCGTGGTAACCATCTCCCACTTGGTCGCGCCAAGCGCGAGCGCGGCCTCGCGTTGCGTATGCGGAACGACGCGAAAGACGTCGGTGCAAACCGACGAAATGTACGGGATGATCATGATCGCGAGAATCACTCCCGCCGAAAGCATCCCGACCGCCACCTTGGGCCCCTGGAACAGCGCCGTCCAGCCGAACCAATGCGCCAGCGGCGGCTCGACATAGTCGCGAATCCACGGACCCATCACGAACACCGCCCACAGGCCGTACACGACGCTGGGAATTGCCGCCAGCAGATCGACCAGGAAGCCCAGCCGATGGCTCAGCCAGTCGGGCGCCATCTCGCTCAGGCACAGCGCGACGCCCAGGCTTAGCGGCACGGCTACTGCCAACGCGATGAACGATGAAACGAAGGTCCCGTAGATAAACGGCAGCGCGCCGTATTGTTCATTAACCGGATCCCATTCTGTGCTGATGAGAAAATGCAGACCAAACGCCCGAATCGCTGGAAAGCTGTCGGCAATCAGCGCAACCGCAAGTCCGAACAGCAATGCGAGAATCGACAGCGCAAGAATAAATGTCGCGGTATTGAAAATTCGATCGCCGAACAAACGCGCGGGCACGGGCGCCCTCGCGCGCTTGTGCCGGACCACCGGAATGCTGTCGGCCATCGAACCTTCTAATTCGGACAAGCGAACTCTTCCTTCAGAATTTGATGACCCGCCCATTGTCGGAGCCGATCACTACATCGCGATCGCACTCGCCTTCGCCCTTAATCATACGCATCAATTGTTGCGGGAATGTTACAGAGGCTGAAAATCGCAGTTAACCCGCGAATCTTCAGCGAAACCGCAGGGGTCACCCCTGCACCCAGTATTAAGGCCGCCCGCCGTTGGCGGGCGCGGCCCCTGCCAACGGCTTAATATTGCGCTGCCGTCGCTACGGCCTGCGGTCACCCCCTGCCGCGGCGCGTCTCTCGTGCTTCCGCCATGAGCCTGAGAGCTAAGACGCGGCCTCGCGACTTAGCGATTAACCGTGGGTGCAGGGGTCACCCCTGCCCAAGGAAGTGTGAAACCCACGGTGGGTTTCACATTCAAATTTTTTGAATCCTCTCTAGTCCACCCATATATGGCCGCAAGACCTCGGGGATCGTCACACTGCCATCCTCGTTCTGATAGTTCTCCAGCACCGCGATCAGAGTCCGCGGCAGCGCCAGCCCTGAACCGTTTAAGGTGTGCACCAGCTCGGGCTTGCCGCCCTTGGTCTTGAAACGAATCTTCGCGCGGCGCGCCTGAAAGTCCGTGCAATTGGAAATGGAACTGACTTCGAGCCATTCGCCGCATCCCGGCGCCCACATCTCCAGATCGTAAGTGACGGCGCTGGCGAAACTCAGATCCGCCGTGCACAGCTCGACGACGCGAAACGGAATCTTCAGCCGCCGGCATATTTCCGACGCATCGTTCACCATCTTGTGAAATTCATCGTCCGACGTTTCCGGACGGACCAGCTTGACCATCTCAACCTTGTCGAACTGATGCCCGCGCTTGATACCGCGGACGTCGCGCCCCGCCGACATCTTCTCGCGCCTGAAGCAGGGAGTGTATGCGGTCATGTAGATCGGCAGGAGGCTTTCGTCGAGCGTCTCGTCGCGACGGAGGCTGGTCAGCGGAACCTCCGCAGTCGGGATAAACCAGAAGTCGTCTTCGTCGTCGTGGTACATCGTGTCCGCGTTCTTCGGCAGATGCCCGGTGCTGATGGCGGTCTCACGAGTCACCATCAACGGCGGGATTATTTCCAGGTATCCCTGCTCCTGCTTGACGTCGAGCATCCACGTTATCAGCGCGCGTTCGAGCCGCGCGCCCGCGCCGCTCAAGACATAGAAACGCGTGCCCGAGAGTTTTACGCCGCGATCGAAATCGATAATTCCGAGATTCTCGCCAAGTTCCCAATGCGGCAGCGGCTTGAACGCGGTGAACTCTTTTGGCGTTCCTTCGGTTTTGATTACGCGGTTGTCGGCCTCGCTGGCGCCGACGACGACGTACGGCCGCGGGATATTGGGGAGATTGAGCGCCAGCTCCTCGACCTTCTTCTCTGCGAATGCCAGCTGCACGGCAAAATCGACAAGAGGTTTGTAGGTCTGAACTGTGATCCCTTTATCCGCAGCCTTAACGATCGAAGCGGCCAGCTTCTCTTCGTCAGCTTCCTCAGCGCGGATCTTGGCGATCTCGACCGTGCGCTCTTCAGGTGGCAGCTTGCCGACCTCCCTCGCCCGCCGCTTGCGATCGGCTCGGATTTGGTCGAGTTCGGCTTGAAGCTTGCGACGCTTGTGGTCAGCTTCGAGGATTCGATCGACTTCCGCGGGATCGATCCCCCGCTTGGCGAGTTCGCCCTTGACGAAATCGGGGCGTTCACGAATCAGCTTGATATCCAGCATTCAGAATGCGTTCCTCAACAGTTCAATTTCCAGCCGCTTGCCCGACGCGTCAACCGCGATGATGTCGAAGCGCATCTCCCTGTCGTCGGCGCGATAACGCGTCGCGAACACTTCCGCCGCCCGCCGCATCCGCGTTTGCTTGCGCTCATCGACGGCCTCTTCGGGCGCGCCCGCCGCGCGGCTGCGCCGGGTCTTCACCTCGACGAAGACCAGGGTCTCGCCGTCGATCGCGACAAGATCGATTTCCGCTCCGGCGGCGCGGTAATTTCTCGCGACGATCCGGTAGCCGTTGCGCCGCAGATGCCGTTCGGCCGCGCGCTCGCCGCGCCGCCCGAGTGCAACCTGTCCTCCAAGGGCAGCTAACCACGCCACCGCCCTGCCGGGATACTGAAAAATCGCGTCAATTGTCGGTTTCGATTTCAAGCGCGTCAATACCCTGCGTAAAAACTGTCTTCTTACCTGACCGACCGGAGACATGGGTAACACTTTATCGCAGTTTGGCGGAAAGGAGAGCCAGCGGGGCGAACCGCTACGCGCGGGGTTTTTCACTGGTCGCGGCGGCGACGGGCAGGGGTGACCCCTGCACTCACCGTTAACGCCGCCCGCCGTTGGCGGGCGCGGCCTCTGGCCGTTGGCACGGCTGGCCAGTATTANNTGGGTTCCGCATTCAATTAAGTTCCCCCTCCGACACTCTGGCGTCCGGCGTTAGTTATGTACGGCCCTGACATGGAACGCGCGGAATGTTACCATTTGCGCGCAACCGCCATGGCTCAAACAAAGATAACGCTCGAGCAGGTGCGCCACGTCGCGCGTCTGGCGCGCCTGGAATGGTCGTCGGAACAGGAAGAGCGGCTGCGCGCCGACATGGACGAAATGCTTGCCTACGTTGATAAATTGAACGAGCTCGACACCAAAGATGTCGCGCCGACCACGCAGGTCGGCGAGGCCGGGATGCCCATGCGCGACGACGAAGTGACCAACCGGGCCGCCGCGGACGCGATGCTCGCCAACGCGCCTTCGCGCGAGCGCGGTTACTTCAAAGTGCCGAAAATAATCGAGTAGAACTTTGGTTGACAAGATCTCCGCATGGCATCGGAACTGAACAAACTTACAATCGCCGAGGCATCGTCGAAGCTCCGCGCGCGCGAAATCACCGCGACGCAACTGACGCGCGATTGCCTCGACCGCATCGCCGCGGCCGAGCCCCGGCTCCACGCGTTCATCACAGTGTGCGAGAATGAGGCATTCGAGCAGGCGCGCGCGGCTGACGCTCGGCTGGCCGCGGGCAACGCGCCGGCGATGTGCGGGATCCCGCTCGGCATCAAGGATATCTACTCGACCAAAGGCATTCGCACGACCTGCGCGTCGCGAATCCTGGGGACGTTCGTGCCGCCGTTTGACGCGACCGTGATCGAGCGTCTGCGCGCGGACGGCGCGATTTTCGTCGGCAAGACGAACATGGATGAATTCGCGATGGGCTCGTCGACCGAGAACTCCGCGTTCGGGCCGACGATGAATCCGCACGATACCGCGCGCGTCGCCGGCGGATCGTCGGGCGGATCTGCCGCCGCAGTCGCGGCGCATGAATGCCTGGGCGCGCTCGGCACCGACACCGGCGGATCGATTCGCGAGCCGGCGTCGTTCTGCGGCGTGGTCGGAATCAAGCCGACTTACAGCCGCGTCAGCCGCTACGGCGTCGTCGCGTACGCGTCGTCGCTCGATCAGGTCGGTCCGTTTGCGAGATCGGTGCGCGACGCCGCGATAATCATCCGCGCTATTGCCGGCAAGGACGTTCGCGATTCGACTTGCTCGGCACGTCCGGTGCCCGACTACGAACGCGCGCTGACGGGCGACGTCAAGGGACTGCGAATCGGCGTGCCCCGGGAATATTTCGTCGAAGGGATGCAGCCCGAGGTCGAAAAGTCGATCCGCTCCGCGCTCAAGAACTACGAATCTCTGGGCGCCTCGACGGTCGAAATCTCGCTGCCCCACACCGGCTACGCGATCGCGGCGTATTACCTGGTCGCGACCGCCGAGGCGAGCGCCAATCTCGCCCGCTACGACGGTATCCGCTTCGGTCTGCGCGTCAACGCCGAGGATAATATCGCGCTGTATGAAACGACGCGCGCCAAAGGATTCGGCGCCGAGGTCAAGCGGCGGATTATGCTCGGCACGTTCGCGCTCTCGGCGGGCTACTACGACGCCTACTATCTGAAGGCGCAGAAGGTGCGCACGCTGATTCGCAATGACTTCGAGCGCGCGTTCGAGAAGTGCGATTTGATCGTCACGCCGGTTGCGCCGACGACCGCATTCAAGATCGGCGAGAAGATGAATGACCCGCTGACGATGTACCTGTCGGACATCTTTACGATTTCGGTGAACCTTGCCGGTCTGCCCGGGATGTCGATTCCGTGCGGCCACGATTCGAATAATCTGCCGATCGGGATGCAATTGATCGCGCCGCCGTTCGCCGAGGAAACAATCCTGCGCGCGGGCGACGCATTCGAGCGCACCGGAGCATTCAAGCCGCGGACAGCCGCGGTCTGACGGACACTTGCGATGAATCGGGAAGCATACGAGGCGGTGATTGGACTTGAAGTCCACACCCATCTTCTGACCCGCTCGAAACTTTTCTGCGGATGCTCGACGACGTTCGGCGCGGGGCCGAATGAAAACGTCTGTCCGGTATGCATGGGGATGCCGGGGGTGTTGCCGGTCCTCAACCGTCGCGTGGTGGAACTCGCGATACGAACCGGGCTGGCGGCGCATTGCGCGATCGCGCCCTATTCTATTTTCGATCGAAAGAGCTACTTCTATCCCGACCTGCCCAAGGGCTACCAGATTAGTCAGTACGAAACTCCGATCTGCAAAGGTGGCTATATCGATTTGCTGGCGGCTGAGAATGGCGAGCCGCGCCGAATCGGGCTCACGCGAATCCATATCGAGGAAGATGCGGGCAAGAATATCCACGGCGAAAACGCGAGCCTGGTCGATTTCAACCGCTCGGGAGTGCCGCTGATCGAGATCGTCAGCGAGCCCGACCTGCGTTCGGCCGAGGATGCGGGCGCATACCTGCGCCAACTGCGCGCGATACTTCGGTACGTCGATGCGTCCGACGGCAAGATGGAGGAAGGCAGCTTCCGATGCGATTGCAACGTGTCGATTCGCAAGCGCGGCGCGAAAGAGTATGGCGTCAGGACTGAGATTAAAAATCTCAACTCGTTCCGCTTTGTCGAAGACGCAATTGAGTATGAGGTCGGACGCCAAATAGCTATTGTCGAATCGGGCGGCAAAGTCGCGCAGGAGACCCATCTGTGGGATCCCGCGCGCAAGGAAACGCGCCCGATGCGCTCGAAAGAGTATGCGAATGACTATCGCTACTTCCCCGAGCCGGACTTGCCGCCGCTGATTGTGCCGGCCGAAATGGTAGAAATGGTGCGCGCATCGATGCCCGAGCTGCCGGCCGACCGCAAAGCGCGCTACGTGCGCGAACTCGGGCTGACGGAATACGAGGCGGGCGTACTGATCGCCGACCGCGACGTCGCCGACTACTTCGAAGCCACGCTGCCGGGACTCAAAAATCGCAAGAGCGCGGCGAACTGGGTGATGACCGAGGTGCTGCGCGTCGCGCGCGACTCGGGCAAGTCGTTCGTCGAAGCGGTACCGCCGGCGGCTGAAGTCGGCGCGCTGCTGCGGATGGTCGAAGAGCAGAAGATAAGCCTGAATGCCGCGAAGACCGCGTTTGCCGCGATGGTGAAATCCGGCAAAGGGGCGCAGGCGACAATCGCCGAGCTGGGACTCGCGCAGGTATCGGATGAAAGCGCGATCGCGGCGGCATGCGACAAGATACTGGCGGCAGAGCCCGGCAAAGTCGCCGAGTATCGCGCGGGTCGCGACAAGCTGTTCGGATTTTTCGTCGGCGCGGTGATGAAAGCGATGGGCGGGAAGGCGAATCCGAAAGTAATCAACGACATCCTGCGCGCAAAACTCTCCGGCTGACGGTCGCGCGGGCTACTTCGGGATATATACTTTGTACTTCACGCCGACGGCGCTCGGCTCGCCGACGCCGATTGCCTGCACGCCGTTGAGCCAGGCGTATTTGCCATTGGTCGAGGCGGCGAAGGTCGGCGCAGTCTGTATCGAGGTCGGGCCGCCGACATCCAGCTGCGCGCGTCCGCGGTAGGTCATGTAGATAAATTCACGGTCGTGCGTCCTCAGCACGAGGCGCGCGTCGATGACGCCGACGCCATCGGGGCGCATCAGGAACCAATCGGCGCCGCCGGCAAGCACCTTGCCCTTGAAGCGCGGACCTTCGAATCTGCCACCGCTCGCGTGAACGATCACGCGCGTGCCTTCGGGCGTATCCGGAATTACGATTGGCGGCGGCGCAAGCTCGATTTCAATCTCGCAGAGCAATTCGAATTCCATGTCACGTCCCCCGTCGATCGTTGGAGTGTCGAATTCGAGAGTTATCCCTTGGGGAGGCCTAGCGTGCGCTCGCCGATAATGTTGCGCTGGATTTCGCTGGTGCCGCCGGCGATGGTGTATTGGCGCGAGCTGAGCACGCGGTTCAGCCATCGCGGAGAATCGGCGACGACGCCGGTGGGCTCGCCAACGAGGCCGTAGGCGCCAAGCAGTTCGGTCGAGAAGCGCGCGATGCGCACGCCGAGTTCCGAGCCGAACAGCTTGAGCATCGAGCCCTCGGGACCGGGCGGCAATCCACGGATCAGGCGGGTGAGCGAGCGCAGGCGCGTGTAGCGCGCGGCCTCGCATTCGATGATGAATTGCGCGAGCTGCTGGCGAACCCATTGCTGCTCCCACGCGGGCTTGCCGTCGATGCTGACGATCCTGGCGAGTTCCGCGAGGCGACGGACCTGGGAGCCGTGTCCGCCACCGCCGGCGACTGCGCGCTCGTAGCTGAGCGTCGTCATCGCAACTTTCCATCCTTCGTTGAGCGGGCCGACCAGGTTTTCCTTCGGCACTTGCACGTTGTCGAAAAAGACTTCGTTGAAATGCGAGTGCCCGTTCATCAGGACCAGCGGCCGCACGGTGATGCCGGGGCTTTTCATGTCGAGCAGCAAGTAGCTGATGCCGCGATGCTTGGGCGCCTCGGGATCGGTGCGCGCGAGCATGAACATCCAGTCCGCGTATTGCGCGGCCGAGGTCCAGACTTTCTGGCCGTTGACGAGAAAGTAGTCGCCCATGTCGGCGGCGCGGGTCGATAACCCGGCGAGGTCGGAACCGGCGCCCGGCTCCGAGTAGCCCTGGCACCAGATGTCGTCGGCGCCAAGGATTCGCGGGATGAAGCGTTGCTTCTGCGCCTCGGTGCCCCAGTTCATCAGCGTGGGACCACATAGTCCCAGCCCGAAATATCCGGGCAGCACGGGCGCGCGGGCGCGGGAATATTCCTCGTCCCAGATGACCTGCTCGATGAGGTTGGCGGCGTGCCCGCCGTACTCTTTGGGCCACGACAGGCCGGCGTATCCGGCAGCGTGGAGTTTGGCCTGCCATGCGCGGCGGCGTTCGAAGACTTCGCGATTGGGCGCGACACGTTCGTCCTGGGCGTCGTCAACGCACAGGTCCTTGGGGAGATTCGCGTCGAGCCAGGCGCGGACCGTGTGGCGGAAGGATTCCTGTTCAGGAGTAAATTCGAAATCCATTTCGGGACCTCGCCTTTAGCAACTGCACACTCATCTAACCCCGCTTCGCTCGCCAAGCAAAGGGGTCGATACGATGGCGCTGCACTCGATGGAGGCAGTTATATACAGTCAAGTTCACGGGAGGAACGGCGCATGAGCTCGGCGGAAGTGCGATTCAAGGAGTTGACGGCCGATTTTGGGAAGACCGCCGGCGACTATGGGCGTCATCGCGCCGGTTTCCCCGACGAATTTTTCGAGCGGTTGAAGGCGTTGGGAATCCTGAGAGCGGGAATGCGCGCGCTCGACCTGGGAACCGGCACCGGGACGATCGCGCGCGGGCTGGCGATTCGGGGATGCGAAGTCACGGGACTCGATCGATCGGCGCCGCTGATGGAGCAGGCGGCGGAGCTGGATCGAGGCGCGGGCGCCGTCGTGAAGTATGTGAATGCGGCCGCGGAGGAGACGGGACTGGCGGCGGCGCAGTTCGATCTCGTGACAGCGGGGCAATGCTGGCATTGGTTCGATCGTCCGCGCGCAGCGGCGGAGGCGCGCCGGGTGTTGAAGCCGGAGGGCAGGCTCGTGATCGCGCATTTCGACTGGATTGCGCTGCCGGGCAACATGATCGAGGCGACGGAGAAGCTAATCGAGAAACACAATCCGAAATGGAAGTTCGGCGGCGGACTGGGAATCTATCCGGTGTGGCCGCGCGACATGGTGGTGGCGGGCTTTGTAAATATCGAAACGTTTTCGTTCGACCTCGACGCGATCTACACGCACGAGGCGTGGCGCGGGCGGGTTCGCGCGAGCGCCGGGGTCGGGGCAAGCCTGGAGCCGCAGCGAGTTGCGGCATTCGACGACGAGCTGCGCGCGATGCTGGCGCAGCGCTATCCCGGGGATCCGATGCGCGTGATGCATCGCGTGTTCGCGGCTATCGGCGTCGCACCGTAGCTCCTTATTCGCAAAGCACGTGTGCAACGGCGGCCGCACTGTCGCAGATCACGTCCGCGCCGGCCGCGGCAAGTTCATCGCGCGAGCCGTAACCGTAGCTGACGCCGATGGCAAAGAGGCCGTTGCTCTTTCCCGCGATGATGTCCTGATACCGATCACCCACGATCGCAGTCGATGACGCCGACAATCCGTGATGAGCGATCGCGATTCGCGCGAGCTCCGACTTGTCGGAAGGTTCACCGTTGCGGTCGGTGCCGAAGACGCCTTCAAAACCAGTGCGCATCGAAAACTCCCCGAGTACACGCTCAGCGGATTCCGTTAGCTTGGTGGTGACGAGTAGCAGACGGTAACGGCGACCGAGCGTCGCGAGCATCGCGGCCGTTCCCTCGTAAACGCGATTTTCGCGAAACCCGACCATTTCATAGCGTTCTAGGTAGAGCGCAACTGCGCGTTCAATCGACACGGAGTCCGAGGTCCCGAGAAGGCGGCGGAAGTTTTCGCGCAGGGGCGGCCCGACGCACCATCCGAGTTCCTCCTCGAGCGGTGCTTTGACGCCTAGTGATTGAAGTGCGAACTGAACTGAGCGAGCGATACCAGGGAGCGAATCCGTGAGCGTACCGTCGAGATCAAAAAGGACCGCGTCGAACTTACGATGCATCAATTGCATCTTGTAGCAGGCAGGCAGATTAAGTGCGATGAGCACTTTGGCGAATCAGTGAGCATCACAGATAGCTAAGTGGCGGCGACTTCGGCCAGCGCGATCGAGCCGGCGGCGATCGCGGGAACGTAGTAGGCCTCGGGCGAGCCCCAGACGGTGGCCGGATGCGGCCGCATGCCGACCGCGAGCGGATGCTCGAACACGTCGACGAGATTCGCGTTCATGCGCAGACAGTTGGGGGCGAGCGGCTCGGCGATTTCGCCGTCGCGAATAATGTAGGAGTCGCCGCTGACGGTGCAGGTGAAGTCGCCGGCGCGCTGGCCGTTGATTGGATAGGTGTACCAGATGCGGCCGACGTAAATTCCATCGCCGACGGCGCGCACGAGTTCGCGGTCCGTGAGTCCGCGGCGCGCGCGCATCACGACGTTGGTGCCCGCCGCGCCGGGACTTGCGTCGAAGCGCCGGCCGGCGCCTTCACCGAGCCGGTAACCGCTCAGCGCAGCGAAATCGAGTTTCGCGGGCGCGCTGGCGCCGAGCTTTTCGGCGCGATGCTCGTCGGTGAGCAGGCGGTGCGCGTCGTAGAAATTCGACAGCAGGCCGACGAGCTTGCCGTCGCGGATCAATTCGACACGGCGCGTGGGGATTCCTTCGCAGGTGATTCGGCGGCGAATCGGGCCCGCGCTGAAGGCCGGGTCGTCGGCGAGGCTCAAGCGCGAGTCCATCACGGGCGCGCCGAATTTTGCGTGATAGGCGGAACTGGCGGCGTGAAACGCACCGGTGGTGAGCGAGCCCATCACCATATAGTTGAGAATCTCGGCGACCGGCTGCGCTCCGAGCACGACCCGAAATTTCCCCGACGCGGGCCGAGCGCCGTGGGCGAGGGCAAGCGCGCGGCGGACGGCGTCGCGGCCCAGCACGCGGGCGGCGCGGCGCATCGCATCGGCGCAATCGCCGAGCGCGCCGGCAGTACCCTTGGCGTCGAGCGATTCGATTATCGACGTGACGGAGGCGTTGAAATGCGCGCTCTCGTCGATGCGGACATCAGCGAAAGCGAAATTCGAATTGAAGATCGCGATGCGATCGCGAATCACGGATACGTCGCCACCGATGATGAGACCGGGGTGCTCAATTCGAGACGCGCCAAAGCGATCGTTGCCGGAGCGCTTCGCGAATGCAGCCAGCGCGCCGTCCAGCACGTCCCACGCGGCGGCAGCGATCGCGCCGTCCCCCACTCTCGCCAGATCGCTTTTCTCAGACAACTCAGGCTTGCGGCCGAGCGCGACCGACGGGAAGCCGGGAAAATGCGGATCGACGACGGCGGCGTTGCGCGCGCGGCGGAGCGCGTCGCGGACCGATTCGGAGCTGAAATCGCCAGCTTCGGATGCGGCGCCGACCTCGTGCGGATCGCGGCGCATCGCGATCCGCAACTGGAATCCGTCGGCATGAAGCGACTTGAACTCCTCGAGGCCGCGGCTGGGAATGTCGGAGGTGTAGTTGAGGCGGGCGATTCGATGCTCGGCGCTGGCGCAATAAATCTCGTAGCTCGCGAGGTCCTGCTCGCGGGCGAGAATCCGCGCGGCTTCGCGGGTGAAGGACTTGAGCTCGGCGAGCGTGCGCATCAGTTGCCCGCCAGCCGTGCGCGCGAGCGCAGCGTCGGGCCGCCGTTGGACATCCGCTTGACCTGCATCGGCTGGCCCTTGCCGCAGTTGGGGATCGCGATGAGCCGCAGATCGTTGCCGACCGCGTCCACATTGGTGAAGAAGCTCTTCGAGTCGGCGATCACGCTGCCAGAGCGATAGAGACGCCCGATTCGTCCGTGATCGATTTCATAAACGCGGCGCGCGGAGATTCGGAAGTTCTCGCGCGACTCGGAGATCGAGGGAATCTGATGGCCGCAGACGTAGTAGCCGCGCTCGACCTCGGCGATGATTTTTTCGGGCGGCGTTTCACCGGGAAGGAAGAAGGTGTTGGACATTCTGATCAGCGGCACATGCCATCCTTCGCTCGCACGCGCCGAGCCGTTGGGCTCGACGCCAAGCACGGCGGCAGTCGCGCGCGAATTGAGGAAGCCGCTGAAGATGCCGCGATCGATATGCATCACGCGGCGGCCGCGCGTGCCTTCGTGGTCGTAACGGTAGTGGCCGTAACCGTCGAGGCTCGGATCGGAGCAGGCGGAGAGCATTGGCGATGCGACGGCCTTGCCCAACTGGTTGTCGACGAGCGAGCGCAGGAACCAGCTGCGTCCGGCGTATGCGGCTTCCATCTTGAGCGCGCGATCGGCTTCGCACGGATGGCCGATGACCTCGTGCGAGACGAGCGCATTGAAATGCGGGTCGGTGACGACCACGACTTCGCCATCGGGGGGCCTCAGGATCGGCGCGGCGGCAAGCTCCCGCGCCTCGGTGGCAAGGTTGACGCAAAAGCGCGCGAGGTCAGGATTCGGCATCAACTCGCCGCGCCATCCGTCGCTTAAGCACTCGAGCCCGCGCTGCTGGCCGATGGAGTCGTAGCTTTCCTGGTGGCCGTCGCCAATTTGCGCGACGACGTAGCAGTCGGCCTGCGAAAACGCGTACGCCTGGGACACGACAGTGCCGGCGGTGTCGATGAAAATTTCGCGGCGCAACTCGGTCATCGCGGCGACGACCTGGTAGGCGATCGCGTCGCCAAGCGCGGTGACTTCGCGCGACGCGTCGAGCGAAATTTTCTTGAGCGCATCGGTCGAGAGCGAGCGCGGATCCTGGCGAAAGCTCGCGGCGACATCGTCGCGAACTTTTTCGCGCTGTGGAATCTGCGCAACGAGCAGGCCTTTCGCCGCGTCGCCGAGGTGCGCGATGAGATCGGCTTTTTTGCGGGCGCTGAAGCGCGCGCGATCGTAGGCGTCAGCGAGCCCACGCTGGAGTTCGGCGACGAGTTTGGCCGGCCGGCACGCCAGCGCGCCAATCTCGGCGCCGGTCTGGCCGTGACCGACGAGACCGGTCGTACCGGCGACATGAACCGAGACTGAGTATGCAGCACTCTCGCTCTCAGAGCCGTCGCGCGGTTCACCGCCCACCGCGGCGCCGGCGCGATTGAAGACGGCTTCGAAGCGGAGCGCGGCGTACGCGACGCCGCGCTTTGAGCGTGCGAAGCGCGCGAGGATGCCCTCGCCCTCGCGGCGCAGGTACTCGATCGCTTCGAACAAATCGCCGCGCCCGATCAAGGCAGCCGCAGCCTCAGATGACGCCTTCGCGCTTGAGGTCTTCGAGCTGGGCGGCGCCGAGTCCGAGCAAATCGCCATAGACGCCGGCGTTGTGCTGACCCAGCAGGGGCGCGGCGGTCACTTCGACGGGCGAATCTTCGAGGCGCACCGGGCATCCCGGCATCGCGAACTCGCCGCGCACGGGATGCTTGATGGTGACGATCATGCCGCGCTGCTTGAGATGGGGATCGTTGAGCAACTCGACGCTGTCGAGCACGGCGCCGCATGGGACCCCGGCCTCGCCGAGGATACGCATCACCTCGAACTTGGTGTGACGGCCGGTCCACTCGTTGATCATCTCGGCCAGCGTGTCGACGTTTTTGGCGCGGTTTCGTCCCGCGAAACGCTCGTCGCTCGCGACTTCTGGGCGGCCGATCACTTTCAAGAGGCTCTCGAACATCTCGGGCGAGGTGCACAGGATGTAGCAATAGTCGTTGTCGCCACCGGGCGCGCATTTGTAGATGTCGCCGGGACCACCGCCGCCGATGCGGTTGCCGACGCGCGGCGCGGGTTTGTGGGTGACGTAGGTACTCATCATGGGAACGCGCACGAAGTTCAGCACCGCGTCCTGCATCGAGACTTCGACTTTCTGTCCCTTGCCGGTGCGTTCGCGCTGGATGTACGCGGCGAGCACGCCGATCGCCGCATGCATGCCGGTGCCGGTGTCGCCGATGGTGGGTCCGGGCTTGAGCGGGGGCGAATCGGGAAAGCCGGTGAGCGCCATCGCGCCGCCGGCAGCCTGCGCAATCATGTCGAAGCTTTTGTACTTGCTGTAAGGGCCGTGCGTGCCAAAGCCCTTGATGGTCAAGTAGATGAGGCGCGGATTTATTTCGCGCAGGAGGTTGTAGCCAAGGCCGAGACCTTCGAGCGTGCCGAGCGAGAAATTTTCGGCGAGCATATCGACTTGCTTGACCAGGTCGATGAACATCGCGCGACCCTTCTCGCTCTTGAGGTTGAGCGTGATGCCGCGTTTGTTGGCGTTGAGCAGAATGAAGTAGTACGAATCGACGCCGTACTTTTCGGTGAGCAGCCAGCGGCCCTGCTCGCCCATCTTTGGCGACTCGACTTTGATCACGTCCGCGCCGAGCCACGCGAGCATCTCGGTGCACGAGGTGCCGGCCTCGAATTGCGTCAGGTCCAGAATTTTGACACCGCTCAGCGCCTTTTCCATTGCCATTCTCCTGCCGTGCGCGCGCCTGGCAACGACCACGAGGATCGTCCGAGCGCGCGCCGTTACCTGATCTAGCGCCAGCAGCGACGCGGCGGCAAGCTTCGACGGCAAGCGCGGGCGCATCAGCTCTGCATGGGGTTAAGTCTTCGGCTCCGGTCTGGTAGAGATCATGCTGAGTTGATCGATGGATCGGCTCGCATGCAATGGCAGACACGGCACTATCGAAGCTCGCGCGAATCCGCGAGGAACTGAACCGGATGTTCCTCGAACGAACCGACTTGATCGATGGCGCAATCGTCGCGATGCTGTCGGCGAATCACGTTCTGATAATCGGGCCGCCGGGAACGGCGAAATCGATGCTGGCCGACGAACTGTGCCGGCGAATCGAAGGGACGAACTATTTTCAGTGGCTGCTGACGAAGTTCAGCACGCCGGAGGAAATTTTCGGCGCGGTGAGTTTGAAGGGACTCGAAGAAGACGATTACCGCCGCGTCACCACGTACAAACTGCCCGAGGCGCACATCGCGTTCCTGGATGAAATCTTCAAGGCCAACTCCTCGATCCTCAACGCGCTGTTGACGATCATCAACGAGCGTATTTTCCACAACGGGCGCCAGCGCGTCGCCGTGCCGCTGATTACGATGTTCGGCGCGTCGAACGAACTGCCCGCCGAGGACGAACTGACCGCGCTTTACGATCGCTTCATGCTGCGCTTCATGGCCGATTACATCACGGAGGAGCACGGCTTCATCCGCATGATGGCGGGCGGTGCGGAGCGAACGCGGACAACGCTTAAATTTGCGGAGCTCGACGAGCTGCGCGCGGCGGCGGCGGCGGTCAAGGTGCCGGGCGCGATCCTCGAGGCGATTGCGCAAATCAGACGCGAACTCGCACGCGAGCAAATCGTCGTCTCGGATCGGCGCTGGAAAAACTCGCTCGGCATTCTGCGCGCGCACGCAATCCTCGCCGGACGCACCGCGGTGGTCGAAGACGACCTGATGTTCCTCGCGCACGTCCTGTGGAAAGACCCCGAGGAGCGGCCCAAAGTGGCCGAGGCGCTGCGCCGAATCGTCAGGGGATACGAAGACAAGCTGCAGGAACTGGTGTTCGAGAGCCGCGAGCTGCGCGAATACGCCGAGGGCGCGTGGGAGAGCGAGGAGCTGCGGCGGCGCGCGCTGACCGAGGCGAATGCCAAACTCGCGAATATCGCGGCGCGTTTCGACGTGCTGCTGAAAGAAGCGTCGGACTCCGGCCGGGCGGTCGCCAACGCCGAGCGGATGCGGGTCGAGGTCAAGGACATTCAGCAAGCCGTGTTCCGCAGAAGCGTCGGCGATTAAAGATTCATGCCGCTCGAAGAATCAACGCCGGCGATCGTGCTTCGCGCGCGCGACTACGCCGAGTCGGATCGAATCGTCACGCTGCTGACGCTGCACGCCGGCAAGCTCAGCGGCATCGCGAAGGGCGCCAAGGCGTCGCGGTATCGCTTCGAGCGCAAGCTCGAACCATTTACGCACGTCGTCCTGCACTACCGCCGGCGCCCGCACGGGCAGTTGGTGTTTATCACGCGCGCCGAAGCGGCCGACCTGCCTCAACACGTGCTCGACGACGACCTCGCAAAGATCGCGCTGGGCAGCTACATGCTCGAGCTTGCCGACGCGCTGACGACGGAGGAAGGCGAAGCGGCGGAGGCGTATCGCGTGTTGTCGGAAGGACTCGGCGCGCTGAGCCACCGGTTTGCGGATGCGGCGCTGCGGCAGGCGTTCGAGATGCGGTTGCTGGGATGGGCGGGATTCGGACTCGAATTTACGCGCTGCCGCATATGCGCGAGCGCCACCGGCGACCACGGCGCGACGGTTTATTTCGTGGTGTCGCGCGGCGGGATCGTGTGCGCGAAATGCCGGCCTTCGGTGGCGGAGGGCGCAATCAAGCTCTCGAGCAGCGGCGCCGCAATTCTCGCGCGACTGGGGACGGCGCCGATGGACGATTCGCCCGGCTCGGAGGCGGCGGGACCCGACGGTGCGCTTGCGCTGGCGCGGTTCATCGGATCGATCGTGGATCGGCGGCTGCGCAGCCAGGAATTTCTCGATTCAGTTTTGCCGGGCGCGGGCAAAGAGTGAAAAGCTGAAAATTATCCGCCGGTTTCGCGGGCCGGAGATTCTCCATACACCACTTCGGGATCGCGGTAGCGGCCGCTTTCATGCTCGATCACAACGATACCGCAGTTGGGCGGCACGTGAGCGTTTTCCCATTTGCCGGTCACGTGCGCCCATACCGATCGCATCACGCCGCCATGACTGATGATTACGATCTCGTCGCCGGGGTATTGCCGGGCTACGCGATCGAGAACCGGCGCGACGCGCCTGAGCACGTCTTCATGACTCTCGCCGCCCGGCGCGCGCCACACCCATGAACGCTTCGGATCGAAGGTGGGATCGTTGGCGACCGATTCGTACGGCTGTCCGGCGAGGTTGCCAAGACTCTGCTCGCGGAACTCCGCTTCGTATTCGATCGGGATGCGCAGTTCCGCGGCGATGATGAGGCCGGTCTCGCGGGCGCGCGCGAAGGTGCTCGCAATCACCAACGTCGGCCGAAACTTCAGCTTGATTCTGAGCGCGGCCTCGTGCGCCTGGCGACGGCCAAGCTCCGTGATTTTCGCGTCGCCGGAGGTGGTGAAGCGCCGAATCGCGTTGCCTTCGCTCTCGCCATGACGGACCATTATCAGCTTGCCCATAGGGTCGAAAGTTTCTCCGAAAATTCAGTTTGGCGCCAACGAAACGACACGGTTGCTCAGCTCTTGGGCTTGTCGTCGCCGCCGCCGACAGCTTTTGCAAACGCGCGGAACGGTTCGAGCAAATCGATCGGCAACGGAAAGACGATGGTGGAATTGTGTTCGCCCGCGATCTCCTTGAGCGTCTGCAGGTAGCGAAGCTGGAGCGTGATGGGACTCTTGCTCATGATCTCCGCGGCCTCGGAGAGCCGCTGCGCGGCCTGGAATTCGCCTTCGGCGGCGATCACCTTGGCGCGGCGCTCGCGCTCGGCCTCGGCCTGCGCCGCGATCGCGCGCTGCATATCCTGCGGGAGATCGATATTTTTCAACTCAACGAGCGTTACCTTCACGCCCCACGGCTCGGTTTGCGAATCGACGATTTCCTGGATGCGCGCGTTGAGCTTGTCGCGCTGGCTGAGCAACTCGTCGAGTTCGGTCTGGCCGCCGACGGAGCGCAACGTGGTCTGCGCCAGTTGCATCGTGGCGAACAGGAAATTTTCAACCTCGGTGACCGCGCGCGAGGGATCCACGACGCGAAAGTACACGACCGCGCTGACCTTGACGGTCACGTTGTCCTTGGTGATCACGTCTTGCGGCGGGATGTCCAGGGTAACGGTCCGCAGATCGATTCGCATGATCTTCTCGATCATGGGGATCACGAAGATCACGCCCGGCCCGCGATAAGGAGTGAGGCGGCCGAGACGGAAGACTACGCCGCGCTCGTACTCGTTGAGGATTTTGAGCCCGCTCAAAATGAAAATTGCAACGATGAAGACGACTACACCTGCTCCGCTCGCCATCACGATTCTCCTTCGCCCCCAAGCGCGCGAGGCTTGTTGATGCCCTACGTTATCTTCCGAACCTTCCGAACCTTCCGAACCTTCCGAAATCTTCCGAACTTCACGGCAACTTCCGCACTTGCAATTCCAAACCGTCGATCGACTTGACGCGAGCGCGCGCGCCGGGGCTGAGCGCGTCGGTGCTGACGGCGCGCCAAATCTCGCCATGGACAAACACGCTGCCCGGCGCGCCGGGAGCGATCGCCTCGCGCACCTCGCCGACCTCGCCGAGCAGGCCTTCCGCGCCGGTGGTCGAGCGGCGGCGGCGCTCGCGGGCCACGATGTATCCGATGCCGAGGATGATCAGCGTCAGCGCGGCGGCGACGCCATATATAATGTCGCGATCGATCACCAGATTGGTCTTCGAAGTGTCAATCAAAAACAGCGAGCCTATGATGAACGCCGTAACGCCACCCAAGCCGAGGATTCCATAGCTGGCGACGAAGGCTTCGGAGATCAGCAATCCAACGCCGAGAAAAATCAACAGCAAGCCGGTGAGATTTACCGGCAGGACCTGGAACGATGCGAGCGCGAGCAGCAGGCAAATCGCGCCGGCAACGCCGGGAAAGATGACTCCCGGATGCGCGAACTCGAAGTACAGACCGATCAATCCCGCCATCAGCAGCAGATAGACGATGTTGGGATCGGCGAGGGTGTTGAGCAGTTGCTGGCCGGGCGTCATCCGCACGCGGCGCACTGCCGCATCGGCCAGCGCGAGCGTCACGGTGCGGCCCGCGACCTGGACCTTGCGGCCGCTGGCTTGCGTCAGCAGGCTGCGCAGGTCGGGCGCGACGATATCGACGACGTTTTTGGCAAGCGCCTCGCGCTCGCCAATCGCAACGCTGCGGCGGACGGCCTGCTCGATCCAATCTTCGTTGCGCCCGCGCTGCTGCGCGATGGTGCGTGCAAAGGTCGCAGTGAAATTCTCGATCTTCTGACCCATCGCGCCCTTGAGGTCTTCTCCGCCCTCTTCGACCGGATGAGCCGCGCCGATCGTGGTTCCAGGCGCCATCGCGGCTACGTTCGCGGCTTCGGTAATGAAGGTGCCGGCGGACGCGGCGCTGGCACCGGATGGCGCGACGTACACGATTACGGGCACGGGAGCGGCCAGGATGTCCTTGACGATCTTTTCCGCGGAACTGAGCAGGCCGCCTGGCGTGTCGAGCTCGATCACCAGGGCGCTTGCGCCTTCGGTATCAGCGGACGCGAGCGAATCCTCGATGTAGGACGCGGTGGCGGGATTGATCGAGCCGTCAATCGTGATCAGTTCAACCCAAGGCGAATGCGCAGCCGATTTCGCGGGCGCGTCGGCGGCAAGTATTCGATCCGATGCGAACGATCCGATCGCGATCGTTAATGCCGCGATGGCGACGAAGCTTAAGCGCAGGCTCACGAGGCGGAACCGCCGCGGCGCGGAATCGGCATCCCGAGAAATTTCATCACTTCCTGAATATCCGCCCATACCAGCCGTTTGTCGCTGGGGTTGCGGAGCAGGTAGGCGGGATGAAACGTGGGCATGAATCGAATGCCGCGGAAATCGTGCCAGTTGCCGCGCAACTTGCTGATGGGCGTCTTCACTTTCAGCACGGCCTGCACGGCGAAGGAGCCCAGCCCCACGATCGCGCGCGGACGCACGAGGTCAATCTGGCGAAAAAGAAACGGCTCGCACGCGACGACTTCGTCGGGTTCGGGATTTCGATTGTCGGGCGGCCGGCACTTGATCACGTTGCAGATGTACACCTCGGCGCGGCGGATACCCATGCCGCGCTCGATGATGTCGGTCAGCAATTGACCGGCGCGGCCGACGAACGGCTCGCCGCGGGCGTCCTCGTCGGCGCCGGGCGCCTCGCCGACGAACATCAGCTGCGCGTTGGGATCGCCGACGCCGAAGACGAGATTAATACGGGGTGGCGCCAGCTTGCATCGCTGACAATCCCCGATGAACTGGCGCAGCTCGTCGAGCGTCGTGGATTTTTCGAGTCCGGGATATTTCGAGAACAGTTCGGTGGGTATGATCGCGGCGCCGGTCCTGCCGGCTTCGGGCGCCGAATCGGCTACAGGAGCCGGCGCGGTGAGCGCGGAACGCACGGCCCCGGACGCAGACGCGGGAAGTCCTTCCATCCCCTCCTCGCGCAACTGCTCGACGTAATCGCGGATCGTGGCGACCAGCGTGCGACGATTCGGCGGCGAAGACGCGTCCATTCGAAGGCTATCTGACGGCACGCAGGCGCAAGGATTTACCTGGGCGGGCGGACTTCGGTTTGGCGGCGCGGATTGCGACGATTCGATCGAGGATCAGGTCCGCGACCGCATCCTTGGACATCTGCAGATGGCTCTGGGAGCGACCGTCGGAGCCGATGAGCGTGACGATATTGGTATCGACCTCAAAGCCGGCGCCCTCCCGCGTCACGTCGTTGGCGACGATAAGGTCGAGTCCCTTGGCTGTGAGCTTGGCGCGCGCGTTGGTTTCCAGGTCCTCGGTCTCGGCGGCGAATCCTATCAGCAGGCGCGCGCCCTTCTTCGCCGCCAGGCGCGGCATCTCGTCGGCGATCGGCTCCATCTCAAGTCGAAGCCCGCGCGCATCTTTCTTGATCTTGCCGCGCGCCGGATTCGCGGGACGGAAATCGGCAACCGCCGCCGCCATCACCAGCGCCGTGGACCACGGAAAATTGCTGGACGTTTGACTGAGCATCCCGGCCGCAGTCACCGTGTCGATTCGTTCGACGCCATAAGGCGTCGCGAGCGCGGACGGCCCGGCGACGATTCGCACGGCGGCGCCGCGGCGCCATGCTGCGCGCGCGATTGCAAATCCCATCTTGCCCGACGAACGGTTGGAGACGAATCGCACCGTATCGATCGGTTCCTGAGTCGGTCCTGCGGTGACCAGAATGTTTTCGCCCGCGAGATCCTGCGCGGAGAGCATCTTCTCGATCTCCGCGACGATGATCGCCGGGTCCGCCAGCCGGCCCTTGCCCTCGTAGCCGCATGCGAGTGCGCCCTCGCCGGGATCGATGATCACCGCGCCGCGCGACCGCAGCCTAGCAAGGTTCTCCGCGACCGTGGGATGCTCGTACATGTGCACGTTCATCGCGGGTGCGAACGCGACTTTCGCGCGCGTGGCGAGCAACACGGTGGTCACTATGTCGTCGGCGATACCGACGGCGGCCCGGGCGATCACGTCGGCGGTCGCGGGCGCGATCACGATCGCGTCGGCGCTGTCGGCGAGTCTGATGTGGCCGATTTCCGATTCCTGCGTCAGCGAGAACGTGTCGGTGGCGACGGGATTGGAGCTGAGCGTCTGAAGCGTAAGCGGCGTGATGAACTCGGTTGCGTTGCGCGTCATCATGACCCGGACGATCGCGCCGGAGTTGACGAGCAGGCGGACGAGTTCCGCGGATTTGTAGGCGGCGATTCCGCCACTTACGCCGAGAACGATCGTCTTTCCGCTAAGCACGCCCATCGAGCCTTGATTCTAGTGCGGCGCGCTCGTGAACGAAACGGCCCGCGTCACGGCCGTCAGTCGTAGTATTCAAGCCCAAGATGCGTGATCAAGTCCTCGCCGCGCATCCAGCGCAGCGTGTTCTTGAGCTTCATCAGCTGGATGAAGATGTCGTGCTCGGGATAGATGTTCGGCGCGTGCATCGGCGCCTTGAAGTAGAAGGACAGCCATTCCTGAATCCCGCGCATGCCGGCGCGACGGGCCAAATCGAGAAACAACACGAGGTCGAGCACCAGCGGCGCCGCCAGGATCGAATCGCGGCACAGGAAGTTGATCTTGATCTGCATCGGATAGCCGAGCCATCCGAAGATATCGATATTGTCCCAGCCCTCTTTGGAGTCGCCGCGCGGCGGGTAGTAATTGATTTTCACCGAGTGGAACACGTCGCTGTAAAGCTGCGGATACAGCTCGGGCTGAAGGATCTGGCCCAGCACCGACAGCTTGGTCTCTTCCTTGGACTTGAACGAGCCGGGATCCTCCAGCACCTCGCCGTCGCGATTGCCCAGGATGTTGGTCGAGAACCATCCCGACATCCCCAGCATGCGCGCCTTCAGCCCGGGCGCGATCAGCGTCTTCATAAACGTCTGCCCGGTCTTGAAGTCCTTGCCGCAGATGGGCAGGTTGGTCTCGCGCGCGAGTTCCAGCAGCACCGGCGTGTCGGTGGTCAGGTTGGGCGCGCCGTTTGCGTATGGGACTCCCATCTTGAGCGCGGCGTAGGCGTAGATCTGGCTCGGCGCGATTTCGGGATCGTTGTTGGCGAGCCCGGCCTCGAAGGCTTTCAGCGTCTCATGGACCGCCGACGGGCGATGGAACACCTCCGTCGAGCCGCACCACACCATCACGGTGCGCGCGACTCCCGTGCGTTCCTGGAACTGCCGGATGTCATCCATCAGCATCACGGCCTTGTCCATCTTGGTGCGCGCTTCCTTCAGATTGGGGCCGCGGATGTTGCGCACGTAGTCCTGGTCGAACACCGCCTCCATCGGACGAATTTTTTCCAGCGGCTCGCGCACCTTCTCCAGGAGCCCGGGATCGAGGACCGCGGCGTTGCGCGCCGCTTCGTAGGCGCTGTCTTCGAAAATGTCCCATCCGCCGAATTCGAGATCTTCCAGTTTGGCGAGCGGCACGAAGTCCTTGATCAGCGGCGTGCGTCCCTCGGTGCGCTTGCCCAAGCGAACGGTGGCGAGCTGGGTCAGAGATCCGATCGGCGCGCCCAGCCCACGCTTAACCGCCTCGACTCCGGCGATGAACGTCGTGCTGACGGCGCCGAGGCCCGGCAGCAGCACGCCGAGCTTGCCGTCCGCAGGTGCGATTCGGACGGAATCTTTTGTCGTCAAACTTCAGGCTCCTCGGCGTCAGCCCTTTCGAAATCGCGAGGGGTATTCGGCGCCGAAGGTTTGGTCGGGATGGAGCACGCGCGCGCGCTCCATAAGGACCTCTTCGGTCTCGGGAATTTTGGGGTCCGGGATGCAGCAATCGACCGGGCAAACCGCCGCGCACTGTTCCTGGTCGAAGAAGCCGACGCATTCAGTGCATTTCTCGGGGACGATATAGTAGAGGTCGTCCTTCATCGCGGGCGTGGTCGCGCCGTTGAGTTCCCATTGCGCGCCGCCTTCGTAAATCGCGGTGTTGGGGCATTCCGGCTCGCACGCACCGCAGTTAATGCATTCTTCTGTTATTACCGTGGCCATTTTCGAGCTCCAATTCCGGTCATTGTTGAACTAGATTGCCGCGTCTGGGCGGCGACGAAACGATTGGACCGAAGCGCAACAATATCGGCGCGCGACAAATCGAGCAAGCATTTAAAGTTGTTAGTTGTCAACCGCCCGCCGCGTTTGCAATCCGCCGTGCGAGCTCCATGAACGCCCGGCTGGCAGGATGCTCAGGTTTGGCGATCGTTATCGGCACGCCGTCGTCGCCGGCCTGGCGCACCTCGGGATAGATCGGGATCCTCGCGAGCAGCTGGGTCCCTTCCTCCGCGGCCATCCGTTCGCCGCCGCCGTACCCAAAAAGTTCGTCGCGCTCGCCGCAATCGGGACAGACGAAATAGCTCATGTTCTCGACCACGCCGAGAATCGGACAATGCACCTGGCGAAACATCTTGACCGCGCGCGTCGCGTCGAGCAACGCGACGTCCTGGGGCGTCGTTACGATCACCGCGCCGTCGAGCGAGACTTGCTGCGCGAGCGTCAACTGCGCGTCGCCGGTGCCGGGCGGAAGATCGACGACCAGAAAATCCTGGCTGCCCCACAGCGTGTCCATGAGGAATTGACGCACCGCTCCCATCACCATTGGTCCGCGCCAGATAACCGGCGCCTTCTCGCCCAGGAAAAATCCGATCGAGATCAGCTTCACGCCGTACTTTTCGATCGGGAAGAAATTCTGTCCGCCCGCCGGCTTCGGCCGCTCGTCACCGGCGTTGAACATCATCGGTACCGACGGCCCGTACATGTCGGCGTCCAGCAGACCGACGCTGAGCCCCAATCGCGCCAGCGCCACCGCCAGGTTCGCCGCGACGGTGGATTTGCCGACTCCGCCCTTGCCGCTTCCCACCGCGATTATGTGCTTGGTGCCTTCGAGCCGCACCCGGCCGGTTTTTTCGCCCAGCTCGGCTTCGATTCGATGCACCCTGAGCTCGACGCTGGGCACGCCAAGGTCGTGCGTGAGCGCGTGATGGATTCTCCCGGCCAGCTCGCGGATCACCTCGTCGCGCTCAGTAACCTGCCGAATCGTGATCGCGTAGCCGCCGCTATCCGCAGGCCGCGCATCCTCGACGATTCCAAGCGCAACGATATCGGCGCCGTACCCGGGATACTGTACGTGTCCCAGCGCCTCGATAACCGCGTCGTTTTCTATCTGTCGTGCCACTAATGCGATTATCGCAGATGCATTAGCCCGTCGAAAGCACCGCGCGCCGCCGCCGCCGTAGCTTGTGCGCTACGGGCGCTCCTGCGCGTAGTCCCACGAGATCGTGCGCGCCGGCTTGAAGCTCACCACGACAACCTTGTTGCCCTTGAGCGACTTCGCATACGCCTTGCCGAGTTTCTTGCCCAGGTACTCCACGGCCATCCGCTCCGTGCGTTTGTCGTCGATCTTTTCCTCGAGCGTGGCGCGCCCCTTCAGCACCACCGTCTTGTAGGGCGCCTTCTTGGTATCGACCACCAGCGTGATTCGCGGATCGTGCACCAGGCATTTGTATTTGAACGCCTCTGGGCCGGTGTGAAAAACGATTTGCCCGCCGGCGTACTCGAACCAGGTCGGCACGGCGTGCGGCGCGCCGTCGGGCGCCGTGACCGCAACCACCGCGACGATCGGTTTCTTGAGCAGCTTCTCGATGTCTTTTTTCTTCATCGGCATGGGGACCAGGTCTCCTGTGGCGGCGTGGCTTGGAAGTGAGTGAAAAGTCAAAAATTGAAAAAGTAAAAACTCACTTGCCCTTGAAATTCGGCTTGCGCTTTTCGCGGAAGGCGCGGATGCCCTCGCGCACGTCCTCGGACGGATTGGTGATCATCACGTTGAGCGCGGCGTCCTCGAGCGCATTCTCCAGCGTCATCTCGCGCTGCTTGTACATCATGCGTTTGGCCAGCCTTATTGCCAAGGGCGGTCCTTCCGCCAGCCGCCGCGCGAAATCGTTCACCCGCGCCTCGAGTTCCGCGTGCGGCACCACTTCGGTAACCAGCCCGAGTTCCAGCGCCGTCCTGGCGTCATAGACTTCGGACAGCAGGGTCATCTTGAGTGCGCGATCCAATCCCATGAAGCGCGGGAAAAGGTACGCTCCGCCCTCGTCGCACAGCAGCGCAAACTTGAGCGCGGTGTCCCCCAGCCGCGCCTGGTCCGACGCGATTCTGAAATCGCACGAAAGCGCGAGCGTCAGGCCGCCTGCCACCGCTGCGCCGTTGATCGCCGCGATCACGGGTTTGTCGAAGCGATGCAACGACAGGACCAGCTGATGGAACCCTTCGCGCATCTCGAGCATGTGGCCCATCGGATGCCCGTGAAACCGCGAATGGCTCTCGGGCGCGCCGCTGATATCGCCGCCGGCGCAGAACGCGCGTCCGCTGCCCGTGATGATCAACACGCGGACCTCGTCGTCCTGGCGCGCGAGGTCGATCGCCGCGCACATTTCCTTGACCATCGTCTCGTTGTAGCCGTTCATCCGCTCGGCGCGGTTGATCGTGATTTTTGCGACGTGCTCGCGCGCATCGTAGATGATCATCCTGAAGTCCATCGTTGACGTGACCTCTCTTTTTTATGTCATTCTGAGCGCAGCCTGCCGCAGCGAAGAATCTCGGATCCGGGTTCCTTCGCTGCGCTCAGGATGACACAAGAAAGCGGACGATCTCTGGAGTCATCCCGAGCGAAGTCCGCGGAGCCGAGGGACCCCGAATCCGGGACCCCGCCGCGGCCCTGCTATCTGCCCTTAAACGTCGGCGGCCGCTTCTCGAGGAACGCTTTGACGGCCTCGCGATGGTCCTCGGTCAGGCCGGTCATAATTTGCCCCCACGCCTCGCGGTCGAGCAGTTCGTTGAACTCGTGATTGATCGCCGCGTTGAGATTCGCCTTCATATATGAATAGGCAACCGACGGACCGTTGGCGATTCGCGACGCGATCGCATGCACCTCGTCGCGCAGCGAGGCCGCCGGCACCACGCGATTTGCCAGTCCGATTCGCAATGCCTCGTCGGCGCCGATCAGGTCGGCCAGAAAATATAATTCGCGCGCCTTGGCCGACCCGACCAGATGCGTCAGCGACCAGGTGCCGCCGTAATCACCCGAGAAGCCGACCTTGGCGAACGCCGTGCCGAAACGCGCCGCGTCGGACGCGATCCTGATGTCGCACGCCATCGCCAGGCTCAGTCCCGCGCCGGCCGCCGCTCCGTTGACCGCTGCGATCGTCACTTTGGGCATCTCGTGCAGCATCATCGACGCTTCTTCGCCGCGCCGCAGTCCCGCGACGAGATCCTCGACCGTCTGCGGCGCGCTCGATGCGCCTGCGCCCTCGTTGCGTTCGCGCATCCCGCGGATATCTCCGCCGGAGCAGAATCCGCGCCCCGCACCCGTCAGCACGACGGCGCCTATCTCGCGATTGGTCGCGGCGCGCCTGAGGTTGTCCACCAGCCCGCCCATCATCTCGGCGCTCATCGCGTTGAGCTTGTCGGGCCGATTCATCGTGAGATAAAGGACGCGGTCTTTCAGTTCCGTGAGCAGATGGTCTGCCATTTATGGCCTCCAAAAATTCGGGTTCGATTCTGGTACTACTTCACGTCCGCCAATCTGTCGAGTGCCGCCGCCACCGCCTGGGTGCCGTCGAGGTCGTGACCGAGCGCGGCGGCCGCGTTGAACATCGAGGCCATCAGCGAAAGTCCGGGCAGCGCCAGGCCCGCTTCACGCGCCGCCTCGACCACCAGGCGCAAGTCCTTGCGAATCAGCTTGATAAAAAACCCGGGCCGATAATCGCCCGCGATTATTTTGGGACCGAGATTCGACAACTGCCACGACCCGGCCGCGCCCGCGCCTATCGCCTCGACCACCCGCGACGCATCCAGACCGCCGGCCCGCGCGAACTTGATCGCCTCGGCCGCCGCCTCCAGCGCAAGCGCCACCGCGATCTGATTGGCAAGCTTGGTCATCTGGCCCGCGCCCGACGCGCCCATGTGCGTTACTCGCCGCCCAAGCAGCTCGAACAGCGGACGCGCTCGCTCGAACGCCGGCGCGCCTCCGCCAACCATTATCGTGAGCGTGCCGTCGCGTGCGCCGACGTCGCCGCCCGATACCGGCGCATCCAGGTAATCGACGCCGGCCATCTTCAGCCGCGACGCGATCGTGCGCTCCGCCATCGGCGAAATAGTGCTCATATCGACGACGAGTTGCCCTGTGACGAGCGCGGGTTCGATCTTCGCGACGGTCGCCTCTACGTCGGGCGTGTCGGGCACCATGATGAACACCACTTCCGCGCCCGTGACGCACGCAACCGCGTCGGCGGCGACGATCGCGCCGTCAGCGGCGAGTGCTCGCGCCTTGTCGGCTGAGCGATTGAAGACGCGGACGCGATTGCCTGCGCCGATCAATCGCCGCGCCATCGGCGCGCCCATTATTCCGGTTCCGATCCATCCGATTTCCATGCGAATTGCTCCGCAAACGAAGAAGTGAGACGTTGCCAACTGTGATTGTTCCCCTTCCCAAATGGAAAGGGGAAGCGACCCCCCCGGCAGGGCTGACCCCTGGCCGTTGGCACGGCTGGCCAGTGTTAAGAGACTCCGCGCCCGCGGCTCTTCCATCGCATAGTCGCGAAANNCCCAAGGAAGTGTGAAACCCACGGTGGGTTTCACATTCAATTAGCGGTGGTCCCTGCCCTGCCTACGCCGACTGCGCGTGCGAGTGCGGGCGTATCGACTCCGCCAGGTCGGCGGCGAACCGGCGCGCATCCCCGGGCGTCAGCGTCGATATCGTCACGCGGATTCCCGGCGCGCTTTTGATTCGATAACACTCGCCGGCGCGAATCGCCCATCCTTTCGCCGCCATCGCGTTCACCACCGCCGCTTCTTCCGCGACGGGCACCCACACGTTCAAGCCCGAGCGTCCGCGCGCATCGATTCCGTGATGCGCCAGCGCTTCGATCAGCGCGCGCCTCCGGTCGGCGTAAGTGTCGGCCGCCGTCTGCAGCCGCGCGGGCATCTTCGCATCCGCCCACATCGCCGCGACGAGATCCTGCAGGATATGACTGACCCATCGCGGCCCGAGACTCTGCCGGCCCTGGACTCGCGCCACTGTCAGCGCGTCACCCGCCATCACGCTGACCCGCAAATCGGGACCGAGCGACTTCGACACCGACCGCACCGTCGCCCAGTGCTCGCGGCCTGCCGACAATGTGATCGCGGGCGCGCCGGCCACGGGACCGGCGTGATCGTCCTCGATCAACACGACTTCCGGAAAGCCGGCGAGGACGTGTCTCAACTCGGTGGCGCGCTTTCGATCGAGCGCGGCGCCGCTGGGATTTTGCGCACGCGGTGTCAGCACGAATGCCTTCGCGCCAAGCTTGAGCGCGCGATTCAAATCCGCAGCGAGCGGCCCCGAGTCATCTATCGCGACCGGCTCCGCCACCAGCGCCAACGCGGCAACCAGGTCCAGCACGCCGGTGTAGCTCGGATCTTCGACCGCGACGACGTCGCCCGGCCGCAGATGGGCCTGCAACACGCGTTCGACGGCGTCGAGCGCGCCGCTCACGACGGCGATCGACTCCGCGGCGATCGCGTCGCTCTTGAATTGCCGCGCGGCAAGTTTTACCAGCGCGGCGCGATTCTCCGCGTCTCCGTATTTGCCCGGGATTCCGTCCAGCCGCGCCAGATACGGTTTCAACGACGGGAGCATCGCCGGGTCCGGACCGCCGTCGGCCAGATTGCGCAGCCCTGGCGCCGGCGGCGGGAAGACCGCGCGCGTCAACAGCGGCGGGCGGCGGTTGACGACGGTCCCGCGACGGCCCGAACCGTGCACCAGCCCGCGCACGCGCAGCGCGTTGTAGGCGGCCGCAACCGTGGTCGGACTGACGCGCAGCCGAGCCGCCAGCGCGCGCACGGTCGGCAGACGCTCTCCGGCGCGAAGCCGGCCGCTGCGAATTGCGTTTTCGATACTCGCGGCGATTTGCTTGCCTGAATGTCCGCGGATTTGATATTGTACCGATACGTTCATAGTTACGTACTGTAACAAAGAGGCAGCGGACATGGAAGAGATGGTACGGCGTTCTTCGCACGCGCAACCCGTCCACCAAACTGGCGCGATCGCGCCCACCGCCCGCACCCGGGTCAAGCGCATCCCCAAGCGCGCCTCCTACGACCGCGACGCCATCTACTCCATCCTGGATACCGCGCTGGTATGCCATGTTGGTTTTGCGATAGGCCCGCAACCCTACGTGATCCCGACGCTTCACGTCCGTATCGCCGACCGACTCTATGTTCACGGCTCGGCGGCGAGCCGGATGCTGGGCGCCGCGGCCGAAGGAACACCGCTCGCGGTCACGGTGACGCATATCGACGGCCTGGTGCTCGCGCGCTCCGCGTTCCATCATTCGGTCAACTACCGATCGGTCGTGATTCTGGGCGCTGCAACTTTGATCGCCGACCCGGCTGAAAAGCTTGCCGTGATGAAGGGACTGATCGATCACGTGGCGCCGGGCCGTTGGGAGCATATTCGCCATCCCAATGAGAAAGAGCTCGCGGCCACTTCGGTTCTGTCGCTTCCGATCGTCGAGGCGTCGGCGAAACTCAGGAGCGGCGACCCGCTCGACGACGAAGCCGACTACGCGCTGCCGATTTGGGCGGGCCAGATTCCGATTGCGACGGAAACGTTGACGCCGGTCTTCGATGCGCGGGTCGATCCTTCGACTCCGGTTCCGGCGCACGTGAAGGAGTACCGGTTGCCCGCGAATCGAGGAGCAAGAATCACATGACGGCGATGGTGGTCGTGGGCGGCGTGCGAAAATCTCCTTGAATGGTCGGTCCCGGCTGTTCTATAGAACAAGTGTTAGGGATCGTAGCCGCCGGCTGACGCTGGTCGTGGGCGCGGCCAGGTGCGCATCACGCGGTCCCCACCGGAGGCACTAATGGATTTCAATTTCAGCGCCGAAGACGAGGCGTTTCGCGAGGAGTTCCGCAGCTGGCTCCATGCCAACCTGCCCAAGACGGGCAACGCCGGAGATGGCGGCGGCGACAGCTTGCGCGAAGAAACCAGCGAGGGCAACCCGGACGAATGGAAGCGACGGGTCGAGTGGCACAAGAAGATGCACGCGGGCGGATGGGTCGGAATCAGCTGGCCCAAGGAGTACGGCGGACGCGGCGCGACGCTTACGCAGCAAATCATTTACAACCAGGAGCTCGCGAAAGTTGACTCGCCGATGCTGGTCAACAACCTGGGAATCATGCTGGCCGGTCCGACGATCATTCATTGGGGCACCGAGGAGCAGAAGAAACACCACGTTCCGAAAATTCTTTCGGCGGAAGAGCTCTGGTGCCAGGGATATTCCGAGCCGGACGCCGGCTCCGACGTGGCCAGCCTCAAGACGCGCGCCATCGAGGAAGGCGACTACTTTATCGTCAACGGCCAGAAGGTCTGGACCTCCGACGCGCATCACGCGGACATGTGTCTCCTGCTGGTCCGCACCGATCCCGAGGCGCCCAAGCATAAGGGGATCAGCTACATCCTGGTCGATATGCACAGTCCCGGCGTGACCGTGCGCCCGCTGGTGCAGATCACGGGCGACGCGAATTTCAACGAGGTCTTCTTCGAGGACGTGAAGGTGCCGAAGAAGAACCTGATCGGCGAAAAAAACCAGGGATGGCAGGTCGCGATCACCACGCTGATGTTCGAGCGGTCGGGAATCGGCGGCGGACGCGACCTGATGGCCCAGGTCAAGGAACTGGTCGAGCTGGCCAAGACGATCCGCAGCAACGGACACACGGCGTGGGAAGATACCAGCGTGCGCCAGAAGCTGGGAGGTTTCGCGTGCGAGGCGGCTGCGCTGCGCTACACGGGCTTTCGGCAACTGACGCGCCGGCTCAAGGGCCTGCCGCCGGGGCCCGAGGGCTCGGTGCTCAAGCTGTGCAACAGCGAACTTAACGTGCGCATGAACAAGTTCGCGATGGAGATGCTGGGGCCGTACAGCCAGATGGAATTCAAGGCGCCGTATGCGCTGGACAAAGGCAAGTGGTCGTATCGGATGCTCGCATCGCGGGCGCTGACGATCGCCGGCGGCACCAGCGAAATCCAGCACAACATCATCGGCGAGCGCGTGCTCGGATTGCCCAAGGGCTAGTCACTTTCCAACTGAACAGTAATCGCCCAAGGGCGGCCCGGCAGCGGGTCGCCTTTTTTTTTCGGGAATGGAAAGCGGGGAGTTTTCCCGAGCAAGGACTCCAGACATGGAAGGCAACCTGGGGATTCTCGAAAGCGACTCCCACGCCATCTCCCGGCGCTGCTACTGCCCGGTTCCTGACAGGCTCACAGTTCGCGGCCCGCTCGAGCCGTTGTTGTTGACCGTGAGGAGGCCGGCGCGCAGTCCCTTTTCGGTCGGAGTGAAGACCACGCGATAGGCGCATTTTTTTTTTGGTTTCAGCGCCCCGCCGCAGAGCTTCGAGAGCGCGAAGTCGCCAGTCACCTGCGCACCGATCAGCGTTATCGACACTTTGCCCTTGTTGGCTGCGGTTACTTTCTTTGCATTGCTCTTCTTGCCTAACTTCGCGGCAAAAGTCGCGGAGCTTGGTGAGACATCCAGCGCCGCTGCGACGGTCGGCATCGGCGTCGGCGTGAAGGTCGCTGTTACAGTTGGCGTCGCGGTAGCAGTCGGAGTGGAACTGGATG